>JAZQHC010000019.1:0-40441 GCA_045540335.1 Eubacteriales bacterium
TGGATTTGACGGGAAAAGCCGATAACCTTGGTTCTGTGATGGCAGTGACTTATGGCGTGCTTTTCGTTATGACACCGGTGCTTGTTGCTATCCTTATGCGTTTTAGCTTATTCAAGTGGTACGTTGATCCCATTGCTGCAGCGGAAATACCTCTGTTCTTATACGTCGCAATGCTTCTTAATCAAGCAAAACGTTCCAGCGATCTCAGCTCTGCCTTTCTCCTGGTTAACAATAAATTGGACGATGACGGCGGTATGGGCTGGCTGTTTCTCGTAGGCTTATTTGTCTTCGGTCTTGTAATGTCGCTGTCGTTTGCAAGAAAGAACGGCCAGAGCATTTCCTACAGATTGCTTGTAAGAATCGGCAAAACAAACAGGGAGGATGGTGAACAAGGATGAAAAAGAAAATTTTGATTCCTGTAATTATCATATGACAGAATTGATATTGGGAGCCCCCGAGTCCTCTTGGGTAGGACGCTCAATTAAAACAATATCATATCCTTGTTCGGAGAGAAGCGCAACGGTTTTTTTTAATTGAGCCTTTATAAACTTAGAAGTTGTTCTATTTTGGCTTTGCCAGGCCAAAAAAACTTTATATTTCATTTGTTTTCCTCCGCATTTCCACTGTTGACCCACTTGTCAATTTCTGAAATTTTGAATTTCCAATCCCTCCCGATCTTATGGGCAGGCATATTTTTTGTTGCTATCCAACGCAATGCGGTGTCTCTGCTAATTCCAAGGTACTTACATATCTCCGGCATAGAGTAGTAACGATCTTCAATCTCTATCATATCAAAACCTCTTTTTCCGATAACGATTTTGTGATGTTTATATTATAACACAAATATCGCAAATTGTAAAGTACTGCCGTATATTGTATGATTGTGTATTGTAAAAGGTGGTAAGAGTTTTTGTTCTCATAGGTATAAAAAGAATACGGCAGTATAGCTGTATGCTATACTGCCGTATTCTTTTGCACTCATCAATCGGCTGTTTGCATCGGACATTCAAGATATCCTTATGACAACATGCCTTTACCTTGGCTTTTTTTGGGTTTGTGATACTTGATTCTTGATTCTTGATACTGTATCTGATACTGATACTGAAGCTGATACTGAGTGCTTTTCAGTCTGTGGACAACCCTTGAAATTCCACATAGTTATCCACATTTTATCCACAACAATTCCACAATTCCACATTCTGATAAAATAAAAATCCCCTTAAAGCAAGAGAACAAAAAAATGCCCAAACACGTTTTTGCGTTTGCAAATACGTATTCGGGCATAATTTTTATTTACTTTCGAGATAAGCGTTTATTTTTGCGATAAGTGCATCGGCATCTGTACCGTGTGCTGCACACGCATCTTCAACCGATTCCCCTCTTGAATGGGGGCATCCTAAGCAGTGCATACCGATTTCAAAAAAGAATTCTGCTGTACCGCTATCGTAATCAAGAATATCGCCGATAATTGATTCTTTCGTAACTTTCATTATATTGACCTCCGATTTTTTTTAGATTATATCATTTATTCGCTTATTTATTCAATAGAGGATTTATTAACATTTTGTTTCGTGATATGTTCTGTTTACGGCTTTAACGAATATCTCTCCGTTTTCCGAGGTAACGCTTATTTTATTCACGTTTTTATCAAGCAGCAAAATTGCTATATTATCTTCTATTTCCTTTTGAATGGTTCGTTTAAGCTTTCTTGCCCCGTATTCTGATATACCGCCGAAATCGGCAATAGCAAGCGGAACGTTTTCGCTGTAAACCACCTCTACGCCTATGGTTTTACACCTTTGCACCGTTTCTTGCAGCATTGTTTCAGCTATACGGTAACAATCAGATATTTGAAGCCGACGGAAAACGGCTATCTCGTCAACGCGGTTAAGCAGCTCTGATGTGAATATTTTTTTCAGATTATCGTGCGCATTTTTTTCTGCGTTTTCGCAACGATCTGATGCAAATCCAAAGGATTTATCTGCACTTCCCTTTTCAAAGCCTGCATTTGACGTCATGATTATGATGCAGTTTTTAAAATTCACCTGTACGCCTGCGCTGTCGGTAAGCTTTCCCTCGTCTAAAATCTGTAAAAACAAATTAAATACGTCAGGGTGGGCTTTTTCTATTTCATCAAACACAACTACCGAATACGGGTTGCGCCTTACCGCTTCGGTAAGCCTTCCGCCCTCTTCACAGCCTGAATATCCCATTGGTGCGCCGATAAGGCCGGAAACGGAATGGGCTTCCATATACTCGCTCATATCAAATTTTATAAACGACCTTTTGCCCGAAAACAAGTACGATGCCAATTCTTTACAAAGCATCGTTTTACCAACGCCTGTCGGCCCTGTAAAAATAAATGAACAAGGTTTTGATGGGTCCTTTATACCTATTCTTGAACGTAAAACCGCCCTGCAAACGGCGTTTACGGCGTCCGCTTGACCGATTATTTTTTCATTAAGATGCTTTTGCAGCATTCGCAGATATTCTCCCTCGCCTTCAAGCAATCTGCCCGTAGGTATTCGTGTGATGCCCGTAACCACCTTTGCAATATCGTCTTCGGTTACCGTAAGCACTTCTTTTTTTATTGCTTTTCTGTGGGCAAGCTTTTTTTCTTCAAGAGATAACGAAAGGGCTTTTTCTTTTTCTCTTATTTTGCACGCCTTTTCGTAATCACGGTTTAATATCGCTTCTTCCTTTTCTTTCCCAAGCAGGTATAGGTGATCTTCCTCCTTTTTAAGTTCTTCGGGAACGGTAAGATACGCAACGCGTTTGCGGCTGCAGGCTTCGTCTATAAGGTCTATCGCTTTATCCGGAAAGCATCTTTCGGTTATATATCTTGACGAAAGCTCTACGGCGGCACTTAACGCACCGTCTGATATTTTTACGCCGTGATGCTGTTCGTATTTTGTTTTTATTCCATGAAGGATATCAAGTGTTTTTTGTGCTGTTGGTTCGGAAATATCAACCGGCTGAAAGCGCCTTTCAAGGGCAGAATCCTTTTCTACGCTTTTTCTGTATTCGTCGGGGGTGCTTGCACCGATTATTTGCATTTCGCCCCTTGCCAATGCCGGCTTTAAGATGTTTGCCGCATCTATTGCGCCTTCTGCCGCGCCTGCCCCTACTATCGTGTGAAGCTCGTCGATAAACAGTATGATGCACGGATTTTTTGCGACCTCTGCCATGATGTTTTTCATTCTGTCTTCAAATTCGCCGCGATATTTTGCACCTGCTAAAAGCGCACTCATATCTACGGAAAATATCACCTTTCCTTCAAGGTCTGACGGTACGTCGCCGCAAACTATCCTTGAAGCAAGCCCTTCGGCAATAGCAGTTTTGCCTACGCCCGCCTTGCCCACAAGGCATGGATTATTTTTATTTCTTCTTGAAAGCACTTGTATAACGCGCTGCATTTCTTCATCTCTGCCTATTACGGGATCAAATTTACCAAGGCGCGCTTCTTCGTTAAGATTTTTACCGTATTGCTTCAGCGTAGGGGTATCTTTAAGATTTGACCTTATTTTTTTATCTTTAACCAACACGAAACGGTCTTGCTCACCGTTATCGATAAAAGCCATTACGTCTGTATAAAGCTCGGATAGTTTTACGCCGTGTGCAATTATCAAGCGGCAACCGGTACAGTCACTTTCCGTTATCATGGATAAAAGAATATGCTCTGTACCTACGCAAGGGGTATTATGCTTTACAGCTTCAAAGGACGCGCCCTCTAAAAGGCTTTTTGCACCCGGGGTAAGATCGGCAAGGGTTACCTGCGTATTTTCACCGAAGCCGCACATTTCCTCTATCATATCGTTTACGGTGCTTTGATCTATACTGCGGCTTACGAGGATCTTTGAAGCAATGCAGTTTTTTTCTGAAAGCAAGCCTAAAAGAACGTGCTCTGTTCCAACGTAGGTATGGCCCATTTTTCTTGCATATTTAACTGCGTTTGAAAGCGCGTTTTCTGCAGTTTTCGTTAATTTGTTATGCATATCCACCTCAAAAAAATTACTCTTTCGGGATTATGGGTATTACGCAGGGGATCTATACATTCATTCTGATTTTTTATCAAATATTTCATAATCCGTTGCAAGTGCATCCCAGGTGCGTTTATCTACCAATCCCGTCGTAGGCAGATTGCGTAATGCTTGATATTTTCGAACGGCGTCCATGGTTTGTTCGTCGTTTACTCCGCTGCGCTCTATTGGCCCTAACGGAAGATGGTTTGAAAGGTCGTCTATAAGTATCTGTATAACGGTTATTATGCCGCTTTTTTCACCCGTTTGCGTTTCATATAGGGCAGACGGAAACACCGCCACGCGCAAAGGCGGCGAGTTTTTATCACTTAGCGAAAGATATCTTTCGCGCAGGCGCACCCACGTATCGTAATCTGCCCTGCCCGTCGGTTGAAGGCCGCTTTGATCTTGAAATATCCGTATGGCGTTTTCCGTTTCTTCGCCGTATATTCCGTCGGGATATATACGCGGTATGTCCTTGTCAAAAAACGAGATGTAATAAATCATATTTTGTATTTCCCTGTTTATTGCCCTTTGATCGGTAGATTCAAAAAATTTAGGCGTATTTTGATTATTCATGGCTTACCCCCTTCACATTGGTGCATCTGCAGATGCTTCGTTTGCAAACTGACCCCGGCTTCTTTGGTTGCCCTGCGTTATATCCGTATATTGATCGGTTACTGCCTGCCACGTTATCGGATCGACGATGCCCGTTACCGTTATATTAAACAGGCGTTGAAATTCGCGCACTGCCTCTTCCGTTGCGGACGAATAAACTCCAGTTTGCTGCGGCGGCACTATTGAGGGATATACGGTTGCTATAACGTTAAGGTATCCTTGAAATCTGCTTACCTCTTCCCCGGTAGATCCAAGTGCCAGATAATTACCGCTGAACGGCGCCTCCGGCGATGCTATAAGATCCTGCGGCAAGCTGTTTATTATCCCGTAATACGCGTCAAAAATCGCACCCCACGTTAATTCGCCCGTTATACCGTCGGCATCCAAGCCAAAAATGTTTTGAAACGCAGTAACCGCGTTTACGGTAGGCTGATCGTACACGCGCGTTATTTCTATTATCGGTACTGCGCTGTAATAATCCCCTATTACGCGCAAATAATATTGTAAAATTCCAACGTAGTCGCCCTCGTCGCCGAGGCGAAGCACATCGGGAAACTGTTTTTTTACTTCTTCATATACAAGCCCCTCGCTTGCCAGCTCGTTAAGGCGTTTTACACCGTTGTAAAGAAACTGTATTTTATACCATGTGGCTTTGCCGACTATACCGTCAACGGTAAGATCGAAAATGCGCTGAAATTCTTTAACGGCGTTTTCCGTAGATTCCGTAAAAAATCCCGATACGGGCGTTATCTTCGGTATTGATGGATAATTTTTACTGATCCTGTTCAATTTCAACTGAACCTGCCGTACGTCTTCCCCTATACTGCCCAATTTCAGAGGATTAAGAGGGTTAGACGGCTGTATATTGCTTATCGGTGCATTTGACACTATATCTATATCCTCGCCGTAATAATATTGAAGTATCTCGTACGGTACAAGACCCTCGTTTGCCCTTGTAACGCTTCCCCATTGTGAAAGTCCGTCGCATACAGAGGTAGTGCCGTTGCAGTACTGCGCAAAAAGCGGTTCTACATTACCCCTTCTTACGAGGTAATCGTTAAATATGTCATCTACTATAACGCTTACGTTTTCGAATATATCGCGCCCGCGCACGAAGCTTTGATCTACCGACGTAGATGAGGTTATATCAAAATCGTACCCCGACGCCCTGTAAAACTCCGTATATACGCGGTTTAAGGCGTACGATATCTGTGCCAAAATATTCGCCCTTAAAGCATTTTCGGGCCAGGTGGGATACAGCTCGCTTGAAGCAACGTTTTTTATGTATTCGGGAAAGTTAACGGTTATATTTTCGGCGTACTCGTCAGGTCTGCCGAGATGTACGGTGATATATTCGGGAATAAAAGGCAGATTTGCCATTACTGCACCTCCTTACAGATCCGGTTCGGTATTTTCATTCGTAAGCTGGTTATACGGTACGCGCTCGTCGGCAATTCCCAACGACTGCCCATATACAAGCGGTATAAGCCGCATTGGCTGAATCGACGTTATGCCTGAAAATATCGGCACGTTAAGGCTGTTTTGCGTATAATAGCCCTCTTTATCGACGCGCACGTTATACACCGAATACGACGGCCCTAACGGGTTCGGCGTAAGTGAATTTTCCTTTGGCGGCGTGGGTAAAATAATAATATCCGTTTTTCCCGTGTTATCCGTATTTAAAATTTTTACTACCTCCTCAATTCCGTTTAAAAAACGAAAAACGGTTACCGTTGCGCCCGCGATCGGAATCGCGTTAAGCGCCGTGGTTACCGTTACACCAAGATATCCGAAATTTCCGTTATCAGTCATGATTCCTCCTTGAATATCGTATTCTTTGTATATTATATGTTTGCGGTAAAAAATAGTACGAAGAAAATGAAAAAAATTACCGCACATCTTATTTTTTCGAATAAAAGTCCTGCACGAATTTAAAAAAAATCGAAGATTACCAAAATTAAGTTAAAAATTTGCATTTTGCTATTTACTTTTTTAAGAATATGTTGTATAATAACTCACAATGAATATTTTATAAGGAGAGTATAAATGGATAACAAGATTTTAGTCGAAACCTCTGCAAGACATGTTCACCTTACGAAAGAGCATGTTAATATCCTTTTCGGCGAAGGCGCTGTTCTTACGCATAAAAAGGATCTCAGCCAGCCCGGTCAATTCGCTTGCGAAGAAAGAGTTACCGTTTCAGGCCCTAAAAAGGATATTCCCAACGTTATAATCCTCGGCCCTGAAAGACCCGATTCACAGGTAGAGATCTCTATGACTGACGCGCGCACACTCGGCGTTACTGCCCCCGTTAAAGAAAGCGGCGACATTGCAGGTACACCCGGCATTAAATTGGTAGGTCCTTGCGGCGAAGTAGTGCTTGACAAAGGCGTTATCGTTGCAAAGCGTCATATCCATATGACACCCGAAGACGCTGAAGCTCTCGGCGTTAAAGACAAAGAGATCGTTAAAGTAAAGATCACATCCGAAAGAACAACTATATACGACGATACCGTTGTTCGTGTAAGCCCCAAGTTTGCACTTGCAATGCACATTGATACGGATGAATCAAACGCAGCTTGCGCTTTCGGCACATGCTACGGCGAAATAGTTAAATAATAATCCCACAGATAAAGGAGATATTAAAATGGCTGAATTACAATATTCAAATGAAGTACAGCACATGTGTAAAGTGGCTAAAGGCCCTCATCACGGTCCTGCTCCCATTCCCGAAGAAGGTAATTGGGTAAAGGTTTACGAAATTAAAGATATTTCCGGTCTTTCCCACGGTATAGGCTGGTGCGCACCCCAACAGGGTACTTGCAAACTTACGCTTAACGTAAAAGAAGGTATCATTCAAGAAGCACTTGTTGAAACGCTTGGTTGCTCCGGTATGACGCACTCTGCGGCTATGGCAGCTGAAATTCTTCAAGGCAAAACACTTCTTGAAGCACTTAATACAGACCTTGTTTGCGACGCTATCAACGTAGCAATGCGCGAGATCTTCAAGCAGTTGGTATATGGAAGATCGCAAACAGCTTTCTCTGAAAACGGTTTGCCCGTAGGTGCTTCCCTTGAAGACCTTGGCAAGGGCCTTCGTTCACAGGTCGGCACTATATTTGCAACAAAGGAAAAGGGTGTTCGTTATTTGGAAATGGCAGAGGGATACATTCTCTCCTTGGCACTTGACGAAAATGATGAGGTTTGCGGATACAAGTTCGTTCACCTTGGCAAAATGATGGAAGCTATTGCAAACGGCACAGATGCTAAAGAAGCTTACGACAAAAACGTTAAGACCTACGGCAGATATGACGGTGCGGCTAAGTACATCAACCCCAGAAAGCAGTAATGGAGGGCGAGCAAGATGATAAGATTTGAAGGTTACGAAAGAAGAATTGCCGGAATCGAAGCATGCATGGCTGAATACGGCATTAAAGATTTGGAAGAAGCAAGAGATATCTGTCTTGCAAAGGGTATCAACGTTGAAGATATCGTAAAAGGCGTACAGCCTATCGCATTTGAAAACGCTGTATGGGCATATACACTTGGTTGCGCTATCGCACTTAAAAAGGGTGTAAAAGCCGCTGCTGATGCTGCTGAAGCTATCGGTATAGGTTTGCAGGCATTCTGCATTCCCGGTTCCGTTGCAGCTAACCGTAAGGTTGGTCTTGGCCACGGTAACCTCGGTGCAATGCTTTTGCGCGAAGAAACAAAGTGTTTCTGCTTCTTGGCAGGCCACGAATCGTTTGCTGCTGCTGAAGGTGCTATCGGTATTGCAAGAAGCGCAAACAAAGTAAGAAAAGAACCCTTGCAGGTAATCCTTAACGGTTTGGGCAAGGATGCTGCTTATATCATATCCAGAATCAACGGCTTCACATACGTTGAAACAGACTACGACTTCTATTCTGACGAGCTTACGGTTAAACGCACGGTTGCTTTTTCCGACGGCGAACGTTCTAAGGTAAGATGCTACGGTGCAAACGACGTTCTTGAAGGCGTTTCCATCATGAAGAAGGAAAGCGTTGACGTTTCCATTACAGGTAACTCCACCAACCCCACGCGTTTCCAACACCTTGTTGCAGGCACATACAAGAAGTGGGCTATCGAAAACGGTAAGAAATACTTCTCCGTTGCTTCCGGCGGCGGTACAGGCAGAACGCTTCACCCCGATAACATGGCTGCAGGCCCTGCTTCCTACGGTCTTACAGACTCTATGGGCCGTATGCACGGCGATGCACAGTTTGCAGGTTCTTCCTCTGTTCCCGCACACGTTGAAATGATGGGTCTCATCGGTGCAGGTAACAACCCCATGGTTGGTATGACTGTTGCTTGTGCTGTTGCTATCGAAGAGGCAAACAAATAATCTCATATTCATCAAAAATGAGCCTTGGAAATCCAAGGCTCATTTTTTATTTGTAAGAACGGACACCTGTCAATAATATGATTGTAAACAATTGTGCAAACGCAGGATCGATTCACGAATCAACCGTTTTAAACTCGGTTTTATTAATTTCATCGTAGGATTTATGAATACCTCTGTTGTCTTATTTCGCTTAAACATATTTCCGCAAGGAAATATGCGCCCTATGTCCGCAGGCGGTTCGTATATGAACCGCGGGGGGTGCGGACAGGGCGCGAAAATCCAAATTCGATCAAAATTAAGGCGTAGTATAGAACATACATTTACCGATAATACGTAATAATCTGAATGTTTTATGATACTCAATCGCGAATCTGTGTCACAGAACCTGTAACATTTACCACTTTGCCACTTGATTCAAAATATCTCTTATTTGCATACGGAAATCCACATACATTAGAAACATCAAACATATAGCCCTCATATCGCTACACAAAAAAACGATTGATGTGATAACTCTCCAACCTAACCCGCAGAATCGGCGCTTTTACCAAATTCATCGAGTTGGGTACAAATGTGTATAGAACCACCTATAAAAATAGAGAGTTCACCCATAATATCGTTATTCGTTTTTGTTTGGCAACTTTATTATATCACATTTTTATCAATTTGTAACCCCAAATATCTTTAAAAATCAGAATTAGTATTGTTTTTTCTAAAAATGGTACAATATTATCATACTGAGATAAAATAAAGCAATCGTACTGCAAAACCGGGCGATATTCGTTTGCTTGATGCTCTGTTGTTAAAAAGCAAACAAATAATCAAACATAAACGCGTGCATTTATAATTTTTAATACCCTTTAATTAAGTAAAAAAGCGTTAAATAAAAAGCGTTTGGCGCATTATTCTAAGGGTTTCTTGTGATGTGTTCAATATTTTTTATTCACAATACATTAAAATTCGTCAAAATATTGACTTTTTAGATATTGTATGGTATTATTTCAAAAAAAACTTATGAGGTGATAACAATGCTATGTACAAAATGCGGATCGCAAATTGCCGACGATGCAAAATTCTGTCCTTTTTGCGGTCAAAAATCTACTCAGCCTGAAGCCAGCACCCAAAACGCAAATTACCAATTCACACAGCAACAACCCGGCGCGCAGCCTGCACAACAAGCCGCAGAACAGCAGCCTGCTTACACAAACACTTACGCACAACCCGCTTACACGAATACATATGCAAATCCCGCACAGCAGCAAACAGTTTATGCAAACGCATACGCACCCCCTATACAAAAGCTGACGCGCAACCAGTATTTCTTTAAAGCAGCCCCCGCTAATTTAAAGATGATAAACATAATTTCTTTACTGATTGGCTTTGCTTGCTTGCTTTTGATTTTTATTCCCACTTACCGTGCGTTCAACGCTTCTATTTTCGACTATCCGTTGATGGGCTTTATCCCCGAAACAAAGGAATTAGAGATGGAATACAAAGACCTTTTGGATGAGCTTAAAGAAGCAGAAGAAGACGACGAGCTTAAAAGAGCTTTTGAAATCGAATTTGGTGTTACCTTAAAAGAGCTTGAAAAGAAGCACGACATAACGCTTGACGAATTTTTAGACCTTTTTGACCCATTATCCGTTAATAATTTTGTTAGATTAACAGAAATCGTTGACCCCAGTAACGACATATCGCCTATCTTAAGCGTGGTTAAAACGGTTATGTACGTTTTCTGCGTTATCCAAATGATAATCACGGCACTTGGCACTGCTTTCCAAAAAACTTGGGTAATGGTTTTGGCGTATATCCTTTCTTTCGGATTTATTGCCCTAAACGGCGGATTTATTTTCTGGATGCTTGCTACAGTATCGTTTATAACAGCAGCGGTTCTTTTCTATAAATTAAAAAAGGCATATAACATTTACCTCGCAACACCCACAGCAGCATAATTAACGTTTTTAAGACCGATGGGTTCTTCCCATCGGTCTTTTTGTTTAATGAAAGCACAACCGGTATTTTACAAATAGTATAAAGTGGCAGAAAAACTATAATTGAATATAAATTGTTATCGGTTTGTATTTTAACCGTCATTTTTTTCGTGTTATTTTTTAGCATTTTTATCATGTATAGCAAAAATTTAATATTTAAGTGTATTAAGTTCATAATAATAAAATAAATGAGCGTTATAATTAATAAAAAGTAAACGCGGAGGTTGTTATGTTTAAACCTTTAGTGGCAGCGATATTGGCATTATCCATTTTGCCTTTTGCCGTCGGATGTGAAGAAGACGATACAACGAATGCCGATATACATACTGCCCTTAACGCAGAAGATTCTCAAACAAATACCGATACGGTTACGGAAGCCATCGGCACGCAAAGCGCCGAGAGTGATAGCGAAAGCGACGTTCACGTACACGCCTTCAGCAAATGGGCAACTGTATTGGCGCCGTCTTGCACGAAGGGCGGCTTGCGCGCAAGGATGTGTTCTTGCGGCGAAAAAGAGGTTGAAGAGCTTCCCGAAAGCGGCCATACGGAAACCGTTATGGGCGCAACTGCAGCAACCTGCACGCAAACAGGGCTTACGGAAGGCAAGAAATGCTCTGCATGCAATACGGTATTGCTTGAACAAAGCGTAATACCGATAACAGAACACGTTTACGACGGCGAAGACGATACCGTTTGCAACACTTGCGGATACGAAAGAAACGTTATTTGTTTACACGAAAACACAGTTACTATCGCGGGCAAAAAAGCAACCTGTATTGAAGACGGCGTTTCCGACGGAGAAAAATGCACCGATTGTAATACTGTAATATTAAATCAAGAGGTCATACCCGCTTTTGGGCATAAAAACAAGATAATATCCGAAAAAAAGGCAACCTGCCAGGCCGAAGGTTATACGGGCGATACGGTTTGTGCCGTTTGTAACGCCCCTATTTCAAAGGGTAAGGTTACCGCAAAGACCGACCACGTAAATACCGAAACCGTGGGAGCGATAAGTGCCGCCCCCGGAAAAGAAGGATACACGGGCGACGTAGTATGTAAAGACTGCGGAATTACAGTAAAAAAAGGCACCGTTATTCCCGCTTTAAAAAACGAAGTTCCGCATATTTTATACACGTTAAGCACGGGCAAGGTCGTAAGTTTGCCAATGGATGCAGACCCGTGGCCTTACACGTCTGCAAGGGCAAACAAGCGTGCAGAGCACGATTATGAAGACATAGAAACGAAAATAGCGGATCTTACGAATGCGGAACGTGAAAAAGCAGGGCTTGCGCCTTTAACGCTTGATGAAAACGGCTATTATTTTACAAAGATACGTGCAGAAGAATGCCACGTAAAATTCAGCCACACGCGCCCCGATGACACGCGCTGGCTTACGGTATATTACAACGAGGGTGTGTTTGGTATGTTTATGGGTGAAAACCTTTTCAAGGTTGATGCATACGCCGAATGGTTTGAAACGGTTGACCTTGCACAGCACGCCGTTGACGGATGGATGAATTCAAAGGGCCACAGAGAAAACATACTTAACAGCGACTATAAATACATATCCGTTGCAGTTGTAAGAATAGGCGACGGCGTTGCCATAGTTCAAAACTTTTTCGCATGATACATAGCTTTTATAAATAAAATCGGCATACCGATCGGGGTAATTCCCTTTCGGTATGCCTTTTTGTTATTTCAGTCTTGCATTAAGCTTTTTGCTTACCAATCTTACAGATAAAAATACAGCAAGGCATATTATCAAATAAGAAATTGTAAATATTGCCGTGAATATCAGAATAATATTTTTTTCAAATGGTAGCCATGAATTTACAAGATAACACCCAACATAGGCTATATATATCGACAAGAAGTGGAAAAACAGCGACTTTGCTATGGGCCAATGCTCTATTTGATTGAACACGCTTGCGCCTGATTGAATAAAAGCAAGTATATACGTTGAAACGATGGCAACGAATACTTCTGTTGCATTAAGCGAAAAATTATCTATATTTTTTGAAATTGCCAGATATACAATGCCTGCTATTATCGGGCCAAAGCCTGCAAACGCCATTCCCCTTTTTAAAAATTCCTTTACGTATTTATTCATCAATTTAAACCTATCCTTTCTTTAACACTTTTCATTTGTCTGCGTGAAACGAAATCCTTATCACCGTTTTTAAACACCACGCTTAACGCACCGAAAACGGAAAAATCAAACTTTTTTATTTTTTTGATATTTGCAATACACGATTGATTTATTTTTACAAAATCCTTGCCAAGAGATTCTTCAAGCACGTACAGCCTTTGCTTTATGCGTAATTTTCCCTTTTCGCTTGCGGCGAAAACCTTATTATCCTCTGTGAAAAAATAAAATATTTCCTCCGGATAAAGCAATACCGCCTCGCAATCCGTATATCCTACAAGATTTGTCAAATCGCTTTCTATCATATCTTCGATCTTTTCTATCAGATCTGTTTTTCGGTGCAGGTACAGTATAACCTCTTCTTCGCGGTTTTTATCGAAAAAAACGCTTAATTTCATTATTATTCACTCTCCTTCAGGCCTGTGATTACATTATATACTGCCGGCTTTAAAAAATCAACCGCTTTGAAGTATTCGGTTTATTTTCGAATGTATTCGGCATTTTGTAACCCCTCTTTTAACAGGTCGTAAAAAGCACCGTTTCTATTGACAAAGCAAATGCAAAATGGTATAATAAAACCGTTATTGCATTAACTGATTTTTTATGGAGGAGTTTATGAAAAAACAAAACTTATTTGTTCGCAGATTTTTATCGCTGATGTGCGTTTTATTGGCGATATCTTTCTGCGTTTCTTGCGGCGGCGAGGCAGCACAAACCACCAACGGACAAACAGATATCGTTACAGATATAAAAGGTTCTTCTGCCGTTACTTCCGAAAACGCAGCCGAAACTGACAGCCAGACCAAAGGCAACACGGATGCCGAAAGCGGAACGCTGCCCGTAGAGGACAACGTTATCGATTCAAACGGCGAAAGCACTGCACCCGAGGAAGATCCTGCCGATTCTGACGAGGTAACTACCGAAAACGTCGTGATCGTTCCTTCCGACAATCCTAATTTCAGCACAAAAAAGCTTACGCTTGACGATATTCCCGCATATGCAGGAAAATTATACATTACCGTATCAGACGGAAAGCCTGCTTTTGCAGACCTTGAAATTTCCACGCAATCGTACGAAACGTACAGCCCGCTTGACAGCCTTGGCAGATGCGGCGTTGCAATTGCCTGCATAGGCAAAGACCTGATGCCCACGGGTAACAGGGGCAGCATAAGCTCTATCAAGCCCACGGGTTGGAACACCTTGAACGGCGAAACGATATACAACCGTTCGCACTTGATCGCGTGGTCGCTTACGGGCGAGAACGCAAACAAATCCAACTTGATAACGGGCACTACGTACTTTAACCAAACGGGCATGACGGTTTTTGAAAACCAAGTGCTTGACTACATTCGTGAAACAGGCAACCACGTATTGTACAGAGTTACGCCGATGTTCAAGGGCAACGAGCTTCTTGCAAGGGGCGTTTTGATGGAGGCATACTCTATCGAGGACGACGGCGAAGGCATCTGCTTCAACGTTTTCTGCTACAACGTACAAACGGGCGTAACGATAGATTACGCAACGGGTAAATACACATTGGGCAAGCCTGATGAAAATAACGCAAAATGGATATTGAACGAGGGTTCAAAAAGAATCCACTACCCCACGTGTGCATCCGTAGGTCAGATATCCGACAAAAACAAAGGCGAATACAACGGTGACTATGAAGACCTTGTTGCACAGGGCTACACTACCTGCGGAAGCTGCTTTGGCACTTCATCTTCCACGCAAACAACTACGACTGCAAAGCCAACACCTCCCCCGGTTGAAGATGATGATAACGACAATACCCAGCAATCCGGCACGCAATGGATATTGAACAAGAGTTCAAAGAAAATACACTATCCGTCTTGTTCGGGCGTGACGAATATGTCCGAAAAGAACAAAGAAGTATTTTACGGCAACTATGAAGAACTGCTTTCGCAGGGATACAAATGCTGCGGCACTTGCTTCAAATAAAACTAAAATACGCCCAAACGGTTTTTCCGTTTGGGCATATTTTTTCGTTGGTTATTTTATAGTGTCATATTCGCGCAGGTATATATCGTCTGCTTCCATTCTGTTTGGCATGGCACGCGCTGCACCGCTTTTGCCAACACATACGGAAGCGGCGGCATTTGCAAATTCTACAGCGTCGGTCACATGCATTCCCTCTGCTAATGCTACTGCAAGTGCACCGTTGAAGGCATCGCCCGCACCGGTTGTATCTACTGCTTTGCATTTTACTGCGGGCAACACGTTATACCCTTTTGCACCCCAACAGACAACTCCGTTTTCGCCCATGGTGATTATCACGTTTTTGCACCCCATTGCAATAAATGCATTTGCCGCTTTTACGGCGTTATCCTTCGTATCGGCTTTGATACCCGTAAAAAATTCCGCTTCGCTTTGATTGGGTGTGATATAGTCGGCAGCGGTTAAGACCTCTATCGGTATTTTTCTTGCAGGTGCAGGGTCGAACACTGTTATTACGTTATGCTTCTTTGCAATTTCAAACGCCGCAAGCAAAGCCCTCGGCGGAACTTCGTTTTGCGCCAACAGCACCTTACTTTCGGAAATTTCTTTTTCCGCCTTGTACACGTCTTGTGCACATAGAAAATCATTTGCACCCGTAAGTGTGGTTATTCTGTTTTCGCCGGTAATATTATTCACCATAACAGATGCTATACCCGTTGGTGCTTTTTCTGTTTTTGATACGTGGGTTGTATTGATTCCCTCTTTACGGTAAAATGCAAGGGCAATATCTGCAAAAATATCGTTTCCCAATTTTGATATCAGGCATACGTCAGCACCGAGGCGATGCGCCGCAATTGCCTGGTTAGAACCCTTGCCGCCCGAAGATATTACCGCGTTATCGGCAAAGACCGCTTGCCCGTTTTCTGGAAAGGCGTCGGCATAGGTGATAACGTCTGTCATATAGCTTCCGATGACGGTTATTTTTTCATTCATATTACTTCTCTTTTCGTTCACCTTTTTTATAATTATATATCAGCATTAATATTGCTTTTTCTCTTTTATTTTAAAACTTTTTAAATATTTATTGACATTTTGTTTCAGTATCAAAATAGATAAAAAATGCCGTTTGTGCTACAATCATAATTTAGGTAGAATCGTAATTCGAAAGGCATTGTAAAATGAAATTACTGAAACGGTTTGCAGGGTATTACCGCCCGCATAAAAAATTATTTTTGCTTGATATGGTCTGCGCGTTTTTCATTGCCGCAGCAGACTTGTTTTTCCCGATGATAACGAAAAACATAATAAACGACTACGTGCCGAACCAAAAGGTAAAGCTTCTTATTACTTGGTGCATTGCTTTATTGTGTATTTATATGATAAAATGTCTTTTGAATTATTTCGTGGCGTATTACGGGCATATTGTCGGCGTGCGAATACAGGCAGATATGCGAAAAGACCTGTTCGAACACCTTGAAAAGCTTCCCTTTTCTTATTTTGACGAAAATAAATCGGGCGTTATAATGTCGCGCATTGTAAACGACTTGTTTGAAGTGGCTGAATTGGCGCACCACGGCCCTGAAAATCTTTTTCTTGCCTTGGTGATGTTTATAGGCTCGTTTATAATCCTTTCTATGATATGCCTGCCCTTGACGTTGATTATTTTTCTCGCAGTTCCGTTAATAATATTCTTTGCCTTTAAAATGCGTACGTTTATGAACAGCGCGTTTAAAAAAAGCAGAGAGCAGATTGCCGAAGTAAATGCAGATATCGAAACTGCAATAGCGGGCATCCGCGTTACGAGGGCATACACGGCAGAAGACGCGGAAATTAAAAAATTCGACGAAGAAAATGAAAAATTCAAAAATTGCAGAACGGTTGCCTACAAGGCGATGGGAATGTTTCATTCCGGAATGACGTTTTTTTCGGACGTTTTATACCTTACCGTAATTTTTGCAGGCGGTTTGTTTTTCTACAACGGCATAATTGACATAGGCGAATTTACGGCTTTTTTCCTTTACATAACCATGTTTTTAGACCCCATAAAGCGTTTCGTTTCTTTGTTCGAGCAGCTGCAAGAGGGTATGACGGGCCTTACCCGTTTTGCTGAAATAATGGATACCCCCGTTGAAGAAGAAAATGCCGCCCCCTTACAGCTTTCCTCGCCTAAAGGTGAAATACGTTTTGAAAACGTTACGTTTGCATACGGCGATGAAAACGCAAAGGATAACCGATACGTTATAAGTAATCTTGACCTTACCGTAAAGCAAGGTAAAACGGTTGCACTGGTTGGTCCTTCCGGCGGCGGTAAATCTACCGTTTGCAACCTTATACCGCGATTTTACGAAATCGACGGCGGCAAAATAACCGTTGACGGTATAGATATAAGGCAATTAAGCAGGCGCAGCCTGCGCGAGGCGATAGGAGTTGTTTCGCAAGACGTTTTTCTGTTTAACGGAACTATAAAAGAAAACATTGCCTACGGCTGTTCCGATGCCGACGACGACGCAATCATATCAGCAGCAAAATGCGCAAATATACACGACTACGTTATGACACTGCCGAACGGATATGAAACAAACGTAGGCGAAAGAGGTATAAAGCTTTCCGGCGGGCAAAAGCAACGCATATGTATTGCACGCGTATTTTTAAGAAATCCGCCGATACTTATACTTGACGAGGCAACAAGTGCCCTTGATAATGAAACCGAAATGCTTGTACAAGCTTCACTTGACAAGCTGACAAACGGAAGAACCGTTCTTGTGGTAGCGCACAGGCTTTCAACCGTTAAAAACGCAGACGAGATAATCGTGCTTGATAAAAACGGAATTGCCGAATCCGGCACGCACGACAAACTAATGCAAAACGAAAACGGCATATACAAGCGCCTTTATTCGTACCAATTCAGACAATAAGGATAAAACAGATGATATCAGTCAGTTGCGATAATATACGCCTTTCCTTCGGTGCAGAGGTTATCCTTGACGGTGTAAGCTTCGCTTTAAACGAAGGCGAACGGCTTGGAATCGTTGGGGTAAACGGCGCAGGAAAATCTTCCCTTTTGAAAATAATATCAGGCGAATACGAAGCTACAAGCGGCAGCGTTTACATTTCAAAAGAAAAAACGCTTGGCATGCTTTGCCAAAACGCGGTAATATCGTCAGACAAGACCGTTTACGAGGAAATGCTTTCCGCGTACAGTAACGTTATAAAAATCGAAGAAGAAATTGCCGCCCTGCAATTAAGGATAGACGGCGGCGACAACAGCGTAATATCTGCATTTTCAAATCTTAACGAGCAATTTGCCCGTATGGGCGGTTACGAATACAAAAACAGGGCTTCTTCATTTTTAACGAAGCTTGGCTTTGACGAAAACGACAAATCAAAGCCCGTAAATACGTTGTCGGGGGGGCAAAAAACGCGCCTTGCCTTGGGCAAACTGATATTAAACCCTCCTGATATACTTCTTTTGGACGAGCCTACCAACCACCTTGATACGCAAACGCTTTTCTGGTTGGAGGATGTACTTGCACCGCTTTCATCAACCGTAATAACCGTATCACACGACAGATATTTTCTTGATAAGGTTTGCACGAAAATACTTGATATAGAATACGGCAAAGGCAAAATATATAACGGTAATTACACGTCCTTCGTTTCTTCAAAAGAAAAAGATAAAGAAATACAGCGCCGCCATTATGAAAACCAACAAAGGCAAATAGCGCACATGGAAGCCTTTATCGAACAGCAAAAACGCTGGAACAGAGAAAAAAACATAATCGCCGCAGAAAGCAGGCAAAAAGCCATAGACAGAATGGTTAAAATAGACGCACCGGACAAAGCACCCGAGAAAATAAAAATGAAGTTCGATTCGGGAAGCGAATCCGGGCAAGACGTACTATTCGTTAAAAGCATGGCAAAATCATATGGTGAAAAGCACCTTTTTTCAGATATTTCCTTTCTTATCAAAAAGGGCGATTTTGCTTTTGTTACAGGCAGAAACGGCTGTGGAAAAAGCACGCTTTTAAAAATATTGAACGGCCGCGCATATCCCGATAAGGGCACATACGAATTCGGCTACAATATCCGCATAGGATATTACGACCAGGAAAACCAGCAATTACACGACGAAAAAACCGTTATAGACGAGCTTTGGGATGAATTTCCCGATGCTTCGCAAACGCATATACGAAGTGTTTTGGCTTTGTTTCTTTTCAGGGGCGACGACATTAAAAAAACAGTCGGCAACCTTTCAGGCGGCGAAAAGGCACGCCTGACCATGGCAAAGCTGATAATGCGAAAAAACAACGTTCTTTTACTTGACGAACCTACAAACCATCTTGACATTCCCACTCGCGAGGTTTTGGAAGAAGCGTTGAACGGCTTTGACGGCACCGTTATTGCCGTTTCGCACGACAGATATTTTATAAGCAAATTGGCAACGCGCATATTGGACATCAGCCGAACCCCCATGTTAGACCACATGGGCACGTACAGCTCGTACATTTCGTATTTGGGCAAGCTGCAGCAGGATACGCCGGTATCTAAAGAAAAAGAATCGTTCACCGATAGTAAAACGCAATATCTTGAAAACAAGAAAAACCAAGCAGAAAAAAGAAGGCTTGAAAACTGCATAAAGAAAGCGCAATCACAGATAGAAAAATTAGAAAAACAACTGTCCTGCCTTGAAGAAGACATTGCAAAATCAGGGTGTGATTATATAAAGCTGATGGAGCTTGACAAACAAAAAAGCGACGTTGAAGAACAATTACTTTCATCATACGAGCTGCTTGAAGAATCTGAAAATAAACTATCTGAATATATTTAAAAGGAGTTTTTTTATGAAAAACGTATCATTTGAGAACGTAAAATTCACAGAAGGTTTTTGGAAAAACCGCTACGAGCTGAATAAAAACGTAAGCTTGAAGCAAGTACGTAAAAGATTTGAAGAAACGGGCAGAATAGACGCGCTTCGTTTCAACTACGAGGAAGGCAAGATAAAGCCCATGGTTGCATACGATTCCGACGTTGCAAAATGGATAGAAGCAGTTTCATACCTTGTAAAATACGACCCCGACTGCTACAAGGAAGAGCTTGCCCTTATAGACGAATTGATAGATTGCATGGAAAAGGCGCAAATGCCCGACGGCTATCTTAACCCCTACTTTATGCAGCTTGACCCCGAAAACAGATTCGTACGCCGCCCCGCGCACGAGCTTTACAGCGCAGGCCACCTGCTTGAAGCGTCTATTGCATATTACAAAACCACGGGAAAAGACAAGTTTTTGAAGGTAATGATGGCAAATATGGATTGTATCGAAAAAGCCTTTATTACAGAAAAAACGGCGAAGTTCAATACACCCGGCCACGAGGAAATAGAGCTTGCCCTTTTAAAGCTGTACGACCTTACGGAAAACGAAAAATACCTTAATATGGCATTGCACTTTATAAACCAAAGAGGCAACACGGAAGACCCTTCTATTGATGAAAACATAGTTAATAAAAAATACGACCAAAACGACACCCCCGTAAGAGAGCTTACCGAAGCCGAGGGGCACGCAGTACGTGCGGCGTATTTGTACATAGGTATGAGTGAAGCGGCACAAAAATCAAACGATGAAGCCCTTCAGGCGGCATGCGACAGAATTTTTGATAATATTTCCAAAAAGCGTATGTACATCACCGGGGGTATCGGTTCAAGCGGCATGGGCGAAGCGTTTACCGTAACGTACGACCTGCCCAACCTTAAAGCATATACCGAAAGCTGTGCGGCAATAGCATTTTTGCTGTTCGCGCTTTCTTTGCAGAAAAAACGCCTTGATGCAAGATACGGCGACGTTATAGAACGTATAATGTACAACAACCTGCTTTCTTCAACCTCTGCAGACGGTAAAGCCTTTTTCTACGAAAATCCGTTGGAAATACATTTGGCTTCGCTTGAAAAAGAAACCTGCATGGCACCGCACAAGCGTTCTAAATTGCCTATAAGAACGAGAAAAGAAATATTTGAAACGTCCTGCTGCCCGCCCAACATCAACAGAATGTTTGCACGTATAGGCGACGTATTCTTCTCTGAATTTGAAAATACACTTGTCGTAAATCAATACGCTGCTTTAACGCTTAACACGGATAATATCAGCCTTAGCATGAAAACGACATATCCCTTGAACGGAAAAATAACATTTAACGCAGAAAACTGCAAGTACGACAAAATATATTTCAGAATTCCCGAATGGTGCGATAGATTTACGGTAAGCACAGACGACTATAAAAAGGAAAACCGCTATATAATCATAAACGCAGGCGAAAAATTTGAAATTACGATAGATTTCAACATGCAGCCGTATTTTGCAGAAGCAAATCCAAAGGTTCGCGCAGACGGATGCAGGGCGGCACTTTGCTACGGGCCCGTCGTGTATTGCATGGAAAGATGCGATAACGATTATGAATTAAACGCAATAACAGTAGATACAGAAGCAAAAATAACGGTTCTTCAAGAAGAAGATCACGTTTTGCCCCGCCTTACGCTTCAAGGTGAATTAAGGGAAGATTTCGACGGTCTTTACAGAAAAAGATCGAAATCAAGCAAAGAAGTCCCCCTTACGTTTATCCCGTATTACAAGTTTGCCAACAGGGGCGAATGTGATATGATCGTTTGGGTTAACTGCAAATAAACCGAATTATCATTTACAAAACGATTTTGCGTTTTTCAAATAATATATTTTAAAAAAAGGATTATTTATTTTATAAAGCCATTGACAAAACGCGTTATTTATGGTATAATGCGTTTTGTCTGCAGGTTTGTCCTTACCTGCAAACCGTCAGGGTAGTCCGCCGGTTCCTTTTCCGTGAATACCCGGAGATTATGTATTTTTTCGGAGGTCCAAAAAATGGATTTGTTAAAGGCATTTGTTGCAGACCAGCTTAAAGCTGATGCGCCCAAGGTTGAAATCGGTGATACTGTTCGCGTTTACAACAAAATCGTTGAAGGTACAAGAACAAGAACACAGATTTACGAAGGTACTGTTATCGCAAAGCGTAACAGCGGTATTTCCGAAACCTTTACCGTAAGAAGAATTGCATACGGTGTAGGCGTTGAAAAGACCTTTAATCTTCACTCTCCCACAGTTGAAAAGGTTGAAACTGTAAGACGCGGTAAGGTTAGACGCGCGAAGCTCTACTATCTGCGTGACAGAGTGGGTAAAGCCGCAAAAACAAAAGAACAGGTTAGATAACCTAAAAAAGGATGCATTTATGTGCATCCTTTTTGCTATCTTGGGATTTTTATTACAAGCTGTATTTCATCTTCCGTTTCCGTACGCGACTGTTGAATTGGTATGCCTGCATCTTTCACAGTGTTTACTGCCCTGTCAAGTGAATTTAAAAATATACGTATATCGCGTATTATCATTTTTCTTACGGGCTTATGCTCCTCTTCCTTCGGGGTGATGATTTTTTTTACGTATTCTTCACTTGCTTGCACGTTTAGCCCGTGCTCTATTATGTATCCCAACGCTTTAAGCCTTGTTACCGGGTCGTTTATTTTTATAAGTGCCCTGGCGTGGCGTTCGGTAAGGTCGTTTTTTATTATAAGGTTTCTTTCAGGCTCGGTAAGCTTAAGCAGGCGAAGCTTATTACCCACGTACGACTGGCTTACCGAAAGCATGCTTGCTATCTGCTCTTGCTTAAGGTGATACTTTTCAACAAGTGAAGATATTGCGGCTGCCTCTTCAAATATATTAAGCTCCTCGCGGTGGATATTTTCCACCAAGGCAAGCTTTGCAGATTCCTCGCTTCCCACCTCGACTATTATACACGGAACGTATTCCATACCAAGAACTTTTGCCGCACGAAGGCGCCGTTCACCCGCGATAACCTCGTATAATCCGCCAAACGGTGTATTTTCATCGCAGGTTCTGCGTACTGTTATAGGTTGAAGTATCCCGTATTTTCTTATGCTGTCGGCAAGCTTCAGTATTGCGGCATCTGAAAACACCTTTCGCGGCTGCGATGGGTTTGGGCATATTCTATCGGGGTTAAGCAGATGTATTCTGCAGGCATCGTCTTCTCTGCGAAGCTCGCGGCGTTGGCGGTGCAGTTCTTCCCACTCTGCCCGAAGACGTTCTTTTTCCTCGTTTTTTTTCACTTCAAAGCGGCTTAACAACTTCATTTTAGGCAAATCCTTTCATTTTGTCTGCTTTTCATTTGTATTTTATCACTGTTTGCGTGCGAAAATACACACATTAAGTCGCTAAAAAAAATCTTTCCGCCAAAAGGTTATAAATTCGGAGGCTTTATGAAATTAAAAGTATTAAACACCCTGACATGGATATTCGGTGCGTTTGCATTTTTTAATTATTTTATATACTTTTGCTTTGCCGTAATATCCAAGGCAAAAGCATGGAATATAGCGGTTGCCGTTGCGGTTCTGTGCGCGATTGCAATTCCGATAGTATTATTATTGCTGTTAGGCAAAAAAGTGCGCCAAAATCATAAGCGCCTTGTTGACGTGCTTCAGACCGTATTTGTATGCGGTTTGGGTTTTTACGCAATATCCTTTTCCGTATTTACGATTTGGCTTACCGGCGGCGTTGAATACACCGCAAGCACCGACCACGACGTGGTGATAGTTTTCGGAGGCGGCATACAGGTTGACCAAATATCGGAACAGGCACTTTCTCGCCTTGACGCCGCAGCAGAATACTTAAAGCAGGATACTGATGCAATTTGCATCGTTTCGGGCGGAAAAGCGGAAGGAAACCCATATTCCGAAGCGTTTCTTATGAAGCTGTACCTTTCAAAGCTGAAGGATATAGAGGAACATCGAATTATAATGGAAGATAAATCCAAAAACACGTGGGATAATATAAAATACTCTTACAGCAAAATAGAAAGCGGCAAAAAGGTGCTTTGCGTATCAAGCGATTACCACGTAAAGCGCATAGACATGATGTTAAAGGCACAAGGGTACGAGGCTGATATTTTAGGGTGCGACGTTACGTTTTCTTTAAAAGAATATTCAAGCCTTGTGCGCGAATATATGGCTTATATCAAGTACTTTATCGGTTTAAACGACCTTTGATACAATTAAACAAAAGAAAAGCCCACACCGCCCTCCGTAAGGCGGTGTGGGTAATTTTATTTAACCGTAAAAAGCCGTTTTTAGCGTTTAACCTCTTCCATGATGTACGCTTCAAGAATATCGCCAACGCGTATATCGTTGAACTTTTCAAGTCCTACACCACATTCGTATCCCGTTGCAACCTCTTTAACGTCGTCTTTAAAGCGGCGCAGGGAGGATATCTTATCTTCAAATATGATAATACTGTCACGCACTACTCTTATAAGCGATGCACGCGTAATTTTGCCGTCTTGTACGTAAGAACCTGCAATAGTACCAATGTTGGGCACGTGGATAGTTTGGCGAACCTCTGCATGACCCATAATAACTTCCTTGTAAGTGGGTGCAAGCATGCCCTTCATTGCGGCGGTTACTTCTTCTATACATTCGTAAATTATGCGGTACGTGCGTATATCAACGCCTTCGCGTTCTGCATAATCCATCGCGGCTTTATCGGGGCGAACGTTAAATCCGATAACGATAGCGCCTGATGTTGCCGCAAGCATAACATCGTTTTCTCTGATACCGCCGGCTGCCGAATAAATAACGTTAACCTTAACCTCTTCATTCGTAAGCTTGCGAAGCGAAGCGGAAACCGCCTCGGCAGAGCCTGCCACGTCTGCCTTAACGATAATGTTAAGGTCCTTAACACCGTCGCTGATATTGGCAAACATTTCTTCAAGCGACCCGCGTGATTTTGCTTTGAATTCTTGTTCTTTTTCTTTTGCTTTACGTTGTTCTGCAAGCTCGCGCGCCATTCTTTCATCTTCAACGGCGTTAAACTCATCCCCTGCGGTGGGTACTGCAGAAAGACCTATTATTTCAACGGGAACAGACGGGCCCGCAACGTTTATCTGCCTACCGGTAGAATCCGTCATTGCCCTTACGCGGCCAACGCAAGTGCCTGCTATCACAACATCGCCCGAATGAAGCGTACCGTTCTGAACGAGAACAGTAGCAACGGGGCCCTTACCCTTATCAAGCTTTGATTCGATAATAACGCCCTTTGCATGGCGGTTGGGGTTGGCCTTAAGCTCTTTCATTTCGGCAACGAGAAGAACCATTTCAAGCAGGTTATCAATACCGTCGCCCGTTAATGCCGAAACGGGAACAACTATCGTATCGCCGCCCCATTCTTCGGGCATAAGGTCGTATTTTGTAAGCTCTTGCTTTACTGCTTCGGGGTTTGCGTGGGGTTTATCCATTTTGTTTATCGCAACTATAATGGATATATCTGCCGCCTTTGCATGGCTTATAGCTTCTACTGTTTGCGGCATGATACCGTCGTCTGCAGCAACAACGAGAATAGCAATATCCGTAGATTTTGCACCTCTTGCACGCATTGCGGTAAACGCTTCATGCCCCGGAGTATCGAGGAAGGTAATATCTTTATCATTGATATTTACCCTATATGCGCCGATATGCTGTGTAATACCGCCCGCTTCGCCGCTGGTAACGTGCGTATGCCTTATCTTATCAAGCAGTGACGTTTTACCATGGTCAACGTGGCCCATAACGCATACAACGGGTGAACGTTCTACAAGGTCTTCATCTTTATCTTCCGTGTCGGTAAACAGCTTTTCTTCTATCGTAACTACGACCTCACGCGTAACGACAGCGCCGATCTCTTCTGCTACAAGATATGCAGTATCGAAATCTACAACGTCGTTAACCGTAACCATAGCGCCCATGCCTATAAGCCTTTTTATAAGGTCGCCCGCTGTGATCTTAAGCCTTTGCGCAAGCTCGGAAACAACGATCTCGTCGGGAACTGTAATGTGAAGGGGCTGTTTTTTCGCCTTTTCAAACTGTTCGCGGCGAAGCTTATCCATTGCGGCGTTACGTTCTTTATCGCGTGATTTATTACTTCTGTCGTTTTGATTTTTCTTCTTTATTTTTTGCTTTTGGTTGTGCGCGTCGGAATTGTAATTTCTGTTATCGGAAACAAAGCTTTCAAGCCTTTCATCGTACTTATCAAGATCTACCGTTACCGTTCTTGTATCAATAATACGCGTACCTGTTTTTACGTTTGAAAGCGATGCTGAAGAATCTGCCCCTGTGCCCGACGTGCGGATAATGCCTGCCCTATCTCTTGATTGATTCTGCTGAACGGGCTGCTTTTTCTTTTCTTGCGGTTTTTGATTGTTATTGGGCTGTTGCGCCTTGTTTTGGAATTTGTCAAGCTGTGATTGGCGCTTTTGCTGTTGATTTTGGGGTTGATTCTGTTGGTTAAATTGCGGCTTTTTGTTGTTATTGTTATCTTGGCGCTTTGCATCCTGCTGGGGCGCTTTTTCCTTCGGTGCGGCAGGCTTTTCTGCCTTTTCTGTTTTTTCTGCCTTTTCGGGCTTCGGCGCTTCCTTCTGTACGGGCTTTTTGCCGCCGTCTTTAGGCTGTGAATCCTGCTGGGGCTTTTCATCCTTGAGTGCTTTAGGTGCTTTTTCTTCTTTTAAAGCTGCTTGCACGGGTTCTTTCTTTTCTACGGGCTTTTCGGGCTTCTTTTCTTCTGTTGCAGCTTCCTTTTGTTCCTTTTGTTCCTTTTGGACGGGCTTTTCTTTATTCGCCTTTTTCGGCTTATCAGCCGGCGCTACATCTGCACTGCCCGAAAGATATGCAGACATATTCGTAATTTGATTTTGTTTTGTCAGAACTTCGATAATAATGGCAAACTCGTCAGGTTCAAGGACTGCCATATGCGTCTTTCCTTCAATGCCGTTTTCCTTGAGAAGATTTACCAGATCAGCACTTTTCAAGTTCAATTCTTTTGCCATCGTATTTATTCTGTATTTTTGGTTTGCTATCATAAATGACCTTTAAAAGCCGCAGTTACGGATCAAACGGCTTTTCCTTTCATACGGTTAAATTGTGATTCAATGGAAATATTTAAGTATTGCGCTTGCAAGCTGTACGTCTGTTACACCAACAACGGACACCGTAGAGCTGCTTGATACGAGATTGCCCAATTCTTCGCCGGTCATTTCGGCTTTTATCAACGGCACTTCGTAATATTTACAGCAGTTTTCAATGCGTGATAGGGTATTTTTAGAAGCGTCTTGCGTAACGACCGCCACCAACGGCGACCTTCTTCCGCTTCGTATTCCGTCAACCGTAAGATTGCAACCTACCGTTATTTTTCCCGATTTTTTTGCAAAACCGATATAAGAGGTAAGCTTGCGCATAGCATTAACGTTATTGTCTTTATGCATATATCCCCCTGTTAATCCGCAAATTCACTTTCCAAGGCGGTGTAAACGTCTTCGGATATCTCACACTCCAACGCTTTTTCGATTCGGCGTGCCTTGCGCGCTTTTTTCATACAGGAAAGCTTCGGGCAAACGTATGCACCGCGCCCTGATTTTTTTCCCGTTTTGTCAAGCGATATTTCCCCCTCGGGTGAACGCACTACGCGGATCAATGCGGATTTATCGTGGCTTTCCATACAGCCCATACATTTTCTTTGAGGAATTTTTCTTTGCTTTTGCATATTATTCTGCCTTGATATCTATCTTATATCCGGTTAATCTTGCCGCCAAGCGTGCATTTTGACCTTCCTTGCCGATTGCAAGGGAAAGCTGGTCTGCTGCAACCGTAACGCGTGCAACCTTATCGCTGTCGATATAGATATTCTTAACCTCAGCAGGGGAAAGCGCCGCGGATATATATTCCTCGGGCGATTCGCTGTATTTGATAATATCGATCTTTTCCCCCTTCAATTCGTCAACCACGCCTGATATTCTTACACGCTTGTTACCGATACATGCGCCTACGGGATCTACGTTTTCATCCCTTGAATACACAGACATCTTCGTTCTTGAACCTGCTTCGCGGCTGATGTTTTTGATTATTACGGTACCGTCGGATATTTCGGGCACTTCAAGCTCAAACAAGCGTTTTACAAGCCCCGGATGAACGCGTGATATTGTAACTATTCTTCCGCGGTAAGGCTTCTTTTCATCCTGCGAAGATTCCTTTTGTTCGGTATTTACTTCTGTTACGAAAACCTTTATATGATCGCCAACCTTAAACGTTTCGCCGGGAATCTGTTCGGTTTTGGAAAGAGTAACCTCGCTTGTGCCCGTATTTACGATTATTGCGCCCGAAGCAAGATCGCACGCAACTACGGTAGCCGTCATGATCTCTTCTTTTTTATTTTCGTATTCTTTGATAAGCATGCCTCTTTCGGCTTCTCTTATACCTTGAATGATAACCTGTTTAGCTATTTGCGCACTTGTACGGCTGAAATCCTTCGTTTTGATCTCCATTTCCAATACTGTGCCTACCTTGTTTCTCTTACTTAATTTTTTAGCGTCTTCCAAAGAGATCTCGGTATTTTCATCTTCCACGTTTTCAACAACTGTAATAAGCTTAAAAAGGCGGCATTCCTTTTTTTCCGGGTCAAGCACTACTTTTACGTTCGTGCTGTTAGCATACGCCTTTTTGTATGCACTTACCAAAGCAGCCGAAAGCTTTTCCAGCATGTAATCCTTCGGTATTCCTCTTTCCCTTTGCAAATCGTCAAGCGCATCGAACAGCGCCGTATTTTCTTTTGCCTTCGCCATCTTTTTCCGTTATCCTCCGATAATTTATTTTTTGTTATATGGTAGTAAAATCAAAATAGATGTTTGCTTTTGCAACGTCTGTACACGGAAAGACGGTGTCTTTTCCGTTACAGTCAATAACAATGTTATCGCCGTAGTCTTTAAGCACGCCAACGAATACCTTTTGGTTATCCACGGGCTTATACAGCTTGATCTGAACGGTTTGCCCGATACAAGCGTTAAAATGCCAATTGTACTTTAATTCCCTTTCTATCCCGGGGGAGGATACCTCAAGGGTATAACTGTCTTCTATGGGGTCTGCCTCGTCGATCAAAACGTCAAACGCGCGGTGAAACCTTTCGCAGTCTTCAATACCTACGCCGCCCTCTTTATCAATAGTAAAGCGCAAGACTTGTTTGCCGCCTTCTTTGACGTATTCTATATCCCACAGGATATACCCCAGTTGTTCCGCCAGGGGGGTCGCCAACTCTGTCACGGTTTGGATAATACTTTTCTTGCTTTTCATTAAAATTCCTTTCGACAGTCATAAAAATTTCGGAGGTGCTTTTTTGAACACCTCCGAATCTATTAGTCTATACGAAGTATATCACATTTATTTTCTTTTGTCAATAGTTAAGATAAGTTAATTTAATATTTTTTTATATGTTAAGATGATTTGTACAATGTGCTTAATATTTTTTTTGAAGTTGAAGCAATTTTTTTCAAAAAAATACTATACAAACGCCGCGATTTGTGATAAAATGTGTGCATAATTTAATATCCGTAAGGGAGTGTAGTTATGAAAAAGATTTATGAAGGCAAAACAAAAGACGTGTTTTCTCTCGAAAACGGCAACGTACTGCTGAAATTTAAAGACGATTGCACCGGAAAAGACGGCGTATTCGATCCCGGCGAAAACACCGTAGGCTTAACTATCGAAGGTATCGGTAAGGCAAATCTTCAAACGTCGGTTTACTATTTTGAAATGCTTAAAAAGGCAAATATCAAAACGCACTACGTAAGCGCAGATATCGACAATGCAACTATGGAGGTTCTTCCCGGCACTGTTTTCGGTAAAGGGTTAGAGGTTATTTGCCGCCTTGTTGCTACAGGCAGCTTCATTCGCAGATACGGCGAATATATAGAAGACGGTACTCCCCTTGAAGGCGGATACGTTGAATGCACGTTTAAAAACGATGCAAAGGGCGACCCGCTCGTTACTTCCGAAGGTCTTGCGGCTTTGGGCGTTATGTCTGAAGAAATGTTTGCAAGTATGAAAGAACAAACGTTGAAGATCACAAAGATAGTTGCAGACGATTTGAAATCTATCGGGCTTGATCTGTGGGATATTAAATTTGAATTTGGATACAACAACGGCGAAGTTATTTTGATAGACGAAATCGCATCAGGTAATATGCGCGTTTATAAAGACGGCAAGATAGTTGAACCTGTTCAGCTTACGCAATACATACTTAACCGCTGAAATCATATAATTTAAAAACGATTGCATTCGGCTTGCAATAAAGCAGGCTGAATGCAATTTTTTTTATATTTTTTATGTAACAAGCGCAAAAAAATATCATATACTATTGACAAAAGAATGCAAGTTCGGTATAATGATATTGCAAAAATGAAAGTTTTAGTTTTCATTTATTCATTTTTCTTATTTTAAGGAGGTATTACTTATGCAAGAATTTAAAAATTTGCCGCTTTTATTGCTTGACAACAGCAGTATGATGAGTGTGTTAAACGAAGGCGAATTCAAATGCCGAAACATGACATTTGAGGAGGCTAAGCATATCCTCGAAATCCACAACGAGGGTGATATCCTGCGCTGTTTCAGCAATTCGGATATTGAAACTATTATATACGATTATCTCGGCGTTACAAGATCCAACTTTACTTACAAGCGTATAAGAAACATGCGTGTGCAGCAAGATGCTATTGTTTTCAAGCTGTACGTTGCACCTTCAAAATCGCAACCTATCATACAAGCAGATGACGGCGTAGAAGCCAAAAAAATTCAAAACGTATATGTTTACTGTCAATACCTTACGAGGCTGGCGTAAGCAAAAAAAGATATCCCCAACAGCTTTAAACCTCTGTTGGGGATGTATTTTTATTTTACGGGTTCAAGCCCCTCATCTGTTTCGATCAAAGGAATAAGGGTTGCCCTTTCATTCGGGCGCACGTTTGTATGGTGCAAAACAAGGCAAAGCTCGCCGTTGAATTTTTTGAATATCATACCGTGGCCGCCGTCGTTATCAAACAAAAATTTATGATCGTGATGCCACGGGCCCAAAATGCTGCCGCTTTCGCTTACGGCAACCGCTTGAACGTAAAAGCATCTTTCCGTAAAGCTTGACCAAAGCATCAGCAATTTACCGGATTTGTGTTTGAACAAAAACGGCCCGTCTGTAACGTAGTTACCGTTGTCGCTTTCCTCTTCTCCGCCTACAAGCGTAAACTTCCAATCAACCTCGCCTGCTTTAAACAGTGTAACAGGTTCGCTTATCGGGTGGGAAAGGTCTGAAGAAAGCTTTACAGCCTCCATCGTACCGTCTTTAACCTGTGTCCATTCGTGGCAGTAAACCGACCAGGGTGTGCCTTCCTCGTCAACGTAAAACGTAGCATCAAGGCAGTTCCAATCTTCGGGTGTAAGCGGTTCGGGCGTGATCGGCAAAAACGGCCCCTTTGGGCTATCTGCCTTCAAAATATGCGAAGCACGTCTGCGCGTTGCGCTTCTAAAGCTTGCAAACATATAATACGCACCGTTGTATTTATGCACTTCGGGTGCAAAAAAGTCCCAATTTGCCCAGAAATCGTCAGGGCGTGTGAAGCATTCGTACGGTTCACTCCATTCTTCAAGGTCGGTACTTGTATAAACGTCAAGCCCCGTACAAGGCTTCGGCACGCCGTTTACGCCTATTCTCGTGCCGTAAAGATAATAAACGCCTTCTTCTGCAAGAATATACGGGTCGCGGATGTGGATATCGGATAATTTCATAACTTACTCCTTTTATAATAACGTTGCAATAAGCTCTTCATAAGGCTTGGGACTTAAATATGCAGGCGGTACGTCGAATACGGTTTTACAACCCACGTCTTGCTTTTGGCTGAATTTATAAACAGCCCTTGCAAATGCCGTAATTACCGATGCGGTAAATTCCGGATTTGAATCAAGCTTTAAGCTGTATTCAATAATATGGCTGTTTTCACCGTTGAAGCCTGTTTTTCCGCTTCTTACAACGAAGCCGCCGTGTGGGATCGCGCTGTGTTTTTCGCGAAGCTCTTGCAAAGAAATAAAGTTTACGGTAGTATCGTAATCTGCAAAATAATTGGGCATTTCTTTAATTTCTTTTTCTATTTTCGCTTTGTCCGCGCCGTCCTGCACTACGACAAAGCATTCCCTCGTATGTTTTTGGCGCACGGAAAGCTCGGGCTCTGTTCCGCTTCTTACTGCCTGCAGCGCATCTTCAACGGGAACGGTATATTGCTTTGCATCTATTACACCTTCTATACGGCGTATAGCGTCTGAATGGCCCTGGCTTACACCCTTGCCCCAGAAAGTATAATCCTTTCCGCAAGGAAGCACCGCACCGCCGTAAAGCCTGTTAACAGAAAACATACCCGGATCCCATCCGGCAGAGATAAGCGCGGTTTTTTTGCCTTTTTGTGCCGAAGCATTTACGTTTTTGAAATGCTGCGGAATATTAGCGTGCGTATCGAAGCTGTCAACAACGTTAAAAAATTCCGCAAGCTGAACGGTTTGAACGGGAAGATCCGTTGCGCTTCCGCCGCACAGTATCATAACGTCTATTTTATCCACGTAAGACATAACCTCTGACACGTGGCACACTTTAACGCCCGTAACGGTTTTAACGTCTTCAACGTTACGCCTTGTAAACACGGCAACAAGCTGCATATCCGAATTTTGAAGTACTGCACTTTCAATACCTCTACCCAAATTGCCGTATCCGTAAATTCCTATTTTTATTTTCATTTTTAAAAACACTCCATGTAATCAGTTGGCTTATTATAACATAAAGATAATTCTTTTTCAATACATTTAATACAAAAAAACTGCCCAAAGAAAGGTTTAAAGCTTTCCTTGGGCAGTATTGTTTTAAATGCCGTACAAACGATTATTCTGCGTCGTTTTGGCCTTCAATGGGTGCTTCGTCGGAATAAACGAGTGTTTCTGCTGCTGCTTCCTGTTCTTCTGCTACTACTTCTTCTTCGGGTTGGAGAAGCGCGCGGATAGAAAGGCTGATTCTGTGATTTTCTTCATCAATATCAGTGATCTTCGCTTCAACCTCTTGACCGATTTCAAGAACGTCTGCGGGCTTATCTATCTTTTTATCTGCAATTTGAGAAATGTGGATAAGACCATCTGCGCCGGGAAGGATCTGTGCAAACGCACCGAAGGGCATGAAGCTTACGATCTTAACGGTTGCAACATCGCCAACTGCGTATTGATTTGTAAACAATGTCCAAGGGTTGGATTCTTCCGTTTTGTAGCCCAAGGAAATGCGCTTTGTTTCAGCATTAAATTCTTTAACGAAAACTTCGATCTTCTGGCCTACTGCAACAACCTGTGCAGGGTTTTTGATTCTCTGCCAAGAAAGTTCTGATACATGAACCATACCGTCGATTCCGCAGCCGAGATCAACGAATGCACCGTAGGAAGTCAATGATTTGATCTCGCCAACATAGTGCTTGCCAACTTCAATAGAAGCCCAAAATTCCGCTTCTGCTTTCTTTCTTTCTTCGCGTGCAACAATGCGTGCGGAAGCCTTTGCACGGCGTCTTGTTTCGTCGATTTCAATAATCTTAACCTTTTCGCGTTTGCCGTTAAGTACAGTAAGATCGCCGTCGCGCGGAACGGTTGTGTGCGAAGCGGGAACGAATACCCTTACGCCTTCGATAGACATAATGATACCGCCCTTAACAACCTCTACGTATCTTCCTTCAAGGATCTCGCCGCTTTCGTATGCAGCAACGATCGACGACCATTTATTTTTAGCATCGATCTTCTTTTTGGAAAGGGTTGCAACGCCGTCAACGTCGGATACCCTCAAAGCGATAGCTTCAACAGTATCGCCTACTTTGAAAACTTCTTCAAGGTTGATGCCGGGTTCGTCGGTAATATCATCATAAGACAATATACCTGTAACTTTTGCGCCCAAATCGACATGTATCTCATTGTTGGATACTGATATAACAGTACCTGTTACGACATCTCCTGTATTTAAAGTTTTAAAAGATTCCTCCAGTAATTCGGCAAAGTTTTCGCCGTTTTCAAATTTGAGTTCTTCGCTCATCTTTCTTCTTACCTCCTGTATTATGCTGTCCGGCGTGGAAGCACCGGCAGTAATTCCTATTTTTTTATATTTAGAAAAATCTATCTTATCAAGCTGGCAAACACGTTCTATCATAACCGTGTTTGCACATTGGCAACGGGCAATATCAAAAAGCTTGTTCGTATTGGAGCTGTCTGCCCCGCCGATAACGACCATTAAATCCACCTTGGCGGATAATTCCATCGTTTCTTTCTGTCTATTTTCCGTAACACTGCATATTGTATCAAAAATTTTTGTATTAGTATATAGTAAATTGAGTTTTTTTTGTGACTTTTTCCACTCTGCCATATTTTGTGTTGTCTGCGAAACCAAAATTATCGGCGTAGAGTTATCCGAAAAATCTTCAAAAACCTGATTTATATCGTTTTCGTTAAGTACAACGCGAACATTTCCGTTGGCGTAGCTTTCAATTCCCTTTACCTCGGGGTGCTTTTGATCCCCGAATATTATCGTTAAACCGTTGGGGGTTGAATTTTCGCTGACTATTTTATGTATTTTTTTAACGTACGGGCAAGTACAGTCAACCGCGCGGAAATGCGGATTCTGCTTTGAAAGCATTTCCAATTGATCCGATATTGATTTTACAACGCCGTGCGTACGTATTATAACCACCGCGGGGGAATCTGCCGTTGCGTTTTGGGCAACTGCTTCGATATCGTCTTGCGTGATTATCTTTACGCCTTTTTTTTCCAACTCTTCGGTTACTATGGGGTTATGTATTATTTTTCCCAGTGTATATATGCGCGCTTTCTTTTCGGTATTTACGATATCGTAAACCGTTTTTACTGCACGCTCCACACCGAAGCAAAAGCCTGCGTATTTTGCAACGTCAACCGTTTTCATTCATTTTCCCCATTCAAAGCGCATATTTTACCGAAAATGTGCTTAGACGCATTTTCGTATTCCCTTACCACATTTTCGCTTATTCCCATTTCCGAATACGGTATAGGCTTGCCGATTATAACCTTGGTTTTTCTGAAAATCCCTGTTTTATTGTTTTTCGTTTTCATATACACGGGAAGAACGCTGCATTCTGCGCGGCTTACTATCAAGCCTGCACCGCTTTTGACCTGCGTGCTTTCCGGTAAGACCTTAGGGCATCTTGTACCCTGCGGGAACATACCTACCAAGCGGCCTTCTTTAATAAGCTTAACGGTGATTTTAAGAGAAGTAACGTCTGTACCGCCCCTTGTGACGGGAAAAGCACCGAAAGCCCTTATTACAGAGCTTAATATCGGTATTTTAAACAATTCTGCCTTGCCCATAAAATTTATCGGCACGCGCAATGCCGCGGCAAGTATTATAGGATCTGCAAAAGAGGTATGGTTTGCACATATCAGCATTCCCTTATCCGTTGGGATATTTTCTACCCCTTCAACAGACTTTATTGAAAATAAAAATCTAAATATAGGGCCCAGTACCTTTATGGCACCCGCATAGAAGCTCATACCGAAAACCTTTCCTTTGCAAGATCGATAATATAATTTATACTTTCCTCTAAACCGTATTTGGTATTATCAAAAATTACAGCATCTTCGGCAGGTATTGCAGGTGCTATTGCCCTGCCCCTGTCGTTATCATCGCGCTTTTTCATAAGGTCGAGAACCTCTTCGTAGGTTACGCTTTGACCCTTTTCAAGAAGCTCTTTATACCTGCGATATGCCCTTGATTCGTCGTCTGCGGTTAAAAAAACCTTCAGCCCCGCATCGGGAAGGATAACCGTACCTATATCGCGCCCGTCCATAATAACGTTTTGTTTTTTTGCAATATCGCGCTGTGTATCAAGCAAAAAATCGCGCACTTCCTGTATTGCAGAAACACCGGAAGCGTACATAGAGGCTTCGTTTGAACGTATCAACCCGTCAACACATCTGCCGTTTAAATAGATATGCTGTATTCCGTTTTGAAACTCCAAGCCGATCTTTACGTTTGGCAAAGCGGCAATAACGCTTCGCTTATCAGCGTGGTTTATGCCGTTTTCAAGCATATAAAGGCCAACTGTGCGATACATTGCGCCTGTATCCACGTGAACAAGGCCCAAAGCCTTTGCAACGCCCTTTGCAAGCGAACTTTTTCCCGCGCCTGATGGCCCGTCGATAGCAATATTTATGTGCATATCATTCTTCACTTTCACTTATTATTGATTTTGCCGCCGCATACGCGGTAGAAAAAGCGATCTGCAAATTAAAGCCGCCCGTATAACCGTCGCAATCTATTACCTCGCCTGCAAAATACAAGCCCTTTACAAGCTTAGATTGCATTGTTTTTTGGTCTATCTCTTTAACGCATACGCCGCCGCTGGTAATAATGGCGTCGTTTATATCCGAAAAGCCATTTACCGTAAGGGGGAATGATTTCAGTAAAGAAAGCAAACGCTTTCTTTCTTCTTTCGTGATCTCGTTTACTTTTTTATAAGGATCTATCATCGAAAGATCGATTATCGGCAATATCATTTTTTGCGGTAATAATGCGCCCAAGGAATTTGAAAAATTCTTGTTTTTGTTTTTTGAAAAATCCGATATAAGGCGCTTGTCAAGGGTCTGCTCGTCAAGGGCGGGCTTTAAGTCTATAAAAAGCTTGTATTTATCCTTTTTCATATCCTTAAGCATTGCAGACGCGCTTAATATAACGGGGCCGCTTACGCCGAAATGCGTAAACAGCATTTCTCCAAAATCGCGATATACCGTCTTGCCGTTTTCCGAATTTAAAAAGCGAACCTCTATATTTTTAAGCGACAGCCCCATCATTTGGGCGCAAACCTTTTCTTCGCACACAAGCGGAACAAGCGATGGCTTCGGCGAAACTATCGTATGGCCGAATTCCTCTGCAAAGGCGTATCCGTCACCCGTAGAGCCGGTTGCCTTATAAGAAACGCCGCCCGTTGCTATAACGACCTTGTCGTACTGCGCCGCGGTATTGTTACAATACACGAAAAATTTCCCATTTTCCTCTGTTATCCTTTGCACGCGCCCCGTTATAAGGCGCGCACCGTAAAGGCGGCACTTTTTAACAAGGGCGTCTGCAATGTCGCTTGCCTTGTCCGACGTGGGAAACACGCGGTTTCCCCTTTCGGTTTTCAAGCTTACGCCGAGGCCTTCAAAATACGCCATCGTATCAGAGCAATCAAACAACGCATAAGACGAAAAAAGAAATTTTGGATTCGTAGGAACGTTTGCAAAAAAATCTGCATTTGTGCAGTTATTCGTAACGTTGCATCTGCCTTTACCCGTTATACGCAATTTTTTACCGAAAAGCGCATTTTTATCGTAAATATCGGTTTTTATACCGTTTTCGGCGCATATACCGCCCAAAAAAAGGCCTGATGCGCCGCCGCCTATTACAGCAAGTTTCATAATCAGTACTTTCGATAGTTATTTGCCCGATTTATCGTAAACGTCGTACTTGTCCCAAACGTCTTCAAGCTCGTTGAAAACGCCCGTAAGCTCCGTTTGCTTTTTCATACCTATGGCAACCGTCATAGCGTTGATAACGCTTAACGGTGCAACAAGCGAATCAGCAAACGACGCCATATCGCTTCTTGCGATAAGCACGCTGTCTGCTATATTGGCAATGGGTGCATCGGGCGAGTCTGTCAGGGCGATGGTTTTAGCCCCGCGTGACCTTGCAAATTCCATTGCGTTGATTATCCTTTTTGAATAGCGCGGAAAGCTGATGCCGATTATAACGTCATCAGGGCCTATTCTGAAAAGCTGTTCGAAAATTTCCGAACGGCTTTGTGTGCTTACAAGCTTAACATCGTCGAACATCATTGTAAAATAGAAGTTCATAAACTGTGCCAGCGAAGCAGAAGAGCGCACGCCCATGATAAATATTTTTCTTGAAGTAATTACCGTATCAACGGCTTTGTTAAAATCGTCTTTATTTATACAATCAAGCGTTATTTTAAGCTTTTCGATATCAAGATTGACTACCTTATCAAGAACATCGTCGCCTATTCTGTCGTTGGCGATCTCTATCCTTTGCAGGGTGGTAAGGCGTGTGCGGATAAGTTCCCTCAAGGATTTTTGAAGCTCCGGATAACCGTCGAACCCAAGCTCGATAGCGAAACGTACTACCGTAGATTCTGAAACGTTTACCTCTGTTCCAAGGCGCAACGCCGTCATATAAGCGGCTTTATCGTAATGCTCCAGCATATAGCGTGCAATAGCCCTTTGCCCTTTGGAAAAGCTATCCATCGAGGTTTCTATCTTTCGTAAAATATCCATACTTACCTGCCCGATATCAGTAAATGAAGCCTTCTGATGCAAGCAGCTCTGCAATAAGAACAGCGCCGCCTGCCGCGCCCCTTAACGTATTATGGGAAAGACCCACAAACTTATAATCATATACTGTATCCTCGCGCAATCTGCCCGCCGTGATACCCATACCGCCGTAAATATCCCTGTCCATCTTGGTTTGGGGGCGGTTATCTTCTTCGAAATACGTGATAAACTGTTCAGGCGCAGAGGGCAACTTAAGCGCTTGCGGCTTACCTGAATATTCTTTCCACGCTTGAAGGATCTCTTCTTTCGTAGGCTTCTTTTCAAAGCTGATAAATACGGCTGCCATATGGCCGTCTGAAACAGGTACCCTTATACATTGCGTTGTGATAACGGGCGATGATGCGGGAACGATCTTACCGTCTTCAACCTTGCCCCATACGCGCAAGGGTTCTTTTTCGCTTTTTTCTTCTTCGCCACCGATATAAGGAATAACGTTATCAACCATTTCGGGCCACTGTGCAAACGTTTTGCCCGCACCTGATATAGCCTGATACGTTGTAGCAACTACCGTTGTGGGCTTGAATTTCAAAAGCGGTGTTATAAGCGGCACGTAAGACTGTATAGAGCAGTTAGGTTTAACTGCAATGAAGCCTTTTTTCGTACCGAGGCGCGCCTTTTGGTATTGAATAACCTCCATATGGCTATCGTTGATCTCGGGGATCATCATAGGCACGTCTTCCGTCCAACGGTTTGCAGAGTTGTTGGAAACAACAACTACTTCTGCCTTTGCATACGCTTCTTCCAGCGCCTTTATTTCGTCTTTCTTCATGTCAACCGCGCAGAAAACGAAATCTACCATAGCGGCAACCTTTTCTACCTCTGCTGCGTCATACACTACCATTTTTTTGGCATATTCGGGAATATCGCCGCCCAATTTCCATCTGCCTTCTACGGCTTTTTCATAAGGAACGCCCGCGCTTCTCGCACTTGCGGCAAGCGCACATACTTCAAACATGGGGTGGCCGTCTAACAGCTTGATAAACCTTTGACCAACCATACCCGTAGCGCCGATAATACCGGCCCTGATCTTACTCATACAAAATACCTTTCCGCAAGGCAGGCATAAAAAACCTGCGTTTTTTAACTTTGAAAGATAAACACTTTCAAACTTGCACATAATAATATATAAATTTCACAATTAGAAGTATTATACCAACCAACTATTATTTTGTCAATACATTTATATATAACATTTTATTAAAATTGAAATTTCCTACTTAAAAATATTTTATAATTTGCAGCTTCAAAGTATATTATATGCCAAAAACGCAAGCAAGGTGAAATGCAAATTTCAAAAATCGGCAGTTTTCAAATACTGTTTTTTTATTTTTAAACCGAGAAGCAAATGATTTTTTATTGCAAAAACAAAAATTCCCACACGCTAAAACATTTGTGGGAATTTTACTGAATTTAAAAATACAACACCCGAAAGCGTGATGTTCTTATCGGAGAAATTATAAATTGGTTTGTTTATATTTGCTCCGCCGTAAAGAAATAATTAACCCCGACAGATTTCAAAGTCTGTCGGGGTATCGTCATTTATGTAAGCTTTAACTCCATATATCCGCAAGTAAACGGAAAGAAGTCGAATTTTTGGATTTTGATATGCTTAAATCCAAAAGATTCATACCATAACTTCAAAACTTGATTTTCTTCGACAATTCCGATATTCATTTTTAAGCATCCTAAACCTTTAGCTGTATGAAATGAATGCAATAAAAGTTTTTCTCCTATACCTTGATGTCTGAACTGAGGCAAAACGCATAAATTATTCAGCTCACATTCCTTATTATCTTGTAATGCCAAAGAATAATAACCAACAATTTTCCCATCAACAATAAAAGCGTACATAGGTCTTTTTTCGTTGTTTAATTGCCAAGATAGGCGTTGTTCTGTTGAGGCGAAAGCCGTAAAGCGAGGAGCGTTTTCTATTGTAAAACCAAACTCATTGGCGACAGTCAAAAAACTTTCTTTAATGACATCAACACATTCTTTTATATTTTTATTGTTTACCGATTGTATCATACATCTATCTCCTTTTTCGCC
>JAZQHC010000020.1:0-79380 GCA_045540335.1 Eubacteriales bacterium
CTCTGTAGCTCAAATGGTGTTCTCGCATATCCATTATAACACACATCTTGAATTCTGTCGAGTACCTTCTGTTTTCTCTTCCTGTTTTACCCATAAAAAATATGCACCTCCAAAAGTGTCTAACTTTTGGGGTGCATATCAATTGTGTAGAACGTGCCGTTTTTTTGTAAACAAATATATTTTATATTGAAATATACATATCTGAATGATATCATTTATACAAAACCAAAAAGGAGAACAAAATGAATATTCGTAAAAAGCTGATCATTGCCGCCGCCGTTTTGGCACTTCTTGCCATATTGTGTGCCATATGGATATTTTCCATAAACGCATACGTCGTTTCAACCACAAAAAGCAACGTCATTACCGTTGAAGAAGCGGCAGCTTTCGAAGATATAGACTGCATTTTGGTTCTCGGTTGTCTTGTGCGTTCAAACGGAACACCAAGCAATATGCTGGAAGACCGCCTTTTAACAGGCTTGGAATTGTACGATTGCAACGCTGCCCCAAAATTATTGATGAGCGGCGACCACGGGCGTGACGACTATAACGAAGTAGGTGCAATGAAGGATTATGCCGTTGAACGTAACGTTCCTTCAAGCGACGTATTTACCGACCACGCAGGCTTTTCGACATACGAAAGCATCTACCGTGCAAAAGAAATATTCGGTGCAGACAAAATATTGATAGTAACACAGGAATACCATTTATATAGGGCGTTATATATCGCCAAATCCCTCGGGATAGAGGCTTTCGGCGTTTGTGCAGACAAAAACACCTACGCCGGGCAAACAATGCGCGACATACGCGAAATTCTGGCACGAAATAAAGATTTCTTTTCTTGCGTTTTCAAGCCGAAGCCGACATACCTCGGAAACGCTATCCCCGTTGATGGCAACGGAGATTTGTCAAACGGCTGACACTGTCGTTTTTTGTGATGTTTTCGCACAAAATTTACCGAAAATTTATTATAAGCAGTATTAAAACATTATTTTAATGTTGTATTATATAAGGGCAAACATAAAATTTACCGAAAGGATAAAACATATATCATGAAATATCTCGTTTTGCTGTGCGACGGCATGGCAGATTGGAAAATACCCGCCTTAGGCGGCAAAACGCCTATGGAGGTTGCAAACAAACCCTGTATGGATGCCTTGGCAAAAAAATCTTTTTGCGGAAAGGTTTTAAACGTACCCGAGGGCATGGTGCCTGAAAGTGATACTGCAAACCTTGCCGTTATGTCGTACGACCCAAGAGAATTTTCGCACGGCAGATCTCCGCTTGAAGCGGTAAGCATAGGGTTAACGATGCAGCCCGATGATACTGCGTACAGATGCAATATAGTAACAATTTCCGAGCAGGAAGAAAATTACGACGATAAAATTATGATAGACCATTCTGCCGACGAGATCTCTACAGCAGAAGCAGATGTGCTTATAAAAGCGATAGACGAGGCATTCGGCAACGAGTTTCGCAAATTTTATACGGGTATCAGCTATCGCCACTGCCTTATATGGAAAAATTCGCCCGGGCTTTATAACTTCAGCCGCCCGCACGATATAATAGGCAGAAAAATAAAGGATTATTTACCCGAAGGTGAGATCGGCGGTCAATTTATTGATCTTTTCAGAAAAAGCTACGATGTGCTTAACAATCATCCGTTGAATGAGGAACGCCGTAAAAAAGGCTTGAAGCCTGCAAACTCTATCTGGTTATGGAGTCCCGGAACAAAACCGCAGCTTCCCGATTTCCGCGAAAAATGGGGTATTTCCGCATCGGTTATTTCAGCGGTTGACCTTATAAAGGGCATCGGCTTGTGTGCAGGAATGCGATCTGTTGATGTTGATGGCGCAACGGGCAATATTCACACCAATTTCGACGGCAAGGGTAAAGCAACGATAGAAGAATTCAAAAACGGGGCAGACCTCGTTTACGTTCACGTTGAAGCGCCCGACGAATGCGGTCACAGGGCTGAATTGGAAAACAAAGTAAGATCTATTGAATTGATAGACGAAAAAATATTAACACCGGTTTATAACTACTTGAAGCAAAGCGGCGAGGATTTCAAAATACTCGTTCTGCCGGATCACCCCACGCCTATCGAAATCAGAACTCATTCTTCCGAGGCAGTTCCCTTTATGATGTATTCTTCTGAAAAAGATGAAGAAGGAATTGAATCTTTCACAGAAGATAACGCAGAAAAAACAGGCTTTTATCTTAACGAAGGCGAGCACCTGTTTGACTATTTTATAAAAAAATAATTCTTAGAAAGGCAGATATAAAGTGAACAACGAAAACAACGAAAACGTTGAACTTGACATACCCGCTTCCGACTGTGAAGCAACGGAAGAAAAGAAGGGCAAGAAAAAGCGTACTGCATTGCAGGAAATCTTCGATTGGGTAGAAATACTTGTGCTTTCCCTTGCGTTCGTGCTTGTAATATTCACATATTTCGGAAGGTTGGCTGTTGTTCAGCAAACTTCGATGGAATGCACGCTTATGTCTAATGACACGTTGCTTATTTCCGATTTTATGTACGATCCGCAAATAGGTGATATTATTGTATTTCACGCTCCTGCAACGGCGAACATGCATATTGAGCCGCTTATAAAACGCGTTATTGCAACGGGTGGGCAGTCTGTATATATTGATTTTCCGAATTGGGAGGTTTACGTTTACGACGACCCCGACCAGAAATACAATACGCTTGAAGAAATAAAAGCCGCAGGATATAAGCCCCTTGAAGAAGAATATATTAAAAACAACATACGGTACGATCCCAATTCGGTGATGCACTTCGCAACCAGAGAATATCCCGTACGGCTTGCAGAAGACGAGTTGTTCGTTATGGGCGACAACAGGCAGGTATCAAGCGATTCACGTTCTTTCGGGCCGATAAAAGAAAGCTATATTTTGGGCAAGGTAATAGTTCGCCTTTCGCCCGTTTTCGGTAAAGTATAATGCCAACGGATATCATTCAATGGTTTCCGGGGCATATGGCGAAAACGAAGCGCCTTATTAAAGAAAATTTATCCTCGGTAGATATAGTAATAGAATTGCTGGATGCAAGAATCCCATATAGCTCTGCAAATCCGCAATTGGCACAGTTGATTGAAGGCAAGCCCGTTATTACGGTATTAAACAAGGCCTCTCTTGCAGATGAAAAAGCAAATATCATATGGCGTGATGCTTATATCAAATCGGGCAGGCGCTGTATAGTTTGCGATTGTATAAACGGTGCAGGTCTGGGCATTTTGAAAGACGGTATATCAAAAGTTCTTGCAGATAAATTGGCGAAATACGAAGAAAAGGGTATGTCTGGCAGGCACATAAAAGCTATGATCGTAGGGATACCGAACGTCGGAAAATCTTCGTTGATAAACAAGCTTTCAAGCGGTAAATCCGCAAAGGTAGAAAACCGCCCGGGCGTTACATTAACGAAGCAATGGGTAACCACGAAGATCGGCATAGATCTGTTGGATATGCCGGGTGTTTTGTGGCCAAAATTCGATTCGCAAACGGTTGGCGAGAATCTTGCCGCCACAGGCGCTATAAAAGACGATGTTCTTATTCCCGAACAGATCGCCGCTTCTCTTTGTGCTACACTTGCACACCTTTACCCTGACCTTTTATGCCAAAGATACAAGCTGACAACTGATAAGCTTGACACCTGCAGAGACGGAAACGACGTTCTTGAGCTGATTTGCAAAAAGCGCGGTTTTCTTTTACCCGGCGGCGTATTTGATACAGAACGCGGCGCAAAGGTAATACTTGAAGAATTCAGAAACGGAAAAATAGGAAGAATTACACTTGAAAGGCCCGACAAAACAACGTTAGGCTAAAGTAAAAAAACGAATTACACCGCTTGTTTTAATGCAAACGAGCTTTACTACCAAAAGGAACGACAAACAATGCTTTTATACGATATTGAAGAATCCCTTGCAAACAAGGGATTCAACTTTATATGCGGCGTTGATGAAGCAGGCAGAGGACCGCTTGCAGGCGACGTTTACGCCGCCGCGGTGATCTTGCCGCAGGGCCTCGTTATAGACGGGCTTAACGATTCGAAAAAGCTTTCTGAAAAGCGAAGAGAAGAGCTTTTTCAAAAGATCACCGCGAATGCTGTCGCTTACGCGATAGCATCTGCAAGCGCAAAAGAAATAGACGAAATTAACATACTTAACGCTGTTATGCTGGCTATGAACAGGGCTATTTCTTCCCTTGCGGTAAAGGCAGATTACGCCTTGATAGACGGTAATATTGCAAGAGGCTTTGATATTCCTTGCCAAACCGTTATAAAAGGCGATGCAAAAAGCCCTTCAATAGCGGCGGCAAGCATTCTTGCAAAGGTAAGCAGGGATCGCGTATGTATGCAGTTAGATGAAAAATATCCCGAATACGGCTTTGCAAAGCACAAGGGATACGGCACGAAAGCACACATGGAAGCTTTACGCAAATACGGTCCATGTCCCGAACACAGAAAAACGTTTTTAAAATTTTTAAACAATGAATCAAAATAACAACGTATCAAAAGGTACAAAGGGCGAAAGCCGGGCTGCCGAATTTCTTCAAGAAAACGGATATACAATATTGCACAGAAACAAGCGTTACGCACATTGGGAAACGGACATTATATGTGAAAACGAACAGTATCTTGTATTTGCAGAGGTTAAAACGCGCAAATACAACTCTGCTTTTGGCAGGCCTGCTGCCGCTGTAAATGCAAAGAAAAAGCAAAACCTTATTTCTTGTGCAGAAGCATATATTGCCGAAAACGGTACGCACGGAAAACAGGTGCGGCTTGACGTGATAGAAGTATATGAAAGCAACGGCAATTACCGCATAATGCATTTAAAAAACGCAATAACGAAATAAAAGCCGTCTGTCAGACGGCTTTTATTGTTTTATTAACCTTATTTTTCGTCACGTTTAAACTCAAGAATATCGCCGGGCTGGCAATCAAGCACGTCGCATATTGCCTCAAGCGTAGAAAAGCGGATCGCACTTACCTTACCTGTTTTTATTTTAGAAAGATTTACGTTTGCCACGCCCACCTTTTCAGATAATTCGTTTAACGAAATTTTTCTGTCTGCCATAACGCGGTCAAGCCGCAGAATTATTGCCATTTTACACCTCACAATGTTTCATCTGACAGTTCTTGCAGCTGCCTGCCGTAATCAAAAATATACGCAAGAAGTCTTAAAGCAAGTGCCCATATTACCCACGACATCTCGGTAGTAACTTGTATATTCGCTGATTGAATATACTCGTTTTTAAACAAAAATTCGTATTCACTTAAAAATTTTCCCAACGCAAACGAGGCTGCAACATCTACTGCAATTTTCAATATCGCATACACGATAACCGTATCGGCAAGCGTTTTAATCCCCGCGCCAACGGTATTAAAAAACGGAGTACCGTTTTTAATAGGCTTTAAAATATCAGAAACCTTTTTGGCAACAAAGGCCGCAACGCCTATTTCCAACAGCATATTAACCGCTTCCATAATTTGAATAAGATGAAATTCAAAATTTTGAACGTTTACTTTTTCGGGGTTTAATTCAAGAAACAAATATCCAAATTGAAGCGTTCCGCCGGAAAATAGGTCGCTTTTAAACAGCATTAACGCCAAACATACGGCAACGACGGCAGCGGAAATTACTGTCAACCAAAAAAACACACGGCAAAATAAATACATGTAGCTTGCAGATTGCTTTAAATTTTTCATTATGGTATTCTCCTTTTCCCGTTTGTATCGGGATTTTTATTATGGTTGGATTATATCACATAAATTTACGTTTGTCAAGTATTTTTTAACGATAAACATTAAAAATTTTATTTTTTAATCCAATATATAAAAAATCGGAAGGATAAATCATCCTTCCGATTTTAATTATTTGTTCGAAATATATACAAACAATGCTATCGCCGCCAAAGCAAGAAGAACCGCGATGCACACACGCAACGGAGATATCGGCGTTTTTCCCGCAACCTTACCCGTTTGACCGTTTACCATAAATTGATATACCTTATTTTTATATTTGAACGAGGAAAGCCATATCGGCAGCATCAAATACTTGTATTTAATATTTGAATATTGTGTGCTTAAACTGATATTTCTTACATGGCTTGTGGAATATTGCATTTCTATCTGGTCTGAAATACCGCGGCGCAGTATTGTTGCGATATCATCCTTTGACTTTTCCCACGAATCCGCAAGACCGATAGAATATCTTTCGGAAATAAATCCCGAAATATATTCAGGCTTGTAAAGCAAGTTGTCCTCTGTATTAAACGGGGCAAGCTGCCTCATCATTCTAACGTCATAGCGTGCGGTTGCAAACTGCATATTATCGTTTATAAATTTCTGATACGTGCCTGAGGTGGTGTACCAGTCGATAACCGTCCTTGTTTCGCCCTTGGAATTTTTTACGCGGCGTTCTTTTCCGTATTGTGCCGTATAATGTGAATATGTATCCGAATCAAACGTCCACGCGGGAAGATACACGCCCTTGAAGGCATCGGGCTTTGCTTTTTTCTTTGCTTCACTTGGGCAGAAAAGCTTACCCTTTATCCACGAAGTAAATTTCTGCCCTGCCGTTTTTTTATCCACCTTAAATATGCAAACACCGCCGGGTGCAAGTGTATTAACGTCTTTTTCTTCCATAACTTGGTTAGAATCGCAGTAAGGGCATTTATTTGAAAGCTCTAACTCGTCATATATCGACTCGCCGCCGCAGGATTTACATATTATAGTTTTCTTTGCAACGCCCCAATCACAGTTTCCGGTAGATTGCGCAGATTCAAAATCCAATTCTTGTGCGCTTGTTATATTTTCTCCGTTATCGCCTTGAACTTTATCGGCTTGTATTTCTATTTTAGAGTCACAATAAGGGCACATCAACCCGCCCGTTGACGGATCAAATTCAACAGTTCCGCCGCAATACGGGCATTTTTTGTCGGTTGCTTTTTTCGTTTCTTCAAACGCAATTTCTTCAAAATTCATTTCATCACTCATACAACTAACCTCCGATATTTTAATACAAAATAATTATAACCTTTTGAAATCGGTTTGTCAATATCAAACGCTTTAAGCTATGCGTTTGTATATAGATATATATTAAATCAATATGTCTTCCCCGGGGCAGATAAATCTATACGGTATTTGCGGGCAAACGCGTTTCATTTCATCTTCAAACGCACCCGGATCGCCGTGATGCTGTGCAAACATCCAATAATGATACGGTATAACAAGGTCGGGGCATAACGCATTCGCAAGGGCAACCGCATCAACGTGATCCATATTGCCGAATGCACCGTTTATTGGGGTAAACAATACGTCTATTTTTCCGTATTGCATATACTGTTCAACCCTATCCAATCTTAAGCAGGTATCGCCGGTTACGCATAGACGCTTTCCGCCGCACTCTATTATCACGCCAACAGCATCAGGTGCGGCTTTTCCGTGGTCGCAATCAATAAAATGAACCGTTATATCATCACATTGCACCGTTTGTCCCGCGGAAAAGAAACGCGTTCTGTCTGATATTACGCCAAGCTGCTCGCATTCCTCTTTGCATCTTTGCGACGCCAAAAGAACGGTTTTTCCGTTATCAAGCAGAACAGGAACCGAATCAGGGTCGAAATGATCGTAATGCGCGTGCGTTGCTATCAACCAATCAAGCTTCAATTCACTTGCGGATACAACCTTTGGGCACAAGCGTTTAAATCCGTCGTATCGCATTACACAATCTGAAAGGTAAAGGTCTATTCCCATCACGGCACCATTCGGGCTGACAAGTATATACCCCGCCTGACCCGTAAAAAGCAGCTTAACCCCTTCTTTATCGGGGGATATTTTATCAACAAAATCCATATAAACTACCCTTTCTCAGTTTACTGAATCAAATATAGCACAAACGAATATTTTTGTCAATTATATTTCTTCATTAACCTTTTTAAGCGTTGTATTCTTTTTTTATAAAATATTATTCTAAAGCTTTGTTTTGCAAGCAGATACAAATGAATATAAGTGCTTACAATTATTTAACATATAAGTCGAATTTGTAATTTTTTTGTGATAGATATTGACTAAATAAATAAAAAAGAGTATAATTACACGTAATTTATTACATTAGCAGATAACAATATAAATAAACTTTCTTGAAAGGAACAATTATTATGAACAGAGTTTATAATTTTTCCGCAGGCCCTTCCGCACTTCCTCTTCCCGTACTTGAAACAGCCGCAAAAGAAATGATCTGTTACGGCGATGCAGGTATGTCTGTAATGGAGATGAGCCACAGGTCCCCCGCGTACGACGCAATTATTAAAGACGCAGAAAAACTTCTTCGCAAGGTAATGAACATACCGGACAATTACAAGGTACTTTTCTTGCAAGGCGGTGCTTCTTTGCAGTTTGCTTCCGTTCCGCTCAATTTAATGAATAAAAACAAAAAGGCAGACTATATCGTAAGCGGTCAATTTTCAGGCAAGGCTTTCAAGGAAGCTGAAAAATACGGCGATGCAAGACTTGTTGCAACATCTAAAGATAAGAATTTTACATATATTCCCAAGATAACAAGATCTGATATACGCGATGATGCAGATTATTTACACATCTGCTTCAACAACACGATATACGGTACTAAATACAATTACATTCCCGACACGGGCGATATTCCGTTGGTTGCAGATATGTCGTCCTGCATTTTGTCCGAGCCTGTTGACGTTTCTAAATTCGGCGTTATCTACGCAGGCGCACAAAAGAACGTTGCCCCCGCAGGCCTTACGATCGTCATCGTAAGGGAAGATCTTCTCGGCAATGCCCGCGAAGACATTCCTACGGTTATGGATTATAAAGTAATGGCAGAAAACGATTCTATGTACAATACACCCCCTTGCTATCCCATATACATTGCAAAGCTTGTATTTGAATGGATCGAATCCTTGGGCGGTCTTGAAGCAATGAAAAAGATCAACGAAGAAAAAGCTGCCGTTCTTTACGATTATCTTGATTCGCAGGATTATTACAACGCCCCCGTTGAAAAAGAATTCCGTTCTATGATGAACGTTACTTTCGTTACGGGCGATCCCGAGCTTGACAAGAAATTCGCAAAAGAGGCAGATGCCGCAGGCTTTAAAAACATAAAGGGCCACCGTTCCGTAGGCGGCATGAGGGCTTCCATTTACAACGCAATGCCTATTGAAGGTGTAAAAGCGCTTGTAAAATTTATGGATGATTTTGCAAAAAACAACCCCAAGGCGTAAATAAATAAAAGGAAAATTTTGATTATGAAAATCCAACTTCTTAACAAGATCGCAAAATGCGGTACAGCCGTTTTTGACGATAATTATACAGTAGGTGAAGAAATAGAAAATCCCGATGCGATAATGGTGCGTTCTGCTTCCATGCACGAAATGGAATTCGGCAACAACCTTAAAGCTATTGCAAGGGCAGGCGCAGGCGTTAACAATATTCCCGTTGATAAATGTGCTGATGCAGGCATCGTTGTATTCAATACACCCGGTGCAAATGCAAACGCCGTAAAAGAGCTTGTTATGGCAGGCTTGCTTCTCGCTTCCAGAGACGTTGTGGGCGGCATCAATTGGGTTAAGGAAAACGCCGCAGATCCCGATATTGCAAAAAGCGTTGAAAAGAACAAAAGTAAATTTGCAGGCCACGAATTAAAGGGCAAAAAGCTTGGTGTTATAGGCCTTGGTGCTATTGGCGGCCCTCTTTGCAACCTTGCACGTCACTTTGGAATGGAGGTTTACGGTTGCGACCCGTACCTTTCCGTTGAATCAGCTTGGAACATCTCGCGCGACGTACACCGCATCGCTAACAGAGAAGAAATATTTAAAGAATGTGATTTTATATCACTTCACACACCCCTGGTAGTTAACGACGATCCGAAGATAGCTACAAAAGGCATGATCAACGCAGAAACCATCGCCATGATGAAAGACGGCGCAGTGGTTCTTAACTTTGCGCGCGACGCTTTGGTTGATGACGATGCAATGGAAAGCGCGCTTGCAAGGGGTAAAATTGCAAGATACGTTACAGATTTCCCCAACGCGAGAACGGCAGGTATGCCCGGTGTTATTGCAATCCCCCACCTTGGTGCATCTACGGAAGAATCCGAAGACAACTGTGCTATCATGGCAGCGCACGAATTGGTTGATTTTCTTGAATGCGGAAATATCAAAAACAGTGTAAACTTCCCTAATGTAGAGCTTCCCCACAACGGTGATTACCGTTTGTGCATCTTCCACAAGAATATCCCCAATATGCTTTCGCAGATAACAACCGCTATATCAGACGAAAAGATAAATATAGAAAACTTTATCAACAAATCCAAAAAAGACAATGCATATACGGTTGTTGAAATAATCGGTTCTTTGCCTGAAAGCGTTGTAGAAAAGGTTAAAAACATCGACGGCGTTATCAGGATCAACGTAATAAAATAAGCATTACTGATTTCACAAAAAACGAATGGTAATTTGCCCAACTTCTCATAAGAAAGTTGGGCATTTTTATTGTATAGCAAAAAGGTTGCCGCATTTTATACGGCAACCTTTTGATTTTATAAAATATAATTATTTCTTTTTCTTCATTATTACAACTGCTGCAACTGCTGCAACTACAACAACTGCAACGATAACAATGATCGGAACGATGCTTCCGCCTTCGCCGTCGTCTGTGCCTGCTGCATTCGTTGTTGCGTTTGTGGTAGCGTTTGTAACTGCATTTGTTGTTGCATTTGTAACTGCACTTGTTGTTGCGGGTGCTTCCGTTGCTGCATCCGTTGCAGGAGCTTCAGTTGCGGGTGCTTCCGTTGCAGGAGCTTCAGTTTCTGCAGAAGCTTCAACGAAAACTATGCTGGAAATAGCAATACCGTGACCGCTAAGACCGGAAACAACGATTACGTCGCCGTTGTATTCTGTATCAATAGCGATTTCGCTTTGTCTTTCCATAGAAGCCCAGAAGCCTGTGGGTGCGCTGGGTGCAAAAGAACCGATCATATTACCCTCAGCATCTTCAAGATATACAGAATCTGCTGTGTCGTAGTATGCACCGGGGTCGCTTCCGTAAGTAAATACAACCTTGGAATACAGTGAAAGGTCGATTGCGCCAAGATTTGCATTAAGACCTGTGCCGTTTGTAAACTTAATAACTTTGCCTGTGTAGCCTGCATCTGTGAAATCAACAACTACATCATCAGATGCGTCTGTGATAGAAGCGATGTCAACTTCGTAATCTGCAGCAAAAACACCGAGTGAAAGAACCATCATCAAAGTAATGGCGATTGCGAAAAACTTTTTCATAGTTTCCCTCCTAAAATAAATTTTAACAACTGCATTATATCACACAAAAATATAATTGTCAATAGAAAATTTATTCGTCGTATAACACAAATACACTCGTAAAAAACGCTTCTACCCACCCCTAACCCAACAACCGCTGTGCGTTTTTCAGGTATTTAATTGTTTTGCCAAAAAATGCGCCGCAGCGCTTGCAAGCTTCAATTCAAGATCGGTGCACGAGGGGGCATGGTCGGTATCCTTTGCTACGATGCACACACAGCCTGCAATATCGCCCAAAGATATTATCGGGCACGAGCAAACTATATAATATTTGTTATCGGGGCAAACATAAAGCTTCGCACTTTCACCGTTAAAGGCAAACGGCTTTCTTTTTTCAGTAAGACCCTCTAATTCAGAGGTTATTTTTTGTTCTGCCATTTCTTTTTTCGGAATACCCGAAACAGCTATAACGCTATCTCTGTCGCAAATAACGGCAATAACACCTGCCGCCTTGTTTAGGGCCTCTGCATAATCAGATGCAAAGCTATTTAATTGTGCCATGGGCGAATACTTTTTAAATATTACCTCTCCGTCACGTTCGGTAAATATTTCCAACGGATCTCCCTCGTGTATGCGCATCGTGCGTCTGATTTCCTTTGGAATCACCACACGCCCCAAATCATCTATTCTTCTAACTATTCCTGTTGCTTTCATATATAAAAATCTCCTTGTTTTACAAATTTGTACTGTTAGTATCTGTAAAACAAGAAAATTTATACTGAAGACTTGACTATTCTTATTTGATATAATGCAACGTGCCGCGTGTATCATATTTAAAAACAATGTTGAAAAGAAGACGCTGACACTAAAAGAGAGGCTTATAAATAGACTGATGTTGCAAGGCATACAAAGTTATCATTGACGGCGAAGAAGTTAAAAACAAAAAAGTATGTATCAAGGGAAAGATTGCACTTCTTACAGTTTTTTATACTATAATTATATTGTTTTATGCACAATTTGTCCCCATACTAAAAGTATGTGGCGGTGTGTTTTTTGAAAAAATTACGTTTTGGATCCAAACATTTCGATTTTATAAAGCTTAACATAGATATATGAAGATTTATTCACCATATTTAAAATCAACTTGTGATGTAAATATTGGATTTTGCAAGGAAATTATATATCCTAATGTAAAAAGATTGACACGTTAAAAAAAGAATGATATAATTGATACGACAAATTACAGCATGATTTTACAATTCCAGCATAACAATACAGTTTTGCAAGGAGAGCACGCCCATGAAAAAAACAGCAATTTTTGTTCGCAAGCAAAAAAGCAATTCATCGAAATCGGTATTAAAAATTACCGCCGCGCTTTTATCGTGCGTTCTTTTAACGGGATGCGGTACAGCTTCCGACGTATATGAGGAAAGCAAAAATAACGAGTCTGCCGCATCTGAATCCGAATCGAACGAAACAAATGCACTTTTGGAAAACGATGATGCTTATATTGGCGACGTTGATCTTTTTAATAAATCCGTAATGTTTCGCGCTAACGAATTCAAAGGACAGTTTATTTCAGTTACATTGAAGGATGGCGGTTTAACATTGGAGCCGGGGGCTACTGAGGGAACGTTTATCTCTGATGAGGTTGACCTGGGCGGAAGATTCAAACAGATGCTTGCATCGTGGAATTCGTCTTCTACGGGCGGCACGGTTGAGGTTTCAGTATCAGTTAAGCTGGATAACGGCAGATATACAGACTGGTTTTCATGGGGTGTATGGAGTGCTATTAAAGGGCTTTCGGGCAGCGCATCCACCGAGAACGAGCACGGTAAAGTAGGCATTGACATTCTTACCCTTAACAGAATGTGTCAAGGAATCGTTAAATATAAAATCGACATAAAACAAACGTTAGATCACACCCCAATAGTTTACAACATAACACTGGCGTGTGATAAACGCGAATCATCACTTAAAGCACCTGATGATACATATAAAAAGCTTAACGTACCATACAGAAGGCAAGGTGACGTTCCCGAAATTGGCGGTAGCATATGCTCTGCCACATCGCTTTCCATGGTTTTGCTTTATCACGGCGAAGAAGGTCTTGAGGTTGAAGACGTTGCTTGGGGCGTGCGCGATTACGGTGCCGGAAAATTCGGAAACTGGGCGTACAACGTTGCATACGCAGGCGAGCTGGGGTACGACGCATACATTGACTATTTCGATATAGACGCCATTAAATGGGCAATCTACACAGGCCATCCCTTGGCTTGCTCGATAAAAGTAGCGCAGGGGCAGCTTACAAACAGCGGTTACCCGGGATACCAAACGAACGGTCACCTTTTGTGCGTAGTCGGTTACCAAGAAAAAAACGGTCAGAAATGGTTACTTATCAACGACCCCGCCCATCCGGAGGTAAAAGCAATTTTGGAATCTGAATTTGAAAACATTTACCGCGGCGTATCGTATATCGTAAAAAAAAGACCTGCATCCGCTTTTGAAAAATAGAAAAAATAAACTAAACAAAGATTTAAATTCTTAAATCAAACACAACATAACCTATTATTATATCATTTAACAATGAACAAAAAAACAAAACGAAGACGCTTCGCAAGGAAGCGGTCTTCGTTTTTTTTTGAGTATTCAAATAAATATAATCAATACGGATGGCAACAGCCTGCAGATGTTGCTTTGGGGTATTTAGCCAAAAGCGCATCAACAGTACCAACGAATTCAACACGGTTTTTCGTGCTCATATTCTTTGCGCTTCCGCAAGTGGGAAGGTGTACCTTGTAGCTGCTTTTATTTATAACAAAGGTTTCTTCCGTTGCAGATTCTGTTTCTTCGGTAACGTTGGTGGATGCTGCATAGTTTTCACCGGTTTTGTAATTGATTACAACACCGGGCTGAACGTTGTACGAGTAAACGTTGAAGCAGATACCGTCGCCCTCGTCTTCAACAGACCAGCCTTCAATAAGCACACCGTCTGCAAGCAGGTTATTGCCTGTATAAATAGGCGTTACACGGTACATAACGTGGTTTCCTGTTTCTTTTACGTAGTCGGCAACCATGTCTTCATAAGGTATCATACCTTGAACGTTCAAATATCTCGTACCGGTCATAAGATTTTGTTTGTTATTGTTTTCACCCGTCAAGCGCCATGCGATAAGGTGGCAACGGTTGTAAAGGCTTTTGCCTTCGACAAAATCGTATTGGTTTTGTACCCAGCCTGTGGGCTTGTACGACAAGCTTCCCCTGCTGCCTGTGGGCATCAATTCAGTGCCTACGCAAGCAAAAGCATATGTACATCTTTTAAGCGAATCAAGTGCACCGTAATACTCAAACGCAACGGTCGTTTTTTCGCTTTCTTTAAAGAACGGCTCGTTTCCGTTTACTGCAACGTACGCCTTACCTGAATACGCAGGAACGGTAAAGACCGGCTTGTATTTTGCCGCGGGTGTGATAGGTGCATCGTACAGATTATCTTCCTTCGGGGTAGTTTGCTGAACGGGAGGATCTGTTTCGGGCGCCTTTGTTGTTGTAGTGTAAGTAGTATTTGAAGAACTGCCGTAATTAAAAAACGATCTGAAATAATTGAAAAAGCTAAAGCTTGAACTGCTTGCGGCAGATGCGCTGATGGAAAGAGCCATCATAAGAGCGACGGCGGCTGTTAAAAACTTTTTCATAAGTTTCTCCTACAATATAAAAATTTCAACGATTCATTGTATCACAAAAAATTCCATTTGTCAACACTGACAAAAATGTTTTTTACAAAATTACTTTTTAGTGAATTATAGACAAGCAGAAATAATATTCACTTTACTTTTGAAATATTTTTAAAATATACTGATTTAAATCAGCATATAATGCTTGCAAAAATATCTCTGATCAAGTTAACCATTGCTTTTAACGCTAATATTTATGAGAACGTTGATTTTACTTTTTTATTTCAAGCCAAGAATTTTTTTATAATTTTCTATTTGTTGCGCGGTGGGTTGAAAATCGGTTTTAGAACAGCACGGAAGTGTGGGTTTGTCACCGTTGGAAGCATAAAACGGGGTTAGTCTGTCGTTTTCGTAAATTTTACGTTCTTCCTCTTTTACAAGGTTCGGAATATCGTACGGCTTACCGCCTTCTAACATCGAGCGGTGTGCAAGTATCGCAACAGATGACATATTTACCGCACTTTGGATATCAAACGGAAATTCAGGTTGTTTTTTATTTTTTACACATTCTAAAAACATACGGCACGTAAGATAATCACCTCCGCCATGGCCGCCATGCTTGAAGATTTCTTCTTCTTTATCGTTCCATTTTGGGTCGTAAAGGTTTACCTCTTGCATTCCATTGGGTTTTGACCATGCGTTATAGCGCAGCATTATTTTGTTATCCATACCGCGCAGATTTTCTATTTGTCCTTCGCTTCCGCACACTCTATATGCATTATGATGCCCGCCGAATGCGGCGTGACCCGTTATTCTGAAAACAGAACCATCATCGTTTTGGGTGGTAACTATGGAAACCATATCTCCTATATAGCTTGCAGTAGGTGCATCACCCTGTATAGGCGCAAAAGCAGAAAAAGACGTTACCCTCTTAGGCGTTGCACCCGTCGCCCACATGATAGGTGCTAAAGAATGGGTGATATAATAGCTTTTAGGCAAAAAGTTGCGCCAATGCTCGGTAAAATAGTTATACGTTTTTTTAAAATTCTCATCATATGGGTTACCCGGGTGATTATACTCACCCTCGGCATACAGTATTTTTCCCAGCGTGCCCGTATCACAGACTCGCTTTATTTCGCGGTTAAATATCATTTGGGGATAATTTTCCGCCAGCATATAGATACTATTGCTTTTTTCAAATGCTTTCAGCAGCTCTACCCCTTCCGCCATTGTACCGTTGCTTATACATTCACTAAAAACATGCAAGCCTTTTTCAAAGCATTTTATAGCGTACGGTGCGTGTTCGTGAAAATAGTTTGCCAAAACAACGGCATCCATTTCATGGTTTAAAAAATCATCAAAATCAGAATAGGCGACAGTATCGGGGCTTGCCTTTTTAGCCCATCTTTCTAACCGTTCTTTATTAAAGTCACAAGCGGCAACTATATCTGCCCCAAGAAGTGCAAATTCCTTTGCAAGGTCCATTCCGCGGCCAACGCCGAAAATACCTATTTTCACCTTTTTAATCACCATCATTCCCCCTTATATCGGTATTGCAAACAACAACAGCAAGCCTGTAAAAGCAATAATAATTGAAATAACATCCTTTTTGGAAGGGCGGTTTTCCCCGAAAAAGCAAATGAGAGTTGAAACTATCATCACACCTCCCGTTACCATAGGATATTGAACAGATGCATCAACATGCGACAAAGCAACCACCAATACAAGATTGGCCACTTTATTTAAAACACCCGAAAGTGCGCCGACTGCCGCCCCGGACAGTAAAGAACCCTTTCCTTCGGTATTTTTTCTGAATACAGTCAACAACAAAACGCCGCAAATTACAACGGTACAAACTGAAATAAGGTTTGTATAACCCGTTGCGCTTGTTTTCGAAAAATCTGCCTCGGCAAAGAATTTTGAAAGAACACCCGACATACCGTTAAGAACAAATATGCAAACATAATAAATCGTTCCGCTTGTTCTTTTTTCTTTTTCCACCGTCAAAGCAAGTGCAGCCGTTATCAGTAAAAAGCAAACTGCTTTGGCAAGTGTTATCTTTTCACCGTAAAATACGATACCTTGCAAAAACGGAAGCGCCATGCCGCCGAGCATTGAAAACAAGGAATAAAGCGAAAGATTTATTCTGTCCAACGCTTTGAACGAGCAAAAAGTAAATGCAAATCCATTAAGCGATGCCAGCAACGCCATGATAAACGTAAAAAACGTGAATTCGAACTTTAACCCGTTTACTGCCGTTAAAACCGCGAAACCCGCAAGCGAACCTATCAAAGAAAATTGCAGGCTTATCTTTATACCGCTGCCCTTGATTTTTCGATAAACATCTTTAAGTGAAAAACATACGCCAAGCGTTGCGACAGATAGCATTATAAGCGCGTAATACACTTCACCACATCCTTTACACAAATAAAGTATATATTAAATATGGATTTTTTGCAATAACTTATAGAAAAAAAGTTGAATATAACCATTTTATGTCTTATAAGTAAAATTCATTGGCGATTTTATACAAGTATGCAAATAACATTATGTGTAAAATATATAAAAATTGTTAATTAACAGATTATTTATTGTTTTTTTTCAACAAATGTAATAAGATATATATATAAAATACCAAAGGAATATAAAAAAATGAAAAAAAGATTGATAGTAAAAGTTGCGACGCTGGCAATTTTATTTGCCGTTTTGCTTCCGTGCGTTTTTTCTGCCGCGGAAATGATCGTTTCTTTACCCACGCTTGCCCCGGCGAATGAAATTTCCTACGTTATAGACGGGCGAATAATCAAGGAAATTCCCAACGACGTTACGGTTGCAGAATTTTTGGCCGCCTACGGAGATGATGGGGCATACATAACCAAACAAAACGATTACAGGGCGGCAGATGCCTCGCGCATAGGCACGGGCTACAAACTTGTAACCGGTCTTAAAGAAGAATACACGCTGGTCGTTGAGGGCGACGTGAACGGCGATACGTTCGTATCCTCCAAGGACCTTATACGTGCCAAAAAGCTTATGCTGACAGAAGAATATTCGATATATGAATCTGCAATGGATTTCAATAACGACGGCGTTATAAATACAAGCGACATTAACGCTTTGACGAATTACGTCGTTGTGCACGATTCTCCCCCTACGCTGGAGCAGATGCCCTCTGTTGACCTTGGCGACAGTTTCTTTGCGACCATCGACCTTTCTTATGCAAACAACGCCGTTGAAGCACGTATAGGAAATAACGTTGTAGCAATGGCGAAAGACACTACATCGCCCAACCAGATATGGCATTTTACGCGTAACGAAGACGGTTCGTACTTTATCCAAAACGTTGCTATGGGCGGCGTGCTTGACGTTGCTTATTCATCCGCAGATTTCGGCACGAATGTTGCTGTGTATAAAAACGTAAACGGCGATAACCAAAAATGGTTTATCATACAACACGAAGACGGATACATTTTTTCAACAAAATGTGCAGAAGACAGGGTTTTGGATATTGCGGCCGCCTCTGCCGAAGATAATGCAAACGCGCAGATATACGGATTGAACTATACCTGCTCGCAGATATTCAACATCAACAAGGTTGCAGACGTTGAAAGTGATATAACGTCATATTTCACACGCTTTGCACCGCTTAGCTCACCAAAGACATTCTATGCAAACATGACGTTTGGCACAAGAAACATTTCAGTAGAAACAAACGGAAACGTTAGCATAAAGAAGGCTGCCCAATATTGGAGATTTGAACACCAGGCAGACGGCTCGTACAAGATAACAAGCTCGTACAACGGAAAAGCACTTGACGTAGCCGGTGCAGCAATGGCAAATTCTACAAACATTCAAACCTATGCAAGCAACGACACGCTTGCACAGCGCTGGTACATCTACATGAAGGATGGAAAAGCTATGCTTCGTTCTGCGGCAAACCAAAACTTCGTAGTTGATGTATATTCCGGCACGGATGCTGAAAACGTAAACGTTCACCTTTACGAAATGAACTCGTCTGCTGCACAATGGTTCACTCTTTCCGACTATACGGAAAATCTGCCCGCTTTCAGCGTAACCTGTCCTTACAATAGTGTGATCTACGGCAGATACCACACGTTGGAAGAAGCTAAAAAGAATACCGTTGACTTCCTTGGGCAGGTTGTACACAACCTTAACGGTCAGTTGGTTTACAACCCCTGTCCGTCGTATATGGCAGCTAAAATACTTTACAACGCAAAGATCGTATCTGACTTTGCGGCGGCCCACAAATTTGTTTACGGCCACGCAGACCACAACCCCGGATATAACTGGCAATCGCTTGATATAACGCGCCCCACCGTAAGAGACGAAAGGTGCAGCAGCTGCGACAGATTTGTTGACTGGGTGCTTTGGAGATGCGGTATAACAGCTGCACAGGGTAACAAGACAGACCACGGTCCTGTTGTTTACGAGCAAGTAAACTGGATACCCAAATTCGGTTACATAAAGATTACCGACCCCGCCGCGCTTAAACCGGGTGATATCGTATTTACATCGTACGACTATACGAAGCCCGGCACACCCGGACATATATTTATCTGTGCAAGTAACAACATGGGCGGAAATCTGTATCTCAGATACGACCACGGAAGCATAGCAAGAATAAGATACCTGAAAGGTAATGAATATTACTACGGTCAAGCGCCTTTCATTGAAACGATCGGCACGCCCGACCAACCTATATTCTATTACGCATACAGGCCCATAGATTGACCTTTGCCGCACAAGCAAAAAAGCTTGTGCGGCATTTTTTGAAAAAAGCAAAAAAATATTGCATTTTATGTAACCGTGATGATATAATAACGACATATAAAGTGAAGATGTATGGAGGTGGCCGCGTGGAAGACGGAATTATTGTACAGCTGTATCTGAACAGAGATGAAAGCGCAATAAAAGAAACCGAAAGCAAATACGGCAGATATCTTGCAAAAATAGCATATAACATTCTTTACGACGAGGAAGACAGTAAAGAGGTTTTAAACGATACATATCTTGCGGCGTGGAACTCTATTCCGCCAAACGTGCCGGAGCTGCTTTCTGTATATTTATCGCGCATAACAAGAAGGATATCTATTGATATTTTCCGTAAAAGGAATACGGAAAAACGAAAGGGCGGGCAGTTTTCCCTTTCGTTTGACGAATTATCGGAATGCCTTACAGATGCTTCTCGCCCTGATGATGCGTTAAACGAACAAATTTTATCAAAAGCCATCAGTGATTATTTAAGAACCTTACCCGAAAAAACGCGTACTGCATTTATAGGAAGGTATTATTACGTTGATTCAATAAAGGATATAGCAAAATATTGCGGTGTTACCGAAAGCAACGCAAAGGTTTTACTTTACAGGGCAAGATGCGGTCTTCGCGAATATTTGATAAAGGAGGGGTTTGATATATGAAGCCGGAGGATATAGTGAACGCAATGTCTTCAATAGATGAAGACCTTATACAAAAAACAGAAGAAATACGCAGCAAAACAAAGAAAACTTCAATTTACCGCATTTGCACACTTGCGGCTTGCTTTTGCATTTGTATCGGATGCACAGCTGCGGCAATGTATGTAGGCCGTGACAAGGGCGGCAACGATACTCCCCCGCCGTATTTTACCGAAACTGCGCCTGACGAAATGCAGGAAAACATTAACGAATATAACACAGACCGCGTTGCTGTGGAAGATTTTTTACCCCCTGCAGAGGCATTCCCGACGGATACAAGCAGAAATGATATGCAGAACGATCAAGCAAGCACAGAGCCGCAAATAAGCATAAAAATTCCCGAAGGAGATATAAAAGAGCTGCCCGACATTACCGTAACCGTTACGCGCATAGAATCCGATGGGTTTTACGCAACGATTAAAAACAGCGGAACGGCAGACGCGCAGTTATTCCCCAAAAAAAATGAAATAAAAGTTATTTTCAAAGGAAAATTTTATCTTCAAACGCAAATATCCGAAGGAAAATGGAAATCCAATCACATCGCGTTTAACGAAAATACTTTTTCCGTAGGTGACGAGCTTTGCGTACAGTTTTACAAATCCGATATTCAAGACGGTCTAGCCAATACTGTTTATTCAGGCTTGATAATAGTACCGTAGAAAGGACAAATGTTTTATGAAAAAATTCACCAAAATCATTTTGGCGCTTATCTGCGCTGCAATGTTATTGCCTTTGATAGGCTGTGACAGTCCGCAAGGTGAAGCTTCTACTGACTCTACACAAGCCGTAACGATAGACGGCGGTATATCCTCACAGATAGTAAAGCCTTCACCGTTAAACGTGTCGGCAGTAAATCTTATGGCCGATATAACGCCTGAAGATGATATAATATTAACTGATATCAATGAAAAAAACGCCCCTTCGGATTTTGCGGTAAGGCTTTTTGCCTCGTGCTTTGAAAATAGTAAAAACACTTTAATTTCGCCTTTATCGGTTATGTCTGCCCTGGCTATGACGTCAAACGGCGCAAAAGGAAAAACGCTTGAAGAAATGCAAAGCGTTCTTGGAATGGATAAAGAGCAATTAAATTCATTTATGCTTTCTTATACTAACAGCCTGCCGTGCGGAGAAAAGTATAAATTAAGCCTTGCCAATTCCATATGGTTTACAGATGACGAAAGATTTACCGTAAACCGCGACTTTTTACAAACAAATGCAAATTACTACGGTGCAGACGTATATAAAGCACCGTTTAACGACAAAACGCTTGAAGACATAAACAAATGGGTAGAAGCAAAAACAGACGGAATGATAAAAGACGTTTTAGACAGAATTCCGCCCGAGGCCGTTATGTATCTTGTAAACGCCCTTGCCTTTGATGCCGAATGGGATGAAGTATATAAAAAGAACCAAGTATATACAAAGGAATTTACAAATTACGACGAAACGAAAACAAACGTTGAATTTATGTCGTGCACGGTTTCGGATTATTTAAAAGACGGCAACTCAACAGGATTTATTAAATATTATTCGGGCAAAAAATACGCTTTCGTAGGCATATTGCCTAACGAGGGGGTTTCAATTGAGCAATACGTTTCGTCGCTTACGGGCGAAAAAATATCACGCCTGCTTGCAAGCAAGCAAAGCGGAAAGTCGGTTTATACCTTAATGCCGAAATTCGAAGCTGAATATAGCTGTGAAATGGAAAGCATTTTAAAACAAATGGGAATGGTATCAGCATTTGACGGCGGGCGTGCAGACCTTTCCGCACTTGGCACAAGCACCGACGGAAATCTTTTTATAGGCAGGGTTATCCACAAAACGTTTATATCAGTAGCCGAAAAGGGTACTAAAGCAGGTGCGGCAACCATAGTAGAGGTAAGAGACGAGTGTGCTTTGGAAACACCGATAAATGTCGAATACGTAACCCTTGACAGACCGTTTGTTTACATGCTTGTTGACTGTGAAAACAATATACCCTTTTTCATAGGCAGCATGCTTGATATGAAATAATTCAATAAAAAAGCTTGATACGTAAAATAACGTATCAAGCTTTTTTTATTATATTTTGCCACTCATCACATCGGAAATAACGGTAATTACCTTTCCGTAGCATCCGCCGCACCCTGTTGAGCAGTGCGTAGTATTTTTCACGTTTTCAAAGAGTGAAAGCAGATTGTCAAGCGTTTTACTGTTGTGTGCTGCATTTAAGATATCAAAGTAGGTTACGTTATTACATTTACAAATAACGTAATTTTCGTTTGTATCGGTATTAACCGGCGGCAAGTCGCACGCTGCAAGCGCTATTCCGCTTTCTGCCATCCAAAGGCTGTGCAGATTGCAGTATGCATAAACTGCCTGAACCTCGTCGTTTTCGCAAATAGAAAAGCACGCAACGGGCTTGTCATTTGGTGAAAGGCATTTTCTTTGATTGCCGAACTTTGTTTGTATTGATATCCATTGTATGTAGTGGTCGGGTGTCATTGGGTGTTCGACATTGCCCACAACCACATATACTTTATTTTTATCAATAGTAAACAAGGGAACGTGTTTTTCTTCAGAAGCTTCAACTGCACCTGCAACAAGCTCTGCCATTTTTTCGCCGCAGCACATCACAGGCACGCCTTTATCCTCTACCACTGCAACGATATTGCCGCAATGGCTGCATCTTAAGAATCTTTGCTTCATGTGCCTTACCTCTTACGCTTCGCTGAAGCTATCTTTACCAACACCGCAAACGGGGCAAACGAAATCTTCGGGAAGATCTTCAAATTTTGTGCCGGGCGCAATTCCGTTATCGGGGTCGCCTACTGCTTCATCATATTCCCAGCCGCATACGTCACATACATACTTTTTCATAATAATATCTCCTTAAAAATTTATTTAATAGGTTCAAAATCTGATGCGGGGTGCTTGCACAACGGGCAAATGAAATCATCCGGCAAGGGATCGCCCTCGTACACGTAGCCGCATATCTTACAAACGTAGCCCTTCTTTCCCTCTGTATTGGGTTTGGGCTTCACGTTGTTTTGATAGTACGTATAAGTCATAGTTTCTTTATCGGAAATTACCCTTGATTCTGTTACGGAACAGATAAACATTCCGTGCGTATCAAGATCAACGTACTGTTCAACCTTAAGCGACATAAACGAATTGATATAACGCGGTAAAAATACAAGCCCATTGTCAGAACGAAGCACCTGGCAATTTGCAAATTTATCAACGTTTCTTCCGCTTACGAAGCCGAAAGCTTCAAATACCTTAAACGGCGCTTCCGTAGTAAGGCAGTTTATATTCATTATTCCCGTTTGTTTTATAACGTGGTGAGAATAGTTTTCTTTGTTTATCGTTACAGCTATTCTGTTTGGTGTATTTGTAACCTGCGTTACCGTATTTACGATAAGGCCATTATCCTTTTTGCCGTCGTTAGACGTTACAACATAAAGGCCGTAACCGATATTGAACAGCGCTGTAAGGTCGTTTTTATTCGCCGTATCGCTTTTACGTGCTATATATTCTTTACAAAGCTCTTCAACCAGGGCGTCAAGCTGTTGTTTGCTTTCTTCATTCAAAGCTGAAACTATTTTTACCGTATTATCTGCGTAGGTAATGTTCTTGCTTTTTTCAAGCATGCCCTTCATAACCTTAGCCGCAAGGGGTGCCCAGCTTCCGTTTTCGATAAGCGCAACCGTACGGTTTTGATAACTGCGTTCTGTAAGATGGTCTATAAATTCACGCATAAATGGGAATATACCTGCGTTATACGTTGTTGTAGCCAATACCAGCTTGCTGTATTTAAAAGCATCTGCAACTGCCTGTGCCATATCGCATCTTGCAAGATCATGTACGACAACTGCGGGGCAACCGTTTGCACTTAATTTTTCTGCCAGCTGCAAAACAGCTTTTTTCGTATTGCCATATACGGATGTGTATGCTATAACTATGCCGTCTTCCTCCGCCTGATAAGACGACCAAGTATTATACAATCCGATATAATACCCAAGATTTTCCTTTAAAACGGGGCCGTGCAAGGGGCATATAGCTTGTATATCAAGCGTTGACGCCTTTTTTAAAAGTGCCTGCACCTGTGCACCGTACTTTCCTACGATGCCGATATAATAGCGCCTCGCTTCGTCTTCCCACGCTTCTTCTGCATCAAGTGCGCCGAATTTTCCAAAGCCGTCTGCCGAAAACAGAACCTTATCCGTACTGTCATACGTTACTATAACCTCCGGCCAATGTACCATGGGCGCAGTTACAAATGTTAATATATGTTTACCTAAGCAAAGTGTATCGCACTCGCCAACGACGATTTGCCTATCCTCAAATGCCGTTGCAAAAAAGCCCTTCATCATAGCAAACGACTTTGCAGATGAAACTATTTTCGCATTTGGGAAAACCTTTGTGAAATTTACAATGTTGGCGGAATGGTCAGGCTCCATATGCTGGATAACAAGATAATCAGGCGTTCTGCCCTGTAATGCGTTTTGGATATTATCAAGCCATTCGTGCGTAAAGTTAGCATCGACCGTATCCATAACGGCAATTTTTTCATCCAATATTACGTAAGAATTATAGGATATTCCGTTTGGTACTTTATATTGACCCTCGAACAAGTCGATACGCTTGTCGTTAACGCCAACGTATTTTATATCGTTTGTTATATTCAAAGCTTTCACCCCTTTTTATATACTGCTTTTATTATACATATATTATTCCGTTTTTTCAAGATAATTTGCATTTTTCATTTTAAAATATGCGGTATTTTATTACGCTGTTTTTTTATAATACGCAACTGCAAGATCTGTAACGAGGTCATAAGAACGGCTTCCCTGCACTTGCCCCTGCTGCTGAAGATAAGCATCCTGAACAGATTCGACCACCTGCGAAGCGGTGCTGTCACGGTATTCATCGAAAAACTCGCTGAAGGAAACAAGCTCGCCTTTAACCTTTGCCGACATATTTTGTAAAACTGCAAAATACGCCTCTTCATTTGCAGAATACAACGCCGAGGCAACGTATTCGTAAACCGAAAGATAGCCGCTGTACCTTATATATGCATCGTCAGACGAGATGCACACTAAAAACGCAACGAAATTAGCCTCTTCCTCTCGGCTGATTCCGCGCTGATGCGCCATTTCGTGTGCCACGGTAAACGGCAAGGTATAGTCGGGAAAATTGGTATTTATATTCGCCTCACCCGTAAAAAACGTATAAACGCCTGCAATATGCGTATATGTCCACGGTTTGGAAAGCAGCACCGGCTTTACAGAGGTATTAAGCTTTTGTATAAAATCGTGTTCTTCACACACGGTTTTATACGCTTGGTTAATTTTATCATCAAGCTCGGCAAGGGTATATGGCATTACGGTAAAGCCGTTTGCGCCCCTTGCAATATTTTCAGCCTCTTTATTTGCGTTTGCAAGAAGGATATTTGCAGTATATGCCAGCTCTTCCGCGCTGACCGGCTGTTTATCCATACCAAGCTTTTCGTCTATCGGGGTTGCGTAATAGCCCGAGGTAAAGTTTATAAGCAATATGGCAAATACCAACGCAGGAACGGAAAATACCCCGAAAAGATATCTTGCGGTAGAAACCGACTGCGAATCGTATTTCCATATATAAACTGCTAAGGCAATAAAAATAACCGGCACGCACAGAAGCACGTATTCCGCAAGGGAAAACGGCAACCACCCCGTAGCGTATGCAAACGCACCGCGGAATATTGCCCCTATATTTTCGTTCCAAAAATCTGCAAACGGGGTGCAAAAGCGCGAAATCAGCGCGATAATCACACCGAAAAGAAAAATGCAGTATATAACGGCAGATTTTTTAGGAACGTTTTTACTTATAAAATCCTTTATTTTTTTCATATATACTTTTCAAACCTTTCGGGCAAGGGGCAGCTTAAAACTATCTTTTCTTCACTTACGGGGTGCGAAAATTCCAATCCGCCGGCGTGAAGCATCATGGGGATATCTTCATCTGCACTGTATAAAACGTCACCGAGAATGGGTATGCCCATATATTGCATATGAACACGCAGTTGATGCGTTCTTCCCGTGTGGGGTATCAATTTTACAAGCGATATATCGTTTTTTTCCGACATTTTGAAATATTCCGTTTTTGCATATTTGCCCTCGTTATCTTCGCATACGCACCGCAATATAACGCTTTGCTGATATCGGCGTATATTTTTTTCAATAAAGCCGTGCTGTGCACACTTGCCGTTAACCAGCGCAAAATACGTTTTTTGAAAATTTCCGCTTTGCATATTTTTGCACAATCTTGCGCACGCAAACGATGTTTTTGCGCAAAGCACTATGCCGGATGTATCTTTATCAAGTCGGTTTACAGCGCGAAAAGCACAGCTTTCGCCCTTTTTGTTAAAATGGTGCATAAGCGCATTTGCAAGTGTATCCGTATAATGGTTGTGCGACGGGTGTGTGGGCATACCGTACGGTTTATTTAACGCTATTATATCCGCATCTTCGTAAATAATATCTATCGGCATATTAAAAGGCAGGATATTTTGCGGCATTTGAACGTTATCCTTTAAGTCAAGGCACAAAATGTCGCCTTGGCGAAGAATATATCTTACCGTAACGTGCCGTTCGTTTACCGTAATACCGTTTTCCTTTTTCTTCAAGCGCGTTATTTCCGCAGAAGAAAGGGAAAGCTGCTGCCGCAACATATCGCGCAACAGCAGCCCGTCATACTTTTGTTCAATTACAATTTGCAAAATTATTTAATTTTTACAGCCCAGCCGAAGGGATCTGCAACGGTGCCCCATTGGATTCCTGTAAGCGTATCGTAAAGCTTTTGTGATATTGCACCGATCTTACCGTCGTTGATGACAGCTTTTTTGTATTCATCATCAAGCGAGCCAATCGGGGAAATAACTGCCGCAGTACCCGTACCAAACGCTTCTTTAAGCTCGCCTTTGTCGTATGCTTCATAAAGCTCATCTACCGATAAGGGACGTTCAGAAACCTTTACGCCCCAGCTTTTAAGAAGCTCGATACAAGAAGCCCTTGTAACACCGGGAAGGATGTTGCCTTCGTCAAGCGCAGGTGTAATAACTTCATCGCCGATAACGAAGAAAACGTTCATCGCACCAACCTCGTCGATATATTTTCTGTGGATACCGTCAAGCCAGAGAACCTGCGAATAGCCAAGCTTATTTGCCTTTTCCTGACCCTTGAGGGATGCAGCGTAGTTGCCGCCTACCTTTGCAAAGCCTGTGCCGCCCTTTACTGCACGAACATATTCCCTTTCGATAAATATTTTAACGGGATTGATGCCCTCTGCATAGTACGCCGCAACGGGGGAAAGGATTATGCAGAAAAGGTAAGTGTGTGAGGGGTGAACGCCAAGCATGGGATCTGTTGCAATAATAAACGGTCTGATGTAAAGCGACGTGCCAACTTTAGTAGGTATCCAATCTTCATCAAAAAGAACGGTTTCGGTAATAGCTTGAAGAACGTCCTCGGAAGGTATCTGCGGAACGCAAAGTCTGTCGCAGGTATTTGCCATACGTTCGATATTTTTCATCGGGCGGAAAAGCTGTACGCCGCCGTCGGGCGTTTTGTACGCCTTCATACCTTCAAACAATTCCTGTGCGTAGTGGAAAACCATTGCAGAGGGGTCCAAGGGAAGGGGCGCGTAGGGAACGATTCTTGCATCGTGCCAGCCCTTTTCCGTGCTGTAGTTCATAAGAAACATATGGTCTGTAAAATACTTTCCGAAGCCGAGATTATCGTAATCGGGTTTTACTTTGGGTTGTGTTGTTCTTTCCTTTTTGATGTTAAGCATTTTTATATCTCCTTAATTTCAAAATATTTCTTTAAAAAATCACTTAAAATTGATGCTATCCTTTTATATCCGAAAACGGTGGGATGCACACCGTCGCGCAAAAAAGCTACGTGGTTTGATTCGTTTATGCCGGACAAAACGCGCATATCGCACAGAATGAAGCCCGTTTTTTCGGAAACATCTTTCATTGCTTTATAGTAGTCGTAAAGGGTATATCCTATTTCGTTTTTTTGCTGAAACGCCTGATATTTTTCGGTTCGCCCTTCATACTCGGAATATCGGTATATCGGGCTGACGTATATTATCGCGGCTTTCGGGTACATTTCAGAAAGGTGAAGCATACCCTTTCGCAAGCAACCGCAGAAATTATCAGCTATTCGGCTGTCGGTATTCCCTATCGGTACGCCGTAGTACCAATCGTTCGTTCCCGCCCATACTATTACCGCATCTACGTTTTCCAGCGGGGTGCTTTCCATTATCTTATCGTACACCGAATAAGGATATCCCGATGAAAATGCGGCGGCGTTTTCTGCATAATTTACCATTTCTTCGGCAAAAAGCAGATCTTGCAAATTTTTTTGATATCCGCCTGCGGAAAAATTCGTGGTAGAAATACTGTCACCGTATATTACGCATTTTTTCATGTATCCGTTTCACCTGCGGTATCGCTTTTCACTGCTTCTTCAGGCGGTGAAGCTTGATCGTTTTCGTTCGGCGTATCTTCGCTTTGCTGCACCTGTTCTGCTTCTTCGGCTGATTCTGCGGGGAAATCTATCGCGGTGCGAACCGCACTTAACAAATGCTGCTTGCGCTGTTTACGCACTTTATTATCCTTTACCGCAAACATAATCAAGGCAACAATACCTACAACAGATGCCGCACCGCCCAAAAGGAAGCCTTGCGGGATATACGAAAGCTCTACTGTATGCTCGCCTTCGGTAATACTGAAGCACATTAGCGAATTAAGTGCCTTTTTCAATTCTACCTTTTTGCCATCTACTTTAACCGTCCACCCTTCATCATACGGGATAGACGTAAACACGGTAGTATCACCCGATTTTATGTTCATCGTGCCTTTTATCTTTGTATCGCTGTATTCCTGTACCGTTATTTTACTTTCGGAAAGCGTATTGAAGGCAGATTTGAACGTCTCTTCATCAAAATAGAAGATATAATCGTGATTGCAGTAAAAATACAGATCGTCTTCTTTAAGATTAAGCTGTACCGTTATTTTATGGCCCTTTTCGTATTCGCCGAGATACAAAATAGAGTGCGTGTCATTCGTTAAATAAGAGCCCTTCGAAACGAATGATCCGGTTTCTGTGCCGGGCGCAAGATCTCTTACGCGAAGTGTCGTATCACGCGGATATTGCGACGGGAAGTGAATATATACGCTTCCATCTCTATCGGCGGTAAAGGTAAATTCCACCGTTCCCTTAGATGAACCTGTTACAGCGTACTTATAGTGTGTATATCCGCCTGCATAAGCTTCTCTTACACCTTCGGTCTTTTTATCCTCTATATCAACGGGAACGAATATTTCCGTTTCTTTGCCGACCATGGCGGAAACCATGCTGTTAAGAATATCGGGGGCGGAATATTCAAGCACCTTGCCCTCGTCATCCTTCGCCATGTAATCGTATTTTAAGATATTGTCGGATACGCCGTACAACATCGGCAAGGCGTATTTATTCATATACGCATAAAGCATATCAGGCGAGGTTTTATTGTCGCTTGTGGGATCCTCTCGCTTAACGATCTGCGAATATTCGGGCGGCATTTTGTTCGTTTTATCGGTTAAAACGTATTTTATTCCCAAAAGCGAATCGCCAACAGGGTTTGTGCCCACGTATTTCGACCAGTGCGATTTAGATGCGTAGCCCATTTTATTCAAAAGCTCTATAACCGAGGCGTTAAGCGTAGATGTGGAGCCTGATATGCCGCGCAGGCGCAACGTCATATTATCGTTTACCTTGCGGTGCGATGTTTTTTCCATTCTGTAAAGGGATATATCCCCCGTTTGAACGGTGTTCGTAATACCCTTCCAGCGTTCAAAATATTCTACGTAGCTTGTACGCGAGGAATAAAGAACGTCGTCGTGCAATTTAAACATATCGTAAACGCCGTTTATAAACAGCTCCAAGCATACGACGCTGCACAAAACTATCGGAACAATGCGGCTGTTTTTCTTTGCAACACCCCACAAAAGGGCTGTTAACACACCTATCATTATTATCCAGAACCAGATGGTAAGAAGAATGCCCGGTGTATATCCGCCGGATTTTTCAGCGGCGGTATAAAGCCAGTCAAACTCGCCATCTGTTTCAACCATTTTCTGTATTAAAACGACAAGTATGCCAAGCACTGCGCCCGTGCCAAGAATCACGCGGTACATATGCGGCTTTAAGAAGCGGAATGCGTCGTACGCAAACACAAGAACCAAAAAGCAGAACATAAAGCTGTAACGGTAATTAAGCCAGTTGGGGCGCTGCATACCGTGCCACAGAAGATCTATCGTAGAGCCTGTGAAGGAAAGTATCATAAACGCAAGTATGATACCGCCCATTATCTTTTGCCTGCCCCTTACCCTGTCTGTAACGAAATAAAGCGGCGAAAGCAACAGCGAAAGCAATCCGCAATATATAAACGGAAGTCCTTCGGGCCTTACCGTATCGTATGAATTGGGCATCATCTGCGTTAATATTTCGAGAAAATCGAATTTTGCAGAGAAGGTAAACGAAGGGTTTGAAAAATCGTCTTTTCCGAACGAAAGCGAATAGTACGTCGGCAATATGATCACCGCGGCTATTGCGGCGGCTATTGCTGAAAAAATGATAAATTTATAAAACGTAAAGAAAAATCTTGCAAAATCAGATGCTTTATACTTCGAAAGGAAGTAATAAAGGTAGTACACCACAACGAAGATAGCAATCATAAAGCCGATATAGAAGTTTGCAATAAATGCAAGTGCCAACGTAACGGTGTAAAGCAAAAATCTTCCGCGGTCTATCAGCGATTCAAGCCCTAAAAGTATCAACGGCAGATAGATCAACGCATCCATCCACATCGTGTTGTGCGCGTAAACGAAGGCATAGCTTGAAAGCGCGTACATACAAGAAAACATTATTACGTTTAACGGCTGCGAAGGGCGCGTTTTGTGCAGATAGTATCCAAACGTAAAGCCCATGCTTCCGCATTTAAGAAGCGTCATCGCAAGAAGTGCTTCGGTAATACCGTCTTCAGGAAAAAACACGGTAAGAATAGCAAACGGGCTTGCCACGTAATACGCGTAAATACCCGAAAATTCGCCCGAAAGTGCCCTGTACCACGTATAAAACGGCGACGATTCGCCTTGGAACACATCTCTCATCGCTTCGAAAAAGTACACGTATTGCCCGTTAAGGTCCAACACCAAAACGGAATTCTGCCCGAAAGGATATACCCCCCTGATAATAAATATCAGCCACATTATAAGCAAGGGCAGTAAAAAGCACGCGGCAAGATACAATTTAGGCGAATTATACACCTGTTTTACCCTTGATAAAAACGCAGTAAGATATTTGTTTTTGTTAAATTGCGTTAATTCCAAATTCTTGTCCTTTCCTTTCCGGTTTATTGTGCTTTTTGCAAAGCATCTTCAAGTATTTGCACCATTTCTTCTTTTGTTTCCGCACGGTTTATCAACACCCTTACGGCACTTCCGCCGCGTATGCCCTTAAGATACCAGGCGGCGTGCTTTCTTGATTCAAGAACGCCTATGCGGCCTTTTTTATCGGCAAGCGCACAGACGTGAACGATTGCCGCCTCTATCCGCTGTGCATCCGTTGGCCTTTGGTACGGCGCATTTTGCATTTTTGCCGCTATTTCGGAAAAGATAAACGGATCGCCCTCTGCCGCGCGGCCTATTGCACCGCCGTCGCACTTTGTATATTGCAATATACGTATAAAATCGTCCGCACAGGCAATATCGCCGTTCGCAATAACGGGGATAGACACGTCACTTTTCACACGGGCAATAATATCGTAATCAACGGTGCCGTCGATATACATATCCTCGCGCGTTCTTCCGTGAACGCACACGGCGCTTGCGCCGCATTCCTGCGCGATCTTAGCAATTTCGGGCGCGTTTTTATGTGCCTTATCGTATCCTGCGCGTATCTTTACCGTTACAGGGCATGCAGATGCCTTCACGACCTCGGTAACGATATTTGCAACAAGCAACGGCGAACGCATCAGCGCACAGCCGTCGTTACCGCCGACGATCTTTTTAACAGGGCAACCCATATTTATATCAATAGCGCACGGCGGAACCTGCATACGTGAAAGCGCGTGCGCCGCCTCTGCCATCATTTGCGGATCGTGCCCAAAGATTTGAACGGCGCAAGGCCCTTCATCGGGTGATATTTCCGCAATTTCAAATGTTTTTTTATCTCCGTAATGAAGTGCGGCGGCAGAAACCATTTCCGTAGTCATATATTCTGCGCCGTACTTTTTATATATCTTTCGTGAGCAGATGTCGGTTACCCCTGCCATCGGCGCAAGAAAAATACCGTATTTCAATTCTATATTTGCAATTTTCATATTTACACTCGTTTAGAGTGTATCAAAAAAATGTGAATTTAGTGTTACATCGCACCATAAATATTTTTAATCATTATAATAAACGCGCAAAAAATATATTATAACGGGCATTGCAAGCACAAAAGCACTTGCTTATGAAACAAAAAAGCTTTAAAAAGACAAAAAAATCACCCCGTTTGTATGGCAAAAACGGGGTGATCGTGTTTTCTTATTTTCTGATACCGAGTTTGTCGATAATTGCGCGGTATCTGTTGATATCCTTCTTCATAAGGTAGTTAAGAAGGTTTCTTCTTTGACCAACCATTTTAAGAAGACCTCTTCTGGAGTGGTGGTCGTTTTTGTTTACTTTGAGGTGTTCGTTAAGCGTGTTGATTCTTTTTGTAAGAATAGCTACTTGAACTTCGGGCGAGCCTGTGTCGCTTTCGTGTATTTTGTATTCGGAAATGATTTGTTGTTTTTCTTCTTTAAGAAGCATTGTAATATTCACCTTTCTTATTTTAAAGTCGTAATACAAGGCATACGGCGGGTGATACGCGCCTTTGGTGTGCGCCTTGTTTCCCGTAAACCGTGTATTCGCGTGCCATACCGAGATGTATTATACCACGCGAAAACAAATTTGTAAATACCTTTTTTTAAAAAAACACAAATAAATTCTTGCCATATGCGCGTTTTTATGATATACTGTTTACGTTTTAAAGGGGGAGTAATATGAAAATGTATTTAAGAAAAGCAACCGTTTCGGAAAAAGATACTGTTTGGTCGCTTTACAAAAGCGTTATCGGTGAAAACGGCTGTGCGTGGGATGAAAGCTACCCCGGGAAAACAGAGCTTCAAACAGATTTTGAAACTGAAAATATATACGTTTACGTTTTGGAAGAACGAATAATAGGCGCAGTATCCGTAATTCACAAAAACGAGCTTGACGGCTTTGATTTTTGGCAAGTAAACGACGGAAATCAAAAGGAATTTGCACGTGTCGTTATAGACAAGCGTTACCAAGGCAACGGATATGCCGCCGCAATGGTAGGCGAGCTGATTTCTTTGTTAAAAAAAGAAAATTGCTCTTCACTTCATATTTTAGTGGCAAAATGCAATACGGCAGCGCAAAAAACGTATCAAAAGCTTGGTTTTCAGATACGCGGCGAATGTAAAGAGTACGGCATTTTCTACTATGCTTGCGAGCTTGTATTATAACATAAAGTCCACGGTTCCACATTCGCCATACAGCAATATTAAAAAAAGCTCGCTGTAAGGTGCGCTTTGCTTCATGGCGGCAACGCCGCCGCTTCATAGAAGCCGTAGGGCTTCTGCTTCATATTCGCCAACGGCGAATGCTTCATTACCCAAAAATACCACCCGAAAAAGAAACTTATTTCTTCTTCGGGTGGTTTTGTTTTATAAAATAACAAGCAGGTAATTTGTACAGCAAATGCTTCTTGTTTTACAGAAACACTTCCTTATACAGCATAGGCTTGCACAACGTTTTTTTACATCTTTTTCCACGCATCTGCGGTGAAAAGCGCAAGAATGGGAAATATTTCAAGCCTGCCCGCAAGCATATCAAATATCAGCACAAGCTTTGAAAGCACGCTGAATTGGCTGTAATTTGCCGCAGGGCCAACCGCTTCAAAGCCGGGACCCACGTTGTTAAAGCACGCCATAACCGCAGAAAGATTAGTGGTAACGGAAAAACCGTCTATCGAAACGATAATGAAGCTTATCACCACGATAACAACATACGCAATAAGATACGTACCGATAGAATATATTATCTTTTCATCTACTATCTGGCAGTTATTTTTTATAACCTGTACCTTTTGCGGGCGTATCGTTTGCTTTACGCTTCGCGCAAAGCTTTTAAATATCAACACCACGCGCGATAGCTTTATTCCGCCCGCGGTGCTTCCCGCGCACGCACCCGTCATCATAAGGCACAAAAGCACGGCTTTTGAAAACGACGGCCACGTATCGTAATTCGTTGTGGCGTATCCCGTGGTAGTAATAACGCTTGCAACCTGAAAAAGACTGTGGCGCAGGGCTTCAGAAAAAGTATCGTACATTCCGCGTACATCAAGTACTATAAGTATAACTGCAGAAAAAACCATACCGATATAAAGCCTTAATTCGCTGTTATGAAAAACATCCTTAAAGCGGCGCACCAGAAGCAAATAAAAGCAACCGAAATTAACACCGAAAAGCAACATGAATACAGCACATACGTTTTGTATGTACGGGCTGTGCGATGCTATACTGTCTGATCTTATACCGAATCCGCCGGTGCCCGCTGTGCCAAACGCGGTGCATACTGCCTCGAACAGGGACATTCCGCCAAGCAAAAGAAAAACTATATTCACCAAGGTAAGCACTATGTAAAGCAAATAAAGTATTTTTGCGTTTTTTTTCATACGCGGAACTATTTTGCCTACAGTAGGCCCCGGGCTTTCTGCACGAAGCAAGTGCATAGACGAGCCGTTATTTTTATTTCCCGCAGGGGCTATTGCTAAAAGAAATACAAGCACGCCCATTCCGCCTACCCAATGGCTGAACGAACGCCAGTACAAGCTGCCCCTTGTTAAAGCCTCAACATTTTCCACAACTGATGCGCCCGTTGTGGAAAAGCCCGAAACCATTTCGAAAAAAGCGTCTATAAAATTCGGTATCTCGCCCGACAAACAGAATGGCAAGCATCCCAGCAAACTCATAAAAATCCATGCAAGGGCAACGGAAACGACGCCCTCTTTTGCAAAAAGATTCTTTTTTTCGTTTCGACAAAGCAGCATTCCGCCCACCGAAATAAGCAAAATTATCGCCACGGTTACCGCAAAGGCAGATGCCGTGCGATAATCGCCGTCTATAAAGCACAGTATAAGGGCAGGCACCATAAACACCGCTTCAAAGGAAAGTATCTGGCTTATAATGCGCCCGACCGTTTTATAATTCATAATAACACCGATTATTCAAAAATATCGTTCAACTGATATATCGTTTCGCTATTGTTTGTAATAACGACCACCGAATCGCCCGGGAAAAATTTAGAATTACCATTCGGTATTTCCGTTTTTCCGCGCCGCGTGATACACGCAAGAAGAATATTTTTTCTTATTTTGATACTTTTCAATTCTTCACCGCAGTGCAAGGTGGTTTTATCTACGCGAAACTCTATTGCCTCTGTTTTTCCATCTGCAATAAGGTGAACAGAGCTTGCCGCCCCGGTTTGATTTCGCATAGCGCGAACGTATCCTACTATTATATTACACGAAAGCTCTTTAGGGCAAACGACGCTGCTTTGCGGCAAAAGATCAAGTATCGCATTATCATCCACGTGGTCAAGCTTCGTTATTACCTGCGGCACTTTATGGCTATGGCCGTAAAGCGATATTATCAAATTTAATTCGTCCATTCCCGTAAGCGCGATAAGCGCATCGCAATGGTCGATACCTTCATTTTCAAGCACGTGGGCGCTTGTGGCGTCGCCCTTTATAACGTTCACCTCGGGTAACAATGCAGAAAGCTCGCGACAGCGGTCTTCGTCGTTATCTATTATGGTAACCTCGATACCAAGCCGCGTTAATTTTTCTGTAAGGTAAAGGCATATACGGCTTCCGCCGCAGATTATTACCCTTTTTGCCCTTTTTGTAATTATGCCGAGGTTTTTCAACAGCATGGTAAGATCGTCTGTGGAGGCAGTTACAAATATCCTGTCGCCCTCGCGCAGAACAACGTTTCCGTTAGGGGTAATAACGTTTCCTTCCCTTACTACCGTGCAAACAAGCACGTTGCATTTTACGATAGAATTAAGTTCCCACAGGGGCTTGTCCTTCAGCTTACTGTCTGACTCTATACGAAGCTCTACTATTTCTATTCTGCCCTTGGCAAACGTATCCAGCTTTAAAAATCCCGGATATCTTAATAATCTTTCTATTTCGACCGCGGCGCGCCTTTCGGGTGTAATTATCATAGACAAGGCAAACGCCTCGCGCATATCGTATATCTGTGCCGTATATTCCGGGTCGCGTATGCGCGCAATGGTATGAACGGCGGGATTCATCGTATGTGCCGTTAAGCAGCACAATAAATTCGTTTCGTCAGACCCTGCCGCAGCAATAACGATATCTGCCTGCTGTACGCCTGCATTATCCAACACGCTTTTAACCGCGCAGTTGCCGTTAACCGTCATAACATCGTAATTTTCTTCTATGTATTGTAAAACTTCGCTGTCGGTATCTATCACGGTGATGTCGTAATCTTCCGTCGAAAGATGGCGCACTATCATAGCACCGACCTTTCCCGTTCCCGCAATAATGATCTTCACAAAAATTCTCCTTATTTTCGAGAGCTTTTAGTCCTCTTCTGCTTCTATGCGTTCTATCAAACCTGCTATTGCTCCGTCTGCACAGTGGCAAACAACGTAATTTGACATATCCTTTATTTTCTGCAATCCTGATATCGGGCACGCAGAAACATCTGCACTGGCAAGCATATTTTCGTCGTTTTCGTAATCGCCGATGCAATACGTTTTAACATTACCCAACAAGGATTTAAGATATTTTACCTGTGCGCCCTTGGTAGCACCGGGGGCAAGCAATTCAAGCATCGTTCTGCACGAATACGACTTTTCGAACATACCGTTCGTTTTTTCGTCTATATATTTATTTGCCGCTTCAAGATCCTGTGCGCTTTCGCCTGCAAGAACGATTTTATTCCAGCCGTCAAGCGGCATTTGCGAAAGAGGCGTTTGTTCTACATGGGCAAAATAATTTTTCAGTTCATTGTATATAAGATCGTTGTCAGATGCGGCAAGATATCCGTCGCGGCAGTTTATACGTATGCCCAACGTCGGAAACTTCTCGTGCAGATCCATCAAAACAGGCATAACGGAAGGCCCGTCTAAGCAGATCTCGTTTATTCTTTTTTTATTAGGAACGTCGTAAAGATAGCTTCCGTTACAAAATACGCACGGTGCATTTACAAGCTCGTCATATCCGGGAACGATAGTGCCTATATTGTACGCCACCCTTCCGGAAGCAAACGTAAATAAGCCGCCGTTTTCTTTGAAATAGCGTATAGCCTCGTTATTTCTTTTTATCCCCGATTCAGAGCCGGTGTAAGTGCCGTCGATATCGGAAATTATTATTTTGCCTGAAAATTTCATTTTTAGATCCTTTCCGGGGTTTTCCCCATATAGGGCGGTAGTCACCGCCCCATAGCGCATTTACGTTTAAAAATCGCCTTCGTTATAGGCGTTTATCAATTCCTGTGCAACATGGGATTCGCAGCTTATCAAAGGCAGGCGCAACTCGCCCCTGCAATACCCCAGCTGTGCCATAAGGCTTTTTATCGTTATTGGATTAGAATCAAGATTAAGTGCCTTTAAAAGCGGATACATTCTGCGAAACATAACAGAAGCTTCAATATTTTTGCCTAAAATAAAATTCTCGTATATATTTCTAAACTCTTCGGGTAGGGCGTTTGAAACAACGCTTACACAGCCGCAGGCACCCATGCTTAAAAACGGCAGTATCATTGAATCGTTGCCGCAATAAATATCGCACCCCGAAAGATTTGCCAATTTATCTGTAACGTCGGCAATGTCGCACGACGCTTCTTTTAAAGCTGAAATATTTTCGTGTGCAAAAAGTATCCGCGCGGTTTCCGTTTGAATATTTACACCCGTGCGCGACGGAACGTTATACATCATAACGGGAACGCTTGAAGATTCGGCAACCGTAAGATAGTGATGTATTATCCCCCTTTGCGACGGCTTGTTGTAATACGGCGTTACCGTAAGGATTCCGTGCACGCCGAGAGCGCACGTCTCTTTAACCAACGAAGCAGCACTTCGCGTATCTGCCGCACCGCACCCCGCAACAACGAAGATTTTCCCCTCTGTTGCCGAAAGCGTAAAATCTATAAGCTTAAGCCTTTCCGCCTTGCTGACGGTAGGCGATTCGCCCGTAGTGCCAAGAACGACTATACCGTCTATCCCTGCTTTTATCTGATTTGCCAAAACCGCCTTGTATGAAGAATAATCTATTTCCCCATTAGAAAATGGGGTTATAACAGCGGTTATTATACCGTTTGGAAACCGCTTTTTGTCTATATATTCCATTTTTGTACCCCGTAATAAATAACTGTTGAAATTTTCACATTAATAGATTATAATGTAAAAAGCTTCACTGTATATTTTATGCGGAATACGCCGATGTTGACTGTTTGAGTTTATCATATTATTTAACAAATGTCAACCTGATTGAGGATTTTTATTATGAGCGATAGCACCCTTTTAACCACCAAAGCATATTATTACGACCTGCCGCAAGAGCTTATTGCACAATCGCCCGCAGAAAAGCGCGACGAATCGCGCCTGATGTGCGTAGATAAAAAAACGGGCAATATAGCGCACAGCACGTTTAAAGAGATAACGAATTACCTTAAAAGCACAGACGTTCTTGTAATAAACAATTCGCGCGTTATACCTGCACGTATAATGGGAAGCAAGAAAAAAACGTCTGAAAGCCCCGATTCGCCCGCAAAGGTAGAGGTTTTGTTGCTTCGCGCAGTATCCAACGACATGTGGGAATGTATCGTGCACCCCGGAAAAAGGCTGAAGGTTGGTGCGGAAATAGAGTTTAACGGCGTTTTATCGGGCGTTATAGTACAGGTTAAGGAAGACGGAAACCGTTTGATACAATTCACCTACGATAAAGAAAAACATGGCAACATCTTCGCCGTTTTGGACGAGATAGGTTCTATGCCGACACCGCCGTACATAACGAAAAAGCTTGAAGATAAAAGCAGATATCAAACAGTTTACGCCAAAACGAACGGTTCTGCGGCTGCACCTACAGCAGGGCTTCACTTTACGGAGGAATTACTTCAAAAAATAAGGGATATGGGTGTAAAAATAGCGCCCGTTATGCTTCACGTGGGGCTTGGCACGTTTCGGCCCGTAAAGGTTGAAAACGTAAAGGACCATAAAATGCATTCTGAATATTTTGAAGTTTCAAAGGAAAGTGCGGATATAATAAACAACGCCAAGAAAAACGGCGGAAGAATAATTTCAGTAGGTACTACCTCCACGCGCGTGTTAGAAAGTGCATCCGACGAAAACGGCGTTATCCACCCAATGGCAGCAGATACGGATATTTTCATATATCCGGGCTATAAATTCAAAGTGGTCGATGCTTTGATAACAAATTTTCACCTGCCCGAAAGTACGCTGTTGATGCTGGTTTCCGCATTTTCAGACCGCGAAATAATGCTAAACGCGTACAAAACCGCAGTTGAAGAAAAATACAGATTTTTCTCGTTTGGTGATGCGATGCTCATAGTATAAAAGATTTCCGATTGGTAATTTTCTTATATCCCGTGAACATCGAAGATGCGATGTTTATCCTATAAAGAATAAGCAAGCAATGGCTGACGGTGAAAACCGAAAAATATTTTTACCGTAATGAAATTTAACAAAGCCTATTGCCTATGTTTATCTTGCCGACGGACAAATTAACGGTAAATGCTTTCTTACGCCATACTTATTTTCAATTACTGCCGATAATCGTATATTTTCTGATTTCAAAAGAATCAGCAGAATAATTTTAAATTTCAAGGAGGAAACGATTTTGAAAATCAAAAAACTACTCAGCATTCTGACGTGCGCGCTTATGATACTTTCCTTAATACCATTCACAGCCGCCGCAGAAGAAAACACCCTATCAGACGACGTTGTAATACTTTACACCAACGACGTACACACATATATTGACGGGCAGTTAAGCTATGACGTAATAGCAGCCATCAAAAAGGATCTGCAGCAATCGTACAAATACGTTATTCTTGCAGATGCAGGCGACCACATTCAAGGTACGGCGTTTGGTTCTATGGATAAAGGCGAAAGCATTATTAAGCTGATGAACGCATCAGGCTATGACGTAGCAACCCTTGGCAACCATGAATTCGACTATGATATGGAAGGCTGTATGAACGCGATAAGCTGGGCAAGCTTTCCTTACATATCCTGCAACTTTTATAAAGAAGCAGACGGTGTACGCGGCGAAAACGTTCTTGACAGCTATAAGATTTTCGATTGCGGTAACGAAAAGATAGCCTTCGTGGGAATAACGACCCCCGAAACGTTTTCCAAATCAACCCCCGCGTATTTCCAAGACGATAACGGAAACTTCATATACGGCATAAGCGCAGGTGAAGACGGCAAGCAATTACAGCAAGACGTACAAGCTGCCATAAACGCGGCAAAGCAGGCAGGTGCAACAAAAATAATTGCCCTTGGGCATTTGGGATTAGACGCTTCATCTACCCCTTGGACAAGTGCCGAAACCATCAACGGCACAAGCGGGCTTGATGCTTTTATCGACGGACATTCGCACAGTATAGTAAAATGCCAAGCCGTTCAAGATAAAGACGGAAACGACGTTATCCTTACGCAAACAGGCGAATATTTTAACAGAATAGGAATGATGGTTATCAACGCCGAAACAGGTAAAATAACCACGGATTTTATAGAATGCGTAGATAACGGCGACGAAACGTTTTCACTTTCTTCAGAGCTTTATACAAAATCCGAAATTCCCAGCGATGAAAATACAAAGGCCATTAAAGACGCATGGTTTAACGAAATAGAAAACAAGCTTGGCGTTGTAATAGGCACGTCAACCGTCGTTTTTGATAATTACGACGAAGACGGCAACCGTTTGGTACGTACGCAGGAAACAAACTCGGGCGATCTTTCGGCGGATTCGCTTTATTATTTGTTTGACAATATGGGCCTTGACGTTGATATTGCCATTATGAACGGCGGCGGTGTTCGTAACAAAGCAGTAACCGGTGATTTTTCTTACAAAACGTGCAAGGACGTACTTCCCTTCGGAAACGTTGCGTGCTTGCAAACCGTTACGGGCCAGCAAATACTCGATATGCTTGAATGGGGCGCACGCTTCGTAGGCGTTGCGGAAAATGGCAGCTTGCTGCACGTTTCGGGCGTAAAATATAAAATAGATACAACGATTGAAAACACCGTAAAAGCAAGCGAATTAGACGTTTGGTTAAGCGGTCCTGTCGAATACCGCGTATATGATATAACCGTTTACGATAAGACATCAGACGAATGGAAGCCCCTTGACCTTGATGCAAAATACAACCTGGCAGGATACAACTACACCTTGCGCGATATGGGCGGCGGATTCGCAATGCTTAACGGTGCAGTTAACGTATTGGATTACGTAATGGAAGACTATATGGTATTGGCAAATTACATCAGCGCTTTTGAAAACGGCGTTATCAAGGCAGATAATTCGCCCTTGCTTGAAAAATACCCGCATATGGATATTGATTACGGTAACATAGGCGGTAACGGTAGGATCACCGTAGAAGAAAAGCCCGCGGTTGAAGAAAGCCCCGAAACAGGCGACGGCGTATTTACGGTATTGTTATTTGCTATACCCTTATCCCTTATCTGCATTAAATCCTGCACGGGCAAAAAAAGATACGCAAGATAATTCAAGCAAAAAACACAGGCAAATACTTTAAACGAAATTAAAATAACTGCACGTTTCGTGTGATACTCTTAATGAAGTACCGCGCAAAACGTGCAGCTTTTTATTTATTTACTTTTTTACGAATATTACGGTGCTCTGTAAGCGAATCTGAACGCCATGTTGCTGTAAGACAACGGTTCAAGCGAGGGCTGAACAGATTTGATTCTCGTATTAGATCCGGCATCGTATCTGTAATGGTTTCCGCTTGCGTGAGATCCTGCACAGATAAATACGTGGCAAGGATAATTCTTGTAGTTTGCGGGAACTGCCAGATTTGTACTTGTTCCCACGAATACAATGTCGCCGCCCATTACGGAAGCCTGATTTGTTATTTTTGTAAATCCAAGACTGATCAACAGCTGTTCAAGGCTGTTTGTCGTATAAAGCGTATAACCTTTAGTAGCAGGCTGGCCGTTTCTGTTAAAGCCTGCATCGTAAAGCGTCCAACCTACGAATCTATCGCAGGAAATGACCTTTTCGGTTTTGTTAAGCGCGGGGTTAACGGAAGCATCACCGTATGTATAACCGTTCACACGCATGTAATCTGCATTAAGCTTTCCGTGGTGAAGTATCTTAGCCGCATTCAAAGAGGGGTTGGGATTATATACAAGATTACCTCTTGTATCATATACAACCTGGCCAAGATATCCTACGACATTTGCCTTTGCTTCCGCCAAAGACGTATATCTGCCGTAAAGTACAGAGTTATACGGGCACGTTACCCTATATTGCGGCAATTCTTTAACAACGTCAATAAAAGTAAACCATTGTGCATCGGTAGAGTTAAAGGAATATATCTGAATATTACCGTTATCTATATCCAATCCGCCGTGAACATCAAGCACAAAGTTCTGATTTGCGGCAGAACGCAGAACCACTTTGCCGTCTTTTATGTAAATATACCAGCGCTGCGTAGAGGAATTGTTGTCGGGGTTGGTCTGTACGTTAGAGAAATCTGCCATCGCACCGTTTGCAACGTCCAGAACATTTCCACTGTACGCGCTTGTTATCTTGTAGGTGCCGTCTGCCTGATGCTCGAACTTCCAGAACTGGCCTTGTGCCAGCAAACATGCATTTCCGTTATCGGTAACGGATATATTTCGCGTTCCGAAGTTGAGATTTGCATAAAATTCAGCAGGATAATCAAGTGCAGAGAAATAAGTTAAATACCCTGCTTCGTCTGTGGGTACATCTTTTATCTTATTGATATTAAATATCTGTGATGCAGAATAGTTTACGCCATATATCTGAACGTTTGCACCTGCGTTTACAGAGGATTCGCTTATGTCAAGAACCCTGTCCTCTGCACAAAGTGTAGAGAATACGTATCCGCCTTCACGTTCTACAACGTGCCATTTTTGATTTTCGGCACCTATATTTTTGTAAAGTGCAACGTTCGTACCGTAATCGCTGGAAGAATAGGCAACGTCAAGCACGGTACCCATACCGACGTTTTTGATATAGTAAGATCCGTCGTCGTTACGGGTAAACCGCCATACCTTGTTGGGCGAATTTGTTTTGTCCATCGTTAAAACGTTGTGGTCAACGCTTGCACCGACAACCTTCTCCGTATATGACAATTCTATCGTTGCGTAGAAATCGTCGCCAAGCTCTGCCGAAGGAAGCTGGCCTACTGCATATTTTGGCTTGTTGTGAAGAACGAAATCAGCCATATCGGTGATATCGTTTTCATCTGAAACGCCGTCGTCATTGAAGTCAAGCGCAGAGGCATAAGTTGAATTGCCGCCCGTTTTTACCATTTTTTTGGCACGTATAACGTCTTTCGTAGTTACGTACGTATCACCGTTAAGGTCTCCGTTAACTATCAACGTATATGTTTTGTTGCCCGTGGTAAATTGGTATCCCGTGCCAACCCTCGCAGCATCCGCCGAAACGTATCCCGACGATTTCGTTACACTGCCCGAGCCGAATTCGGCAATCAATTCGGAAACCGTAACGCCCTCGGGAATATCTTTGATATATGTGCCGTCTATCACATACGTCAAATCATCGCCGGCATCAAGACTTGATACGGCAGACGATATCATTTCCGTTGCTGAGAATGCCGATGGCAGTAAGACAGCAATCGTCAGCACCATAACGGCAAGCTTAAATAATGTTTTTTTCTTCATATTTTTTCCTCACGTAAAAATATTGTTCCAAGGTTATTTTATCTTATCGTATGAGTAAAGTCAATTAACGATTTGTTAATTGATAAACATCGTCAATTTTTCATATAATTTTGAAGTTTTTTTGTTAATTTTATACAATAATATTATCCTTTAAAACATTTTTTTCATATATTTGCTTTTCAAATAACGGTAACATTCAAAAAAGCATACATAAATTTACTTATTTTATCAAATTTTCAGTAGAACTATACAGCCAAAACGCCCATATCATTCGTGCACGCGAAGCAATATGGGCGTTTTAACATTCAGTTTAGCAATTTAACCTAATAACCAAATCAATCAATTTGTAATATTACAAGGTGGGCAGATACAGGTCTGCTTCCGCCCGCAAGAGGAGTGACGGTAAGTGCCGCTGCGCTTCCTGATGGATTTCGTACTGTCAAAACAGAATTTTCAGAAGTAGTTCGTACGATAGCCATGCCAACAATTTGCGAAGTTCCCGTTGCACGGCCCGCAACGGTATATTCAAGGTCTTGTGCGTTAAGCGTTAAAATCAATTGACCCGCTTCGCTTACACCAACTTGAAACATTATAAGGTACGCGCCGACAGCAGCAAGATTGAAGGCTGAAGGCCCTATTCGCCCAATATTCGTATTTGCAATAGGACCGTTTCGAGGAAAGCTGACATCTGCGCCTACTGCAACCGTGGCAGAATTGTCAGGTGGCATCAAAGCATAAAAGTCTGCATAGCCTAACACTCCGCCCGTCGGACCTTGAGGACCTGCGGGACCTGTTTCCCCGGCAGGTCCTTGCGGACCTTGCGGGCCGGCGGGGCCGATATCTCCAACAGGACCTTGAGGGCCAACCGGTCCTTGTGGGCCGGCGGGACCAATATCACCGATAGGTCCTTGTGGGCCGGTAGGGCCTTGCGGACCCACTGCACCCGTAGTGCCTGCAGGACCTTGCGGACCAACGGGACCGACTTCCCCTACGGGACCTTGAGGACCGACAGGACCCTGTGGACCGACTGCACCCGTAGCACCTACGGGTCCCTGCGGACCTCGGGGGCCTGTTTCCCCGGCAGGGCCTTGGGGGCCGATAGGACCTTGCGGCCCCGGGGGGCATATCACACAAGGATCATCTTCTTTATCGCAGCAACACTTTTGGTTGTTATTCTGATTGCAATGACAACATCTATTATTGGTATTTCTTATGAATGGATTTTGTCTGCTCATTAAATACCTCCTTTGCAGATTTTGGTGAAACACCATTACATTATATGATTTTTTTCAACAAAAAGATACCGCCTTATACAAACAAAAAACGGGGAAAAATCTCTGTTATAACATTATAAAACGACGGTGATAAAAGACCGTTTGTTGAAATATTCACACAAATCAGCTATAATGATCTCACCAATACGCTGCAGATTGGAGAATCGGCATATGTTTATCCACAAATTCGTTAACAAAGATAAACCGAATATGGTTTTAATACACGGCGTTCTTACGCCGTGGCAGATATGGACGCCGCAGATCAATGCGTTTAAGGCGCATTATAACATTTACGCCGTAGCCTTGAACGCACATACTGAACATATTGCAAGCGAATTTATTTCAGTAGCCGAGGAAGCGGCAGAAATCATACGATACTTAAAGGAAAACAACGTAGAAGATATAGATGTTTTATGTGGAATTTCGCTTGGCGGTAAAATTGCACACGAAATCTGGAAAAGCAACAAATTAACCGTTCGTAATCTTATAATGGACGGCGCGCCGTTGACAGCTTGCCCGAAATTTGCAATAAACGTTATGATTTACAACTACAAAAGTATAATACACAAGTCTCAAAGAAGAGACAGTAAGGTTATAGAAAATTTTAAAAAACATTTTCTGCCCGAAATATATTTGAAAAACTATTTGAAAATAGCGGATCTCTTTACGGATAGATCAATAGAAAATATCGTAAATTCGGTTTTTTCAGGCGGAAAGATATATAACTATAACAACAAAAGCAGAATACTGTTTATTCATGGAACAAGATCTAACGAAATTCTTTCCAAAAAATCCGCAAAGCTTTTAAAGAAGCATCATCCTTCAGCACAGGTGGTTTGCTTTAAAAACGATCCGCATTGTTACAAGGCGATTTATCAGCCCGAAGAATGGATAAAGACCGTAAAAGATTTTTTAAACGGTAATTAAAAACCGCAATGTAAAATTTACAAAGTTTAACGTTTTTAACCGTCGTTTATTTGAGAATATAAAGAGAGGAATTTATGTTATCCTTTGAATGTGATTATAACATCGGCGCGCATCCTGAAATTTTAAAATCGTTGATGCGTACCAATATGGAGCCCTGTCCCGGATATGGAAATGATATATATACGGCGCAAGCCCGCGAAAAAATAAAAAAAGCCTGCGGCAAAGAAGATGCAGACGTTTACTTTCTTGTCGGCGGCACACAAACCAACCGTATCGTGATAAGCTCTATGTTAAAAAATTACGAAGGCGTCATCGCAGCCGCCACGGGCCATATTAACGTACACGAGGCAGGTGCCATAGAAGGCTCGGGGCACAAGGTGCTTACAGTAAAAGGCTTCGACGGAAAGCTTTGCGCAGAAGATATTAACAGGCTTATTGCCGAATTTTACAACGACGGTGCGCACGAGCATATGGTTTTCCCCGGAATGGTATATATATCCCACCCTACCGAATACGGAACGCTTTATACGCTTGACGAATTAAAGCGCATTTCAGACGTTTGCCGAAGCAACTCTATACCTCTGTTTCTTGACGGTGCGCGCCTCGGCTACGGGTTAATGAGCCGCAACACAGACGTAACCTTAAGGGACATTGCCGATTTATGCGACGTTTTTTACATTGGCGGCACGAAAATCGGCGCATTGTGCGGCGAGGCAGTAGTTTTTACACACAACAATTCACCTAAACACTTTTTCACTACCATAAAACAAAACGGCGCACTTTTGGCAAAAGGTCGGCTTTTGGGCATTCAGTTTGATACGCTTTTTACAGACGAGCTTTATTTAAAAATCAGCAAAAACGCTATCGACCGCGCAGAAGATTTAAAAAACGTTTTTGAAGAAAAAGGATATTCGTTTTTTAAAAACTCCCCCACCAACCAGCAGTTTGTTATTCTTTCCGACAAGAAGATAAATATGCTTTCGCCGCTTGTACGTTTTGAAATTTGGGAAAGAATAAACGAAGAAGCTTGTGCCGTACGTTTTGCAACAAGCTGGGCAACCACCAAAGAAGATATTGAAGCCCTGCGGCAAATTCTTTAGATACTCATACTGAAAAAAAGGTGCGCAAGTCAATAACTGATATCCCGTTTCATTTGCTTTTTTGAGAGCAATCCGCAGCTTGGAAAGAAAGTCTGCCTTGCCGTTGGCAATATTAAGCGTTAACTGCAACAATTTGCAATTGCCGTGAAGTCTTCCGCAAGGGAAACATGAAGCGAAGCGTGCACCCGCTATCCATGTGCCGAAGGCACACTTCATAGGGCGAAGCTCTGATCTGCAATCGTACGTAAAGCCTGCCGTCATCGTATGCTATAATACCCTCAGGGGCAGTATCGTCGCCCGTTATAAGCTCGTCATCAAGTGATGGGGTGTTAGATCTCTTTTCGTTATCCATATTAATATTCCTTTCCCCGTATGTCAGAGCCCTGCTTTATCAGACGCCTTTTTCAATGAAATAATCGAACAAAAACTCGCCCTTATCAAGATAAAAATCAGTTTTTGCATTGTCCTCGGTAAATGAAGGTATTCCCTTTTCAGCCTTTTTTGACGAATACGGTAAACGAAATAACACAGCAGCCTTTCTGACCGGCCGCATGGGATTTTTAAAACCAAAAGCGTGATGCCCAATAAAGAGCATCACGCTTTTTTTAAGACTTTGATTTTAGTGCGTTGAGTGAATTCTGCGTTTTCTCGTAAGCACGAGCATAGTCAAGATCGAAACGATAAGCATAGTTACTATCGCAACAAGCGTTGTATCACCCGTAGGCGGTACATCTACGTCTGCATCGTACACGTTTTCGAAGTATGCAACGGGATCATCCGTCATCTGTCCGTCAACAGAAACAACAGCCTTCAATTCTCCGTTATCATCAAACGCCACGCTTACCGTAACATCATACACCTTATCACTGTACGTCACGTTCTGAACAGCCGTATTTACCTCGTACAGCTTATAAGTATGAACGCCGATATCATTTTCGGTGTAAAGCAGATCGAATACTGCATTACCGTTTTCGTCAGTCTTCAATTTAGTCTTTTCGCCCGAAACATCATTTTCAAGGACGAATTCAAAGCCCTCAGGACCGATAGACGCCGTGCCGACATTCTTGACAGTCTTCTTTACGGTTATCGAAGAAGCTACAGAGTCCTCAACAGGCGGCAACGGAACAAACGAGTTGTTGAACTGAACACTTACCGTGTGCGAGCCGTCCTGCTCTTTAACAGCCTGTGCGTTTTCCGAAGCGGTAACGGATGAAATTTCAAGCCTTCCGTCCATATCGCTGTCTGTAACTGCCATATTGAAATGGTTGACCGTCATATCGTATATAACGCCCTCGTCATGCCCTGCCTGCTCTGTCATACGGAACGCGTAAACACCGACAGAGTCAAAATGCAGCCCGGAAAGCGCATCCGAAAAATCAAATTTATTGAAGTCATCATTCAAAGGATCGTATTCAACTTCTCTTGTACCGAGTGATACCCATTGATCGCCCGTATGATATTCAAGCAGAAATGTAAATTTGTCGCCTTCCTGCCACGGTCTGCCGCGCAGTATCTTTTCGCCCTTAAGCACCACATTTTTTTCAGCTTCAGCCGGAGAATATACATTTATATAATCTACAACAGATACGGCATTGGGCTGTATGATAACATTTTTTTCGTTCTGACCGTCCTTTACGAAAAATCCGGGAAACGTATCTTCTTCCGTAACTGTAACAGACGTTCCTGCAAATATACCGTTAAGCGTAAGCGAAGCGCCCGGCTTCACGGCAACGGAAATATTCCCCTCATCATCCGCGGTAAAGCGCTCGCCGTTTTCGGCGCTGAGTGTCTTACCCGCATAATCCGAGCCGAGATCGATGTTGAACAGGAATTTTATCGCATCGGGGATAGTATATCCCGCACCGAGAGGATGCTCGACTGTTTTATTAAGCGTAAGCTGTCCGAGCGGATACGGTGTCGGTCTGAATGTGTTTGTCAGCGGGCGCGTTTGAGTTATGACATACGATACAGTCGGAAATACCGCAACGGTAAATATCATCAGTGCAGATACGATCAAAGCAATGCGTTTTACAATGCCTGATTTTGACATAACCCTGACACTCCTTTCATTTATGTCGTTGATCTTCATAAGAACAGTAATACGTCCGTAATAACTTGCGGACATATCACCGTTCCCTACCCTCAAAAAGAGGGTAGGAAATCGGATAGTGGTAAAATTAAATTCGAATAATCAAGAGTCAGCGCTTAATTACTGAATGTCAAATGTAACTGTTTTACCGTTTTCGTTTGATGCTTCTGTAATATTTGCAATGTCAGAACCATCGCTTACAGAGCAGCCAACGAGTGTGATCGTAACGTCCTTGGATGCTTGATTTGCAGCGATCGTCATTTCGGGAGCAAATACAGTATTGTAGATAGTTGCATCGCCGTAGAACTTAAGAACACTGTTTTCGGGAACAAGCTCGCACTTGTTGAATATGCAGTTTTCGATAGTTACGGATACGCCGCCGCCGAATGAGCACCAGCCTGCAATTGTAGAATTTCTAATGATTACATCACCCTCACCAATGATGTTAAGAGCGTATGTGGGGGAAGAGATAGAGCAGTTTTCAAATACGATCTCGCCTGTAGCGTAGCAATTGTAAACAACAGGACCGCGCTCGCAGGAAAGCTCGCAGTTTGTGATAGTTGCCGTACCGCTGATGGGAAGAGCTTCAGCTTCTTCGTTTTCGATGGTTACGTTGTCGATAGCGATATCGTTAACTACGATATTCTTGCCGATAGCAGATGTGTCAAGAACTGTGTTGCCGTTACCGCGGATAGAAGTGCCGTCGCCGATAGTAGCGGGAAGCTTGTATGTGCCGTTAGCGAGAACTACCTCTGCGCCGTCTTCAGCTGCAGCTGCATCGAAAGCGTCCTGTGTCTTTACAAAAACTGCGCCATCGGAGAAGTGCTTGTCACCCCACTGATCCATGTAAGCGTCATATGCTTCATAAACATCGTTGAAGCCTTTAGCCTGGATAGCGTAAGCGGAGCAGTAAACTGCAAAGTTGGAAAGATCAAAGGGGATCTCTGTAGCCTGACCTGCTTCAACTATGTAGTACTTGCCGTCTTCGTTGTTGAAGTCAACTCTGGGGTCAACAGTAACAGAGTCAAGGGGAGTAAAATCGAAGCCTTCTCCTTCTTCGTCGTTTGCAGGGAGAACATCTTCGCAAAGAAGAGCAATGGAAATGTACTTGTCACCGTTTATTTCAACTTCTCTGTCCTGACCGAGAGGTTGCCAAGTCTTCCATGTTGCGCCGAGCTGAACATCAACATAGTTGTATATAGCTGCGGGAACTGCAACTGTTGCCCAAACATATGCATCTTCAGAGCCTACGTTTGTAATGATGCCGTACTTTTCAACTGCGACGCCGGGAACTGCGCTTGCGCCCTCCTTAGGAAAATAAGGCTCTTCAAAATCAATGTTAACGTTGCCAATTGTGAATACATTTGCCTCTGTTACCTTGTCCGTGAGGTAAGCGAGAGTTGTACCAACTGCAAGAGAAACAGCCATAACAACACTCAAAGCGATAATAAGCTTCTTTTTCATTTTTTCAAAACCTTTCTTAAAAAATATTTTTTTACTGTGTGTCATTCGCCGTGCATTCGTCGCTGCACGTAATGCCTTCGGCGATAGTTCACATAATAAACTTAAGTTAAATGCTCCGCAGATCAGATATCAACGCGGAGTGCCGATCTTATTTCAGATCGAAGCGCGTTCTTACGCGCCTGTGCCGTCGTCAGACGGCGTTTTCTGACCTGCAATCAGAGTCCACGCATCAGCAGCGGAATCAATTGCATCAAGATCAGCATCTGCCTGTACTGCATACGCAGTTACAGTAAGCGTAGGATAATTCTGTTCACCCTCTGCGTCAAGCGCATTGAGCTGCTCCTTTGTCACATCGCCGTTCACGAGCACCTGATTATCCTTGAGAACGAAATACTCTGTATCAGCGTCTTCATTCTTTGCGTACTCTCTGTAATATACGCCTTCTTCAAGCTCTGTCCAGCCTTCAGCGATCTCATATGTCATAAAATCGTCAAAGTTATCAGATTTTTCAAGCTTTACGAATACCCAGCAATCCTCGCTGCCCTTTACAACAGTGACCTTAGGATCCTTGAAAATACTGTTGCCGGGAAGCATATTGTAGGAGTTTGTGTTGGGGTCTCCATCATCGTCATCAGTATCTGTTTCATCGAGCTTGATATTGATATCCCCGTATGTAAAGGTATTTACAACAGGAGGAGTTTCAGCTATCAACCAAGCAACAGTACCCCCCATAACGCCGCAGAGAACAAGCGCACAGGCAATAACCGTGATCATGGACTTAGTGCCGAATCTTCTTGTGGATGTTTTCTTTTGTTTCATGATATTTCCTCCTTTCTTTGTAAATTTTATTTCAACGCATAAATGCGGTGAATTATTTGTTATTAGCTCGCCTGAGCATCAAATGCCGCCCATGCGCCGTCCTCGTCGTTTTCAAACGTAGCGGACTGTATTGCGTGGCCGTACACAACTATCTTGAACCCGTTTTCGTACAGGGACGCCAGCTCTTCGCCATTAAGCGTTCCGGGAATTATAAGCGTATCAAACAAAGCCGGAAGGACCTCATCCGATGCATTGCCCTCTGCATCATATCCGTCAACAGTCTGATAATAGCGGTATTCCAGCGATACTGTGTTTTCCTCATCATTTTCCTCAGCGCCGTGATACAGCCATACGCTTTCATCCCAGCCGCCGAAAAGGTCGGCGTATCCGTCAAGACCGTTCTTGCCATCGGCTATTATAGCCTTGACCGCACTGTTGTTATGAACGGTAAGTATCATTCTTACATAGGCTTCCTCGCTGCTTGACTTTACTGTAACTGTGGGATCCTTTTCGTATGTCTTGCCGGGAATGATGTGGTAGTTGTTACCGCTTTGGTCACCGTCTCCGTCAGCATCCGTTTCCTGCAGGGATATATCAACATTGCCGACTGTAAAGGTGTTTACGACAGTTTCCTTATCGGTAAGATAAGCAAGGGTAGCAAGCACCGTTGCAGCGGCAACGGTCAATGCGCAAAGTATAAGTATTACCGACTTAACCTTAGTATTCATAATCTCTCTCCTTGGTGTGTCTATATATAAATGTATTTAATTGACATTATTCGCTCTTTTTGTCGTCCGTGTCGGGATCACATTCATCGTGCAGCTCAGCCGACGCGTCCTTTTTTCGTTTTTTCTTTTTACAGTCATCAGAGGTAAAAAAATCAATGACAGTAACGATAAGCGCCGCCGCCGCGCCTGCGGCTATTGCATAATAGCAACCGGGCGGAGACTGGACATACGTAGCAAGATATCCCATCTTCGGAATGACGAAAACAGGCGTACCGATCACCTTTTCGGGACTTAACGGCTCATCGCCGTCCGCTATATCATTAGCGTCTCCTTTGGTTATAAAGCCGAGCAGCTCGCCCGTATCCTCGTCCCTTACGACCTGTATTATCCTGTGCGTAGCCGTAGTATTGCCGACAAGGTTAAAGGTAATAACATCCTGCTCCTTAAGGGTGTACGGGTCAACATGCTTGACATATATCAACGAGCCCGTCGGATACTCAGGCTCCATAGAACCCGAAAGAACAGTATATATCTGTATATTGAAAACTCTTACGCCCGCAAGCATCATCGCTAAAACGACTGCAAGAGCAACGATAACGTATGTAATGATCTTGAGCGGTATCTTAATGTATGGTCTCAATGACATTCCTTTTCCGAATGCGATGTAAAAAAGGCACTCAATTTCTCATATTAAAATTACACAAATTCATTTTACTTTTTTTATGTAAAAAGTCAAGTCATAAATAAATGTTTTAACCTTTCGTTCACATAATATATAATTTTTCACGTTTAAAAATGATGGTTTTGCAGGTAATTAACATCGGGTCTTGCAAAAATTCCTTTTTTTGCGACAGCTTGCTCTTTTCATCGAAAAAATGGGGCCGGCTCATTAAGCGGTAGGAATTAGAAAAGAAAAAAGATACTCTTTACTTTCAAAAAAGTATTGAGTATCTTTTTTATTCTTTTCTATATTTTAATGAGCCTGCCCCTCAAAATTTGCGTCGCAGAAAGCAAAGAAAAGGGATTTTCAAAAGGATTGAGAAAAAGCAATGGAAAATCCAATAAAAAGCGAAAAAATAAGGCAAACACGTGGTCAACTAAAAACATCCGATTTCGTGAAAAATATATAGAAAAACAGCCGAAAACAAGTAAAAATAGCTTGTTTTCGGCTGTTTTTTGCGAAAGAGTAACCAAACGGAGCAGAATCGAGGTAAGAGTAAACAAAAGTACACCAAGCTAAAGTTATTTATATAGTAAGGAGATTTTCGACTTAAAATACTGTTCTTGGAAATGTGTTAATTCTACAATCTCTTCCCGCGTGAAAGTTATACCATCAGGTGCAACTACCCATTTATGTTCTATATCATTCTCACGATTGATAATAGCTATTATTCTTCCGGTGAACTCAGAAACAGGTTCATTTACCCCTAAAACATAAGCATCCTCTTCTTCACCGTCTGCAGCCATTGTCCCTTTAATATAGCCATAGTTTACAGGATAATATATGTCCGGATGCTCAGGATGATAACTACCCAGAGGTCTGTCGACGGTTACGGTAACAACCGGTCCAATCATTTTGAATTCTCCTTTGCGGTTCGGCAGGATGCGATCAGCATTACACGCAAGGAGGTGCATTTTGCCGAAAGTGTTTTATATGTTTGGTCGTCAATGTATTTTGTTCGATACAAGAGTTCAAGCCAATAACCTGTTTCACTAGCTTCTTTCAAGGCAATTTCAAGTTTGGAAACAAAGTCCTTCTTTCCTTGCGCATATTGTGCCTCGTGGATGTTGGCGCCAATACTTGTGCCGCTTCTGCCGATTTGGTTGGAAATAATGGATTCGTGGTTAGATTTCAAGTGCTTTACCAAGTTAATAATATCTACAGAGAACTCCATTGATAGTTCCACAAGCTTATTTTCTTTCACGCAATCGCCTCCTTTGAAATTGATTATATCACAAATTTTCGGATGTTTCAATGATGCATCGCCTTGCGGCGATATGATGCATTTGCTTCGCAAATATGATGTTGCTCTCGTTGGTCGCAATGATGCGATGTTTGCCCAATGTGCCGTCAGGCACGCATCATTAGGCAAAGCCGTCATCATTGGCGTAGCCAACATCATTTGCCGCAGGCAAACATCATTCAAAAAACGCACCTTTGTCGGAAGACAAAAGTGCGTTTTTTGTTGGTCGGAGTGACGGGATTCGAACACGCGACCTCTTGGTCCCGAACCAAGCGCTCTACCAAACTGAGCCACACCCCGATATTCTATTTTAAAGCATATATGTCAAATTTTCTATACTACCGATTCGCGAGCGCTTCGCGCTTTCCTGTTGCAACCAAGGCTCTGCCTTCGTTCGCAAACTCACTCGCCGGTCGCCGGGTTGCTGCCACTCAAAACATCTCGCTTTATCCGCCACAGGCGGCGCAAGGTGTTTTTCCCCAAACTGAGCACACCCCGATATTCTATTTTAAAGCATATATGTCAAATTTTCTATACTACCGATTCGCGAGCGCTTCGCGCTTTCCTGTTGCAACCAAGGCTCTGCCTTCGTTCGCAAACTCACTCGCCGGTCGCCGGGTTGCTGACACTCAAAACATCTCGCTTTATCCGCCACAGGCGGCGCAAGGTGTTTTTCCCCAAACTGAGCACACCCCGATATTCTATTTTAAAGCATATATGTCAAATTCTATACTACCGATTCGCGAGCGCTTCGCGCTTTATCTCAAAGCAACAACGCAAAACATCGTAACGTAGATTTTATCACATTAGTTTTTGTTTGTCAATATGAATTTAAAATTATTTACAAACATTTTATCAAAGTGATATATCACAAGCAAAAAAATGAAAGTTTTAATAAATAAAACTTTCATTTTTTAAGCTATTGTGCAGATATTTTAACGGCGCAAACCGTCATATCGTCGGTATTATGATTGTTTTTTACAGCATTCATAACCCTTTCGCACAGCGTTTCAAGGGAACAATCAGATTCGTATGTAAGCACGTTGTATATATCAACCGGTTGATCTTCAGAATCACATACGCCATCACTTATCATTACGACGATATCATCATTTTGAAACGCAAATTCTATTTTTTCAGCGCATAATTCAGCCATTATTCCAACGGGCGGCGTATGCGATGCAAGCCTGAATATTCTTCCTTCGCGCAGTACAAACGATGCAGAAGCCCCGCTTTTAATAAAATCTGCCTTTCCCGACAAAAGATCCACCTGCAGCAGATCTACAGTGGTAAAGCATTCGCCCGTTTTTCTTCTTATAAAATGATTCAGCATTTTAAGCACCGGGGTTATATTGCAACCGCAGGAAAGCAGCTTTTGCAAAAACACACACGACAGCTTTGACGTTAATGCGGCTTGGCGGCCGCTTCCCATGCCGTCGCAAAGGCAAGCAAAAAATCGGTTGCACGCATTTAGCGTGAATATAGAATCGCCGTTTATTACCTCGCCGTTTTTCGCGCGCTGCACATATGCAGATTCGCAAGAAAACCTTTCCTTTTGTGTTAACACCATGGCAAGATAGTCGCCGCAGACGGTAAATTCGGGCTCGTCAAACCGCACGGACAGTATTTTACCGAAATTGCGCTGTACCTCTGAAGAAAGCGCTTTTATTTTGCACATATCCAACCCGCAAGCGATAACCGTTAACAGCCGCGTGCCGTAAACCGCCGCGTTTCCTGCAAATAATTCTTTATGCGACATTCGCGACTGCAATTTTTCGGTTAATTCTTTATTTATGGCGTTATCGTCTTCGGTGCGCGCAACGGCATCGCTTATCAATTCGGAAATACGTTGATAATCCTCTGCCATTACTTCTGTTTTGTTGTTTCGCATTTTTTCGCTGTTGTAAGAGGATAAGCTTATGTTTATGCTAACGGTAAGCTTATCGGCAAAATAGCAATTCGTTTTGATTTTTTCGGGCATATCGTTGGAGGCAAGAACACCTTTTTCGTGTATTGAACAAGCCGTTTTTCTTATAGATTCAGCATTTCGGATACCTTTCGGAAAGCACAGCTTTTTCATTGAACATTTTTTACAAAACGATTCAAATTCTTTTTCGCAAACCTCTGCTATTTCGTGTACCGCAGGGCGGCGTTCGCGGTCGGCGAGGGCACACATAACCTCCGATACGGAAGCAAGGGTACAGGCGAGATCTGAAAACTCTGCCTTGGTGTTGATATTAGCCCTGATATTTGATATTTCACGCACAGAAACTGCATTTTTATACATTACATCATCTCTGAAAACGCGCAGTCTTGGCAAAAGGTTCATTTTATCAAGCGGAATATAAGCAGCGCACGAAACGAACGCTTCGGGTAAGTATGCTATCAACGATTCAACTCCGCCGATATACATTGCACCGACGCAGGCGGCAATTACCCCTGCGGCAACGCTCCACACCGAGGCTACGGGCGACAAAACACCGCACACAAAGCCCGCTATTCCAAACATAGGGCAAAGCGAAGCATCTAACACCGCACCGCACAAAAAGCCTATTACCGCACCGCGCAGCGCCCCGCCCTTTCTGCCGCTGTACAACGGCAAAACGAATGCGGCTATCGCACCGCACGACATACCGAGAATTTCAGCATAGCGCAATGCAAGCACGGAAGAAAAAAATATTGCCGCAACGCCTGCCTCGTATTTTGGCGTATAGCGGTTTTTTTCATCTGAAATAAGTGAATAAAGATACACCATAAAACCGCCTATTAAAAGCGAAAACATACCTGCAAACAGGTCGTAATATGTAAAGCCGCCGGATATTATCCTTATTAACGACACTGATAAAAGTCCGGCGCAGGCAGAGCATGCACGGCTTAAAACGGAATCTTTAAGGCTTGCCTTTACTATCTGCTTATCAGCAGTAGTTACGCAATACAGGCTGTATCTGAAAATAAACGCGGTAAATACGCCGCACAGATATACCGCAGGGTCACCGCACGCCAAAGCCGCAACCGCAACGCCTGCCGCCGCAGACGGAATATGCTTGCCAACTGCGCACATAAAGGCAATGCCGAGCGGGTACGTCTGCAAAAGCATTTCCGCCTGACCGAACATATAGGCACAAACGCAGTAAAGGCAACACAAAAAGATATCCTCGCTTTTTAAAGCGGAAAGTTTTGAATATATACCCCTTGTGACCTTTTTTGTGCTTGCAGTATTTTTTTCTTCCTTCATTTTCATAACCTTCGCTTTCGTAAAATCAATATTTTCGCTTTTTAAGGCGGATAAATTATCTGAAACAATAATACACCGATATCGTTATTAAACCTGTCGAAATTCAAAAGCAAAATTTTATAAGTTTTCTGCGGAAAAGAAGATTATCGGCAAATAAACGGCAAACCGCTACGATAAAAGGTTTGTTTTTCGGCTTTTATGTCTTACGATTGTTGCAAAATTTGTATTCCGTTTTTTATTAAAAAATTAATTATCTTGTATTGAAATAATATAAATAGTATGCTATAATGGATAAAATGACAGTATTTTGCACATAGGGAGGGAAAACATGAAAAAAATAAGACTGTTCTCGTTTTTTCTTTCCGCAATTATGCTTATGCACGCGTGCATTTTTTACTGCGCGGCAGAATCTACCGCTTACAGCAAATTACTATCGCAAGATCCCGTTTATATAAAGCACGTTACGTTTGACGGTGTGGTTGATTTTTACAAAAATTCTTCCACCGACGAAATTTTGAATATATCCGAAAACAACTTTATCAAGGGCGTTGTAAACGTTGCCGAAGTACCTACGGAATGTTACGTGTATATGCGCACATTTTATATTACCGATGCTTCAGGGCTTACCGCAAGCCAGGCAAAAACGAAATCAAGCGAGGTTTTTGCAGCCGTAAAGGCAGAGATTGCATTTAAATATCTTAAATGCATAACCCGTTCTTACAGCTTAAGCGTATCAGGCGTACAAAACAAAGCAACCGGTCTTTACACAGACCTTACGTTAAAAATCATGATAGCAACGGGCGAAAGCAATGAAGAACGCGCAGAGGTTATACAAACGTTCGTCAAGCCGCAGGTTGCCCTGTGGGCTGAATTGCCCGATAAAGACCGTTTTATTGCATTAAACGATTTTCTTTTAAACGGTCAATTTTCGTACGACACATCGTTTATAAACCGTTCCAGCATTTACGCCTTTTTGCAAGACAAGCTTGGCGTTTGCGAAGAATTTGCGGGTCTTACGGCTTTGTTTCTTGACGAAATGGGATATAAGAACAACATCGTTATGGGGCACGTAGGCGATACATTGCATATGTGGAACACCGTGGTTGTAAACGGAAGGATATACCATCTTGACGTTTTGCACAGCGCCGTTATAGACGAAGCAGGCGTTATCAGCGGATCGTCTCGCGATTATCTGCTTGTTTCCAACGAAACGGTATTAAAAAGCAGAACGATAGAAAGTGCATACAGCGAAATGTGCAAGGATGCAATTTACAATTTTGCATTTGAAAACACCCCCTCGCACATTGTTATAACCGACGTATTTTCCAGATTGGGCGATATGATATCCCACGTACCGTTATTTACGACCGCTATCGAATTCAAAGCTTTGCTTGAGGATGATGGATTTTTACAGATCACACAGAAAAACGGGCATATGCTTGCCGACGAAGATTACGTTGGTTCGGGCTGTGTATTATCACTTAACGTAAACGGCGTTATTCTTGAGCAGCTGACCATCAAGGTTGACGGTGACGTAAACGGCGACGGCATTGCTACCAAGCGCGATCTTGACCTTGTTTCAGATGCAATACTTCAACGCGGAAGCCTTTCGGAAAACGAACGTATTTTCTGCGATATAACAGAAGATGGGCAGATTACCGTAACGGATTATCTTTCTATAATGCGTTTATCGGAAGCTACTGCTTTACACTATATGTAACCTATGAAAACAAAAAAAGTATTATTGTTTATCACTTCGGCGCTTATTGCGTGCTTGCTTTGTATGCCTGCCTATGCTGATGCGTCGGGCGACTACACGCTGATAGGCAACGCTGAAATAACTGCCTCTTCCCGATTTACACTTCGCATCTGCTTAGAGCATTGCACCGAGATAAGCGGGGGCCAAGGGGCTGTAATGTACGATCCGAGCTTTTTAAGGCTTGTTTCCTTCACGCCGATAAGCCCCGAGCTTGGCGGCGCAGACCACGAAAACGATTCTTTAAGCGGCATATGCAGATTTTTCTTTTTCATGTCGGGCGAATTTAACGGTTCATCTACGCTGATTGAGGTTGAATTTGAATTGCTGTTGCCTTGTGAAGAGGTAACCGTTTCGTTATCGCAGGGCATACTTTCCAATGGAATTACAGATACAAAATACGACGACTATATCTACAACGGCACGGTTGTACCGGCACAAACCGAAACCACCGTACAGGATACGACCGTTAAGCAGGAGGAAACGAAAAAGCCTGCCGAAACAACGCTGCCCGTAACGTCTGCACCGCAGACAACCGCACCAAGCGAAGATACTTCAAATACAGATTCGACAACCGTTACAGAACGTCAAGAAACAAGCACCGTTGAATCTGATATACACACCGTATCTAACAACACGCAGCAGCAAACGTCGTTACAAACGCAGTCCGTTGCCCCAAACAGTGACAGCGCGGGGAAAATAATCGTAATCGTATTTTCTGCCGTGTTGGTTGCGTCGGCATTTGCCGCGGCAATATTCTTTATCGGCAAGAAGCGAAAATAGCAAGTTTTTTAAAAAATAAACCGCACGCGCTTGTGCAACGTGCGGATTATATATCTGCAAATGCTTTCGTAACACTTACAAAGGCATAGCAGTTGGTTCTTTATCAATATTTTCAAGTTTATTCTCGTATAGATACAATTCTGAAAGGATATTTTCAGGGCGATGTGCATCAATTGATGAATATTTACCTTTTTGCCCTATTTTCAGCATTTTTCCAACATGGTAATATCCCAATATTGCAGGCGGCATATGTGTTATTGCATCGTTTATATTTCTTATCACCGTGAAATTTTTCCATCGAGTTATTACTTTTTCAGTTCTTTTTCCCCACAAAACGCGCGGGCAACCGAAGCCATACCCTTCGATATGATCGCGCAGATCTGCGCGGTTATACCAGATATATTCATGGCAAAGCAACGCAAGTGCCGCACCGTGTGAATATCCCACTATTACTGCAGATCGTATCTTATCGTCGTTAACGTATTTGGCTATATAATTTTCGATAGACCGCCACACCCTTACGAAGCCGCCGTGTGCATACCACGTTTGCCCATCGACAGTTTCGTACGGTATTGCAGGAAAGTTTAAATTATTTTTCCAATCAACAGCCCCGTCAGAGCATTGAAAATATATGTATATCTTACTTCCGGCTTTTTCTACAGAGTAATCTGCCGAATCTCCGGCTTTGACGTATTCTCGATTCAAGCATTGCCTGAATAAACTGCTTAATTTCATATGTATATAAATCATCTGCCTGCTTTTATCATTATAATCAAAGCATTTAAAAAGTGTTATTCTCCACCGTTTTACTATCGCGCCAGTTTTATCAGATTTTTACAAAATACCGCAAGGACAGAAGATGTTTATGGAAAATAACGAATTTGTACAATTAAAAACCCCTTTTGAAAGCGGGCTGGATAAAAGCATGCCCTACGCGGAATATCCAAGGCCGTCGCTTGTACGCGATTCTTACATGTGTCTTAACGGCCCATGGGACTTTTTTGCCTGCAGCAACGGCAAGCTGATCGAATTGGGAAGCATTACCGTTCCGTTTGTTCCGCAGTCGCGGCTTTCGGGCGTCGCCAATTACAAAAACTTCAATATAGAAAATTTTGCCTACAAACGAACCTTTAAGTTAGAGGAAGGATTTAACAAAGGTCGCGTGATACTTCATTTCGGCGCGTGCGACCAGATTGCAAGCGTATATGTAAACGGTCTGCTTGCAGGCGAGAACGTGGGCGGATATCTGCCGTTTTCGTTCGATATAACCAAAATGATCAACGAAGGCGAAAACACCATATCCGTTTACGTTACCGACCAACTGGAAACTGATATTCCTTACGGAAAGCAAAGTAAAAACAGGGGCGGCATGTGGTACACACCGATATCGGGCATTTGGCAAACGGTTTGGTTGGAATCCGTACCCGAACAACACATACATTCAATAAAGGCAACCGTAGATATGCGGGGTGCAACGCTTGAAATAAGCGGAATTTCAGGAAATAAAAAAATAATATTCGAAGGTGAAAACGAATATCTTAACTGCGAATTCAAGGGCAACCGCGTAAGGATAGAGCCTAAGCAGCCGCACCTTTGGTCGCCTGATGACCCGTACTTGTACCGCTTTACGGTTATCGCAGGGGAAGACACGGTGCGATCGTATTTTGCGTTAAGGAAGGTAAGCATTAAGAAGGTCGGCGGCCACCCGCGAATACTGCTTAACGATAAACCGTTTTTCTTTAACGGATTGTTAGACCAGGGATATTACAGCGACGGCATTTTTCTTCCCGCTACGGTCAAGGGATTCGAAAACGATATATTAACGATGAAAAGCCTTGGTTTTAATATGCTTCGCAAGCATATTAAAATAGAGCCTGAAATATTCTACTACTACTGCGACATTCACGGAATGCTTGTGTTCCAGGATATGGTTAACAGCGGCAAATACAGCTTTTTCTGGGATACGGCACTTCCTACGGCATTTTTGAAAAAGGGTGTATCACACAAGGCAACGCCTTTAAGGATGGAAACATTTGAAAAAATGTTTGCCAAAATGATAAACCATTTGTACAACCACCCATGCGTTGTTTATTACACGATATTCAACGAGGGTTGGGGGCAATTTAACGAAAAAGATATGTATGCAATAGGAAAAACGCTTGACAAGCACCGCATATGGGATACCGCATCGGGCTGGTTCAGAACGAAGCATACAGACGTAAAAAGCGACCATATCTACTTCAAATCCATTAAATATAAAAAGAGGCCATCCGACAAGCCCCGTATATTGTCGGAATTCGGCGGGTACTCTTGCATTGTACCCGACCACATATTTAACCCCGCCAAAAACTACGGATACAAGACCTTTAAAACTCAGCAAGAGCTTACAAATGCTATAAAGGATCTTTACACAAGGCAAATAGTGCCCGCAATAAAGCGCGGGTTGTGCGGCACGGTTTACACGCAGGTGTCAGACGTTGAAGATGAAACGAACGGCATTTTCACCTACGACCGCCAAGTTTTAAAGCCGGATGCCGAAACGATAAAATCCGTAAACGAATTCGTATATCAAACGTTTAATCAACAGTTTGAAGAAAAATAAAACGGGCATTTACCCGCGGGCGGGAAAACCGAAGGGAATACTATTATGAATTATGATGTTTTAATAATCGGCGCAGGCCCCGGCGGAATATTTTCCGCATACGAGCTTACCCGCCTTGACCCAGAATTGAAGGTTGCCGTTTTGGAAGCGGGCCACCCGTTAAGCAAGCGCAACTGCCCTATCGACGGGGAAAAGATCAAAACCTGTATCGGCTGCAAAACCTGTTCTATTATGAGTGGTTTTGGCGGCGCAGGCGCGTTTTCAGACGGAAAGTATAACATAACAAACGACTTCGGCGGAACTTTATACGAGTATATCGGCAAAAATAAAGCACTTGAATTGATGCACTACGTCGATGAAATAAATATGATCTACGGCGGAAAGGGTACAAAGCTGTACTCTACGTCGGGGTCGAAATTCAAAAAGCTGTGCGTTCAAAACGATCTGCACCTGCTTGACGCCTCGGTTCGCCACCTTGGAACGGATATTAACTATGTTGTACTTGAAAACCTTTATACATACCTTAAGGATAAGGTAGATTTTGTTTTTGATACTGCGGTTACGTCTGTCAGCGTTGAAGAAGGCGGCTATAAAATACACACCCAAAAGGGTGACTATACGTGCAAAAAGTGCATTATATCCGTCGGCAGAAGCGGAAGCAAATGGATGCAGACCGTATGTGAAGATCTGGATATACCGATAAACTCAAACAGGGTAGATATCGGCGTAAGGGTAGAATTACCGGCGGAGGTTTTTTCGCATTTAACGGACGAGCTTTATGAAAGTAAAATAGTTTACCGCACCTCGCAATACGGCGACAAGGTGCGTACCTTCTGTATGAATCCGCGCGGCGCAGTGGTTAACGAAAACACAAACGGAATTATAACGGTAAACGGCCACAGCTACGAGGATACCGAAAAGCAAACGGAAAATACAAACTTTGCCCTTTTGGTTGCAAAGCATTTTTCAGAACCTTTTAAGGATTCCAACGGATACGGCGAATCTATCGCAAGGTTAAGCAACATGCTTGGCGGCGGCGTTATTTTGCAACGCTTCGGCGATTTGATACGCGGCCAACGTTCCACGCCGAACAGGATCCAAGAATCGTTCGTTACCCCTACGTTAAACGCCACCCCCGGTGATCTTAGCTTGGTTTTGCCCAAACGCATTCTCGACGGTATAATTGAAATGATATACGCGCTTGACAAGATTGCCCCGGGTACTGCCAACGACGATACGCTTTTATACGGTGTAGAAGTAAAATTCTACAACATGGAGGTGTGTGTTGACAACAACCTTCAAACAAAGTACGAGGGCTTGTATGTAATAGGCGACGGAAGCGGTATTACGCATTCTCTTTCACACGCATCGGCAAGCGGTATTTATGTTGCCCGTGAAATTGCAAGAAAACAATAAACTGTATCCGTTCCTTCGGGAACGGATATTTTATTATTATTTAAAAAATACAATAATAAAGGCAGTAGATTTTCAAAATGCGTATTTTACACCAAATATATCATGGCAGTTTTTGCATTTCACCCCCTTTAAAATGCAACTTACCGTTTTACCGCTTGGCAAACAAGCAAAAACGTGATACACTTTTATCAACGAAGGAGGTATAGACCATGTCGGTGATATCTGTTAAAAACCTTATAAAATATTATGGTGATCTCTGCGCCGTAAATAACGTATCCTTTGAAGTGCAAAAAGGCGAGCTTTTAGGCTTTTTAGGTGTAAACGGTGCGGGAAAATCCACAACTATAAACATACTTTCAACGCTTGTAAAGCCAACAAGCGGAAGTGCGGAAATATGCGGCTTTACGCTTGGCAAAAATGATGACCGCATAAAGGAAAGCATAGGCATCGTTTACCAACAAAACTGTTTAGACGATGCACTTACCGTGCGTGAAAATCTTATTTTAAGGGGCGTTTTGCACAAGCTGTCTGCAAAACAGGCAAAAAAGCAAATAGAGCGTTTAGGCGATATATTATCCCTTAACGAGCTGCTTAAAAAGCCCTATGCTTCGCTTTCGGGCGGTCAAAAAAGGCGTTGCGAAATTGCCGCTTCGCTGATGCACGCCCCGCAGATACTGTTTCTTGACGAGCCAACCACGGGATTAGACCCGGCAACAAGAAAAGAAGTTTGGAAAGCAATAGAGGATTTGCGAAATTCCACACAAATGACGGTATTTTTAACCACGCATTACATGGAAGAAGCATCGCGCGCAAACCGTATAATCATATTACACAAGGGCAATATTGCCGCACAAGGCAGCGTGTTTGATTTAAAGGAACGCTTTGCCTTTGACCACGTAAAGCTGTATTCCGACAAAAAGGAAAATATAATATCCGCGCTTTCAGCTATGGGGTATAATGCAACATCGGAAGACTACGGTGCTTCGTTTACGGTTAAAAACACCGTTGATTCAATCGAAGGTATAAACGCAGTTAAAAGAATGATAAACGGTTTTGAAGTAACGCAGGGCAGTATGGACGATGTATTTTTAAACGCTTGCAAAAAATTCGGAGAAAAGAAATGACACAATATATTGAATTAACAAAAAGAAATATTCGGTTATATATAAGGGATAAGGGCGCTGTGTTCTTTTCGCTTCTTACAATGCTTATCGTGCTTGGCTTGATGCTTTTGTTTTTGGGCGATGCAAACGTGCGCACTATAACGGATGCATTTGCAAATCTTCCGCAAAGAGACCCCGTATCAGACAAGGCAAACGCCGAATTGTTCGTTTTGCTTTGGACCTGCGGCGGCATAATATCCATAAACGCAGTTACGGTAACACTTGCGGTATATTCCACCATGATAAAAGACAAAACAGAGGGAAAGCTTGGCGCAATAAACGCCTGCCCCGTAAGCAAATGGGTAATTGCCTTTTCTTACATGACGTCGGCTTTTATATGCTCGGTGATTATTTGCGCGCTTTGCCTTGCAATTTCTGAAATTTACTGTATAATACAAGGTGCAGAACCGTTTTCCGTATTGGGGCATTTTAAGCTTTTCGGTATGATATGCGTGAATTCGTTTACGTATGCTTGTATAATGTATTTTGCCGCATCGCTTGTGAAAACGCAAGGGGCGTGGGGCAGTATGGGTACCGTAGTAGGCACGCTTGTCGGCTTTTTGGGCGGTATATACCTTCCTATCGGTGCTTTGACAGACAGCATAGCCGCACTTTTAAAATGCTTGCCCGTAATATACGGAACGAAAGCGTTCCGCAGTATTATGATGGATGATATAACAACGAAGCTGTTTTCGGGTGTTCCTGAAGAAATGCGTTTGGAAATACTTGAAATAATGGGTGTTGACCTTCAAATATCAGACCTTTACATAGGCAACGCCGCGTGTGCTGTAATACTTGCCGCGTGCGGTATAATATTCTTGTCTTTTGGTGTGTTTTTTGCCAAAAAGACGTCAAAATAACGTAAAACAAGAGGGAAAAATGAAAATAACGATAGAACCGCTTGGGCAAAGCGGTGAAGAGGAAATTATAATAAGAACGGATAATCTCGACGATTCCGTAATGGAGCTTATATACGCCCTAAAAACGCAAAGAAGCAAATTAACTGCGTTTCAAAACGGTGAAATAATAAAGCTTTCGCCTAATACGGTATATTATTTCGAATCGGTCGATAACCGCGTTTGCGCTTGCTGCGAAAAAACCGTTTACGAAATAAAACAAAAATTGTACGAGCTTGAAACGATATACGCCAATACGGATTTTTTGCGAATATCAAAAGCGATGATAGTAAACGTTTCTAAAATAACGAAGATCGTACCGTTGTTTAACGGGAAAATGCAGGCTGTGCTTTCCAACGGTGAAAAAATAATTATATCAAGGCAGTATATGCCCGATTTAAAGAAAAAGCTTGGTTTATAAATCGGCATGGAAGGAGTTATATTATGAATTTTATAAAATGTTTTTTAAGCTTTTTTACCTTAATAACCACGTCGATGATGGTGCTTATGGCTATAATATATTCGACTTATCAATACAGTCTGCCTAATAATATACTTTTGCAAATAATTATCGCATCGCTTACCTCTTCATTTACAACGGCGCTGTTTTCGCTGATAAAAGAAACGCCCGGTGTAATTCGTTATATAGTAATAACTTTTCTTCACTATATGCTGACGTGCGGTGAAATGATGTTCTTTGCACTTATATTTAACTGGATGGATAAAAGCTCTGTTTTCTTTATGCCAATATACGTTTTGATAGTTTACATTTGCGTTTCGCTGATTTCTTTCGTTTTGTACAAAAAAGAAGCCGATATGATAAACCATGCACTGCAAGCACGAAAAGCAGACGAAGATAGATAATACTGTCGTTATACACAAATAAAAAATGCGTTGTTTTTAAACGACGCATTTTGTTTTTTATATACCGCCTATTATTTCTTTAATCGAAAAATACAGCTTATCAGCATCAGAAACGGTGTTAAAATATCCAAAGCTTGCACGAACCGTACCAAGCTGTTCCGTACCGATGGCGCGATGTATCTGCGGCGCGCAATGAAGCCCCGCCCTTACACACACACCCTTTTCATCAAGAAGCGATGCAGTTTTTTCAGATGGGATACCGTTTATGTTAAACGAAACTACGTTTCCGCATTTATCGGGATGATATACCTTTACGTTTGGAAACGACAAAAGCCTTTCCACTATTGCGCGGCATATTTTTTCATCCTTTTCGCGAACCGCTTTCAGCCCTACGGAATTAAGAAATCTTATCCCCTCGTGCAGTGCGGCAACGGCAGGTGTAGGCAGGGTGCCGGCTTCAAACCTTTCGGGTAAAAAATCGGGCATTTCTTCTTCGTTTGATGCCGTTCCGTTTCCGCCTTGTATCATAGTATGCAGCATTTTTTCATTTACGTTTGCGGATATGCACATTGCCCCCGCCCCCTGTATTCCCAGCAGGCTTTTGTGCGACGGCAAGCAAACGATATCTATATTGCCGTTCTGCATATCTATATCGTAAACGCCTGCGCTTTGGGCGCAATCGGCAATCAATAAAACGCCGCGCGCTTTACACAGTTTTCCTATTTTCTCAAGCGGAAGCACCAGCGGTAAAACGTTGCTTGCATGGCACAGCACGACCGCCTTTGTTTTTGGATTTATCATCAAAGAAAGGCGTTTAAGCATTTCTTCTTCGGGAAGAAACGTATCTATTTGAGATACGGTAATATATTTTGTTTTTTTCAATTCGTTTAACGGGCGTATAACGGAATTATGCTCGAAATTGCCCGTTATTATATGGTCGCCGTTTGAAACGACGGAATTTATTGCTATATTAAGCGCATAGGTGGTATTAAGCGTAAACACCACCCTTTCGGGTGCGCCGAGATTTACAAGGTCGGATACGGCGCTTCGGCAAGCGTATATTTTTTCTGCCGCGGCAACAGCCAATCTGTGCGAAGACCGCCCCGAATTTCCGCAGTAGGTTTTGATACATCTTTCCGTTTCCCGATATACAAGCGGCGGTTTTGGAAACGAGGTTGCCGCATTATCGAGATATACCATCGCCCTCACCCGTTGATTATTTCCGAATACGGAACGCCGCCGATTTTAAGCAAGCGAGCCACGTTTTCCGTATCTGAGGTATCTACGACTATACCGTATGTACAACCTTTTTTCGTTTTATCGGGCTTGATTTTTGTAACACGGCGCCGAATACCGCTTTTTTGCAGGATATCTGCGCCCTTCATGGCGTACGTAACAGAGCTTACCGCTATAATGCTTTTTCTTTCAGGCAAAAAACTTTCCCCCCTTCTTTCGTGCGGATGTATCACGCTTCCGCATTACAGTATATTCAAAAACAAGGGGGCTGACACTTATTTATTTATGTCTATATATTCAAGCTCGGGCGTGGGGGGACGCCTTTGTATTTTTCTTTTCAATGGGTCGTAAACAAACTTTCTGCAAACACCTGCGGCATTCACAACGCCTTTTTTAGAACAAAGAACGTAATCCTCATCGTACATTTCGCCCGAATATTCACAATGGGCGCAATTTTTTTCGTATTCTGTTTTAGCTTTCATTACAATTCATCCTTTTCGGTTTGTAAGTACATTATACAACATTATCACCGATAATTCCATAGTTATTTTCAAAAAAAAGAGTAAAATACGAAAGCACACGAAAAATTTATCACACCCTGTATTATTTTTCCTTTTATCGTAGGCTTTGAAGAAATGCCGTATTTTGCACATTCGGCAGATATCTGCCCCAAGGCACATAGTCCCGAAAACGATACCGCGCCGCATACAACGGCAAACAAAAGCCTTGCGTTTATATCAAGCGCGGATACATAGAACAAGCCCGTTAACAATTCGGCAAGCATTAAAATAACGGATAATATACGGGTGTTTAAAAAAAATGTTTTGCATACTTCTGTTATAACAGAAAAAAATACGGTAAATCCGCATACAGACAAAACGGAAAATACCGCCTCTGTTACGGAAGACACAAATAAAACCGCAACGTGCGTATTTTCTTCCGATTTTGCAGGCATTTGAATATCACGTACGTTTTTTCTGTTTATAAAAGCGTAAATCAAAGTGGAAAATACGGTACTTGCAAGCATCAAAGCACCAAGCCTTGCACTATTAAATACATGTGCGCCTGCGAAGCCTATCAAAAAAGCAGGCGTTGGATTATTTATATACGCACAAAGCTGTTCTGCATTATGCTTTGATATTGCACCTTTTTTATAAAGCTCGCCCGCTATAACCGCACCGAACGGATATCCGCACACAATGCCCATAACAAGCGCACCTGCCATAGAACTGTCAAGAAAAAACAGTTTTTTCGTTATTTTGCCAATCTGCGCGCCAAAATCGTTGCAAACACCGCATTTTGCAAAAAACCTGCATACAGCCGCAAAAGGAAAAACGGCAGGTATAACCGTAGAAAGGCATATTTGAAGCCCATTGTACGCGCCGCGAAAGCATACCTGTCGAAAAAGCAACAAGAAAAACACCATGACAACTGAAAGCGGCTTTAAAATTTTCATACTATCCCCTTTGCGTTTTTCTTTTTAATGAATACTATTTAAAAAAAGTAAATATTATTACTCGTAAGGAGTTGATAATTTGAAAAAACACATCTCGCCACCTATGGCACACGTTCCGTCGTTTTCGCTTTACGGCGACGGCGAATTGATAATGGAAGGAAAATTTAAGCTGATAGATTATTCAAAAACGCGTATTGCCGTTGATGTAAACTATAAAAACAAGCTTGCCGTTATACAAGGCGACGCGTTAAGTATCAGGGTTGCGGCGGAAAACGTTTTATCCTTCAGCGGAAAAATATCGTCGTTTGCCTTAGAGGATTTGAAGGAGGATAAAAAATGAACGCCCTTATAAACTATTTTTTCGGCAAATGCCAATACGAATGCAGCGAAGAAGACACCGCCGATATTCTTAACAGCTTGATAGAAAACGGCATAGAATTTTACAACCAGAAAAGCAACGGCGAAAACGTGCGCTTTTGCATACACAAGCGTTCGGAAAAAGCGGCTGCCGTTTATTTAACAAACTGCACGAAAATAAGCGAAAGCGGCTTTTTTCAAGCTGTAAACGGGTGTATTCGCCGCCCGGGGTTGATATTCGGCGGAATATTTTGTATCGCTTGTATCTTTTTTTCAAGCTTATTTCTATGGGATATTGAGGTTTTAAACGGTGATGAAGAATACGTTTTATCCCTTTTAGAGCAGTCCGGCTTAAAAACCGGGGCTTTTATTCCGCATATAAACGAAGATATAATAGAGATAAAAGCCTTATTGAATACAGACGAATATTCTTATATTTCAATCAATATCAACGGCACGTTGGCACAAATAGAAACGGAAAAACGCGTAGGCGACGAAACGCCAAAAGAAAGCCGCGCCCCATCGAACTTGGTTGCATCATCAGACGGCAGGATAGTGCGCTTCGAGGTTTATTCCGGCGACGGTCTGTGCAAGGTAGGGCAAACGGTTGAAAAGGGGGAACTGCTGATATCGGGTATTGATGAAACAAAGCACCACGGTTCTAAAATAGTACGTGCCAGGGGTGCGGTGTACGCAGTGGTTGAAAAGGAATTTACCGTTAGCTATCCGTTTTCTGTTTTGGAAAAAACCTACACGGGAAGAAGTAACGAAACTGCCGTTATTTCCATATGCGGTATAAATGCAAAAGCGGGAAGCCCGTCTGACTACGCGCTATACGATACTGATACAAGCAGGCAAAAATTAACACTTTTCAACTTCGTGCAGTTACCCATATACGTAACGTCTGTTACCGAAAAAGAATACGAATACAAGCAACGCACATTAACCGAAAAGCAGGCGCAATATCAGGCAAAGCTGCTGTATTACAACGCCTTATCAGAGGCAGTAAAAAACTGCGAGGTCTTATCCCGCAGCGTTACTTATTCAAAAACGGAAAAAGAGGTTTTTATAACCTGCAAGCTATCCGTAATAACGGATATTGCACAAGAGGTTAAAATACATCTTAAATAAAAATCACGCAAAAAGCCGCCTTTCGGTAGCCTTGAGCACTTGCAAAATGAATTTTATTTTTATACCGGAATGTACAATAAATAAGTGCAGAAAATATCATTGACCTATAAAAAAATTGGCGCGAAGCCCCGTTTTGGGGTATCGCGCCGTTTTTTATGAAATTATATTTCCATAATACCAAATGCAGAAAGCACCGATGATACCAATATCAACACGATGCAAACAGGTGCAACGTATTTTATAACAACTACGAAAAGCTTTTTCGCTTTAAATTTTCCGTTTAATTCCACTTCGTTGATAAGGGCTTGCGGTTTTATAAAGAAGCCTACGAAAATGCAAGTAATGAATGCTGCAATAGGCATCAGCACGCTGTTACTGATAAAATCAAAGAATGTAAGGAAGTCCATACCCAACATCTTTATTCCGCCCCATATACCGTTACCCAACGATGAAGGAATACCCATCAGCAGGCAAATTATTAAAACTATTCCGCAAGCGGTGTGCCTTTTAATTTTAAATTTATCCGTAAATATGGAAACGATCGTTTCCATAAGAGAAATTGAAGATGTAAGTGCCGCAAACAATACCAACACAAAGAATGCCAAACCAATGAATTGACCGCCCTTTATAGTATCAAATACCTTAGGAAGCGTTACGAACATCAAGCCGGGGCCCTTGCCTAAAGCTTCGGGATCGCCGCCGGAAAAGGCAAATACTGCAGGGATTACCATAAGGCCTGCAAAAAATGCAATACCTGTATCGAACACTTCTATCTGCTTTACGGAAGCCTCAAGATTAACTTCCTTCTTCATGTACGACCCGTACGTTATCATAATACCCATAGAAAGCGACATAGAGTAGAAAAGCTGGCCCATTGCCGCTAAAACGGTAGTTGCGGAAAACTTCGAAAAATCGGGCTTGATATAATATACAACGCCTTGCCAAGCCCCGTCTAACGTAACGGAATAAATTGCAATAACAAGCGTAAGCACAACCAAAATGGGCATCATCACCTTGCTGACCTTTTCTACGCCCTTTTCTACACCAAACAAAATTACGACAGCCGTTAAAGCAAGGAAAAGCAAAAACCAACCGATAGGCTCTGCCACGCCGCCTATAAACGTGCCGAAATAATCGTCTGCCGCGGCGCTATGTGCCGCACCCGTTAAATAAACGCTTAAATACTTTATTACCCATCCGCCTATAACGCAATAATACGGCAAAATGATTATCGGAACTACCGATGCAAGATACCCCACAAAACCGAATCTTTTATCAAGCGCTTTATAAGCACCTATCGCACTTAACCCCGTTTTTCTTCCCAATGCAATTTCTGCTACCATAAGGGCAAAGCCAAAGGTTACTGCAAGTATCAAATATGTAAGCAAAAATATTCCGCCGCCGTATTCTGCCGCCAAATACGGAAATCGCCAAATATTGCCAAGCCCCACGGCAGAGCCTGCCGCCGCAAGAACGAAGCCTATTTTGCCTGTAAAGCTGCTTCTGTTTTTGGACATTTATATCCTCCTATATCAGTTATATAATAAACTCTAACCGTATATTATACATATTTTTACGAAAAACGCAATAGCTTGATAAATTTTTTTCAAAAAAAACGCAAATACCTCTTGACAAATAATACTATGTGTTGTATAGTATTATGCAACGGGAGGGAATAATATGGATACACAACTTAAACGCGGTTATATTGAAATATGCGTACTTGCCGCCATGCTGAAGGAAGAAACGTATGGATACAAGCTTATAAAAGATATTTCCCCGATAGCAGATATTTCCGAATCTACCCTTTATCCAATTTTAAAAAGGTTGGAAGGCGCGGGCTGTGTAAGCGTACGCAGTGCGGAATACAACAGCAGATTGCGAAAATATTATTCAATAACTAATACGGGCCGAAATAAAATTAAAGAATTTTTGGCAGATTGGAACGGTATTATAAAAATATACGACTTTATCAAAGGAGAAATGGAAAATGAATAAAAACGAATTTTTTTCACAGTTACGTTCTGAATTACATATGTTAAGCGAAGAAGAAATTTCGCAAACGTTGGCATATTACGGCGAAATGATAGATGACAGGTGCGATAACGGTATGGATGAGGCGCAGGCAATATACTCTTTAGGAAGCATTAAAGAAATTGCCGCCTCCGCAATAGAAGACGCCAAAGAACGCGGAAAACTTCCCGCAAGCGATAATCATGATAAAAGCCAAAATAAGACTTCCTCTGCTGTGTTATCGCTTTTAGGATTTATCGCACTTGTGCTGGTTGCGTTATACGTTGGCGTTGTTTTGTGGGGGATGGACGTATCGTTCTTTTCATCGGGAATAGGACTTCTTATTTCGGCTTGCTTTATATCAGGCATAAACGGTGCGGTTGGTGCAATAATGACGGGCATAGGCTTGATATTGCTTTCCCTTGGGTTGTTTTTCTGCATACCGTGTATAAAAGTAACGCAATGGTTCCGGAAAACCGTAAAAAATATGTATTCAAAAGTAAAAACAAGTTTCTAAATAAGGCAGGATAGAATAATGAAGAAAATTACAATAGTTTTAATAATAGCATCGGTTTTGTTTTTGTTCGGTATAGGATTTACCGTTTACGGCGTAATGAATATAGACACGGAAAACTTTGATTTGGATCAATTAGGTAAAAAAGAAGAATACTCTGCATCGGAAGTATCAAATATCAATATTTCATGCGATAGCTTAAGCGTAGAAATAATCCCATCGCAAGACGGCAAAATACACCTTTCTTACGGCGGCATATTTCAAAATTTCAAAGCCGAATGTAAAGACGGTACGTTAAATCTTAAAGGTGAACACAGCATACCTTTTATTTATGTCGGCACCTTTTCCATGGGCGCAAAAGCACAGCTTGCAGTACCTGAAAATTACAACGGAAATATATTTTTAAACGTTGAAGCAGGCGAAATAGAAATAGAAAATATCACCCTTTGCGGTAATTTGAACATTGAAACCGAAGCAGGCGCGGCGAAATTGGAAAATATAAAGGCAGAAAAAATACAAGTATCCTCCGATGCGGGCGCAACAAAATCAAGCGGGTGCGTTTGCAACGAATATACCGTTGAAAACGACGTTGGTGCAATAGACGTTAAGCAGCTTGATGCTAAAAAAATCTCCTTACAGTCAGACGTTGGCGCAATAAAAGCCACGCTTGTGGGAAAACAGGCAGATTATAACATCAACAGCGAAACGTCGCTTGGTTCGTCAAATCTTCCTTCGCAGCAAACGGGCGGTGTTCGTAATTTAACGGTACGTTCTGACGTTGGCACGATACACGTTACGTTCGAAGCGGTTGAATAACACGGTTTTACGCTAAAAAAATAATACTTGCACATATTCGAAATTTAAAAGGGCTTGCACGGTGCAAGCCCTTTTTTTACGTATTTAATCAATTTGCTTTATTATAAACTGCCGTATCGGGAATAGATATTTCGCTGATATCCGCGCCTACATCGCGAAGCTTTTCAACGATATTATCATACCCTCTTTTTATATGGTATATATCATCTATAACGGTTCTGCCCTTGGCGGTAAGCCCTGCAATTATCATTGCCGCGCCTGCCCTAAGATCAACCGCGCGTACGGGTGCCGCCGTAAGCGGTGCACCGCCTTCAACAACTGCAGTTTTGCCATCTACCTTTATTGTTGCGCCCATGCGCTTCAATTCTTCCACGTAGCGGAAGCGGCTATCCCACACACCTTCCGTAAGATAGCTTGTGCCCTCTGCAAGGCAAAGAAGCGTGCACATCTGCGGATTCATATCCGTGGGGAAACCGGGGTAAGGCAATGTTTTAATATTAACCTTGTTAAGCGGTCCTTCCCTTGAAACTATTATCGCATCATCAAATTCTTCTACTTTAACACCCATTTCTTCCAATTTTGCAGTAATAGATTCCAGGTGCTTGGGGATAACGTTGTTTATTTTCAAGCATCCGCCCGTAGCTGCGGCAGCTATCATGTACGTGCCTGCTTCTATCATGTCGGGTATTATTGCATAAGTACAGCCGTGCAAGGCTTCAACGCCCTTTATTTTTATAACGTCTGTACCTGCACCGGTAATATTCGCACCGCAAGTATTAAGAAAGTTTGCCAAATCTACTATATGCGGTTCTCTTGCCGCATTTTCGATAACAGTAGTACCGCTTGCAAGCGTTGCGGCTATAATGATATTCATCGTTGCGCCGACGGATACCCCATCAAAATAAACCTGATTGCCTACAAGGCCCTTTTCTGCAACTGCTTCTACGTATCCGCCTTCAACGGAAACCTTTGCACCAAGTGCTTCAAAGCCTTTAATGTGCTGGTCTATCGGGCGTATGCCGAAATCGCACCCGCCGGGACAACCAACGGAAGCGCGGTGAAACCTGCCCAATTCTGACCCGATAAGATAATACGAGGCGCGCATTTTACGCACCAATTCGTACGGTGATTTCCCACATTCCGAACGGCGGCAGTCTATCTGAACAACGGTAGGGGAAAGCCTTTTAATAACCGCACCCGTGCTTGAAAGAATCTCAAGCGAGGTTTTAACGTCGCTTATATCGGGCAAATTTTCAATAATACATTTATCTTTTACAAGAAGGCACGCAAAAATAACGGCAACTGCCGCGTTTTTCATGCCGCTGACTTCTATTTCACCGGACAGCCTGTTGCCGCCGTAAATAACTATATTTTCCATAAAATTATCCGTTTCTCGGCGAAAAAATCAAAACAACGAAATAAACTGAAGCTAAAGTAATTTATATAATAAGATAAAAAATGCAGAAATCGCCGTTTTTCCACATTTTTCAAGAAAGATTCCATAATAATTTCAAGTAATTATACCACACGCTTTTACTTTTTAAAAGGGGGGCGGAATAAAATTAATGAATATTTTACATCTTTCAAAAAAATGGAAAATCATACCTCAAATTTCCCCAAAAACGCTTCGCCTTTTTGATACATTATATGAAAAAAACAGATTTCAGTGACGTTGTGTGTTAAAATTTTAATAGAAATTAAATTTTACAAGTATAATTTAAAAAAGTGCTTTACTTTTTTTATTTTATAATATATAATGTTGATATCTATACTCGCGCAACGTTTTTTTGCGCGAATTTGAGAGAAATGAGGTACAGAAAATGAAAAAATCATTATTGCGTCTGGCGTCTTTTTCGCTGGCGGCAATTATGACGTTGGCATCGTTTGGTTGTTCTAAAGACGAACCGGGCGATACTACCGTTCCCACAGACGATACTAATGCATTGGTTTTGACAAAAACCGAAGTGGGTGAAACGTACGCAACAAAAAACGTTGAATACGCCTTGGGCAACGATACCTTTAACGGCATATTCGGCGGCGGCGACGTTGTGCTTGACAGACACGGAAACGGTGCAACGCTTTCTAAAAAAACCGTTGCGTTTTTGCAGGTAAACCAATTGTTTGATGCAAGTCAAAAGGTGGTATTAACGGCTGACTTGAAGGTTCCGCTTGACAAGTCTGCACCCGTTTTCCAAACTCTTTTCATCGGTTTGAGATTGACTGACCCTGCAAGGGGTGGTAACTCTACCAAAGGCGTTTGGCTTGCCATAAGAGGTAATCAGATAGGTATGCGTAAAGACGAATGGCCCGCATCACCCGGAATCATCTTCCGTGAATGTGCGGTTGACTTTGCAGTTTCTCGCCGTATCTATATAGAAGACGACCCCATTGCAAACGTTATCGACGTTTACGCCGACAACGATGCAGGGCAAAAAATTCAAATTTTCCACATTGAAATAGACGGCGACAGAGTTTACGGATACCTTCCGGGTGTTGAAACTGCCGCTATCAAAAACAAGCTTACCGAAGAAGTTCCCAACGTTGGTTATATGAACTTCTGGCTGCACCATTACAGCTATCCGGTAGAGATAAAGAATCTTACGGTTTCCGGTGCTGTGCAGGAATACAAGGGCAGTACGTATGCCGACCCTTTGTTTACAAGGGATGTATTCAGCGATACTTGGGTTGCTGCCGACGATGAAGGAAGGGTTGTACTTCCCAATCCCGACAAGGGCATAACCGACAAGCTGGCGGGAATATTCTATTTTATTTGCACAGGCCCCGGCGGCAAGCTGTTTGACCATACGAAAATATATTACGGTGATGACAACGGCGCAGGCGGCGTAGATAGACTGAAAGCGGCGATAACCAAAGTAGGCAGCCACTATTGGGCACAGCCGTATTTGGGATACTACATTTCTTCCGACGAATGGATAATCAGAAAGCACGTACATATGCTTAACGACATGGGCATAGACTTCGTATTTTTTGATATAACAAACGGCATCACATTTAGAAGCACTTACGAAAAGATATTAAACGTGTTCAGTAAGATGCGCGAAGAAGGAATTAACACCCCCAAAATAATGTTCCATTGCGGTACGGTTTCAGACAGCGTACAAAGAACATTGGCTGAAATATACACAAACTTGTATTCGCAGGAAAGATTCCGCGATCTTTGGTTTGAATGGGAAGGAAAGCCCCTGGTATTCGCAGATGATGCAACGGTAGCTACAATGCCGAAGGCAATACAAGAAAAGTTTACCTTCCGCGATAGTTGGGCATTCTCAGGTTCAAGCTGGTATCAGGATACAGAGGGTAAGGGTTGCTGGCCTTGGGGCGAGCGTTTCCCGCAGGCGCCCGGTCTTTCACCTAAGGGCGACCTTGAACAGATGGTAGTTATGTCAGGCTATTGGGCAAACACTATCATGGGCAGAAGCTATGCAAACGGTAAACAGCCTGACAACTCTGAATATTCCTTCCAATTAACGACGGAAGGCTCTTCAGGCAAGGGCATTGCATTCCAAGAACAGTTTGACAGGGCACTTGAAACAAATCCTCCGCTTATTATGATAGTAGGCTGGAATGAGTGGATAGCTGCAAGGCACGATTCAACAACGCTTCCCGAATCGGTAGGTCAAACGATTGCAGGATCTTACGTTGTAGATGCAAACGATGCTTTGAGAAAATACAGCTACATCGACGCGTTCAGCCCTGAATATTCAAGAGATATCGAGCCTGTTTCCGGATTATTCAAAGACAATTATTATTATCAAGCAGTTATCAACTTAAGAGAGTATAAAGGCACAAGACAAATTGCAGGCGCATTCGGTCAGAAAACTATTGACATCGCAGGCGGCGAAGGCCAGTGGTACGCAGTAGGACCTGAATACCGCGATTACCAGGGCGATGTTACACACCGCGACTGTTTGGGAGCCGTTGATGATATTCGTTACACAAACACAACGGGCAGAAACGACTTCGTTGTAGCAAAGGTATCCGCAGACAGCGACAACGTATATTTCTACGCTGAATGTGCAGCAGATATCACAGCGGCAGAAGGCACGAACTGGATGAACCTGTTTATAGATTCCGACTGCAGCGCTTCCACGGGCTGGTACGGATATGATTACATAATCAACCGTTCGCAAAACGGCGGTAAAGCATCCGTTGAAAAATTTGCAACCACGGAAAAGAACGCTGAATGGAGTCTTTCCTCTGCAGGCGAAGCAGAATACACAGT
>JAZQHC010000021.1:0-2194 GCA_045540335.1 Eubacteriales bacterium
AATATGTACATTCCTACGGGTATTCCGAAAACAAGGCACATTATGTGGTAGCCTATATCCTCGGCTTTGAAGCTGAAAATTTTATCAACAATTTCCTTGAAGCCCTCGTCATAGGATAAAAGCGAAAGCGCAAGGCTTGCAGGAATTATGGCAACCACTATGCCAACAAGCAGGTAGGCGAAATACTTTGTGCCCTTGCTTTTTCTCGAAGCACCCAAGGCACGGAAAAGCTCAAAATTCTTAATTGAACCGAAGGGCATTGTTAAAAGCGATTTAAAAATATCAAATACAATAAGCCCCGAAAACGGCTTGCCGAGTGAATTTCCCGTTGCCGAATAAACGAAATAGCAGTACGCCGCAAACGCATATCCGCCTGTAAAAATGTTCAGCGGGCTTTCCCAGCCGTAACTCAGCGAAACGGATATTGCAACGGCGGAAACAGCGGCAAATACAGCAGTACCGCTAAACTTTACCTTTTTAACTGCAAACACAATGGCTGTTGCAATAAAAATAAAAGCCGTGAACAGCGTGCCGCCAACAGCAGATTCGCTAAGCGGAAAAGCAAGGCAGAAAAGATAGCCTGCAAGACAGCTTATCCACGCAAACAGCGCCTCGTGTCCGGTAAAGCTGCGGTGAATTCTGGTCGCTTTAGCTTTTAAAACAGGTGTTGCTTGTGCATCGCTTGTTTTTTCCTCAACAGCGGTTTCAAAGCCTTTGCTTTCTGTCGCTTCGGTTGTTTCAGCCTTGGTTTCATTTTTTTCAATCTGTTCCATTGTTTATTCTCCTTCCTGGTTGTCGGGCGAATATTCAATTATATCCTCAACCCTGCAGTCAAGCGCTTTGCATATTGCCTCAAGCGTTGAGAATTTGATTGCCTTTGCCTTGTTGTTTTTGAGTATTGAAAGGTTGGCTATTGTAATACCAACCCTTTCGGATAACTCGTTTAGTGACATTTTTCTTTTTGCCATCATTACGTCAAGATTTATAATTATCATAGCTTACCTCTTTATACCGTCAAGTCGTTTTCGCTTTTGATTTCGGTAGCCTCGGCAATAACATTCTTTGTTACCCTCAGGCACAGTCCGAGGAAAACAGCCATAAACGCAACCACAAATGCAAGCTGGAAATATAAACCAAGACCGCAAAACAGCAGACAAACCGCAAAGCAGCACCACGATACGCCTCGTATAAGTCCGACGCTTTGTGAGGTAAATACAAGCTCTTTTTTTACATTCAAAAGTAATTTGAAAAGCAGCGCATCAGCCGCAACAAAAACAGCAAGCAGAAGGTAGGATATTACCATCACAAAAGTTCTACCCCCAATTGTTATGTCAGCTCTGTTGCCGATGTTGTCGGGTGTGTCAATGAGCATCGGTACAAGCTTTGGCATAATAAATGCACCGGCAACGCATATTACGAAAAACAGTACCGATATAATAATTGACAGGTTTATGGAGTGCTTGTTGGAAATTTTCAGCATAAATTTTACCTCCGGATAATAATTGTATTTTTACTTCCTTTGTCTGCATAATAGCACGCTGATTTTCGTTTGTCAATATGAATTTATCGAATTACGATAAAAATTTATTGACAAGCACTTGCTTGTGTGCTATATTGCGAATTGAAAGGAGATGTAAGTAATGAAATTTTCAAAATTCATATCGGTGTGTTTAATTGCTTTTGTTTTACTTGCTTTTTCAGCCTGTAAGCAGGAGGAAAGACCGTGGGATATTGCTGCCGACCCTCTCGGCAGAGGGGATTATTCACACTCTTTGTTTTCCGGCTGCGAATTTACACGTACGTCTGCTCTTCGCGGCAACATAACGGACAACGGCATAATGCTGTCTGATATTGATGCATACATTTTTAAATATGCATACGATGACGGCCGTTATATTGCCTACCGTTCAATGCGGCTTCTGACTGACAGTGCAGGTGATTATACCCGAACTCTCAACGGCGATACCTACGGAATAACAAACGATAAATTCTGCCTTTACGATTATGCTGAAAATAAAACTTATGAGTTTGCCGATGCGGAAGAATTGAACAAGTACTGTTTTGAAAACTCAATAAGCCTCGGCAATTGGTTTTATCCTTCAGCTTTTAGCAGTATTGAGGGCAAGCAGACGAAACTTACAGGTAAATATTCGTTTGAGGATATCGGAAAATACCGTGGGCAGTCAGTTCTTAA
>JAZQHC010000022.1:0-2307 GCA_045540335.1 Eubacteriales bacterium
CCTTGTCATAGTGCAACAGATTAGATTATACAGCATAATGGAAATAATTACAACTTATATTTTTTAGAATTATTATTTATGTTCAGTAACTATTTTGTGTATTATTACTTTACAGTTAATAAGCACTTGAAAAACGAATTAATATAATGTAAAATGATTTCAGCAAATTAGAGTTTCTCAACGAAAGAAGTGATACTATGCGAAATCCGCTTGCGGACAGGCTTCGACCGCAGACAATTGACGATATGGTCGGTCAGAGGCATTTACTTAGCCCCGGCAAGGCGCTAAGACGCATTATAGATTCGGGCGAAGTGCCCAACCTTATTTTCTACGGCCCGTCGGGTGTGGGTAAAACAACGCTTGCCGAAATACTTGCTAAACGCACGAACAAATACTTCTGCAAGTTAAACGGCACTACCGCCTCCACCGCCGATATAAAAGAGATAATTGCACAGTCGCAGACGCTTTCGGCAATAAACGGAGTGCTGTTATACCTTGACGAAATTCAGTATTTCAACAAAAAGCAACAGCAGACCTTACTTGAATATATTGAGGACGGCTCGATTACGCTTATTGCTTCCACAACGGAAAACCCGTATTTTTATGTGTATAACGCCGTGCTCAGCCGTTCAACCGTTTTTGAATTCAAAAGCGTTGAGCCCAAAGAAATTGAGCCTGCCGTAATGCGTGCTTTCGATTTTCTTGCAAAAGAAGGCGGTATGGAATTCGAACTTGAGGACGGTGTTGTGCGCCACATTGCCTGTGGCTGCGGCGGTGACGTGAGAAAGGCTATGAATTCAGCCGAGCTTTGCGCAATGGCAAGCAAAACCGTTGACAACAAACGCATAGTTACGCTTGAAATTGCCGAACAGCTTACACAACGAAGTGCTTTCAAATACGACAAAGAGGGTGACGAGCACTACGACATTGTTTCCGCTTACCAGAAATCAATGCGTGGCTCTGACCCCGATGCGGCTATACACTACCTTGCAAGGCTGCTTGAAGCAGGCGACCTGCCCTCCGCATGCAGGCGTTTGCTCGTTTGTGCCAACGAGGATGTAGGCCTCGCCTATCCCCAGCTTATACCGATAGTAAAGGCGGCTGTTGACACCGCTTTACAGGTAGGTATGCCCGAGGCAAGAATTCCGCTTGCCAACGCCGTTATACTTGTTGCAACCGCACCGAAATCAAACACGGCCTACGCAGCCATTGATTCGGCATTATCAGACATCAGAAACGGCAAAAGCGGCCCGATTCCCAGAACACTACAGAACAAGCACTTTGACGGCGAGGACAACGACCACAAGGGTCAGTTTTACAAATACCCTCACGATTACGAAAACCGCTGGGTCAAGCAGCAATATCTACCCGACGCACTCAAAAACAGAACATATTACGAGTACGGCGAAAACAAAAACGAGCAGGCAGCAAAGGCTTATTGGGATAAAATAAAGAAATAAAAAGTTAAGGCTTGTCGATTGATTTCGGCAAGCCTTAAGTTTTGTTTATTATGTTTTACTTAATTTTTTCAAATGCTTCAAGCCAGAGACGCTTTATAAGCTCGTGACCGCATTCACCGGGATGAACACCGTCACCCGTCCAGTAAGAAGCAGGTGCCATTTTGCAAGCCTCGTTGAAAGCGGGCTGAAGCTCAACAAGAGCAAGGTCGAACTTTTCTGCAATGCGTTTTACAACGGCTGCCTTCTGTGCAACATCTTCTCTGAAGGTATTAAACTTAGTGGGCTTCTCTTCGGTATTGCAGGAGCCGCTTCCCTCGAGAACGAAAGGTGTAATAAGTATAAGCTTGGTTTCGGGGCAGGCTTCCTTAATTTCCTCGATAAGCATTGTGTAAATTTTTTCAAACTTGGCCGTATCAACGCCGTTGTCGTCGTTAATTTCGTGCCAAGTGTCGTTTACGCCGATATAAATACTTGCGTAATCGGGCTTAAGGTTGATGAAATCCATTTTGATTCGTGCATACAAATCTACAATTCTGTCGCCGCTTACACCACGGTTAATAAATTCATATTCGCCGGGACACTCAAATCCGAGAGAAGCCTTGATAAGGTGGGGATAGCCTAAACCGAGGTGATAATAATCACTACGTCTTCTGTCGCAATCGGTAATCGAATCACCCTGAAAAAGGATTCTTTTTGCCATAACAATCACTCCGTTAAAAAAAATAAATTTATTTCTTCATTTCCATATAAGGCAAAACGGTAAAGCCGTTTTTGCGGTATAGCTTTACTGCGCCCTCGTTTTCTTCTTCAACTTCAAGACGAAATACGGAATCGGGGTATTTTTCTT
>JAZQHC010000023.1:0-5070 GCA_045540335.1 Eubacteriales bacterium
CAACGAGAAAAGAATCAAAGAGAAACTTGGGTGGATGAGTCCGATACAATATCGCCTAAACGCCTTGGCTGCATAAAAATAGCGTAGCAGCCATCAAAACTACTACGCTATAAAAAAGTCTAACTTTTTGGGGTCACATCAACAGTCGGGATTTTTTAATATTTACGGATTTATCGTTATTATTACGCGTGATTCTGCTGCCACAACGTTCAGCGCGTAAGCTTCATTCCAACCGCCAAACGTAAGGGTAATTTCTTTTTTCGAATCGGCAGAAAGATTTACCGTGGTTTCGCTTGATGCGGCGTATTCGTTTTCATTTTTTTGCGCGATAGCCTCAACTAAAAGGTCTTGGCAGCCGTTTTTCGACGAGATTTCTAAAGTAACAAGGTTCGTTGCTTTGTTAGGATCTGCCTTACCGATAGTAATATCTTTTACCAAAATTGATATATCGCTTTCGATATCAAGCGCGGTGTTAACAGAAAGCGTTCCGTTTGAAAATTCGCCAATTTGTGTATTTCTGGGATAATATTCCCACAAAGATAATATCAAATTAAACAAGTCTTTATCGGCTTGTAAAACCTCACCCTCGCCGTAATATCCCGAAACAAGACAAATTTCATCACACTCGGGGGTTATTCTGTATATGGTTTCCTTAATGCGCAGCCAATAAGTTCCCACGTCTGCAAGGCACGAGCTTGTATGATCGAAGCTGAATTCCTGATCGGATATTTTATCGCATTTTTCGCCCGTTTTATCGAGGCTTGATACGGCATTTACCAACGCCGAGGCATAGTTTCCCTTAATAGGCTTCGTGCTTATACCCAAGGAATTTGAAATATACCGCACAAGCAAAACCTCTTCGTTTTGAAGCATACCCTCGATATCAACGGTTTCGTGATCTTCATATTCGTTTTGGCTTTCGGTTTGGGCATTTTCTTCGGTATTATCGGGGGCGGAAACATCAGTACCGTTTTCGGTTATTTTACCGCTTTCTTTGCCGCCATCGCCTGAAGTGCAAGAAGCCAGCAAAATAACACAACACAAAACAAATGCGAAAAAACTATATTTTTTCAACATATGATCTCCTTATAAAGACAAATGCACTTGCAATTACCGCACAAAGCCCCACCGCTGTAATAAATGCATCACCCGTTTCGGGGTTATCATCTTCTGTATCGGTGTTTTCAAAAATTTCTTCTTCGATAGTTTCTTCGTGCTGTACGAACGAAAATTTCTTTTCGGCAATTACATCGTACATTCTGTCGTTGTCGTTATAAAACATAACAAGCTTGTATTCGCCGTATGTAATCAACGACGTATCGTTGCACACTGTTTGATCCATACAGAAAACGCCGTTTAAGTTATCACCCGTTGGCATTTCGCGCGTTCCCGTGGAAAAGCACCAAGTACCAACGTCGTTTTCATCATCGGGTATTTCCGCATCGCACGGATATATTGCAAACCAAGTATCCTTTTGCGGTGCACGGGTGTATGAAATATTTAACGAAAACGTTCCGGCTTGTAAAACAACCTCGTTTTTTGCAAGCTCTATCGTAGGGGCGATATCGTCTTCGATATAAATATTTTCCGAATCACTTTCTTGTATTATTTCAGAATCAAGCGGGATTTCACTATCTGCAATTTCGTCGGCGTTGACTATCAAAGCAGACGTTGAAAAAGCCATTGCAATCGCAGCTGATATCGCACATATTCGCGAAAAACAGGACATTTAAAAACTCCTTACTTCGTTTCTTTGCATTTAATGATACATTATAACCGCATTTTTGTCAAGCATTTTGACGGCTTTTCCAACGTCGTACCGTTTTTTTATACGCATATTGCACAAAAATTAAGCCAAAAATTTGTCACAATTATCAACACTTGTTTACTAACGACAAAAAAACGGCATTGTTTTTTACAATGCCGTTTTTATAATTTCTATTTTGAAATAACTTATTTAACTAAATTATTTCTTCTTTTTCATGAATACTACAACTGCAACAGCTGCAACTGCTACAACCGCTACGATTGCGATAATGATGGGTGTAATGCTTCCTTCATCGTCGCCTTTGTTATTATCAGCTGTTGTGTTTGCAGATGTTGTTGCGTTTGTAGTTGCATTCGTTGCTGCATCTGTAGCTGCGTCTGTTGCGGGAGCTTCTGTAATTGCATCCGTTGCGGGAGCTTCTGTTTCAGAATCTGCAACTTCTTCAGAATCTGCAACTTCTTCAGAATCTACAACTTCTTCAGAATCTACGGGAGCTTCTGTTTCTACAGAAGAAGCATCAAAAGTATATGTAATTTCAGAATACTTGTAAGTGCCTTCTCTGCCTGCGAGATCTGCAGCTGCTGTGAAATCAACAGTTGCACCTTCGCCTGCTTTAACAGCCCAAGCAGCATCTTTGGAATAGTCTGTAGTTCTCATCATGATCTTGTTGTTTTCGAACTCGATGTTGCCTGTAAGAGTAACGGAAGGAGCTACGTTGCCGCTGTTTCTCAATTCGATAGCGCAGCATCTGTCACCGGGTGTGCCGGCATAGTTAGCAAATTTACCACCACTTACTGTGATAATGGAAGGAACGTTATCGCTTATTTCTGTGTTGTTAGCTGCATCGATACCTGCTTTGTTAGCAGAAAGCGTGCAGTTTTCGATAATTACTGTGCCGCCGCCTGCAAATACAGCATCCATGCCGTCGCCGTTAGCTACAACTGTAATATCTTTGATGTTGATAGAACCGTTAGAAATATCGATAGCGTCGTTTCCGTTAGATTCGATCTTACCTGTTTTTGCAGCAGATGAGTCGAACACTGTAACGTTACCGTTGATTACTTTAAGAACGATGTCACTTGCAGACCATGTGTAACCGTTAAGGTCGATCACAAGCGCTTCATTTGCGTAATCAAATGTGTAGTTACCTTGAATGTTACCGGAAAGCTTGTTAACTTCTCCACCTACGGAGAATTCGTCGATGCTTGCAACTGTATAATCAGCATTAACTGTCAAAGACATAGCTGCAAATACGAACGTTGCAATGATAAACAAAGAGATAATTTTTTTCATAATACCCTCCTATTATTTTTTGTTTATTCTCTTGCATTATACAGTAAATATTTTGATTTGTCAAGCATTAGAATAATTTTCAGTATAATATACAAATAAAAAATTTGCCAAGCAATAAAAAAGGCAGAGAATTTTCATTCTCTGACCTTTATAATTGAAAATATGTAATACTTTTCAATATTAAGTTCGCAAAATCAATTATGCGCGAACCTTTTTGCTTACTGCAACGCCTGCAAGTGCGATAGAAGCTACAAGTGCAACGATTACTACCAACGCATCTCCTGTGGGGGGATTAGCATCTTCTTCGTCTTGTTCGCCTTCTGTATCAGCAGCTTCGGAATCTTCAACAGCTTCGGAATCTTCAATAGCTTCGGAATCTTCAACAGCTTCGGAATCTTCAACTACTTCAGAATCTTCAACAGCTTCGGAATCTTCAACTACTTCAGAATCAGCAATTTCTTCAGAATCAACGATTTCTTCATCATCAGATGCCTCTTCGTAGCTGAGGGTGAATGTATCGTCGCCGTTGTCAACCAATGTAAACGTAAGCTCTACATTTCCGGGAACAAACATTTTTTCGCTTGTACCTGCAGATGTGTTTTTGAACGTACCGCTTGTTGTACCTGCTGCAATGTAAGCTTCAGCCATATACCAATTAGCATTGTCACCTGTTTTGATAAATACATAGCTGTCTTGGTTGAAGGAAACTGTAAGCTCGCCGTTAACAAACTTATAATCGCCAACGTTTTCCCAATCGCCTTCGCAACCGTAATCTGCACCGTTAATATAACCTATAAGGTAAAAATCGGCAGATGCGCTTGCTGTTATAGACATAGCTGCAAAAACCATTGTTGCAATAACAAATAATGAGATAATTTTTTTCATCGCTTTCTATCCTCCTAATAATTTTTGTTTTGCACCAAGTTATGATACAACAAAATTATCATTTTGTCAATAGGATATGCATTTTTATTTATGTTTTCGTTAGTTTTAAAACAAAAAAATAATGTGTGCCAAAGCACACATTATTTTTTATTTAAAATTTTGATTAAGCGCGGATTTTCTTGGAAACTACAACGCCTGCAAGTGCGATTATAGCAACCGTAGCGATAACTACGATGAACATGTCGCCTGTTGCGGGAGTGTTAGAAGAACCTTCAGCGATGAGGTTGATAACGTCGATAGCAATTTCGTTACCGTCTTCTTTTGTCAAGAATACTTTACCGCTGTAATCGGAATCGATAGCGATAGTAACTGTTCTTTGACCGGAAGCCCAGAAGCCGCCGTTTTGTGTAAGCTTTGCAGAAGCGATCGTGTTGCCTTCTTCGTCAACAACGAGGATCTTCTGAGAATCGAAATCGATGCTGGGGTCGCCGCCGTAGGAAACAACGAGGCTCTTATAACCGGCAAGATCAAATTCGCCGATTTCTACTTTCTTACCATCTTGAATCTTGATAACCTTTGTTTCGCCGTATCCGGCAGCAGCAAAGAGATCTGCGCCTTCAAGATCTTCTGCTTTGATTTCTACATCACCGGTAGGAACTGTAGCATCAGAATCTGCGATTTCTTCGGAATCTGCGATTTCTTCAGAATCAGCGATTTCTTCGGAATCTACAACTTCTTCAGAATCTGCGATTTCTTCGGAATCAACAACTTCTTCAGAATCAACAACTTCTTCAGAATCAACAACTTCTTCGGAATCTACAACTTCTTCGGAATCTACAACTTCTTCAGAATCAACAACTTCTTCAGAATCTACAGGAGCTTCGGGAGCTGTGTAAGTATAAGATTCAACAGTGCTTACTGTGTAGTTGTCTCTTGTTGCGTGAGGTGCGGGTGCAGAGAATGTAGCTTCAACGCCTTCACCGAATGTGAAAACTTCAGCAAGAGTTTTGCTGCACGAATTTTGAATCATGATGTTTGCGTTTGCGAAGTCGATATCGCCTTCAAGTGTGATAGCAGGGCCGTTTGTACCGCTGTTTCTCAACTCGATAGCACAGTTTCTGTCG
>JAZQHC010000024.1:0-1574 GCA_045540335.1 Eubacteriales bacterium
GCGGTAAGCCGTTGGGAAAGGGACGAATGTGCGCCCGATTTAACGCTCATACCCGTGCTTGCGGAAATTTTCGGCGTTACGTCCGACGAGCTTTTAAGAGGCGAAAAAGCAACCGCAAAGCAGACGGAAGAAGCCGCTGCAGCAAAGACGCAAAAGCAGCTTGACCGCCTGCTCGAAAGCAACGCCAGCAAGCTGAAAATACGCAGTATTATTTCCTCGGGCATAGCGGCGGTGGGACTTATTGCGGCTATGATTTGCAACTCTGCCCTGCTTCGCTCAAGCCTCGGCTTTTTTGTGGGCTGTATTTTTTACCTTGCCGCCGCAATAAGTGAAAGCTGCTTTGCCGTTGCCGCTTTTTCGGCAGTTAAAGCAGATGATTTTGACGAAGAAAAGCTGGCAAAGCATAAGCAAAGGCTGTGTAAAACTATCGCCGTCGTTTGTGCGGTTATCGTCACCCTGTTCACGGTAACTCTGCCGCTTCTGCTGGGCGGAGTTTACGTGGGAATAGACGAAGGTGAATGGCTGGGTTATGCCCTTGTTTTCCTGCTGATTCTCGCTGTAGCGGCTGTTTTTATTTCGTGGGTAGGCAGAGTTATACTCGCAAGAAAAGGCAAAATAAAGCTGAGCGAAAGCACAGTCAGAAAAGATACGCTGAAAATAAAAATTTCCGTTATAACAGTCGTTGCGCTACTGCTCACAGCCTTAATTCATTCGGCAGTTTACGCCAACATACCTGTATATCATTTTGCAAAAGGCACGGTGCACAAAACCGTCGAAGAGTTCAAAGAATATATTGAAACACCTGTTCCCTACAGCAGCACCTACTACGGATTCTTCTATGAAGCCCACGAGGAAGCTGTTACGCAAAGCATAAATGAATACGAAGAATTTCCCGATGACAGTATAACGGACCCTGAGCAGGAATGGCAGGATATTCTCAAAGAAAACGAAGAAGTATTTTACTACAACGACGAAGAGGTTTTCAGGTATTCTCATATGAACGAAAACGTTGTTGAAATTCACTGGAGTGACAGCGAAAACGGTATGCCTGTAACCACCTATACCGTTGACCAAATAAGACAGCGCACCGACAACAAAAACCTTGTCATTCACGGCGGATTTATTCTGCTTTATATCGCACAAGCTGCGGCAGGGCTCTTGGTGTATAGGAAAAAGAGATAAATTATAGTTTGTTTAAGTGCAGAGTGCAGAGTTCAGAACGCAGAACGGTGGGAGGGCTCTGCCCTCACCCGATTTAAAATAACTATTATCTCACATTTATTATCTTTTATCTCTTATCTCACATTGATTTTAAAATGCCGATTGGATAATAGATAAGAGATAATAACTAATAGATAATAATTAAAATCGGAGCGAAGCGACCCTTCGTTCTGCACTCTGCGTTCTGCATTCTGCACTCATCCCAACAAACTGTAATTTATATAAAATAAATAAATCTCCTCTTCTCTTCGTCGGGTAATGTTGTATATCCGACGAAATTTTTTTAACCGATTGAAAAGCGGTTTTCTTTATGCTAATATTACTTTTGTATTTTTAAATTCTATATATATATT
>JAZQHC010000025.1:0-52597 GCA_045540335.1 Eubacteriales bacterium
GCTTGACAGTAAGAACCGCCGTAGAAGAAAAGCGCCGCCTATACCAAAAGTGGTAGAGCTGTATCAGGAGTACGCGCAGAACCAGATAGGCAAAATTTTCGACGGAAAGTACGACTGGAGCGTATTCGAAAAAGAAGACAACACAAATGGAAAAGTAACAGGCTTGAAAGTGCTAATGAAAGCATATAGCAAGGCAAAAGTAGTAAGTTGACACAAAATCGGGAGTTTTCGTTAAAATGTCGAGTGTGGCAGAAATTTTTGAAATCCCAAGAATAACTTGACACCACCTCTGTGAATTGAACTATTGACAAATCGGAAGTTTTGTGTTAATATTACTATTGATGTGAGGGAGTAGCGAGCGCGGTCACGCGTAGCAAGTCAACACACTGGCCTTTTCGGTCTGGCTTGTTTTAAATTGCGAGACTCATGTATATCTGCAAAGCTATGCATGGAGTCTTTATATACTTTTTTGTTTTTGACGCCAAGTATGGTTTTGCCGTACTTGGCTTTTTATTTTCAAGAAAGGAAATTGACTTATGTTTATTGAAGTAAAAAACGCTGTAAAGCAATACCTTCAGGGCGATGCCTCTGTTCGTGCGTTGGATAGCGCTTGCTTTTCTATGGAAAAAGGAGAAATTGGTGTCATTCTTGGGGCTTCGGGTTCGGGTAAAAGCACATTGATGAATATGATAGGCGGTATCGACAAGCTTGACGAAGGTTCGATAACCGTTGACGGAGTTGAGATAAGCGGATACAGCCAAAAACAGCTTGTTGAATACCGTAGAGAAAAAATCGGATTTGTGTTTCAGTTTTACAATCTCATACCTAACCTTACGGCAAGGGAAAACATCGAAACCACAAAAGAAATAGCAACAAACGGTGGTATTGATGTTGATGAAGTTGTTGAAAAGTTGGATATAACACCTTTCGCAAACCGTTATCCAAGCGAGCTTTCGGGCGGTCAGCAACAAAGAGTTGCAATTGCGAGAGCTATTGTGAAAAATCCTGCACTGTTGCTTTGCGACGAGTTGACCGGTGCATTGGATTCAAAATCTGCAAGAGAGGTGCTTGCCTTTATCGAAAAGGTAAATAAAACTTATAATACCACAATACTAATCATCACTCACAACGAAGAAATTCGTTGCTTTGCCGACCGAATCATTCGTGTTAAAGACGGCAAGGTTGTTTCTCAAGAAAAAAACGCAAACAAAATAAGCGTTGCAGAATTGAATTTGTAAAGCGAGATTTGATATGAAAACAATTAACCGTACAATATTTCGCAGTATGAAATCCAACCTGTCTTATTATATTTCCATTGTCCTGCTTACTGCATTGACAGTTTTTCTTGTGACTGTTGTCTTTTCGAATGCATATATGGTTGTGGGTGACATCGAAAAGGTTATGACAAACGGAAATGTCGAATCGGGTCAATTTCTTACGGCATTGCCCTTAACTCAGGAAAACATCAAAGTAATTGAAGGAAAATTTGATGTTTTAATTGAAGAAAATGGGTATTTGGATATTTCGGTTGGAGATAAATCCTATCGAATTTTCAAGCCTTCCGAGAAGATTAACAAATATCAATTACTGGAAGGCAATAATGTTCAAAACAAATATGAAATACTTTTGGACAGAGATTTTGCCACTTCCAACGATATTAAAATTGGCGACTCATATAAAATCGGCAACGTGGAATTCAAGGTTGTGGGTTTGGCTATTCGCCCCGACTATATTTACTCTCCCAAAAATCTTACAGATGCTTGGGTTGACAAGGCGAATTTTGCAATGGTGCAAATAGATTCAGCGACCTATAATGAGTTAGCTTCCGAAAAGGAATGGAACAGCTCGGCATATTATTCGGTTGTCTATAACAATGACGACAATACCGAAGGCTTCCGCCGTTATATTTACGACAATTACGGTGCATATTCATATATGTCCTCCGATTCCAACACACGAATCAGCAAACCCCAAAATGCAGGAATCGAAATGCTTATGTTGGCTTGGTTCATCGGACCTTTACTGTTTGCAGTCATAGTAATGCTCATTTCGGTGGTTATCGGAAGAATGATGGAGCGTGAGAAAAAGCACATCGGAACATTGTTATCTTTCGGATACCGAAATCACGAAATCGCTCTGCATTATTCGGTTTATGCGGTCATTCCTGCCGTTATTGGCGGTATTTTAGGCTTGCTCTTAGCTGTTTTTGTGGGCGAGGGAGTTGCAATGTATTTCGTTTATGACTATCAGCTCATAAACTATGATTATTACATTCGCCCTATCGCCGCAATAATTTGTTTAGCTGTTCCAACTGTTCTTTATGGTTTGGTTGCATATTCAAAAGCGAATAAAATGTTCAAAAAGAGTATAGTGTCTCTCTTAACAGAGCGTGAAGATGATACTCTCAAAAAACGTCATCTTCTTGAAACAAGCAAAATGAACTTCAAAAGCAAATTCAAAATCAGAGAATTATTCTCCCACCCTGCCAGAACCTTTTTGGTTTTGATCTGCTTGTTTTTGAGTGCATTTATGAGCTTGTTCGGATTTGCATTGGGAGATACTGTCGATAGAATGACTGAAAACGGCATTGCAAGCTGCGCGGTATATAAATACAACTATTATCTAAATCAAATGGTTTCCCATAACGAATTCGGCGGACTGAATGGTATTTCGGTTTCATACGAAATTAGTGACAACGGAAACTCCATTACATTAAACGGAACACCAACAAACAGCGAATTTGATAATATGGAGCTTTTGGAGGGTGAATATTCAGATAAAGGGTGTTATATTTCAAACGCAGTTGCAATTGAACGAAGCTTACATAAAGGTGATTCCATAAAGATTCGAAATACGGTAACAATGGAAGAAACCGAAATAAAAATCGATGGTATTGTCAATGATAATACCCAACAAGCCATTTATACATCCTACGAAAATGCAAAAACGGTTATCGGAATAGAAGAAAACTATTTCAATGTGATCTATTCCAACGAAGAATTGGATATCCCGGGCGATAAATTGGCATACACAAGTGACAGTCAAAGCATCCTCGACATTCTCGATACCGCTATGACAGCTTTGAACGGATTTGTTTACGGTTTGGTGTTTATTGGCTGTATGCTTGGTATTATTTCGGTTTACTTAATTGTGAATATGCTTATTGAAGAAAACAAATCCAATATTTCAATGCTGAAAGTATTGGGATACCGAAACAACGAAATTAACCGCATTATTTTGAGTACAAATCATATTCTGGTCGTAATCGGTTTTGTGTTGTCGCTTCCTTTGTGTTATGGTTCGTTAAGTCTTTTGAGCAAAATCGCAATTCCCTTTATGCATGTGGTGCTTGAACCACATATTGCAATAAGCTCGATTTTGTTAAACCTTGCGATAATTCTTGCGAGCTATTTTCTTTCCCTTTTCTTGCTTTGCAGAAAAGTTGATAAAATTGATATGGTGATCGCTCTCAAAGGCAACCGTGAATAAAACTGATACTCAACAAAACGGCATCGTATTTACGGTGCTGTTTTTTATAATTTCTGCTATACCCCTTATATTTGTTTTGTCTTTCAAAAACGCATCCCCTTTATCTTTGCTGTTCCATGGATAGGAGATATGCTGTGGATGATGAAAAGCCCTGTTGTGATGATCATATTGTTAGCGGCGGCAATACTGCTTGTAGAGTTGTCGTTCCGCGATGGTAAATCCGAAAAGGTGGAAGAGCAGGAAAAATTAAAAGCGGAGATTCGCGAATTGATGAAAGAATTAAATAAAGATTAACCGAAGGGGGAGGATTCATCGTGCGTGAAAACAGAAAAAATTATGTAATTGCGTTTCGTGCGGCTGCGGTCCTCCTTGTTTTGTTGATGCTTTCTACTTGTATTCTTGCAGGCAGATTTGCAAGATATGCTTCTGTCGCCTTCGGCAACGATACTGCCGTTGTTGCAAAATTCTGGTTTACTGAAAGTGGGGATATTTATACCGAGGTAAACGTAAGTCTTTTTCCTACGGATACGGTATGGAAGATATTTCAAGTTCATAATGCGGGCGAGGTCGATAAAACACAAGATGATTATGTCGGTAAGGTAGATTTGATTGTTTTAACAAGTACCGCAACACAGATAGACTAAAGAAAGGAAGGCCGATAGAATGGCACGTGAATACGAGAAAAAACGAAAAACGGGCGTGGTATATCTTTTGGTGCTTCTTTTAATTTTATTGGCTGCGGTTGTTTGGGGAATCGTTGCAAAATATACGCAACGTCACGAAAATCAGCTTCTTGCCGAGGCAAGCCGATTTTATTTACAACCCTTGTGAGAATTTGCAATAAGGATTAAGACCATTCCGCAGAGATTTTCTTGTTATGTTAAAAAGGCAACTGCGTTTTGCAGTTGCCTTAAAGTGAATTGTTTTAAGCGGATATGTAAGTTTTTGCTTTATTTAACTTTGCTTGCCAGGTGTTCTTCTCTGGCGCTTACCCTGCCTTCTTTTTTGATGTCGCCTGCTTTCGTAAGGGCGATCTTCGTAAGGAACGGGCCAACGATTTCATAAATAAGAACTGCAAATAATGTGATGTTACGCACGATAGCACCCTCAGGCCCAAGCTCTACTGCCTTTATTGCCATGCCAAGCGCAACACCTGCTTGCGGCAACAATGTAATTCCAAGATACTTTACGATATTGGGATTACATTTTGTCATAACGGCGCTTATTCTTGCGCCGAAGTACTTACCAAAGGAACGTGAAATAATGTAAACGATACCTACGATAACGACAGCTATGTCTGAAAATACAGACAATTCAAGCTCTGCTCCGCTGATAACGAAAAACAGAATAAGTATGGGTGTTGTCCATCTGTCAGCTCTCTCCATAAGTTCTTCAGAAAAATCGCATACATTGCAGAAAACAGTTCCAAGCATCATGCAGGCAAGCAGGGAAGAAAAACCGATATGTATCGGTCCTAAATCGAATTTAAGACAGGATATGGCAACTGTCATCATAACAAAGGTAACGGAAACTGCCATGCGTTTGGAGCGAGAATGGAAATATCTTTCGCAAAGAGTGAATAACAAACCCATTATAAAGCCGAGCAAAAGAGAAACAATAACTTCAACAAGCGGTTCAAGTATTACCGAAATAATATCAACAGCGCCCATGCTTAAGGATTTTGCAATTCCAAACGAAATTGCGAATACAACAAGCCCTACGGCGTCGTCAAGCGCAACAACGGGAAGCAAAATATCGGTAACAGGTCCCTTTGCTTTGTATTGCTTAACAACCATAAGTGTTGCGGCGGGTGCAGTTGCCGTTGCAACTGATGCTAAAACGACAGCAACAGGAATGGAAATAACATCAGGCATCAAGAAGTGGAACCCTATAAGAACAGCATCTACCGCTATCGTTGTGAAAACTGCCTGAAATACGCCGATAACAGTCGCTTGCTTTCCGATTTTTTTCAGCTGCGCCAAACGAAATTCGTTGCCCATGGCAAATGCGATAAAGCCAAGCGCAAGATCTGATATTATTCCAAATCCTTCAAGCTGTTCTGTGGTTATACCGATTCCGGGAATGTTAAATGAACCAAGCATGAATGGCCCGACAATAATACCGGATACAAGATAAGCGGTAACAGCGGGAAGCTGTATTCGCTTTGCAAGCCTTGAAAGCAGAAGTCCTGCAAGCAAGGCGATTGATAAACTAAGCAAAATGCTTGCTGTATGCGTCATAAAATACCTCTTGAAAATAAAATTTGATTTACGTAATTGAAAATACAAGTATTATTTAAGGGTACAGAATACACTCTTGAATAATTCCGCGTAATTGCAATTTATAAATAATTATAATATCACATGCTTTTTAAAAAATCTATATGTACTGTGGGTAAAAATGAAAATTTTCTTTATGTTCATATTTTACGACTGTTTGAAGCATTTCGCAGAAAAAGCACTTAATCTTTTTCAAATAGGAATAATTGCGGCTTTTACATTTAAAAATGGTAATTTAAAATCATAAATATCATGCACCTTCAAATGCGGCAGGCAATATTTATTCACCATACACGACAAGAAACTTTACTTTTAAATAATCATTGACAATAATAATAGTTAATGCTATAATACACTCGTTGAATTTTTGGTTATTATCATCTTGGAAGGAAATTTAAGATGTATATTGTTGATAATGCGGTAATTATGGCTGCGGGTACATCAAGCAGGTTTGCCCCGCTTTCGTACGAAATGCCGAAAGCACTTATAACCGTTAAGGGCGAGGTTCTTATTGAAAGACAAATATGCCAACTAAAGCAAGCGGGAATAAATGATATTTACGTTGTTACCGGATACAAAGCCGAAATGTTTGATTATCTGAAAGAAAAATTCGGTGTTCATCTTGTACATAACCCTGATTTTTTGCAAAGAAATAACAATGCAAGCATTTATGCCGTTCGCGATGTCTTAAAAAATACGTATATATGCTCTGCAGATAATTATTTTTCGGAAAATCCGTTTGAAAAAGAAGTTCAAGACAGTTATTATTCTGCCGTTTTTGCTAATGGAAAAACGAAAGAATGGTGCATTTACTTTGACGAAAACGACGTAATACGCAATGTTAATATCGGCGGCGAAAATGCTTGGTATATGCTTGGACACGTTTTTTGGAGCGAGGCGTTCAGCAAAAAGTTTATCGAGATATTAAATCGCGAATACGACCGCCCTCAAACATCAGACATGCTGTGGGAAAGCATTTACATAAACAATATTGATTGTCTTGATATGCGGATCAAAAAATACCGCGACGGCGTTATTTTTGAATTTGACACACTTGACGAGCTGCGTGAATTCGATGAAAGCTATGTAAACGATACACGGTCGGCTATTTTAAAAGAAATCGCATCAAAGCTTTCGTGCCGCGAAAGCGATATTAAAGACGTTACTGCGTATAAAGACGCCACGAATGCGGCTTCGGGCTTTACGTTTACTTGCAAAGCAAGGAAATACAAATATTCGTACGTTGAAAAAACGTTGAAGGGAGAATAAAAAGATGAAAAACAACACAGAAAACGAGTATGCTTCCGTTAAGGAATTGCTGAAAAAGGTTTTGAATACGGATGAATACAGCGATATATGCCGTATGGGCGGTCTTACCAATCGTACGTACAAGGTAACTGTAAACGGGGAAGACTACGTTGTGCGTATTCCCGGCGAAGGCACGGAAGAGCTTATCAACCGCAAAGATGAAATGGTAAGCACAAGGCTTGCCTGCAAACTTGGCGTTGATGCGGAAATGCTTTATTTCGGGGAAGACGGGGCAAAGGTTACGCGCTACATAAACGAAGCCGTTACCATGTCTTCTGAAACGTTGAAGGAAGAAATCAATATAAAACGCGTGGCAGAAATATTTCAAAAGGTTCATTCTTGCGGCGAGGATACCGGCGTTCCGTTTGAGGTTTTTGAAATGGCAGGCGGATATGAAAAAATAATCAACGAAAAAAACGTACCGATGTACGGCGATTACGGTGAAATCAAAAATAAAGTAATGACGATAAAAAAAGAGATCGACGCTTTGATCAACGCCAAAAAAGTTCCTTGCCATAACGACCCTCTTTGTGAAAACTGGGTACTCGGCGGCGAACGTATGTACCTAATAGATTGGGAATACGCGGGAATGAACGACGGTATGTGGGACGTTGCAGACGTTTCGATAGAAGCCGGATACGATAAGAAATGTGACGATATGCTTTTGTGTGCATATCTCGGAAGAACACCTGATACTACCGACAGAAAGCATTTTCTTGCAAGTAAAATATACGTTGATTATTTGTGGACGCTTTGGGCAAAGGCAAGAGTGCCTTACGATGGCCAACCTATGGAAGATTGGGCTGCCACAAGATATGCGCGTCTTAAAGGCTTTATAGGCGAATATATAAATATAAGCGGAGGAAATAAATAATGTTTGCAGGAATTATTGCAGGTATTACATGGGCAATAGCCTCGTATATTCTTACGTTAGCAACAGGTATGGAAGCGTTTTCTGCACAGTCGCTGTTGTTTGTTACATTTATAAGTACGTTTATACACGATGCTTCATCTGCTATTTGGGCAACTGCGTACAATGGTGTAAGAGGAAATCTGAAAAATGTATATAACGCCCTGACAAAGACGAAAAGCGGTAAATGGGTAGTTGTTGCTGCAGTTATTGGCGGCCCTGTCGGAATGACCGGATACGTTATGGCACTTACGTATATGGGTGCATCGGTAGGTGCAGTCGCAAGTGCGGTATTTCCCGCTATCGGCGCAATACTTGCGTACATTTTCTTGAAAGAAAAAATGAAGTGGTATCAATGGGTATTCCTTGTATTCACGCTTTTGGGTGTTTACGGCCTTAGCTATTCACCGGATCTGAATATAGAGAATTTCTGGCTTGGCATTCTTGGTGCTGCCATGTGTGCATTTGGCTGGGGAATTGAAGCGGTTGTTCTTGCTAAATGCTTAACAGACCCGGAAGTGAAGGACGAATATGCTTTGCAGATACGCCAGACAACGTCGGCAATTACATACGCCGTAATCATTCTTCCGTTTATCAAAGGCTGGGGCTTCACACTTGATCTTTTTACGCCCGAAACAAAATGGCTTATTCCTACGATAGTTATTGCAGGTCTTTTTGCAACACTTTCATACCTTTACTATTATAAAGCTATTTCACAAATCGGCGCTTCGAAGGCGATGGCGCTTAACGTAACGTACTGCGCGTGGATAGCAGTTATCCCCGTGGTGTTGGTGCTTTTCGGCGGGGAAATGCCAACCTTTGGTGTTATTCAGATTATATGTACCGTTGTAGTTCTTGTTTGCGGTATATTTGCTGCAGCTGACTTTAAAGAAATATTGAAAAAGAACAAATAAACCCGATTCTTGCAGCATGGGATTATTTGCACTGCACGACAGTTTACGGAGATAATTATGTTATTGTATATTGACCCCGGAACGGGAAGCATGCTTTTTACCATTTTGATTGGTATTATTGGTGCAAGCATATTTTCGTTGCGAATGTTTTTTATAAAATTTCGTTTTAAGATAAGCGGGGGAACAGCGAAAACCGACGATAAAAAAATACCGATAGTAATATTTTCAGACAATAAAAGATATTGGTCTGTTTTTGAACCGGTGTGTAGAGAGCTTGATAAAAGAGGCGTTGGTGTCGTTTATATGACGATGTCAGACGATGATAAGGCACTTGAAAATAAATATCCGCACGTAAAAGCGGAATTTATAGGGAAAGAAAGCAAGGCGTTTATGAAATTGAATTTTTTAAACGCCGCGGTCGTGCTTTCTACAACCCCGGGGCTTGACGTATATCAATGGAAGCGTTCAAGGCAGGTGGACCATTACGTTCATATACCGCACGCCGCAAGCGAAATAACCCTTTACAGAATGTTTGGTATAGACTATTACGATGCAATATTGCTTTCAGGACAGTATCAGGCAGATGATATCAGGCTTCTCGAAGCACAGCGTAATTTGCCCGCAAAAGAGCTTGTTAAAATAGGCATACCTTATATGGATGAAATGGCAAACAGGCTGAAGAATATGGGTAACCTGCCTGAACACCCACGTACTGTTTTACTTGCACCCTCATGGGGAAAAAGTGCCATACTAAGCGTATATGGCGGAAAAATATTAGATGTGCTTCTTAATACCGGATATCACGTTATTGTACGCCCGCACCCGCAATCCTTCACTTCTGAAAAGGAATTGCTGGATAAGCTGATGGCAGATTATCCCGAATCTGAACAGCTTGAATGGAACAAAGATACCGATAATTTTAACGTGCTTGCCGGATCGGATATACTTATTTCAGATTTTTCAGGTGTAATATTCGATTTTGCGCTGGTATATGATAAGCCTGTTATATATACCGATCCTGATTTTGATTTAAGTCCGTACGATGCTTGGTGGCTTGAAAAACCGTTGTGGACGGTATCTGCATTGCCAAAGATCGGTTGCAGACTTACTGAAGAAAATATGAAAGATCTTAAAAGCGTTATAGATACCTGCATTTCCGACCCGAAGTATGCAATAGGCCGTAAATGTGTAAAGGCCGAAACGTGGGAGCATTGTGAAGAGGGTGCACAACGTGCGGCCGATTACCTTATTGAAAAATACAATGCGCTTGCAAAAAAGGAGGGTTAAAAGGGTAATATGTCTTTTTGGTCTGTTTTAGAAACATTGCTGCTTGGACCGCTGAAGCTGGTATTTGAAATCATTTTCAGAACGGCTAACATTATCGTCGCAGATCCCGGCGTTGCAATCATATTTTTAAGCCTTACGATGAATATACTCGTTTTACCCCTGTATAAACGCGCAGATGCAATGCAGGAAAGAACGCGGGATATTGAAGCCGCCCTCAGCCGCGGCGTGGCGCATATCAAAAAAACATTCTCCGGCGATGAGAGAATGATGATACTTCAAACGTATTACAGGCAGAATAATTATAAGCCTACAAATGCCCTGAACGGCTCGGTTTCTTTGCTTTTGGAAATACCGTTTTTTATGGCGGCATATCAATTTCTTTCAGGGCTTGACGTGCTTGACGGCATATCCTTCGGTCCTATAAAGGACCTTGGCGCACCGGATGGTATGCTTGTTATCGGTGGGTTGGCAATAAACGTTTTGCCTATACTTATGACGTTGATAAACGTTGTATCAAGCGCTATATATTTGAAGGGTTTTCCCTTGAAAACGAAAATACAGTTGTATGCAATGGCGTTGTTCTTCCTCGTGTTTCTTTATACCTCGCCGTCGTGCCTTGTGTTCTATTGGACGCTTAACAATTTATTCTCGCTTGTCAAGAATATATTCTACAAGATAAAAGAGCCGCAAAAGGTATTGCGCTGCCTTTTATCTGTTGTTGGTATAGGATGCTTGATTGCATATTTTGCAGGTGTAAGCACAAGGGAAGAAATGAAAAACTTTTTGCTTACCGTTGGCATTTTGCTGCAGTTACCCATGCTTATCAATATAATAACATCAAACATCAATTTCAAACTTCCCGAAAATGATCCTACCCCAAACGGTAAGCACTTCTTTTTGGGCGGCGTATTTTTGACCGTTTTGATGGGAATACTTATTCCTACGGCGTTTATTTCCGCTTCTCCGCAAGAGTATGTTGATGTATCTAATTTTCATCACCCGTTGTGGTATGTTGCAAGCACAACCTGTATGGCTGCGGGATTTTTCCTTGTGTGGATAGGGGTGTTTTATTGGCTGGCAAGCCCTCGCGGAAAAGTTTTATTTGAAAAACTGTTGTGGATATTGTCCGGTGTAACGATAGTAAACTATATGTTCTTCGGAACGGATCTTGGCGTTATTTCACCAACGCTTCAATATGAAAACGGCGTTTCGTTTTCGGTTGAATCGCAGGTTATAAACGCGATAGTTGCAGTTGTGATAGCAGCGGGAATATTTTTCTGTATATGGAAGTTCAAGCGTGTAACTTCTACGGTTTTGCTTACGGCAGTCATTGCTATGGGGGGTATGTCTGTTTTCAACGTTGTAGGTATAAATTCTTCAGTTGCGCAGGTAACTGCAGAAAACGACGGTGTTGCAGATATCGGATTAAGCAAAAACGGCAAAAATGTTGTTGTTATCATGCTTGACCGTGCAATGGGCGAATACATACCCTATATATTCAATGAAAAACCTGAATTGAAAAATCAATTTTCCGGATTTACATATTATAAAAATACGATTTCTTTCGGCGGTTATACTAACTTTGCATCCCCTGCATTGCTTGGCGGATACGAATATACCCCTGTGGAAATGAACAAACGCGACGACGAGCCCTTGGTTGATAAGCATAACGAGGCGCTTAAAGTAATGCCGGTTATGTTTGCAAACAACGGATATAACGTTACCGTGCTTGACCCCGTATATGCAAATTACGAATGGATCCCCGATCTTACAGTTTTTGAAAAATATCCAAAAATCGACGCGCATATAACAAAGGGCAAATTCAGCAACACAGAGCAGAAAGAAAAGGTTATTGCAAACAACCACAGAAACTTTTTCTGCCTTAGCTTTATGAAGTGTATGCCGCTTATGTTTCAGCCGTATGTTTATGCAGACGGTCAGTATAATCAAGTAGAAGCGGATTTTGAAAAGGGAAATACTTCAACACAAACGATACACAGCCTTTCAACCTCAACAGGTCTTTACGCACCGTTTATGGATGCGTATAAAGTGCTTGAAAATATGGTGGAAATGACTCGCGTTTCTGATGGTAATGAAAATACGTTCCTTTTAATGACGAATGATGCCACACACGAGCCTTCACTTTTGCAAGCGCCCGATTACGTGCCTCAAATGTACGTTGATAATACGGCCTATGATGCTGAACATAAAGACAGATTTAACGTTGATGGAGTAAAATTAAACATACACGATTCCTTCCAAATGAGCCATTATCACATAAATATGGCTTCAATGTTAAGATTGGGCGAATGGCTTGATCATTTAAAACAGCAAGGTGTTTACGATAACACACGAATAATAATCGTAGCCGATCACGGCCGTAACCTTGGGCAGATAGAAGAGCTGATGAACGGCGGCGATATGTCTAAAAACGTGGAATTTTACTACCCGCTGTTTATGGTAAAGGATTTTGATAGTAAGGAATTTTCCGTGTCTGATAAGTTTATGACAAATGCCGATGTTCCCACAATGGCAACCGACGGAATTATAAATAATCCGACAAATCCCTTTACACAAAAACCGATAAACAGTAACGAGAAAAATGCACACGAGCAGTTTGTTATAATCTCAGATGTTTTTTCAACCTCTCAAAACAACGGCAATACGTTTTTGCCTGCATATTGGGCAAGTGTTAAAGGAAATCTGTGGGATAAAAACAATTGGTCTTTCTACGATAAGCTGACCGTATTGAAGGATCATCAGGCGCCATGATTATCAAAAGTCTGATTTTTATCGGCTTTTTGCCGTAAAAATCAGACTTTTTATGTAATTTTAAATCATAAGGCAAGTATTTTATTGACATAATAGAATTTTCGTTTTATAATATAAGCAATACATATTTACCCATGTTTAAACAGAATTTAACATGATCAAATGGAGGAAAAATGATTACACCCGGTTTTTCTTTTAAATACAACGGCGTTCCGTTTGCGGAACTCGAAAAAATGGTATTTGAAACAGATACAGGGATACTTTATACACTGCCAGACGGCCTGCAGATAGAGTGGCGGATAGAAAGATTTCCGAAGTATAATGTCGTTAAATGGACTAACTATTGGTGTAATAACACTGATCATAACAGCGGTATCGTTACCGATCTGTGGGATTGTGATACAATAGCAGAATTTGAAGCAGACCCTGCAAAAAACAGAAAAAACAAACATTCTGTATGGACAACGGATACCTTAAAGCTTTACATTACCGACGGGGCTAATATTACCGATTATGATAATATGTCTTCACCAACGCGTTTTTGGCCCAATGAAACCTTGAAGGCTGCGAACCATTCCGGCAGAAGCGGTATGGGAACTTCGCCGTTTTTTGATTTGAATAGGCAAGAGAAGGGCGTTTTGCTTGCGGTAGGATGGACGGGTCAATGGAACGCACAGTTTGAACGCGGTGATAAAGACGTTCGTATGCTTTCAAGAATAGAGGGCGTTAAGTTTTACATGAAACCCGGCGAAAAATTCAGAACGTCTTCAGTAACTGTGCTTGAATACGAAAACGGTCAAGATAATGCCCACAACATGTGGCGCAGATATATTAAAAACTGCGTTTCACCGGTTGGCAAGCAGCAACGCGATAAACAATGCCCATTTTCTGCAATATTTTGGGGTGGAATACCGACAGAAACTTTAAAAAAACGTTGGGAAGGGATATTAGCCGAAAAGCTTCCATTCAATTATTGCTGGATGGATGCGGGCTGGTATGAACCTATGAAAGGTAAAACCTGTGCAGAACAATCCGCCGAATGGGGGACTGTCGGCACGTGGAAGGTAAATAAACAATATCATCCTAACGGCTTGCGCGACGCTGTTGATTGGCTGAAAGAAAAAAATATTAAATTTCAGCTTTGGGTCGAACCGGAAAGGATCAATCTTAACGTTAAACCGTGGACGGAATACATGAAGCCCATGCACGATCCTAACGATAAAAACGTTATAATAGCGTTGTATAAAGACGAGGTTGCCGATCAGCTTATTGAAAAAGTATGCAAGCTGATAAAGGATCTTAATATAGATTTGTACAGGCAGGATTACAACATAGGTCCTATTCCGTTTTGGCGGCTTAACGACGAAGAAAACCGCGAAGGTGTTAACGAAATAAAATATATCAATAACCTTTATCGTTTTTGGGATACGCTGCTTGAAAGATTTCCGTATTTGCTCATAGACAACTGCGCAGGCGGCGGGCATAGGGTTGATATTGAATCGCTTGCGAGATCTGTTACGCTTTGGAGAAGTGATTTTTGCAGCATTTGGGATAACGCTCCTGAAGGGTATCAGCTTCAGTGTATAGGAAATGCCTGGTGGTATCCGTATTCGGGTGTCGGATACGGTCCAACTCTCGGTGATACGTATAGCTTCAGAAGTGCATATGCCCCCGGAATTACCGTACGCACGTGGGAACACGCCGACCCGGAATGGGAGGTTGGTGCAACCAACGAGCCATTTGATTGGGCGAGAAAGTATTTCAACGAATATTTATCCATACAACACTACTTTACTTGCGATTTTTATCCGCTGATTAAAAATTCGAAAGAAACTATATCTTGGGCAGCCTCGCAGTACGACGATCCCGAAAGCGAAAGCGGTATAATCCTTGCCTTCAGAAGGGAAGAATGTCCCTTTGCCACAGCCGACGTAATGCTTGGCGGTGTAAATGAAAACAAAACGTACGAATTTATAAATGCCGATACAAAAGAAAAGTTTTCTGTATCCGGGCAAGAGCTGAAGGAAAAGGGTATTCGGCTGAAAATACCAAACAAAAGAGAATCGTTACTTATCAGATATACCTGCAGATAACTATCATTTTTTATATGGGAATTTTTCATTAAATGTAATAAAATATATATAAGTCCCCAAAAAACAACTATTGACAAACTGATTTTGGTATGTTATACTTGGTTTGTAGATTTATATCTGATAAATTTTTTAAATACGAAAGGATTTAAAATTATGGGAAAGTTTGTAGTAAAAGAAACAGCAACAGGTATTAAATTTGATTTAAAAGCAACTAACGGTCAGGTTATAGCAACATCTGAAGTTTATACAACAAAAGCCGCTTGTCTTAACGGTATCGAAAGCGTTAAGAAAAATTGCGTAGGCGAAGTTGAAGACCAAACAGTTGAAGATGTTATAGAAGTTAAGCATCCTAAATTCGAAATGTATCAAGACAAGGCAGGCGAATACCGCTTCCGCCTTAAAGCTAAAAACGGCGAGGTTATAGCAATATCTGAAGGCTATAAAACAAAATCAAGTTGCGAAAACGGCATTGACAGCGTTAAAAACAACGCTCCCGAAGCAGAAATCGTAGAAGAATAATTGCATATTTGAAGATTCAGCGCGGTAAGCATTTGCCGCGCTGGATTTTTGGTTATTAGTATTCGGTATTGACTTTTATCGTATTATATGGTAAAATACATGCGTAAAGGAGTTGATATAAATGGGTCTTTTGGAAAAGCTTTTTAAAAGCATAGTAGGCGAGGTTGTTTCTAACATTAGCGAAAATAAAACGGTACAAGCAACACCACAGCCAAAGCCGACAAATGTAAAAACTGTTTATCAAACAGACGTTTCTTATTTTGAAACGCTGCTTAATTCTGATAACTTTCCTGAATACGAAATAGAAAAAAACGTTTCGCTTTCCGTGTTTGACAGCTCCGCACATCCGAAATGTTTTCCTATTACTTTCTTGTTCAAAAAAAGCGGCAGCCCTGTGCTTGCAGTGTTTATTATGAAAGAGCCGCAACGCAACACTATGCCCGTTGCAGGCAGTAAAATGATACTTGATGAAAATAACGTTCCTTACCTGCGATTCTATATAGGTTGGGAAAACGAAAAAAATTACGTATTAAACAGGATAAAAGAAAACCTTTAATACAATAAAACAGATAAAAACAGAGAGAAACGCATTTTTTGCACCTGTGGTAAACAAAGCACGGATCGTATTGATGCTTTGCAGGTAGTTGATTCGTGTACGGTTTGGTAGCACAAATTTGTGCTGTTAAAGTACTTTCTCTCTGTTTTTTTATTACGGGGTTTTATGAACAGTATTTTGTATCGCATTTCTGATAAAAAGGAATGGAATTTATATTTTGATTTTAAACAAAATCAGGGCAACCTTTCAAATAAAGAAGAGGCAGATCTTAAAAGCTTTATTGAAAATGAAGAATATGCAAAACTTTTAAAGGATATTTTGAACGGTAAAAACTTTATGCCGCCGCGAGCAGTGCTTTTAGGAAAAGCAAAAACCGACAAAAAAAGAACGGTTTTTGTATATGACCGCGAAGAAAATTATATATTAAAATTGATAGCACACCTTCTTCGTGAATACGACGGTATATTTTCACCAAATCTTTATTCTTTCCGAAAAGACAGCGGCGTAAAGAAAGCTATAAAGGATATTTTGCACCGAAAAGGCATTAACGGTTATTTTACGTATAAGCTTGATATAAGTGATTATTTCAATTCTGTAAACGTAGATAATATTTTACCGATATTACAAAAAACACTTGCAAACGATAAACCTTTGTATGATTTTTTAAGCTCTTTGCTTTTGTTTCCATACGCTTTGTATAATGGTGAAAAAACGTATCAAAACAGAGGGATAATGGCAGGCGTACCCGTTTCCGGCTTTTTGGCAAACCTTTATTTGAAAGAACTTGATTTTTATTTTTATGAAAAAGAAATTCCGTATGCCAGATATTCGGATGACATAATAGTATTTGCCGAAAGCAAAGATGATATTGAAAGATACCGCGATTATATAAAGGATTTTTTAAAACAAAAGGGCTTGCAAATAAATACGAAAAAAGAATTCCTTTCTTTGCCGCACCAAGAATGGACCTTTTTGGGCTTTTCGCATAATAATGGGCAAATCGATGTGTGCAGTGCTTCCGTTGAAAAGCTAAAGCGCAAAATGCGCCGAAAATCAAGGTCGCTATGCCGTTGGGCAGATAAGAATAACGTAGATCGGATAAAGGCAACACGTGTTTTTATAAAGCGCTTCAATTTAAAATTTTTTGATAACCCAAAAGAAAACGAGCTTACGTGGGCAAGGTGGTTTTTCCCGATAATAAATACAGACGCTTCTTTGCACGAAATAGATAAATATATGCAAGACTGTATTCGATATATAGCAACCGGTAAACGTAACAAATCACGTTTTGCTTTCACGTACAATGATATGAAAAAGCTGGGATACATCAGCCTGGTAAACGAGTACTACAAATACCACGGTGAAAAGATGGATTGCAAAAAATAAAGTAAAACGGAATTTCTGTTTTTTCTGGTTCGTTTAATGTAAAAATTTTCAATGGGTATAGACTTTTTTTGAAAAGTGTGATATACTAATAAAAATATTTTTTATTTAGGATGTAAAATATGATAATTCAACTTGACGAGGCAAGGCTTAAACTTGCCGCACTTCGCGATTCAGCAAAGGAACTTGGTATATCTATGCGTATAGACGAGTTGCGGACTTCCGTTGATGCGCTTGAAGAAAAAACACACGAGCAGGATTTTTGGTCCGATCAAGAAAATTCAAGTAAGATCTTGAAGGAAATAAAGCAAAAAAAGGATAAAATAGAGCAACACGCCGCACTTTGCGAATCTATTGAGGATACCTATACCTTGTGCGAGCTTTCCTTGGAAGAAAACGACGAAAGCTCTTTGGCGGATATTCTTGAAGAGGTTGAAAGAATAGAATCTGAAATTGAAAAAATGAATATAGCCATTCTTCTTTCAGGCGAATACGATAACAATAACGCTATTCTTTCCTTCCATCCCGGCGCGGGCGGTACAGAAGCGCAGGATTGGGCGCTTATGCTTTACAGAATGTACACCAGATGGGGCGAAAAAAACGGCTTCAAGGTAAAGCTTGTTGACTGGCTTGACGGGGAAGAAGCGGGAATTAAAAGTGCGACCATAGTTATAGAGGGAACGAATGCGTACGGATATATGAAGGGTGAATCAGGCGTTCACAGGCTTGTAAGGGTTTCTCCCTTCGACTCTTCGGGAAGAAGACATACATCGTTTGCCTCGGTAGAGGTAACGCCCGAGCTTGATGATACCAATGACGTGGAAATACGCGATGAAGATATCGAAATAACGGCACACCGTTCAAGTGGTGCGGGCGGTCAGCATATCAATAAGACCGACTCTGCAATAAGAATCGTGCATAAACCCACGGGCATCGTTGTTGGCTGCCAAACAGAAAGAAGCCAGCTTCAAAATAAAGAAACAGCCCTTAAAATGCTGAAAAGTAAGCTTGTAGAAATAAAGATAAGGGAAAATCTGGAAAAAATCGAAGATATCAAGGGCGAAAAAACAAATATCGAATGGGGCAGCCAGATACGCTCTTACGTATTCATGCCTTACACGCTTGTGAAGGACGCACGTACAGGATGTGAAAACGGCAACATTCAAGCCGTAATGGATGGTGACCTTGATATGTTTATCAACAGCTTTCTGCGCGCTAACGTTAAAGATTAGTTAAATTTTTTGTGTTTGCAAATTAAGTATTGACTTTTTCGCTTGTAAATGGTACAATATCCATAACTACTTGACCGTGCACCGCGCGGCAAACAAATAATCTCATAAGGAGAAAAATGATGAAAGCAAAGAAATTACTTGCTGTTTTTCTGTGTGTTTTGTGCGCTGTTTCATGCTTCACCGCTTGCGGTGGCGATGATAAAGGCGGCGATGCTACGCAGGCACCGACGACCGGTAACGCAAATGAAGAAACTTACTTCATTCCCGAATCCGGCTTCGGTGGTGCAGAATTTACCGTTCTCACCAATACAGACGATGCAGAGTGGACTTGTAACGACTTCTTCATGGAAGAAGACAGTGATGAAAACCCCGTTGCATCTGCAATCTATCAACGTCAAAAGAAGATAGAAGAAACCTTCGGCGTAAAAATGAAGGTTGTTGCAGGCCAGACGAGAGGTTCTATCAACGATCTTGTTACTACTGCAGAAAAATCGGGCTTGATGGATTACGATTTGGTTGTTAACTCTGTTAACCATATGTTTACGTTGGCGCAGGGCGACTTCCTTGTTAATCTTGATGATGTTACCCACCTTGATCTTTCAAGCGAAGCGTGGGATCAGTCCACACTTAAACAAACTTCCATAGGCGGAAATAACTATTTTGCAACGGGTGATATCACTACGATAGACAACGATGCAACATGGGTTATGATGTTTAATAAGAAGATTGCTGATAGCGTAGGTATCGGCGTGGGCGATCTTCCCAGCATCTATGATCTCGTTAAGGAAGATAAATGGACTATTGATAAGTTTATCGAATATGCAAACCTTTTCGTATATCAGGATCTTGACCAAAGCGGTACTATCACACACCTTGACAGCTTCCCCCTTGCTACATCCGATGATATAATCATGGGCTTGTACTACGGTGCAAACAACAGGATCATTCAGAAGGATGATGCAGATATTCCTTATTTGCCCCAACTTTCTACGAAAACTATATCCTTGGTTGAAAAGATTGTGGGAATTTACACCCCTGCAAACCAGATTACTTTCGACTTCCACCATTACCTTGATGTTGACCCGTTGGGTTATCCTTTGGCACAGAGAATGTTTGAAGAAGACAGGGCATTGTTCTATTCTGAAGTTATGCAGTGTGTAACACGTTTGAGAGCAATGAATACCGACTTCGGTATCATTCCCATGCCTAAGGCGGACGAAAATCAAAAGCACTATACAACACACTCTGTAAATATAGTTACACACTTTGCAGCATTCCCCAAGCAGCTTTCTTACAATGAAGAAAGGCTCGCACGTTCCGGTATGATCGCACAAGCCCTTGCAGTAGAAGGTATGAATATACTTACACCTGCTTACTACGAAAAATCTCTTGTAGGTCAAGGCACGCGCGATGAAGAATCTGCTGATATGCTTCCTATCATCTTTGCGAATCGTGTTATGGATATCGGCTACATAACATCCGACGAAAAGATATCGGCTATGCGCAATAATATTAAAAACGCGGTTGAAGACAGTGATGCAGGTGGCTTGGCTTCCTTGTTTGCGAGAAGCAAGACCAAAGTTAATGCTGCTTTGGAAGACCTTGTTGAACAGTTCAGCGCTGTTGAATAATTAAGTTAAATAAAATCGTTGCTTCTGCAAAACGCAAAAGCAACGATTTTTATATTAAGCATAGAAGTCAATTTTTAGATATAAAAATTGTATTTAAAAAATATTTAACCGCGAATTCTATATTGACAAATTTGAATATATGAAGTATAATGTGCACTGTAATTTCAATAAAAAAGGGGTGTTATCATGCAACTTGTTTATCTTGGCACTGCGGCGGCAGAAGGGATACCCGGTCTTTTCTGTAAATGCAGGTTTTGCGAAAATGCGCGCAAATCAGGTGGGAAAGAAATCAGGCTAAGAAGCGGCGCGGTAATAGACGGCAGGTTAATGATAGATTTTTCACCCGATATTTATATATCATCGCAAAGGGCAGGTATTTCGCTTGCCGAAATCGGCGATATTGTTTTTACCCATTCGCATCCCGACCATTGCAATGCGTATGATCTTAGAAACAGAGGGCGCGGATATTGCTATTTCAACGGGCAAGAAGAAAAGCTTCATACATACGGAAACGAAGCGGTGGGCGATAAAATAACGCTTGCTTTAAAAGGTAATTTTGAAAGATACGGCGTCGATTTCACATTTATAAAGCCGTTTGTACAGTATTCTATCGGCGGATATACCGTAACACCGTTAACGGTTGCCCACGCTGATGAAAATGCGTATATATACCTCATTGAAGATGGCAAAAAACGCATGCTTTACGGTAATGATACAGGTATTTTTCCTGATGAAACGTTTGAATACCTGAAAGGGAAATACTGCAATCTTGTGTCGTTGGATTGTACTATGGGTTATCAGGATAAAGAGTGCGGCCATATGGGCTTTTCGGCTAACTTAAAGGTTAAACAAAAATTGCTTGATAACAAAACGGCAGATGAAAAAACTGTATTTGTTTGCCATCATTTCAGTCATAACGGGCTTTGTGCCCCTGATGTGGATCTTACGTACGATAGGTTTTCTCAAATGGTAAATCCCCACGGCTTTGTTATAAGCTATGACGGTATGAAAATTGAATTTTAAGGCAAGGTAATATCAGTACTGAAGCCGTGCAAAAAACCGTTTACATCGGCGGAGCATATGTCTCCGCCGATTACTTTGTTTTTATACACTATAACGTTTGCATAAACCTTACCTTCGTAATCGGGATAATTTGTTATTTCATATGTATAACGTGTAACTTCTTTATTTTTGTATTTTTCCAAATTCAAGCCTTGCTTGTTTTGAAGTGTATTGTAGGATTCATATATTTTGTCAAATTTTGAAGGTATAGTAACGGTTGCTTCGTCTATAACGTTATTTTCCGTTTTCCAGCCAAATTGTGCTAAAAAATTTTTACGGTCTTCATCCGTTGAAATTTTGTTGTAATTGATCTTTTCATCAACATATGCAGAAACGGGATGGTATTCGGGTATTAAAGCCACAAGCGTTATTATTGCGGCAACGCTCAAAACAATTATGGCAAAAAATCTTATGCTTGATGCTTTGAAAGAATAAATAAACATAAAAAACTCCGTTCTCCGTGCTTTGCGGTTTTTGTAGTGTAAAGGTTAACCGATATTATTGTATTCGTAAAGATTTTTGCGTATTCCTAAAAGTACAAAAATTGTGTTGACAAAATGGGAAGTATTTGATATAATGAAGCGTAACAATTTTTCTTATGAAAGGAAATGAAACATGAAAAAATTCAAATTGCTTAGTGTAAGCATCGCTATCATTATGATGTTTACAATGTCCGCAAGCGCGGCTACAACAAATTTGTACACGTTTGATGATGAATTTGTTGATGACAACATGTCTTATACCGAAATGGGCAATGAGTGGAATGAACGTATGGGTAACCCCGACAGCCTTCCCTTTGTTCAAGAAGGTGATAGCGGTAATCACCTTGCTTTGGTAGGATTTACCGAAGTTTATTCTTCCAGCCTTGTTGACGAATATGTTTTCTCTCTTGACGTTAAGCCTTCTGAAGAAGTTGCTTCCAGCGGCTTGGGCGGTATTTTCGTAAGATGTGCTGATCCTAACAACTTTACAATTTCTCAATGGCCCTCCCCCATTTTCGGCTTTGAATCTGACCATTACGGCGAAAACGGCGGTACACAAGGAACAGAAGGTATCGGTGCTTCCGGTATTTACGCAACACCTATGAACAGCTGCCTCCGTCTTACTGTAAAGAAATATGCTACAGACAGTACAACTATTTCAAACCAAGTGTTTGATCTTGCGTATCCCGAAGGCGTAATTTACAACGAATTCTTCAACCTCAAATTCCGTGATGACGGTGATACTATCGAAGTTCTCGTTAACGATGAATTGGTTGCTACTGTTGAGCTTTCTGAAAAAGGCGTTCAATATGCGAGCGATAACAACGCTATCGGCGATGAATACTTCGGCAAAGCAGTTGTTAAGGATGCAACAGGGGCAGAGCTTGGCACAGTAGAAAAAACACGTGTGTCTTCTTTGTATTCTATCCTTTCCATTTCTTCCCGTTCATTTACACTTTGGGTAGATAACGTAGAACTCAGTGTTGGTGAAGGTGCAATCTCCGAAGATAAGGGCGGTGCTGCAGCCCCCGATACGGATGCTGCCGGCAACGAAGAAACAAATGCAACGACAAATGCGCCCACAGCAGGCACATCTTCTTCTGAAACAAATAAAGTTGCAACAGATACAAAGGCTGATACAACAACATCCAATAGCGGTGATTTATCCGGAGGCGGTATGTCCCCCGCGATTATCGTAATTATTGTAGTTGCAGTAGTTGCTGTTGTTGCAGTAGTTGTTGTAGTTCTTGGTAAAAAGAAGAAATAATTTAATCTATTTATCACGATATTAAACGAAAAGCAGATGATCTTACGGTCATCTGCTTTTGTTTTTTTATGTTATAAATATAAAATATTTTATAAACAAAAATGTAAAAAAACCTTGCGAGGTATTGCAATAATCGTTATAATATGTTATATTATATAACAAATATACTGATATTCAAGGAAAGGAAATACTTTCATGAAAAAGGTTGCAGTAATTATGGGGTCCGACAGCGACTTTCCCGTCGTTGAGGGCGCAATAAAAATATTAAAAGAATACGGTGTACCGTTTGAGGCTCATGTCTATTCGGCACATCGAACCCCCGCCGAAGCCAAGGTGTTTTTTGAATGTGCAAAACAAAATGGTTTCGGCGTTATTATTTGTGCAGCGGGCATGGCGGCGCATTTAGCCGGTGCTGCGGCGGCAAATACTACGCTTCCGGTTATAGGTATCCCAATGAAGTCTTCTGCCTTTGGCGGAATGGATGCGCTTTTGTCAACTGTTCAGATGCCTACGGGTCTTCCTGTTGCTACCGTTGCGGTTGATGGGGCTAAAAACGCAGCGCATTTAGCTATGCAAATAATTGCTTTGACAGATGAAGGTCTTGACAAAAAGCTTGAAGAAGCGCGTGTTAAAATGAAAGAAGAAGTTTTAAAAAAGGATTCTGCTTTGCAAGAAAAAATATAAATCCTAACGGGTTTAACGGCAATATATCAATAAACAGAAAGAGGGTTAAAAAATGAATAAAAGTTACAGTGAAAGCTATAAGCAGGCGGGCGTTGATATTACTGCGGGATATAAAGCAGTGGAATTGATGAAAAAGCACATCGCTTCAACCGTTAACGACGGTGTCGTTTCCGGTATAGGCGGGTTCGGCGGTTTGTTTCAGCCGAATATTTCGGGTATGTCACAGCCTGTTCTTGTCTCCGGTACTGACGGTGTAGGTACAAAGCTTAAATTGGCATTTATTTTGGACAAGCATGATACCGTTGGCATAGATTGCGTTGCGATGTGTGTAAACGACGTTATATGCTGCGGCGCTGCCCCATTGTTCTTTCTTGATTATATTGCATGCGGTAAAAACGTGCCTGAAAAGATTGCTTCGATAGTTTCAGGTATAGCAGACGGATGCCGTCAATCAGGTGCTGCCTTGATAGGCGGTGAAACTGCGGAAATGCCGGGATTCTACCCGATAGACGAATACGATCTTGCAGGCTTTACCGTTGGTATGGTAGATAGGGCGAAAATAATTGATAATTCAAAGATAGCAGATGGAGACGCTATAATTGCTATTCCTTCAAGCGGCGTTCATTCTAACGGCTTTTCTCTTGTAAGACGTGTGCTTCTTCAAGATGAAAAAAATGCGTTTACATATAGCGATGAATTAGGTGCAACGATAGGCGAAACACTTCTTACACCCACAAAAATATATGTAAAACCGATACTTTCCCTTATTGAAAAAGTAAATGTGAAGGGAATCTCGCATATAACGGGCGGCGGATTTTATGAAAATATTCCGCGCAGTATTCCGGAAGGCCTCGGCGCTTCAATAAACAAAAGCACGGTTAAAATACCGCCGATATTCTCTCTTATCCAAAAAACGGGCAATATTCCCGAAAGAGATATGTTTAATACGTTTAATATGGGCGTTGGTATGTGCGTGATAGTTGATAGCGCAGATGCCGATAAAACGGTGCAGATCCTTAATGAAAACGGCGAAAAGGCGTATATAATGGGCGAAGTTAAAAAAGGCATCGAGGGCGTTCAGATATGGTAAAAATAGGCGTGCTTGTTTCCGGCGGCGGCACTAATTTACAGGCGTTGATAGATGCTGAAAAAAGCGGAATTATTAAAAGCGGCAAAATAAGCCTTGTTATATCAAATAAAAAAGACGCCTATGCTTTAACAAGGGCTGAAAACAATAACATAAAAACTGCAACCGTTATAAAAAAGGAATATCCTAACACCGCAGCGTTTGAAAATGCTATAATAAACCTTCTTGAAGAAAACGGTATTCAGCTTATAATTCTTGCAGGATTTATGTGCATATTAAGTGCAGATTTTACCAAAAAATACGAAAATAGAATAATCAACGTTCATCCTTCGTTGATACCGTCGTTCTGCGGTGCGGGCTTTTACGGCTTGCATGTGCATGAAGCAGCGCTTGCATACGGTGTTAAAGTTACAGGTGCAACGGTGCACTTTGTAAACGAAATACCCGATGGCGGAAAAATTATTGCCCAAAAAGCGGTTAATATAGAAGAAGGCGACACCCCTGAGGTATTGCAACGCCGTGTTATGGAAAATGCAGAATGGATAATATTGCCACAGGCAACAGAAAAAATATGCAAAGAAATGATAGGAGAGTGAAGAAAATGAAGACGTACGATATCAAAAAGCTGCTTTCAGAAAATACGTACCCGGGCAGAGGTATTATTATCGGTCAATCGGCAGACGGTAAATATGCGGTAACTGCGTATTTTATCATGGGCAGAAGCGAGAATTCACGTAACAGGGTATTTGTTCAAGAAGGCGATGATGTAAGGACAAAGGCGTATGATCCTTCAAAGCTTAAAGATCCTTCACTTATTATCTACTATCCGGTAAGAAAATATGACAATAAGCTTATTGTAACCAACGGCGACCAAACCGATACGATTTATGAATCTCTTAAAGATGGCGGCTGCTTTGCAAAAGCTCTCAGAACAAGAGAGTTCGAGCCCGATGCCCCCAACTACACCCCGAGAATCAGCGGTATGCTTTCATTTAACGACGGCGGTTTTTCGTATAAAATGAGCATACTGAAAAGTGCAGACGAAAACGGTTCTGCTTGTAACAGATATTTTTACGAATATCAACCTATAAACGGTATTGGGCATTTTATACACACGTATATGCATGACGGCAATCCAATACCTACGTTTGAAGGTGAGCCCGAAAGAATATATATAGACAGCAATATCAACGATTTTGCAGACCTTTTATGGGAAAACTTGAATAACGATAACAAGGTTTCACTTTTTGTTCGCTACATTGATCTTCAAACACGCGAAGAATCAACTGTTGTAATAAACAAAAATAACTGAAAGCAGAGGAATGTGCAATGAAAGAATTTGAACTTAAATACGGTTGTAACCCTAATCAAAAGCCATCAAAAATTTATATGCACGACGGAAGCGAGCTTCCTATCGAAGTGTTGTGCGGTAAACCGGGATATATCAACTTTTTAGATGCCTTTAACTCTTATCAGCTTGTAAAAGAATTAAAAGCAGCGACAAACTTGCCATCTGCAGCTTCTTTCAAGCATGTTTCACCGGCAGGTGCGGCTGTTGCAGTTCCGCTTGATGATACACTTAAAAAAATATATTTCGTAGAAAATATTGAAGGGTTTGATTCTTCTCCTCTTGCGTGGGCGTATGCAAGGGCAAGGGGAACAGACAGAATGTCGTCTTTCGGCGATTGGATCGCACTTTCCGATACTTGCGATAAGGCTACTGCACTTATAATCAAGCGCGAGGTTTCAGACGGTGTTATAGCGCCCGCATACACGGAAGAAGCTTTGGAAATATTGAAAACAAAGCGTAACGGAAACTATAACGTTGTAAAGATTGATGAAAATTATACCCCTGACCCTATTGAACGCAAGCAGGTTTACGGTATCACGTTTGAACAGGGAAGAAACGAGCTTAAAATTGATAACGACATTCTTTCCGATGTGGTTACGGCAAACAAAAATATTCCCGATGATGCAAAGCGCGACCTTGTAATTGCACTTATCACGCTTAAATATACGCAATCCAACTCTGTTTGCTATGCCAAAGGCGGGCAAACGATAGGTGTTGGCGCAGGTCAACAGTCAAGGGTACATTGCACGCGTCTTGCAGGCAACAAGGCAGACGTTTGGTTTTTACGCCAGCACCCCAAAACACTTGCACTTCAATTTAAAGAGGGAATGGCGCTTGCAGATAAAAATAACTGCATAGATGTTTTTGTTTCCGAAGATCACGAGGATGTTACAGGTGACGACGTTTGGCAAAACTTCTTTGCAGTACGCCCCGAGCCTATTTCAAGAGATGAAAAGAAAGAATATCTTTCAAAAATGACGGGTGTATCGCTTGGCTCGGATGCTTTCTTCCCGTTTTCTGATAATATTGAAAGGGCACGCAGAAGCGGTGTTCAATACATTGCAGAACCCGGCGGTTCTATCCGCGACGATCTTGTTATAGAATGTGCAGATAAATACGGTATGGCAATGGCGTTTACAAAAATACGTCTTTTCCACCATTGATCAAAAGGGGCACTGAAATGAAGATACTTGTCGTAGGCGGCGGCGGACGCGAACACGCCATAATAAAATCATTAAAGAAAAGCAGTAAGGTTGAAAAAATATATGCTTTGCCCGGTAACGGCGGTATATCTTACGATGCCGAGTGCGTTAATATAGGTGCTAAGGATATCGACGGTATAGTAAAATTTGCACTTGATAAGCAAATAGATTTTGCAGTCGTAGCACCTGATGATCCGCTTGTTTTAGGCGCTGTTGATGCACTTCATAAGGTTGGTATAAAATGCTTCGGTCCTTGTGCAAATGCGGCGATCATCGAAGGAAGTAAGGTGTTTTCCAAAGACCTTATGAAAAAATACGGTATTCCCACGGCATATTATGAGAATTTCAACGATAAAGAAGCGGCAATAAAATACCTTGAATCTGCATCTTATCCAATAGTAATCAAGGCTGATGGGCTTGCACTTGGTAAAGGCGTTGTCATAGCCGAGGATTTTGCAGGTGCAAAGGCGGCTGTAATTTCTATGATGGAAGATAAGATATTCGGTGAAAGCGGTTCAAACGTTGTTATCGAGCAGTTTTTGAATGGCGTTGAGGTTTCCGTTTTAGCATTTACTGACGGTAAAACGGTTGTACCTATGGTTTCCTCTATGGATCATAAACGCGCGCTTGATAATGACAAAGGTGATAATACAGGCGGTATGGGTACTGTTGCGCCAAACCCTTACTATACACCCGAAATTGCAGATATCTGTATGAAACAGATATTTATGCCTACGATAAACGCTATGCGTGCAGAGGGCAGAACATTTAAAGGTTGTTTGTACTTCGGATTGATGATTTGCGGCGGAAAGCCGTATGTTATAGAATATAACTGCAGATTTGGCGATCCTGAAACGCAGGTAGTGCTGCCGCTTTTAAAAACAGATCTTTTAGATATAATGCTCGCAGTTGAAGAAGAAAGGCTTGATACTGTAAATATTGAATTTGACAGCGGTGCAGCGTGCTGTGTAGTATTGGCGTCAGGCGGATATCCCAAAAAATACGAGGTTGGCAAACGTATAGAATTGGGCGATGCGGAACGTAATAACAACGTTACGATCTTCCACGCAGGAACAAAGGTAGTAAACGAAGAATTGGTTACCTCAGGCGGAAGAGTTTTAGGTGTTACGGCAACGGCGCCTACTTTAAATGAAGCAGTTTGTCTTGCGTACGAAAGTGCGAACATGATCAATTTTGAAAATTTGCACAAGCGCAGTGATATAGGTCAAACGGCGCTTAAAGCAATAAAATAAGGTAGTAGTGCATTATGGTTTACAGAATATATACAGAAAAGGATACTTCACTTTCTAACGAGGCTGTATCACTTTGCGGCGAACTTCGTACGCAATTATCAATTAAAAATCTGAAGGGGGTAAGACTTCTTAACAGATACGACGTTGAGGGCCTTGAAAAATCATTATTTGAAAAAAGCATAAATACGGTATTTTCAGAACCTCAACTTGACCACGTTTATAACGAATTGCCCGATGCAAACGGCGCGTACGTTTTCGCCGTTGAATATTTACCCGGGCAGTTTGACCAAAGGGCGGATTCTGCCGCACAGTGCATACAGCTTTTGACGGGTGCTGAAAGGCCTACCGTAAGAACTGCAAAGGTTTATTATCTTCAAGGCGAATTGACTGACAGCGAAAAGAAAGCGGTTGAAAAATATATAATCAACCCTGTTGAATCAAGAAAAGCATCATTGGAAAAGCATGACACCCTGGCGGCTGTTTATTCCATTCCGGAAGGCGTTGAAACTCTTCACGGCTTCATCAACATGGAAGGGGGAGAGCTTGAGGCATTTGTACAAAAGTATTCCCTTGCTATGGATGCAGACGATATCCGCTTCTGCCGCGATTATTTCAGAACGGAAAAAAGAGATCCTACTATCACCGAAATCAGAATGATAGATACATACTGGTCTGACCACTGCCGCCATACCACGTTTTTAACGACTATCGACAGTGCTGATATCGAGCACGACGGTGTAAAAGCGGCGTATGACGAGTATATAAAAATCAGATCAGAGCTGGGCAGAACAAAGCCTATAAATCTTATGGATATAGCCACTATCGGTGCAAGATATCTGAAGGTTAAAGGAAAGCTGCCGAAAATCGACGAAAGCGAAGAAATAAACGCATGTACTGTAAAAGTAGATGTCGATGTTGACGGCGAAATAGAAAAATGGCTGTTGCTTTTCAAAAACGAAACGCACAACCACCCCACGGAAATAGAGCCTTTCGGCGGTGCTGCCACCTGTATAGGCGGTGCTATACGCGACCCGTTGTCGGGCAGGGCATACGTTTATCAGGCTATGCGTGTAACGGGCGCGGCTGATCCGCACGTTTCAGTTGCGGATACTATTCCCGGCAAGCTTCAGCAAAGAAAGATAGTAACTACTGCCGCGGCAGGATATTCCTCGTACGGTAACCAGATTGGTCTTGCAACCGGTCAGGTAGATGAAATATATCACCCCGGGTATGTTGCCAAGCGCCTTGAAATAGGCACGGTAGTTGGTGCGGCACCCGAAAAGAACGTTGTAAGAGAAGTGCCTGCCCCCGGCGATATAGTAGTTCTTCTTGGCGGCAGAACGGGAAGAGACGGTTGCGGCGGTGCAACAGGTTCTTCAAAATCTCATACCGCTGAATCAATACACACTTGCGGTGCAGAGGTTCAAAAAGGTAACGCACCCGAAGAAAGAAAGCTTCAAAGGCTTATGCGTAACCCTGAAGCTTCAACACTTATAAAGCGTTGTAACGACTTTGGCGCGGGCGGCGTTTCGGTTGCAATAGGTGAATTGGCAGACGGTCTTTATATAAATTTAGATAGTGTTCCCAAAAAATACGAAGGTCTTGACGGAACAGAATTAGCAATAAGTGAATCGCAGGAAAGAATGGCAGTTGTGCTTGACCCTGCAGACGTTCAGAAATTCTGTGCTATCGCTAAAGAAGAAAATCTCGAATCAACGATCGTTGCCACCGTTACTGAAGAAAAACGCTTGAAAATGGAATGGCACGGTAAAATCATTGTAGATATATCGCGCGAATTTCTTAATTCAAATGGTGCCGAAAAGCATATCAGCGTGTTTGCAGGCAAAAAATCATTTTCTGATAAAGTAGTAAACGGCACGTTTGAAGAGGAATACAAGTCACTTGCAAGCGATTACAACGTTTGTTCTAAGCGCGGCCTTTCCGAAAGGTTTGATTCTACTATCGGCGCGGCAACGGTTTTGATGCCGTTCGGCGGAAAATATCAACGTACGCCTGCACAGGCGATGGTTGCTAAATTGCCCGTAGGCCCCCGTCATACGAATACAGCTTCTGTTATTGCTTGGGGATATAACCCGTTTATAATGTCGGAAGATCAGTATTCAGGCGCATATCTTGCGGTTGTTGAATCACTTTGCAAACTTGCTTGCAGCGGCGTTGAAAGCCCTGATATGTATTTGACCTTCCAGGAATATTTTGAAAAACCGAAAAACGATCCTTCCCGCTGGGGCAAACCTTTCGCGGCTTTACTTGGTGCGCTTGCAGCACAGCTTGATTTTGAGGTTGCATCTATCGGCGGTAAAGACTCGATGAGTGGTACGTTTGAGAATATCGATGTTCCCCCCACGCTTGTTTCATATGCCGTAGGCTGCGGTGACAGTAGGGGCGTTATATCTCCCGAATTTAAAAAAGCAGGCTCAAAGGTAGTTATTATTAAACCTGAATATCGTGATAATGGATTGCCTACTGCCGAAAGTGTAAAAGCAAATATCGAATTTGTAAATAAGCTTATCAAAAACGGCAAGGTTCTTTCTGCATATACACCCACGTACGGCGGCGTTGCAGAGGCAATTATGAAAATGGCGTTGGGTAATAAGATCGGCTTTAAGTACAACGATGATCTTCAAATGCAAGAAATATTCGGATATTCTTACGGCAGCTTTATTTTAGAGCTTGATTGTCAGTGTGATATCGGTAAAACGATAGGCTATACGACTGAAGAATATTCGCTTTCCTATAAAGGCGAAAAGGTTTGCTTGTGCGGAATTGAAAAATTGTACGAGGACGAGCTTGAAGACGTTTATTCTTGCAATATCGATTATAATAAAGAAGACAAGATAACGGCATATGAATATCGCGCAGAATCATATCCCACACCGAAAGTAGGCATTGCGAAGCCCAAGTTCTTGATACCTGTATTTCCGGGAACAAACTGCGAATACGATACGGAAAAAGCCATAGTTTCCGCAGGTGGCGAAGCTGAAATATTCGTAATAAATAATATGACTGCTGCCGATGTTACAGAAAGTGCTGCAGCATTTGCCGAAAAAATATCACAATCTCAGGTTATTTTCGTACCGGGCGGATTTTCAGGCGGAGATGAACCGGAAGGATCGGGCAAATTCATCACGGCGTTTTTCCGCAACCCGATGATATTCGAACAGGTGAAAAATCTGCTTGATAGTCGCGATGGTCTTATGGCGGGTATTTGTAACGGCTTCCAGGCTTTGATAAAGCTTGGACTCGTTCCGTTTGGCGAAATAATAGAAACGGATAAAAACTGCCCTACGCTTACCTTTAATACCATAGGAAGACACCAATCCAAAATAGTAAACACCCGCATTGCTTCAAATAAATCACCGTGGCTTTCTGCTACGAATGTAGGAGACGTATATGCAGTGCCGATATCACACGGTGAAGGCAGATTCGTATGCCCTAAAGATTTATTTGAAAAATTAGTTTCCAACGGTCAGATAGCAACCCAATACGTTGATATGAACGGAAACCCGACGTACGATATTGCTTTTAACCCTAACGGTTCGTACTGTGCGGTAGAGGGAATTACTTCGCCTGACGGAAGGGTTCTCGGTAAAATGGGCCATACGGAAAGATGGTCAAACGGGCTTTATAAAAACGTTCCCGGAAATTACGATATGAAGTTGTTTGAATCTGCAATAAAATATTTTAAGATATAAGGATCATATGAAAAGATTATTTTCTACTCTTGCCGCAGTATCGGCATTATCTGCATTTGGTTTGTTTTTATTGACTGTATTAGACGGTATCTCAAAAACGTTGACCAAAAGCACTGCACTTACCACAGAAGAATCTGCCCTGATAGAAAAATTGGGCGACCCTAAATGGACTGATTATTTTTTCTCGTTCATTACAGCCTTTATATTACTTTTATTGGGCATATTTCTTATTGTGGTATATGTAAAAGACAGGGCAACGTTTGCCCCTGCCGCATCACACATATTGTCGCTTGGATCGATAGTTATGGTAATGATGTGTATGAAAACGGTGCTTGACGGTAAAATTGCGCTTATGTATGACAGTAAGCAAATGTTTGCAGCGCTTGCCTTAACGTTGATTACCTATGCATTTTTGATGGTGTATTCTTCTATTACGCTTACTACTAAGGAGTTTAAAAGGTACTTATGAAAATAACGGTACTTGATAAATGCACTCTTACGGTAGGTGATATAGATTTTTCGCCCATTGAAGCCTTAGGGCAGGTGGAATATTTTGATATACTTTCGAAAGAAGATATCATCAGCTGTGCAAAGGATTCCGATGCCATTATCTGTAACAAAGCCGTAATAGATGGTGAAATAATGGAAAACTGCAAGAATCTTAAATATATAGGATTGTTTGCAACCGGATATAATAATATCGACCTTGAAGAGGCTTCGCTGCGAAATATCGCAGTGGTGAATGTTCCCGGGTATTCCACAAATTCTGTCGCACAGCTTACCATGGCATATATACTTTCGCAAACAACGTCGCTTGCTAAATATGATGCATCTACCCATAATGGGGAATGGATAAAATCGCATACGTTTTCCTATTTTCCGTATCCCATAGCCGAATTGGCAGGTAAAACGCTTGGTATATACGGTATGGGCGCAATAGGAAGAAAGGTTGCGCAATGCGCCGAATCGTTTGATATGAACGTGATAGTTCATACGCGTACCGTACGCGATAATGATTATGAATACGTAAGCCTTGAAGAATTGTTCAAACGAAGCGACTATATTTCTTTGCATGCACCGTTAACAGAAGAGAATAAAGGGTTAATATGCAAAAAAACGCTTTCTATGATGAAGCCTACGGCGTATCTTATCAACACTTCTCGCGGCGGTGTGGTTAACGAACAAGATCTGGCTGATGCATTGAACAACGGTACTATTGCGGGTGCTGCAATCGACGTTCTGACGGTTGAGCCTATGAGCAGCGAAACACCGCTTTTAAAGGCTAAAAATTGTACTATTACCCCACATATTGCGTGGGCTTCGATAGAGTCAAGAAAACGCCTGATACAAAAAGTTGCGGAAAATATAAAGGCGTACCAGAACGGTACGCCCCAAAACGTGGTTAATAAACTATGATATTTTTCCAAATATAATTTTGAAAAATGAAAGATTTCGGCAAATAGCCAGAAGCCGAAGTCTTTCTTTTTTATTTTCTTCACTTTTGTATTCTTCGGCAAGCATAGCCTTTGCTATTCTGACAAGATCAACTGCGTCCATCTTTGGACCGTATTTTGCTGTTATGTAGGCAAAGCCCCCTGCTTTAACTATTTCGTTTACAGTCGCAAGCCGTTCTTCCTCGTTAAGATTCAAATTGGAAAGGTTGATAAAAGAAATATAAACGGTTTTTAAAAGATTACGCTTTTCAATTTTGTTTTGTGCAGATACAGATTTTTGTAAAGATGAATCAGAGGTTTTCAAATTAGCACATTTTTCAAAAAGAATATGAATGTTTTTGATATCTTGTATCGTATCTTCAGAAAATAAACCTGCATTGATATCGCGACAAAGCTGTAAAAATTCTTCTTTTTCTTTGTAAGTGATTTCTTTCATCTTTTTACCCAATCCTTTAGTATTTGACACTATGGTTATGGTTTTAATTTTCAGAGCAACAATGCATCTTCAAATCAATAGTAAGGTTTTGCTTATCGTCTTTTTTAAATCCCAGTTGTTCTGCGAAATGTGTATTTTTTCCTACGTATATTGCCTTGTGTACCCCGCAGAAATCAATAAAAGAAAGTGCTGATTTGCCTATAAGTATAAGCATTTCTTTGCTATCCTTGCCAGGGGCATAGGCTATATCGTCTATTATTCCGCATACACCGTTAAGGTAAAATTGGCACACGGCGGTAATAACACCGTCTTCATAGCCGCCGTAACAAAAGTATTCTTCTTTGTACTGTATCCCGCACAATGCACAAAGGTCTTTTTGAACGTTTTTGTCTTGGATAGGTTTAACCGAAAGCATATTTAACCCTCCTCTTTAAGATATTTAACTTGTTTTCCCGTTAAATATCTGTATTTTCCGGGTGCAAGATTTCCCAGTTTAATATTTCCTACTGCGATTCTGCAAAGCTTTGTTATATGAACGCCTGCCGCTTGTGCCATTTTTCTTATTTGCCTGTTTCTTCCTTCGTACAATGTGAATTCAAGAACGGTTTCGTTTTCTGTAAGTGTTACTATCTCGGTTTTTACCGGCTTTATTTTATATCCGTCTATTTCCAAAGGGGAACGAAGTATTTTTAACTGTTCATCTGTAATTTTTCCGCGTAGCTTAACGTGGTATATTTTGGGAATACGATGGCTTGGATGTGTAAGTATGTTAGCAAGCTCGCCGTCGTTGGTGAATAAAAGCAGTCCTTCGGAATCGCGGTCTAATCTGCCGATTGGATACACTCTTTCCGGTATATCTGCAACTAAAGAAGATACGTTTTTTCTTCCTAATTCGTCGCTCATGGTGGTGATATATCCGCGCGGCTTGTTAAGCATCAAATATATGCGATCGCTTTCGCGCTTCATAGTAACCTTTTTACCCTTATAAGTAACGGTATCTGCTTCGGGATCTATTATAAGACCAGTGGTACAGCGTTGCCCGTTAACATATACAAAACCGCGTTTTATATCCTCTTCCGCTGCACGGCGCGATGTTATGCCGCAAAGCGAAAGAAATTTTTGAATTCTCATTTTTTCCATAGTTAACTTATAAAATCCTTCAATTTTTCAAAAAAGCTTCGTTCATCTTCTGCCGCTTTTACAGAATGCGTTGCATAAAGCGGCGCAGAAGCAATCAATTTACCGTTGCAGAAATAATTAACGCTTCCGAGTATATCGCCTTGCTCAATATTCGGGTAATAGAATCGTTGCATATACACAACGCGCGATATATCCTTACTGTCAGTTTTCAAGGTTGCGTGCATATCGTCTTTTGTTTTTGCAATAACGGAATCACACGTTCCTCCGCATACGGGGGATGTATATTCACGTTGACCGGCTTTTTCAAGTGATACGCGTTTGTAAAATGTAAAGCCGTATGTATAAAGGCTTTTGTGATCATTCCAGTCATCGGGGGCGTTTAAGGTTACGGCACACAGCTGTACGCCGTTTCTTTCGCAAAACGTTACCAAGCACCTTCCGGATTGCTTTGTATATCCCGTTTTTCCGCCCGTTATTCCGTCAAAAGTGCCAAGCAATTTGTTGTGATTTACAAGCAACCGCGAATATGAATCGTCAGAGCCTTGTAAAGCTAATTTTTTTGTTGAGGTAATGCAGGCAAAAGCTTCGTTTTTCATGCAATAGCACATCAAAGTCGCAAGGTCGGCTGCGGTGGTATAATGCTCGTCGTCGCCTAAACCGTGTGGGTTAGAAAAATGCGTATTTTCAAGTCCTAATTCTTCAGCCTTGCTGTTCATCATAGAAACGAAGTTTTCTACCGTTCCGCCAACTTCAATAGCCAAAGCACACGCAGCATCATTTGCGGATTCAAGCATCAAAGCGTATAACAGCTCTTCCGCGGTAAGCTTTTCGTTTTTGCAAAGATAAACGGAAGAACCTTCAATACCGCAAGCATCTGCTGAAACGGTAACGACTTTTTTCAACGGCGTGTTTTCAATAGCAACGATTGCAGTCATTATCTTAGTGGTACTCGCCATGGGAAGGCGTTTGTTTGCGTTGGATTGCAGGGCTATTTGCCCTGAAGCACATTCCATAAGGCAGTACGATTGCGCCGAAACGGAAACGTCTGCGTCTGTCGATACGTCGTTATCGGGGGAATAATCGCCGCCGGCAAACACGTTACACATGAAAATCAACGCAAAAAACAATACGGAAATCTTAAATAATACTTTTTTCATAATTTACCAACCTTAATTGAATATTGGTAAATATTATGAAAAAGACTGCAATATTATTCTTCGGTGTTTTCTATAATGTCGCTAAGATCCATTTCTTCGGGTTGCTCATCTGCGTTTTTGTCTTTTTTTGCAGATTTTACGATATCTTTCACTTTGTTAACGATATCAGGTGTTTTATTAAGAAGAGAAAGAACGCTTGACCCAAGATCGTTAACCGAATCTTGCGGATTGTTTATATTAAGCATTGTAACTTCTCCATCTGCTTTGATCACGAGAAACGCTACGGGCGAAACTGTAACACCGCTTCCGCCGCATCCTGAAAAGCTGTTTGCCCTGTCGGATTGGGATTTTGTGTGCCTTCCGATATAGTCAACACCGCCCGTTGCCATTCCTACCATGATTTTAGAAACGGGAATGATGGTTACACCCGCAGGGGTAGATATCGGTTCGCCGATGATAGTATCAGCCTCTACTATTTTTTTGAGGTTTTCAAGCGTTGCTTTGAGTGTTTCTGTGAATTTTTGTTCTGCCATGATTTAAAGTTCCTTTCAAAAAGGTTGTTTTAATTATAAATAATCTAAAATTCTGAATATTTCAGGCAAAGCTGAAAATAAAAACGTAAATGCTTGCCCCGGGCGCAACGTAAATAAAATGTGGATATTTACATCAGTCTTTTCGTATAAAAAGTCGGGGTGAACTTCTAAGTTCTCTATATCGCGCTCGTCATATTTTGTAAATTGGCAAAGCAAAGCCAGTATAGAATTAACCGCAGTGCATATCCCACTGTATAATAAGGCGGTTTTTGCCGCATTGTCAGACCCTACGCGTATTTTAAAATTAAGAATGTTAACCTTTAATTTTCTGAAAAATTTGACGGAAAGTATTGAAACGATGTCTATTACATCAGAAATCAAAGCGGGTAACTGCGTTGGGGATTTTAATGTAGAAGAAAGCTTTGAAGCGTTTTTATTGGCGGATTTCTTTTTTTTCTTATTCTTTTTTTCTTTCTTAAGGCGTTTTTTTTCTTCTTTTTTCTTTCGTTTTTCTTCAGCCTTTGCTAAAGCCTCGGGCGTGTATTTTTTTAAATTTATCTTTTTGCGTTTTTTGGGAATTATTCTGAATCTGAAAAAGGCAATTTTTAAATACACTTCCATTTCTTTTTCAACGTTTATGCCCACCGCAACGGGGATAAGCATTATAACGGCAAAGAAGATAATAATACCTATAATAATATACAACCAAACCATATCAGGGCTTAATTACAACCTGCCCGTCTGCCCCGACTAATTGGTAAGGGGGCAATTCGGAAATGCTTGAAATACCGAATATTCTCATAAAATCAGGCGTAACTCGGTAAAGGGAAGGGCGGCCGGGTGCATCAAGCGTGCCGCAGTTTTCAATAAGATTTTTTTCCACCAAAGAGGATACCGTATATGTGCAATCAACGCCGCGAACACTTTCTATATAAGATTTAGTAACCGGTTGGTTGTACGCAACTACTGCAAGCACCTCTAAAGATGATCTTGAAAGATTACCGCCTTTTTTTATGCCGAGGGCTTCCTTTACTTGTTCTTTATATTTTTCGTTTGTGCAAAGCTGTATGCAGTTTTCCGGGAATATAAGGATAATGCCGCCTTTAGGATCGCTGTATTTTTCTTTTAAAAGTTCTATACTTTCTTCAAGCTGTTCGCCGTTTATTCCGCACGCCAGCATAAGCCTTTCTTTGCTTATCGGGTAACCTGCGGCAAACAATATGGCTTCTATTGCTTGACAAGTTTCTTGCGGATCGAATATTGGTGTAAGTTCGTTTTCGGTATAAATTAAAAACCCCTCCCTTAAGTACAGTTAAGTTCTATAATAATGTCAGAAGCGTCAAATTGGGTGTTTTCCGTTTCGTGTATGATCACCCTATTAACTTTTAGTAATTCAAGTACAGCCATGAAAGTGGCAACAAGCTCTGAACGGGAAGAAACGTTTTCGAACAATTTGTCGAAGTGCGTTTTTCCGCTTCGCCTTAAGGCACGCATAACGCCGATTATTTTTGCAGAAACAGGCACTATCTTTCGCTTGATTATAGGACGTATATTGTCCGGGCGCTGTATGCTTTCGGTAGCGCGTCTTTCTAACATACGAAGCATTGCGCTTTTTAAAAGATTGATGCTATGCGGGCAAACGTAATCGTTATCCGGTGGAATCTCGTCTGTTTCTTTTACGAAACGCCCTTCGTATTCCTTTTGATATTCGTCAAGCTTTTCTGATATTTCCTTTATATACTTGTATTCCAAAAGTGCCGCCGCAAGTGCAGCCCTCGGGTCTTCGCCGTTTTCATCAGGGCGAGGAAGAAGCATTTTGCTTTTGATCAGCATCAATTCGGATGCCATTACTATAAATTCCCCTGCTATGTCCATATCCATACGTTTCATCTCGTCAAGATATGCCATATATTGTTGAAATATTTCGTTTATCGGAATATCACATATATCAACCTTGTTTTTGTGTATTAACGATAACAGAAGATCAAGCGGCCCTTCGAATACTTCAATTTTGTACGTTAATTCTGTCATATTGTATTTCCGCCACCTGTGAAAATAGCATTGAATCGGTAGAAAAACATATTTATTTCCGTTACTTCAAAGCCGGGAATCTTCGTGAAAAGATTAAGCAATCCGTTTGATATCAGGTATGCAATGTCACCTACAAATTCTGCCCCTGTGGTGAAAATGAAAAGCAAAAATACCAATTTGATAATGTGTTCATACCTCATTATGCCAAAGTATATTTTATCGGGCAAAAAAATGAAGGCAATTCGAGAACCGTCCAACGGTGGAATCGGTATAAGATTAAATAAGGCCAGCATCAGGTTGATAAGATGCATGTAGTAAAAGAAGAAGCATATCATCAACGCAAGATTTGATGTAGGATTTAAAATACAGCAAATAAGTGTAAACAAAACTATGCTGCCAAAAGACATTATCAAGTTTGAAACGGGGCCTGCAAAAGCAGTTAAAGCCATGCCGTTTCTGGGATTTTTAAAGTATCTTGTGTTTACTGGAACGGGATTTGCCCAACCTATACCGAATAAAAACATGCATATCGTTCCTACCAAATCAAGATGTTTGATCGGATTAAGCGTAAGTCTTCCCAGGTTTCTGGCCGTAGGATCTCCGCATTTGTATGCAATATATCCGTGGGAAGCCTCGTGAACAGATAAGGAAAGAAGTACGATCGGTATGCGGAATAAAAGTAACACCAACTCGTAAGGGTCGGTCAACATGTTAAAAATTCCCATTATAAAACCTCGTTTTTGATAAGATCTTCAAATGATTCGCGGCGCACGGAAAGTCTGTCTTTTCCTTCTTTTATTATAACTATCGGCGCGCGAGGGATCCTGTTATAGTTAGAAGCCATGGAATAGTTATAAGCGCCGGTTACCAAAACGGCTGCAATATCGCCCCTATCCATTTTTTGAACCTTAATGTCCTCTGCAATAAGGTCGCCGCTTTCGCAGCATCTGCCGCAAACGGTAGCCTTATAATCAGCGGGGGCGTTTGCCTTGTTTGCACATAAAACCGTATATGGTGATTGGTAAAGTGCGTATCTTGGGTTGTCCGGCATACCGCCGTCAATAGAAATATAATTTTTAAATCCGGGTATTTCTTTTCTTGTTCCTACTGTATATAGCGTTACGCCTGCTGCGGCAACGATGCTTCTGCCCGGTTCCATAAAGATTTTAGGAATTTTTATAGAGTATTTTTCGCACATATCCGTTACGTTGCACGCAATTTCCTTTATGTATTCGGAAATGTTTACTTCTTCATGATCTTCAACGTACTTAACTGCAAATCCGCCGCCAAGATTAAGCACTTCAACCTCGTACCCGAATTTGTCTTTCATATCGGCAATGAATTTGATCATTACTTCTGACGCTTCGATGAAGGGGGAAGGCTCGAATATCTGCGACCCTATATGGCAGTGAAAGCCGCAAAGTACCGCATTTTCTTTTTGAAGGGCAAGGGAAGTAAGCTGCTCTGCCTTGCCTTCAATTATGGGCGTGCCAAACTTGCTGTCAACCCTGCCGGTGCTTATAGCTTTAAGCGTGTGCGGATCTATACCGGGGGTAATACGAAGAAGTATTTTTTGTGTTTTGTTTAATTTTTTGGCGATAGCATCAACAGCCTGCAGCTCTTCATTGCTATCTACAACGATATATCCAACGCCGGATTTTATTCCGTATTCTATATCACTGTCTGTTTTATTATTGCCATGAAAGCAGGCGTTTGAAACATCGAATCCCGCAGCAATAGCCGTATATAGCTCTCCCGGGGAAACTATGTCAATACCTATATTTTCGCTTTGAACTATTTTGTAAATATCAACGAAAGATAATGCCTTGCTTGCGTAGAAGGGCATTGATCCTTCGGGAAAGTATTTTTTTAATGCATCGCGGTAAATGGCACATTGGCGGCGTATTTTATTTTCGTCAAGCAAATACAACGGCGTACCGTATTTTTCTGCTAAAGCAACGGTATCTGCACCGCCAAGCGTAAGGTGGCCGTGTTCGTTTATTCCATAGCAATCTTGTATATTCTTCATATTGTATATTCCTTTTTTATTTTAATCTACGACTTTATCTATGAACGCCCATATTTCATTTACACCTTCGCCGTTAAGGGAAGAAAAAGGTATTATGGGAATTCCGTTTGGTATAAGAGGATGATTTTGTAAATCGTGCAATGCCTTTGCACGATTCGTTTTATTCAGCTTGTCGGCTTTCGTAGCAATAACAGCAAATGGAACGCGGTTTGTAACAAGCCAATCAAGCATTGCTTCATCGTCTGCAGTTGGGCCCACCTTCATATCAATAAGCTGCAATACAAGGCGAATGTCTTTTCCGTTTGAAAGATATCCGTCAACAAGGCCCGACCACGCTGCCTGATCCTTTGCACTTCGCGCGGCATATCCGTATCCGGGCAGATCGGCAAAAAACAGCTTTTCATCTATTTGATAAAAATTGACGGTTATGGTTTTTCCGGGCGTGCCGCTTACCCTTGCCAAGGATTTTCTTTTCGTTAATGCATTCAAAAGAGAGCTTTTGCCCACGTTCGAACGGCCTGAAAAAGCAATTTGCGGTATGCCTGCATTGGGAATTTGGTCGATCCTGCCTGCAGAGATATATAGTTTTATGTTGTTTAAATTAAGTTTTTTCATGTTAACGCACCGTTATAGGAGTTTTTTCGTTTATCCTTCGAATGCTTTCGGGTATTGAAAACGTTTCTTCAGCTGTGTTGGAAGATGTGGCTGCCAAAGCATAGCGTAAAACGTCATCTGCTGATTTGCAGGTGATGAAGCTTAAATTTTTAAATACGTCGGGGTCGATATTCTTAAGATCATCTTCGTTATCAAACGGTATAAGCACGGTTTTTACGCCCGCGCCGTATGCTGCGGCAGTTTTTTCTTTCAAACCGCCGATCGGTAAAACACGGCCGCGCAAGGTTATTTCGCCCGTCATTGCTATATCTCTGCGAACCGGAATGCCGGAAAGCTCGCTAACCAGCGCCGTCATTATCGTTACACCCGCTGAAGGTCCGTCTTTGGGAACAGCCCCCTCCGGAACGTGAATGTGTATATCTTTATTTTTATAAAAATCGGGGTCTATATTAAGTATTTTGGAAACGGAACGGATATACGTTATTGCGGCTTTTGCTGATTCCTTCATAACGTCGCCAAGCGAGCCTGTAAGCTCTAACTTGCCGCTTCCATCGGTTGCTGATACCTCTATTTTAAGTATATCTCCGCCTGCACTTGTATATGCCAGACCGTTAACAACGCCCACTTCATCAAATTCTGAAATTTTTTCAGGCTTAAATTTGTGTTCGTTGGGAAGATACTCCTGCAAATTGGCTTTCGTTATGTTAGCGGAGGGGATTTTTCCTTCAACTATTCGTTTTGCAGCCCTTCGCATTACCGATTCAAGCGTTCGTTCAAGATTTCGAACGCCGGCTTCGTGCGTGTAGCAGTCGATAATATCGTAAAGTGCGGTGGGTGATATTTTGAAATCTTTGTAAGTTAAGCTGTATTTAGTACGCAATTTCGGTAAAAGATGCCTTTTTGCAATTTCGAATTTTTCCGTTCTTGTATATGAATCAAGGCGGATAATTTCCATACGGTCTATTAAAGGCTGTGGTACTGTGTCAAGTGTGTTTGCAGTGCATATAAATACGCAGTGCGAAAGGTCAACCGGAAGCTCTACAAAGTGATCTCTAAAAGATTTGTTTTGTGCACTATCCAAAACCTCAAGCATGGCAGAGGCAGGGTCACCGTTATGGCTTTGCGCCATTTTATCTATTTCATCAAGCAATATCAATGGGTTCATGCATTCTGCACGAACAAGTGCATCTATAATTCTGCCGGGCATAGATCCAACGTATGTTTTTCTGTGGCCGCGAATATCAGATTCGTCTTTAATGCCGCCTAACGAAGCACGTACGTATTTGCGTTTCATGGCTTTGGCGAGCGATTGCCCTATTGAAGTTTTACCAACTCCGGGAGGGCCGACAAGGCAGATTATCTGATGGCGCAATTCAGGGTTTCTTTCCCTTACAGCCACGAATTCAAGCATCCTGTCTTTAACCTTTTCCATTCCGTAATGGTCGCGGTCAAGTATCTTGGCGGCATATGCAACGTTTGATTTTTCCTGTGTGAATTTTCCCCACGGAATATCAAGTATCGTATCCAGATAGTTCCTTAAAACAGAGCTTTCAGCAGAAGCATAAGGGGATTTTGAAAGCTTCTTTACGTCTTTCAAAAGCTTTTGCCTGCTTTCCTCATCTATGTCGAGCTTTGTTATTGCTTCTGTGTATTCTTTTATTTCTTCGTCATCTTCTTCGCCAAGCTCTTCTTCTATGGCCTTCATCTGCTCGCGCAAGTAATAATCACGTTGGTTTTTATCCATTTGTTCTTTTACTTTTAAGCGTATCTTCTGTTCGATACCTAACAGCTCTAATTCATTGGCGAGCAGTACAAGCAGTGTTTGTGCGCGTTGTTCAACGTCAAATTCATTTAAGATAACTTGTTTATCATCAACGTTATGCAGAATATTCAATGCTATAAAATCGCACAAAAGGCTTAAAGAGGTGATGGTTTTAACTGCAAACATTATTTCTTTTGAAATGTTCGGCATCAGACGTATTATTTTTTCAATGATATCCTGCAATTCTCTTGCAAGGGCTTTTTCGGTAAGCTTTTCAACCGGTGCTTCTATACATTTTGCCGTAATGTCCGTAAAAAGCGTAACGCCGCTTCTGTATTCACCGGAAACTGCGCGGTATTTGCCCTCAAATAACACCCTTTGAGAGCCGTCAGGGGCTTTTATCGTTTGCTTTATTTTTGCAACCACGCCAACATCGTACAGATCGTTGGCAGATGGATTTTCAATTGCAATGTTTTTTTGGCAAACAAGAAATACAAGCTTTTCGCCTTTGGCTGCAACCTCTACTGCGCGACTGTGCTTGGGGTTGGTTAATTCAAAATTAACGGGTATGTATGGAAAAGCAACTATCCCGCGTAATGGTATGCAGGGAAGCGTTAATCCTTCTATTTTTTCTGTATGCATTTTTTTAATTCAATCCTTTTCAATCATATATGGGTTAATTTTCAGATAGATACGTAATTTTAATTATACTATATATATTTTGAATTATAAACACTTATTTATTAACATTTCGTAATGGCTTATCAACTAAAAAAGAAACAAGCCACAAAAGTAAATAAAAAACCGACAAGCATTTAAAATGCGGATTGTCGGTTTTCAATATACACGTTTTTTTATGTTGCTTATTTTTCGACTATGATAAGAAGCATTCCGTTTTTAACTGATATTTCAGATTCTTTTCCTATGAAAGAATTGCTTACGCCAAGAGGGAATTTATTTGTTAAAACTGCATTATCAAGCGTATATTTCAATCCTTTTTCGCAAACACCGTTTGCAGTATCGCCGTATGCAAACACAGAAATGCTGCCCTTGCTTGAACTATCAAATACAAGCCTTTCATTTTTTATTACGTAAATATCACATTTTGTTGATGAAAGACGGCCAAAATGTCCAATATCCGCCAAATAGGCAAGCGATTGAACGTTGGCGTATGTGTGGCTTATACGCCCCCCCATTCCACCGAAGATAACGAACCTTTTATATCCTTTTGAAATTCCGTGCTTTATACAAAGCATGGTGTCTGTATCGTCTTTTATAACGGGGTGTTGGATGATTTGAATATGTTTTGGCAGTTTTTTAACATCGAAATATTCAAACGAATCAAAATCACCAATAAGTATGTGCGGCGTATATCCCTTTTCCGTTAAGTATTTGTATCCGCCGTCGCTTGCGATAATAAGATCGCCTTTTTCAACGTTAAAGCTGTCAAAATCCTCACCCGAAGCGCCTACTATGTAACAAGTGTTGCCCATATATACCTCTTTTTTAAAAATCTTGCTTTATATTACCATATTTTTTTCAGCGTTGCAATAATATAAACTGAATTTTAAGCAAATAATATATACAAAGGAGTGGTGAATATGAAAAATAAGAAGAAAATAGTATATCCCGAAAAGCTTCCGTTTGAAGATGATGATGAAATTGGTTCGGTGGCATCTGCAAGCGAATGTACAGGCTTGACAAGCACTTTGCCGATATATGAGGAAGAGGCATTGTCTTACAGAGATATTTATAACATTCCCGTAGAGCCTAAAAAAGAACGTAAAAAGCAATAATAAAAAATTTGCCCTAACCGAAATGAATACGCAAGATGCGTATCATACGGAACGGGCAAAATTTTATTTTGTTATATACGAATAAATAGCATCTGAAAGCTTTGAAAATTCAGATATTGTAAGCCTTTCGCCGCGTATATCGGGCGCAAGACCTATTGATTGTAATATTTCTTGTATTTCTTGCTTGGAAATATTTTTTATTTCGCTTGAAACGGCATTTGAAAGCGTTTTACGCCTTTGTGCAAATGCAGAACGGATTATCTTAAACATCAAATTCTCGTCTTTAGGTTTTACCGGCTTGTCTTGATAAAGTGACAACTTTATTACGGTAGAATCAACCTTTGGCGCGGGCATAAATGAACCTGCCGATACCGAGAACAGCTTTTCGGCCTTTGCATAGTAATCTACATAAGCGGTAATAGAACCGTATTCTGCACTGCCGGCTTTTGCACACAGTCTGTCTGCCACTTCTTTCTGAATAAGAAGGGTAATGCTTTTAAATCTGCAGGACGATTCAAGTAATTTGGTTATAATCGGCGTGGTGATATAATAAGGAAGATTTGCACAAACGCAAACGTCGCGGTCAGGAAAATATGTATCGATAAGTGCGGTAATGTCCGTTTTCATGATATCTTCGTTTATAACGGTAACGTTATCGTAATCGCTTAAAGTGATATCAAGCACGGGCAGAAGTCTTTCGTCTATTTCTACCGCAACGACTTTAGAAAACCTTTCTGCAAGCTTTTGTGTTAACGTACCTATTCCCGGGCCTATTTCTATTACCCCGCAGGAAGTATCTGCGTGGCACATTTCCGCCGTTTTGATTGGAACGTTTTCGTTTATAAGAAAGTTTTGACCGTATTTTTTTAAAAACGAAAGACCATTTTCTTCCATTATTCTTTTAACGTATGATATATCGGTAAGTCTTGGCATGCAGCCTCCAAAAAAATAAGTAAATTTTCAAAATCGTATTGACAAAATGAAAAAAAAGTGATATAATCCAAAACACTGTATTGATTATATCATGAATTTTTGATTTGTCAACACTTTTTTGCTGGTGTGGCGCAGTGGTAGCGCAATTGATTCGTAATCAATAGGTCGAGGGTTCAAATCCCTCCACCAGCTCCAACCCCGTTGTTATATGAGGGAGTAGTTAGGCGCTTTTTGGCGCGTGGTAAATCAACAACTTGGCAATGCCTGGTTTATCATTAAATAATGAGACTCATACATTGTAAAAATGTATGGGTCTTTTTTGCAAATTTTTAAAAAAATCTGTAATGATCAAGAAAGGAATTTTCTATGCAACACTATTACAGCACGTCTGAAGACGTGATGAAGGAATTGCAAACTTCAAGTGCAGGTCTTTCAAACGAGGATGCCGAAAAAAGATTACAACAATACGGCGCGAACAAACTTAAACAGGCCAAAAAAGAGGGAATCGTGCGCAAGTTTTTAAAACAGCTTGCCGACCCTATGATAATTATCCTTATAGTTGCTGCGGCGGTTTCCGCACTTCTCGCCGTTTTGGAAGGTGAAGGCGGCGAAGGCTTTACCGACGTTATCGTAATCGGCGCAGTAGTTATCATTAACGCGGTTTTGGGTGTAGTTCAGGAAAGTAAGGCGGAATCTGCTATCGAAGCCTTGCAGGAAATGACGTCTCCTAATGCAAAGGTCATGCGCGGAGGGATTCTTACAAAAATTAAAACCGAAGCACTTGTTCCGGGCGATATTATCATTTTGGAAGCCGGTGACTCAGTTCCCGCAGATGCGCGTTTGATTGAAAGTGCAAGCCTTAAATCGGAAGAGGCGGCGCTTACAGGTGAAAGTTTGCCGGTTGATAAAATATCACAAGCACTTCCGAAAAGCGAGCATGTCCCACTCGGTGATAGAAAAAATATGGTGTATATGGGCTCTACCGTGGTTTACGGCAGAGGTATTGCGGTTGTTACCGATACGGGCATGAATACCGAAATGGGTAAAATTGCAGACGCACTTTCTAACGCAAGCGAAGGTAAAACGCCTTTACAGAAAAAGCTTGCAGAGCTTTCAAAAATACTCACATACTTGGTTATAGGTATCAGTATATTCATATTCTTGTTTGGCTTCTTTACACAGGAAAATGCGTGGAATCGTTTTCTTTCCGGCGAATATAATATTCTTTTGGATTCATTTATGGTTGCTGTGTCTTTGGCTGTTGCGGCTATACCCGAAGGCCTTGCGGCGGTAGTTACTATCGTGCTTTCGATGGGTGTTACTAAAATGTCCAAGCGAAATGCGGTTATCAGAAGGCTGACGGCGGTTGAAACACTTGGATGTACACAGATAATCTGTTCTGATAAAACGGGAACGCTTACCCAAAATAAGATGACGGTAGTAAAAGAGAAAACTGCAAATACAGAGCTTCTTGCTAAATGTATGTCCTTGTGCAGCGATGCAGTTCTTAACGAGGCAAACTCTGCAGAGGGCGAACCTACCGAATGTGCACTTGTTAATTATGCATATACGCTTGGTATGGATAAAAGAAAAACAGAAGCCGAAATGCCAAGGGTTGGCGAGCTTCCGTTTGATTCTAACAGAAAAATGATGTCCACGTTGCACAAATGCGGTGATAAGTATATCCAATTTACAAAGGGCGCACCGGATATGCTTTTGTCAAAATGTGCATACTATCTTCATAACGGTGAAGTGCTTTCGCTTGATGACAAAAAACGTGAAGAGTTTGAAAATGAAAACAAGCAAATGGCAGACGAAGCCTTGCGCGTTCTTTCAGGTGCTTACCGTGAATATGATTCAAACGTTCAGCTTTCACTTGAAGATTCTGAAAATGACCTTGTGTTTATCGGCCACTACGGTATGATAGACCCTGTTCGCCCTGAAGTTAAAACGGCGATCAATCAATGTAAGGAAGCGGGTATTCGACCGATAATGATAACGGGCGACCATATAAGCACGGCTATTGCTATTGCAAAGGAGCTTGGTGTTATTACCGATGCATCGCAGGCTATAACGGGTGCGGAGCTTGATAAATATACGGATGAAGAATTTGCAAAAGTAGTAAGCCAATATTCGGTATATGCACGCGTTCAGCCCGAGCATAAGGTAAAAATAGTCAACGCATGGCGTTCAAACGGCTGCATAACCGCAATGACCGGCGACGGTGTAAACGACGCACCCTCTATTAAGAGCGCCGATATTGGTATCGGTATGGGTATTACGGGAACAGACGTAACGAAAAACGTTGCCGACATGGTTCTTGCAGACGATAATTTTGCCACTATCGTTTCTGCTGTTGAAGAGGGAAGGCGTATTTATGATAATATCAGAAAAGCAATTCAATTCTTACTTTCCTCAAACCTCAGCGAGATAGTTGCAATATTCACGGCAACAATACTTGGTTTTACCTTGTTAAAACCGATCCACCTTTTGTGGATAAACCTTATTACAGACTGTTTCCCTGCACTTGCTTTAGGTATGGAAAAGGGCGAATCCGACGTTATGAAACGTAAACCCCGCGACCCTAAAGACGGTATATTCTCCGGCGGTGTCGGTGTAGATGTTTTGTATCAGGGCGTTATGGTCGCAGTAATAACGATTACTGCGTATATAATCGGTCACTATATGGAAGCAGGCGAATGGAAGCTTGTAACAGATTCTCACGGTATGACGATGGCGTTTTTAACCATGTCTTTGGCTGAAATACTTCATTCATTCAATATGCGTTCTATGAGAAAGTCCGTATTTTGTGTTAAAGGCCATAATAAATTCTTGTACGGCGCTATGATCCTTTCGTTCTTGCTTACAGCGGCTGTGGTTTATGTGCCCGGCTTGAACGACGTGTTCGGATTTGAACATATAAATCTTGCAGAATTTGCAGTATCTATTGCACTTGCTTTTGTTGTTATACCTTTGGTTGAAACGGTTAAGTTCATTCAAAGAAAAATAAAATCAAAAAAAGGCGAATAAATGTTGAAAAATTTTGATTGTGTTGTAATAGGCGCAGGGCCTGCGGGTGTCAGTGCCGCAATATATATTTTGCGTTCCGGTTTTTCCGCTGTCGTTATCGACAGCGGAAAAACTGCATTAAAGCAAGCTGAAAAAATTGAAAATTACTATGGTTTTTCCTCTGTTTCAGGGGAACAACTGTATGAAAACGGAATAAAACAAATTCAGAATCTCGGTGGGGAGTTAATTAAAGCCGAGGCTTTTTCGGCAGAATATAATGGAAATTACCTTGTTCAAACCTCAAACGGCAATTTTTCTGCCCCTGTACTGATCATTGCTACAGGAAGCGAAAGAAAAGGAAAGCTGATAAGTGGTGAAGAAGAATTTATGGGTAAGGGCGTTAGCAGATGTGCCGTTTGCGACGGCTTCTTTTTTAAAGGTAAACCTGTGTGTGTTGTCGGCGCGGGGGATTATGCTCTGCACGAGGCAGAAGTTTTATCTGAAATTTGCTCAACCGTTACTTTGCTGACTGATGGCGTAACAAACGTAAACTCGAGATTTCCGGTTATAACAGAAAAAATATCTTCTATCAAGGGAAAAGATCGCGTACAAAGCGTTGAATTTGAAACGGGTGCTTCTTTGAATGTCAGCGGTGTATTCATTGCCAGTGCTCAACCCACCGCGTCAGATTTTGCATTGCGCATGGGATTGACGTTTAAAAACGGCATTCTTGTTACAGATGAAAATATGAAAACTTCTTTGAAGGGCGTTTTCGCTGCGGGCGATTGTGCCGCTTCCCCAAAACAGATTGCGACTGCTGTTTTTACAGGTATGAAGGCAGGATTTTCTGCAATCGGATACCTTAAAGAAAAGAAAGGCAATAAGTAATAATGAAAAAGCTGATTTTACTCGTTTTAGCCGTTTTTTGTATTTCATCTGCTTCTTGCGGTCAGGCAGAAGAAACGACGTACCCACAGCTTCAGCTTCCTGATACGAAAGACCTTGTCTTTTCTGTTGGCGAAACCGTTGTGCCTTTGGAAAATGATACCTACGGTGTACATTTCACAGCAGAGGAATTGATATATATGCTTAATGTTCGCTTTGTTTCTGAAAAAAATGCTTCTGCTTTGATGGAGCTTTATAAATGGGATACCGATTATGAAACCACCGTGAAGCATGAGCCTATTAAAAAATCATCTTTCCGTAATATTCCGAAAAAAGAAGATAATTCTTTAAGCGCCGCCACTTTTTTAACTGAACAAATGCCGCAATCAGGCGAATATCTTGCGGTGTTTTCTTCCAAAAGCGGTGCTGATATAATGATTGGCGAAAAAACAGACGATGCCGTCAAAAACGGTATCGTCTGCTATAAAAACGGTTTGGAAATACAACAAGCGCCGAATGTAACGGTGGTGTATTACCTCGGTTATTGAATAAATAATTCGTTGGTCATGAATTCAGGGTCGCAGGTCAAATTTATATTCAACTTTTTAAAATATGTCTCCTCGCTCGCGGGGAGCATTTTTGTACTGTGCGCTTCACACCCTGCAAGCTGAGGCAGCTTTGATAATATGTAGTCGATCTGCGGTGTTACGGTTCTGCAAAAAGATATTGCAAGAAGTGTTTCATGTACGTTTAATAAAGAATCTTTATCACCAAGAGACTTTTTCAACGATGTTATCGTTTCAAGCACGTGCGGGGAAATAAGGTGTATCTCTTTCGGCGTATTAGTTATAAGCTTCAAAGCGTTTACGATTGCGGCGGCGGGCGCACTTAAAAGCGTGCCTGCTTTTCCTGAAATTATTCTGCCGTCGGCTAATTGAAGTGCAACTGCGTGTACACCGCAGTTTTTTTCTTTTTCTCTTGCGGCTAAAACACATTGTCTGTCGGTTGGCGTTATTCCAAGCTCTTGCATCAAATTTTCTATGCGATATACAACGTCTTTGTCACAAGCACCGTTTTTATAATCGCAAAAAGCTTTAAAATATCTTCGTATAACCTCGTGTTTAGAAGCCTCACGGCAAATTTCGTCGTCTATTATGCTGTTGCCTGCCATATTCACCCCCATGTCGGTAGGGGATTTGTATATGCAGTCTTCGCCCGTTATTTTGTGAAGTATTTTTTTCAAAACAGGGAAAGCTTCAACATCTCTGTTGTAGTTTACCGTCGGTACACCGTACGCATCTACATGGTACGGGTCGATCATATTTACGTCGTGAAGATCTGCCGTGGCAGCCTCGTATGCAATATTAACAGGATGCTTAAGCGGTAAATTCCAAATAGGAAACGTTTCAAACTTTGCATATCCGGCGTTAACACCGCGTTTGTATTCGTGGTACATCTGGCTTAAACAAGTTGCAAGCTTACCGGAACCCGGGCCGGGTGCAGTTACAACAACAAGCGGCCTTGTCGTAGGAACAAACTCGTTTGCACCATATCCGTTGTCGCTTACGATGGTGTCAATATCATTGGGATAACCTTTTATGCAACGGTGTATAAATACACGTTCGCCGCGTATTTCCAATCTTTTTTTGAAGATGTCTGCCGACGGTTGTTCTTTGTACTGCGTTATTACAATGGCACTAACGTAAATGTCAAGGGAACGTAAGTTGTCAATAAGGCGCATAACGTCTGCATCATATGTGATACCAAAATCGGCCCTTATTTTTTTTCGTTCAATGTCTGCCGCATTTATAATAACGATAATCTCTGTTTGATCCTTTAATTCCTGCAAAAGCCTTATTTTTGCATCCGGCTTAAATCCAGGTAATACCCTGGACGCGTGCATATCATCAAATAATTTGCCGCCAAATTCAAGATAAAGCTTATTATCAAACTGCTTGATGCGTTCTATGATATGCTCTGACTGTAATTTTACATATTTCTCGTGACTAAATCCAATACTCATCTCGGTTACTCCAAAAATCAATACTCCAACTATTATATAACGAAAAAAATGATTTGTAAATAGAGGAAATAAAAAAAATATTATTTTAGGAAAAAATGCTTAAAAATATAAACCTTAAACACAAAAAAACACGGTTTTAAGCCAAGAATTCGCAGAGTGAAAATGTGAAACGCGCGGACAGGTGTAAAAATAAGAAAAAAGTTTGGAAAAAACGCTTGACAAAACGTGGTTGATGTGATAATATGTACGAGTCGCGCCGAGAGTGGTGCGAAAAACTCGGTCTTTGAAAATTGAATAACAGACGAGATAAGAAGCGAAGT
>JAZQHC010000026.1:0-11764 GCA_045540335.1 Eubacteriales bacterium
CAACGAGAAAAGAATCAAAGAGAAACTTGGGTGGATGAGTCCGATACAATATCGCCTAAACGCCTTGGCTGCATAAAAATAGCGTAGCAGCCATCAAAACTACTACGCTATAAAAAAGTCTAACTTTTTGGGGTCACATCATTTAAAAGGAAGTTTTTTTATTATTTCAACTGTGTTTAAAAACAAGCTTTACCACGATATTTTCTTTAAAAGCGGTATGAAATTTTCACGTTCTTGGCGGGTATTTTCTTTATCCTCGCCGCTTAACGGGTCATAAAAATATTGGTAGCAAAAATAGCACACGCCTATACACGAGGGCAAATTAACAGTATCCTCCAAGCAGCGAAGCATGATATCTTTATGTAACGCCCATTCGTCGGAGTTTTCCTTTGCATATTCGTCTTTACCGGCAAAGGCTTTGCCAAGCGTCATACCTATTATCAATTTTACCTTATCGTTTTTTATCATATCTTGCCAATCCCTGCACAAGGTAAAATATGGGCAGGTAGGGTGAAGAATACCGAAATATATCTGCGGGCATATGTAATCTACGAAACCCTCTTCACTGCACCATCTTTCAACGTTAGCAAAATGCTTGTTTATAACAGACGATATAACGCCTGCGGGACTAATGCCGAACGGCATTTTTTTATTTTTCTTTTTTACGGCTGAATAAAGCGAGGATACAAGCTTATCAAGATTTTCGCGGCGAAAATCTTCAAGGCAAAGCGCACCGCCGTTTGATTTATACTCGCTATACGATTCGGCATCGAAAAATTCTTCTGCCGTAGGATAAAAATAATCATCCATATGAAGACCGTTTACATCATATCTTTCCAAAATCTCTTCTGCGCCGCTTACTATCAAAGAACGAACTTCTTCATATGCGGGGTCTAAATAATAGTTATTCCCCACCTTTTTCATCATTGGAAGCACATCGCCGCCGTTATACCATTTACCTATAGTGAATTTATCAGGTACTGCTTGTATTTCGTTACAGGTCATACAGCGCATGGGATTTATCCACGCGTGAATCTGCAGACTTTTTTCATGTGCCAGCCTTACAAGCACTTCAAAAGCATCGTATTCGGCATCGTTACCGTATTTACCGACAACGTATTTGCTTAAAGGATATATTTCAGACGGGTACATACTGTCTGCATTGGGGCGCGTTTGTACGATAACAGTATTAAAGCCCATGTCAACAAGCTTATCATACATATTATTTACAAGCGCCTCAAATTCTGTTTTTGGGCGTTGCTGCCCGTTTTTTTGATAAACGCACGCAAGATCAAACTGCGATAACCACATTCCTTTTATATTTTCCAAGCACATAACGTAATTTTCCTTTTATATTTCTTCATTTATATTTTGTTTATAACCTTGGCCGAAAACAGAAGATGCAGATGTTACTATCATAAACGCATTTTCGTCCTCGTGTCTTACTATATCCTTTGCGTAAGGAAACGATTTCATAGGCAGCACGCACATCAAAACCTGCTTTTCGCTGTCGGTATATGCGCCTTTGCCGCTTAAATACGTTACCCCTGTATGAAGATCTTGCAAAAGTCTTTCTGCTATTTTCCGGTTATCCGATATTATATAAACCAACCGTGCCGTATCGCTTCCGTACAACACTGCATTTATTATCCTTGTTTGCACAAACGACGCCAGCGATGCGTACATTGCAACGGTTATATTTCCGAATGCAATAGCGGAAGCAATTATAACACCCACGTCAATAATCAAAAACAAGCTGCCCGACGGTATATGGCGAAATTTCGTACGCAATATACGTATAATTATATCAACGCCGCCCGTAGTTGCCCCGCTTCGAAATACAAGCCCTATTCCCGCGCCGCTTAACAGCGCGCCAAATACGGCAGACAGCAAAACGTCGGAGGTTATATTGATATTAAGCGAAGAAACGCCGTCCATCACCAAGGATGATATTATAACAACAAAAAAGGTTTTAACTACAAGCTTCACACCGAATTTTTTTAAGCCTGCGGCAAGTATCGGCAAATTCAAAATAAAGACCCACGTGCCGACGCCAAGCAGCCCTGCCGTTTTTGAAAGTATTACCGCAACCCCCGATATTCCGCCGGGGGCTATCCCGTTTGATTCAAAAAACAGCGAAAAGCCAACGCCGTATATAACGCTTCCGACAAAAGCAAGAAAAATATCCGATATTGCGCGAAGCTCTTTTTTCATCAAGCAAACCCTTTCCGCGCCGTTTGGCACACCGTACTTTATGTATTTATATGCCTTTTATCTCATAAATGCGACGTTTATATTTCTTTCTGCAATAACGTATATAACGTAATCGGGCTTCAATTCTTCCAAAGCATCAAAATCTATTTCGTAATTCCACATTTCCTCGTAATATAGGGTTGAGAAATGCTCGCCTATCAATGGTATCATCTGCATAGAATACGAATCGCGCAGCATATATGCAACGGGAAGCGAGGCTCCACGCGCCTTTGTTGTAAAATCGCCCGTTGCCTCGGGACGGTTTATGGTATCAGGCTTATCGTATCTGCTTACCAGCATACTTCTGCCCGCAACGGAAAGATGCGGAACGTTTTCCGTAATTCTTTTTTCTATACCCAAAAACTCTGCCATGTCGCCGCCGTTGTTTACACCGTATGTTATTTTCAACTCCTCCGGTGCGTACGGTGCTGCGCTTGGGAAAGCCGCAGAAACGTTATTCATTATAGCGCGGTAGCCGTAATATGCGCCAAGCTCCGTCCAGTGGGTATCGGTAAGATAGTACAGTTTACCGTTTTTAGCGTTATCCTTCAATTCTTGCGTAATGTCTATCGTAGTTACACCGTCTATTTTACCCAATTCTCTGTTAAGTGATTCAAGGCGGCTTTCATTGTCTTTAACTTGCTTTAATATATAAGACGGCATTTCTTCCTGCCCGTATATCGTGGCAGGGTTAGGACCGCAAAGAATTATCATTTCCGTATTTTTACCCGTAGCGGTTCTTATCTTTTTAAGCTGCGTTGAAACGTTCTTTTTCAAAAATGCGATTTCCCGTTCAGTATAGGCATTATCCCTTACGAAGTCGGAAAGCGTATCGTTAAAGAACATTCTCGAAGATGTGCCAAGCGTTACCGTTTCAGTACGGCTGACTTGCACGTTGGAATCCGTATAAACGGCATTTGAAGCACCTTTTCCCTTGCTTGTTGCCGTTATACCGACCTTACTGCTGCCGTCGGTTTTAATTGTTATCATATAAAATCCGTCAACACACACGCCGTTTGCTTTATTTCTGCCGCAGGTGGCTTTTATGGTATCGCCGCTTTTCGCCTTACCCACTACCGTTATATACCCTCTTTCAAGTGTAAATCTTGCATCTATACTGGGGGCTTCTGACGGAATTTTTTCAGAATCCGACATATCATACGAGGATTTTGCAGTTTCATCAAGCAAGCAATCAAGCGCATCCTCTCTTACTATCTGAACAACGGCATCGGGCACGCTTTCATCCATAGTGTAATCACAGTATATATGGCTGTCGCACACCGTAACGCTTGAATACGAAGAACAGAAAAATTCCTTAAGCATTGCGCGCTCGCCCTCGTGTGGGATTTGTATTAAAACAGACGCAGCACCCGCAAACGCTTTACAAGCAGTTACGCTATGCCATTCGTCCTGCTTTTGCACGTTATAAAGTGATTTAAGATCTGCATTTTCAAAATAGTACGTTTTATTTTTTATGGTTTTATGCATATTCAAGCTTTCGGCAAGGCTTTTGCCCATACCTTCAACACAAGATATACGTGATGTATCAATATGCTTTTCCAAAGATGCACCCTCCGGCAAAACGGAGCATATCTGCTGATACATCTTATATGCACCCACTTCGTTCAAGCTGTTTTCCGTATTATTATATATACACTGCTGTGCACCGTATTCGGAAAGCTGTTCTAACGGAAAATGCACGTTTATTTCTGAATTTTCCGACAGGTATCTAACAAGTGATCTTGCACGCGTATTATCCGAAACAAAATCTGCAAACGGCACTTTTTCACTATATACAGACTGGCTGTTAGGAATTATAAAAAGGTAGTATTCGCTGCCTGCGTTCTCGTATTTTTCAGCACGTTGTTCGAGAATAGACTTTATTTGTGCGCATTGCTCCTCGCTGTACGCATATTCGCCTTTAAAATCGGATTTATAATCAAACGATTCGGTCTTTATCGGAAAAAGAAATCCGTCTGCATACACAACACCGTCGGAAGACGCCCTTGCAGTTATCATGTACGATATTTTTCTGAATATATCGCCTGCAGAATTTTCGGAAAACATTTCCCCTGCGGCAATCGAGCATCTTTCCCCAAAGGAAAGATCTTCCCCGCTTGCATAGCTTTCACGGTATATACATACAAAGCCCAAAACGGCATACGTTAAAGCCAAAACAAGCAATACCGATACGGAAATTATCAACGGCAGCTTTACCCTTCGTGACATAAGTACCCCTTTACAATAATCATTTTATTTTAGCATTCCGAATACATATATACGGAACAACGAAAATTGTAACACATTATCTTTCGCATTACAAGAGAAAAAAAGAAAATTTATCGGGGTTAATTATGACACAGTACAAAAATTTTACGGGGCTTTCGCAAAATCAAGTAGAAGAATCGGCAAAAAAACACGGATATAACGTGATAACGAAGAAAAAACGCCATTCTTTTTTTAAGCAGTTTATTTCTTCCTTTAACGATCCCATAATAAAAATACTTCTTGGCGCGCTGTTTTTCAACGCACTTTTCTGGATACGCGATTTTGATCCTTACGAGGCAGTTGGTATAATTCTTGCTATTCTTATATCCACGCTGATATCCGCATTATCGGAATACGGATCAGAGGGGGCGTTTCTTTCCCTTTTGGAAGAAAGTGAAAAATGCACTTGTTCGGTTATACGCAGCGGGCAGATATACCGCATTTCACCGCAAAAGCTGGTATGCGGCGATCTGGTGCTGCTTATTGCAGGAGAAAAGATACATGCAGACGGGGTTATAATACAAGGCAGGGTATCAGTTAATCAATCGGCGTTAAACGGCGAAAGCAAAGAGGTCATCAAAATCCCTTCTAAAAGCACATCAACATCAGATATTTCGTCGTCAAACACCCTTTTGGGCGGAACAGTTATATGCGAAGGTGAGGGGATAATGCAAATAAACGAAATCGGCGATGAAACATTTTACGGCAGGCTTGCAAAGGAGCTGCAAGAAAAAACAGACGAAAGCCCGTTAAAGGAAAAGCTTTCCGTTCTTGCCCGTTCAATAAGCAAGCTTGGATTTATATCTGCCTTTTTTGTTGCATTTGCAGATTTTTTCAATAGTGCCGTAATTGATAACGGATATAACAAAGAGCTTATACTTACTTTTTTAAGAAGCCCTTCTGCCGTTTTGGAAACGCTGCTTCACGCCGTAACGCTTGCACTTACCGTTATTATCGTTGCAGTACCCGAGGGCTTGCCTATGATGATAGGCGTTGTTCTTTCAGCCAATATAAAGCGTATGAAGCGCGACAACGTTCTTGTAAGAAAGCCCGTCGGCATAGAAACCGCCGGAAGCATGGATATACTTTTTACAGACAAAACGGGAACGCTGACGTACGGCAAGCCTGAATTATCGTCATTTATAATGCCGAACGGAGATGAATTGAATCTTCACGAATTTAAAAAAACCTCTCTTTGGCGGGATTTCCAGCTATGCGTGGGTTTAAATACGTCTTGTAAAAGAGGTGCAGACGGCACCATCGGCGGCAACAGCACCGACCGCACCCTATTTTCATATGCAGAAGAAACTACATTATCGGGCTGGAAAGTGGTAGAAAGCACACCGTTTACAAGCGACAGAAAATTTTCATCCTGCAAGGCACAAAGCAGCGAAAAACAGCAGATTTTCGTAAAAGGCGCATACGAGGCCATATTTTCAAAATGCAAAAACGGATTTGATACACAAAGAAAAAGAATCCCCATAAAGCCTGAATTTTCAAAAAAAGTACGGCACGCAGCACTTGATTCGGGCAGAATAATAATAATCGCAGTTTCTGATAAAAATACTGAAGAATTAACCCTTGTATGCGGGGCAGTCTTGTGCGATTCTCTTCGCACAGAGGCGAAAAGCGCCGTTTTAAAATTGCAAAATGCAGGAATCGGCGTGGTAATGATAACGGGCGACAGCCCCGATACCGCCCGCGCCGTAGCAACCGAATCGGGTATCATAACAAGAAAAAGAAAAAAGGTAATAACAGGTGCAGAGCTGGCAGAATTAAGCGATACCGAAATAAAAGCCATGATACCCGATATTGCGGCTGTGGCGCGGGCGTATCCATCAGATAAAAGCCGCCTTGTTCGCATCTGCATGGAAAGCGGAATGATAACCGGTATGACCGGCGACGGTATAAACGATTCGCCTGCCTTGAAAAAAGCAAATGTAGGATTTGCGTTAGGCTCGGGTACGCAAACGGCTAAGGAAGCATCAGACATAGTGATAATAGACGACGATATATCTTCGATTTGCAAGGCCGTTCTTTACGGCAGAACGATATTCAGAAGCATAAGAAAATTTCTTGTTTTTCAATTAACCATGAACATGTGTGCCGTAGCGGTATCGCTTTTTGCCCCCCTTATAGGATGTCAAACGCCAGTTACCGTTTTACAAATGCTTTGGATAAACATAATAATGGATACGTTGGCAGGGTTAGCCTTCGCAGGTGAAATGCCGCGCGATGAATATATGAAGCAGCCGCCTTCGGGAAAAGCAGAAGCAGTTTTATCAAAAGAAATGGTTGGTAATATCGTATATACGGGAATAATATGCGTTGGTATAATGCTATGGTATCTTACCTCTGATTTTACGTGCAGTTTTTTCGGCGGCAGAAATACGGAATTTTATTGCGGATTTTTCGGTTTGTTCGTTTTTTCGGGAATATTTAACTGTTTAAACGCCCGAACCCACAGATTAAATCTATTTTCCCATATGAAAGAAAACAAGTACTTTTGCGTGATAATTCTGGCTATAACCGTGGTACAGCTGCTTTTAATGTATTTCGGCGGAAGTATTTTCAGATGCGCTGCACTTTCGGCAAAGCAGCTTATTTTTGTTTTGTTACTTTCTTCGCTTACAATTCCTTGCGTTTTAATGAAAAAACTTTTGAAAAAAAGTAAGATATAAATAATTCGCTTGACAACTTAATTTAAAAGTATTATAATGAAGCTGGTGTATTTCACTTATCAAAAATGCACGAGAATATAAGAAAGATATAGGCATAAAAATGGCAAACAGCGAATTTTTAGGTAAAAAATTGTTAATTCTAGGGGGCAATCCCGAAACCGTTCCGTTGGTTGAAACTGCCAACGCAATGGGGATCAAAACTATCGTTACAAGTGCCCGCCCCACCGACGCGGCAAAGAAAGTAGCGTGGAAAAGCTACGATATAGACGGTATGGATGTTCCGGGGCTTATCTCTCTTGCAAAAAACGAGGGGGTTGACGGTGTTTTGGTAGGCGTTGCGGATATACTTGTACCGTCGTATTGCAAAGTATGCGATGCACTTGGTTTGCCGTGTTATGCAACGCAGGAAATAGTTGACGTTTTCGCCTTTAAAGACAGGTTCAAGGCAACGTGTGAAAGGTACGGAATACACGGTATTCCCGAATATTATCTTGATGCCTCAATGAACAGCGAGGATATAGCAAAAATCAAATACCCCGTTATGGTAAAGCCTGTTGACAACGGCGGCGGCGTCGGAATGACGGTGTGCTATTGCGAGGACGATCTTCGCCCCGCGGTAGAAAAGGCACTTGAATCTTCAAAGCAAAAACGCTTTATAGTTGAAAAATACATGCAATGCGAAGACATGGGTATGTACTACACCTTTAAAGACGGGTACTGCAGTCCATCATGTATTTATGACAGATATACCACCGATGAACAGCCAGGCTTAAGCCGCGTATGCCTTGGCGGAACGTATCCTTCGCGCCATATGGACGAATATTTTGAAAGAATGCACGAAAACGCTTGCCGCCTTTTCAAAGGCATCGGCATAACAGACGGCGTTCTTATGCTTTCGGGATTTTATGAAAACGGCGAATTTTACGTATATGACACAGGCTTCCGCCTTCAGGGGGAAGCACCGCATCTTTTGATGAAGGCCGTTCACGGATTTGATCAGCGTGAAATGCTGATACGTTTTGCTATGACAGGATCGCAGGGCGACCTTGATCTTGAAAAGGAAGACGACCCGTATTTCCGCGGAAAACACGCCGCAACACTTTGGTTCTTACTTAAGGAGGGTACGATTTCAAAGATAGAAGGCTTTGAGGATCTTCAAAACGACAAAAGGGTCGTTGCAAACATACAGCGGCTTCATGAAGGCGACGTCGTTCTTCCCGAATGGATAGGAAACGAAAAACAGGTATTAACAAGAATGTATCTTGTTTGCGATTCTAAAGACGAGCTTGCGCAGGCTTTACAGCACTATCAGGATACCGTAAAAGTAAAAGACAAAAACGGAAACGACATGCTTTTAAAAGGCTTCGACATCAAAAAGGCAATTTCAAACGATCAATAAGGAAATGGGGCTGTTTATATGGAACAGGTCTTAAAAAATAAAGTTATCGTAATATCCGGCGGCACAAAGGGTGTCGGAAAAACAATGGCAGAAGAATGCGCCATACGCGGCGCAAAAATAGTAATCGGCGGAAGAGATGAAGAGGCGGCAAAAAATTCCATCCGACTTATTGAATCTTACGGCAGCGAAGGCATATTCGTTCATACAGAGCTTTCAAATGCAGATGATTGCAGAAAATTGTTTGATATAGGTGCTGAACGGTTCGGAAAAATAGACGGTTTCTTCAATTACGCGGGTATAACCCCGATATCCTCTTTAGATGATTGTACAGCCGACGTGTTCGACAACGTAATGTCGGTAAATTTCAGGGCGGCGTTTTTCTGCTGCCAGCAGGCAATCAAATATATGCGTATGAACAACGGCGGATCTATCGTTCTTACGGGTTCTGCACACGCTTGGGGCGGTCAGAAGGATCGCGCCGCGTACGCTTGTTCAAAGGGCGCGTTGCTTACGTTAATGGAGCACATCGCGCACAACTACGCATCAGAGCATATCAGGTGCAACTATCTTACCCTTGGGTGGACGCCCACCGAAGGTGAAGTCAACTTACGCAATTTGCAAGGCGAAACGGAAAAAGAGTTGCGCGCAAGGGCATCTAAAGTGATCCCTATGGGAAGAATGTGCGAAAGGGCAGATTATATCGAAGGTATCGTTTATATGTTATCCGATGCTTCCAGCATGATGACGGGAAGCACTTTCAGAATAACTGCAGGTGAATATATATGAAGAAAAAAATTCTGCTTTTCTCTTATTTTTGCGAATATAACGGCGTAGAGAAAGCAATTTTGAATTTTTTAAAAAATTTAGATAAAGACGTATTCGATATAGACCTTCTTATATTGGGCGACAACGAAATACTGATAAACGAAGTTCCCGATTTTGTAAATATTATCCGTTTGCCGTTAAGCGAATATATGCGCGATGCCGTTGTGCTGCACCCGCGTGCGATGATAGACAAATTAAAATCGCAAAAAAAGTATCTTTCCATCGTAAAATACGCCGTTTCAACTGCATGGTACGGTTTATTATACGGATTCAACAGGCACGCAGTTTGCAAAATGGCAACCGTAAGATACAAGCCTACGGTTAAATACGATCTTGCCATTGATTTTTACGGCCACAATCTTTTCGGCACGTACTTCATTGCAAAAAAAATTAACGCAGATAAAAAAGCAACGTGGTTGCACAATACCCCTTTTATTGAAGAAAAGTTAAAAGAATTTCGAAAAATATATAATGCCTACGACAAAGTGTACGGTGTATCGAGTGAATGTTGTAATCTTTTCTCAACGGTATTTCCCGAATTAAAAAATAAGGTAGAAATTTTCAGAAATATCAACGATCCAGAAGAAATTCAGCAAAAAGGCAAAGAGGCAATCAACTGTAAAAAGGACTGTACCTTTATTTCAACCTCGGGAAGGTTGAACTATCAAAAAGGCTACGACATTGCCATCAAAGCCGCAGAGCTTCTTAAAAGCAAGGGCTATAAATTCAAGTGGTTTTTTATCGGTGCAGGCGGGGAAAAAACAAATTTAGAGCAAAGCGTTCGAAACCGCGGCTTGCAAAACGAGATCGTTTTTACGGATTTTTGTGCAAACCCTTACAAATACATTTCGAAGTGCGACATATACGTACAGCCTTCGCGCTGGGAAGGATACTGTTTAACGTTGCTTGAAGCACGGATACTTAAAATACCGCCGATAATATCAGACATACCTGTTTTTAAAGAACAAATAACAGACGGAAAAAACGGGTTAGTCTTTAAAACGGACGATGCGGCGGATCTGTGCAACAAGATAGAACAATTGTTGAATAATGAAGATCTTGCCCAACACATACGAAACAACGAAACCGAAGATTTAAGCTTCAAAGACGAAATGGCAAAAATATATTCCTTACTTAACGTAACAAAATAGACAGAACGAAGAAGGGACATTCTATGGATACGTTAAAAATCAATAAAAATCAAGCCTTGATGGTAGCGCACAGGGGCTTAAGCGGAATAGAAAGAGAAAATACCCTGCCCGCTTTTATCGCCGCCGCAAACAGAAGCTATTTTGGTATAGAAACAGACGTATATCGAACGAAAGACGGTAAATACGTGCTTTTTCACGACGAATCAACCGGAAGAATCGCACTTGATAACGTATCAATAACGTCTTCAACGTACGATCTGTTAAAATCGGTTACTTTAACTGATACCGACGGGCGTCCGAGGACAGACCTGCATATAGTACTGCTTAACGAATACGTAAAAGTATGCAAAAGATACGGCAAAAAATGCGTACTTGAATTAAAGGGATTTTACGAAAAAGAGCATATAGCACAGATAATAGATATAATCAAAGACGAAGACTATACAGACGGCGTTATATTTATATCCTTTAATTTGCAAAATCTTATATTCGTACGTGAATTTTTGTCATGTCACCCCGCACAGCTTCTTACATGTGAAATAAACGATGACATGATAGATCTTTTAAAAAAGCACGGGCTTGATATTGACGTTATACATACCGTAGTAACGGAAGAAAAAATCGATCTTCTTCATAAAAACGGTATAAAAGTAAACGTTTGGACAGTAGATGACCCGGAAGCAGGCGAAAAATTCGCCGCGTGGGGTGCTGATTATATAACCACTAACATTCTTGAATAATATAAAAAGTGCGTTGCTTTATTAAATGAAGCAACGCACTTTTTATACTATTGCATGAAGCTGGTGGTTTTCGATAAACAAAAAGACACCGACAAGACTTACCTTGTCGGTGTATGTGGGGTGGATAATCGGGATCGAACCGACGACCTTCAGGGCCACAACCTGACGCGCTGACCAACTGCGCTATATCCACCACATATGGCGTGCCCAGAGGGATTCGAACCCCCGACCTACTGCTTAGAAGGCAGTTGCTCTATCCAGCTGAGCTATGGGCACAAATTAGAGGCAAAAAAATATAGATTTATGGGATAGGGCACTGTTGTGTTCTATCCGAATACATAAAAATTGGTTAAATAGCAAAAAATTTAAAAAAAGGTATTGACAAATGCTCAGACTTATGCTAAAATAGTTGAGGTTAGACGGTGTAAGAATCAAAAATTATATATG
>JAZQHC010000027.1:0-26054 GCA_045540335.1 Eubacteriales bacterium
GCTATTCAAGCGAATATTCCGGTGAACTTGTTTGAGATTAACACACTGACTCCGGGTATTACCGTATTCGGATTGTCGTTTATGACACTTTTTTCAGCAACTCTGATCGCCAAAGACCGGGAAAGCGCCCTTTTGCAGAGATTGTACACAACACCCCTTACGGGATTTGATTTCATTATGGGCTATATGTTTCCGATCCTGCCCATTGCAATCGGGCAGACCGTGATTTGCTATTTCTTTGCGATTCCTTTAGGACTCGAAGTTAGCGTAAACATTATTTATTCCGTTATTGGTATCATCCCCATGGCAATTTTTAATATTGCACTCGGACTTTTGTGTGGCAGTGTTTTGGGTGTAAAGCAAGTTGGTGGCATTTGCGGGGCATTACTTACCAATCTTTCAGCTTGGTTTTCTGGCGTTTGGTTTGATTTGAATCTTGTGGGTGGCACTTTCAAGAAAATAGCAAATGCACTTCCGTTTGTTCACGCAGCAGAACTGGAAAAAGCGTTATTTAACGGAAGTTTAGAGAGCGCAGTTTCACACATCCTGCCGATTATTCTGTACACCGTAGTAATAACGGCGGTTGCTGTGTTTTGCTTCCTCAGGCAAATGAAGAAACAGTAAGGATATGAGGCGATGAAATACAAGCTTATTATCGACAAAAACGCAGATGAAGAAATTATAGCAATCGTTCATGCGTCCTCCTCTCTGACACAACAGATCGAAGATCTTGTCTGTAGTTATTCCGGTGCGGAGAGTATTATGGGATACAAAGATGATGAAATGCGGAAACTGGAGTTTTCAGAAATCGAATGTATTACCATAATTGACAGAAAAGTGATTGCCATTGATACGGACGGCAACCACTATTTGCTCAAAGACAGACTTCGTGATCTGGAGGATATTTTGCCCTCTTATTTCATCCGTATTAACAAGTCTACTCTTGCCAATGAACATTGCATTCGGAGATTTGACGCTGTATTCAGCGGTGGCATAGATGCCGTATTTCGGTGCGGCTATCGGGAATATGTTTCGAGGCGTTGTTTTGCGGAAATCAAAAGGAGGTACGAAGGCGTATGAAAAAGTTTGTGTTAGAATTTTTGCGCCGCGGCTTGATTGCTGCCGGTATTGGTCCGATTGTTTTGGCTATTGTATATCTGATATTACAACAGACTTCCGCTGTTGTAACGCTGTCTGTAGATCAGGTCTGCGTTGGAATATTTTCAATCACTGCACTTGCCTTTATTGCGGGCGGCATGAATGCTATTTATCAAATAGAACGGTTGCCATTGATGATGGCAATTCTGATTCACGGCGGCGTTTTATATATCAGCTACCTCGGAACCTACCTGTTTAACAATTGGCTAGACCTCGGTGTGTTGCCGATCGTAGTGTTCTCGGCAATTTTTGTTGTTGGATATATCGTGATTTGGGCGATCGTTTATTCCATAATCAAAAGGAATACGGCAAAGCTCAATAAAATGCTGAAGCAAAAGCAACAAAGCGCAAAAGACATTTTGTGAAATAGGTAATACGGCATATAAAACTGCAGTTCTTTATGACAACATCACAGCCACTCGGTACTATCCCACAATCGCTTTTGCAAAATTGGCAGCTTTACATAACGTCACTTTTGACGGCGGTTATAGAATTATCAAATCGTATTTGCGTATGAATTTTGATAAGAATTTATTTAAGATTATAGAAGATAATTATAACGAGGTTAAATTATGCTTGAAAATACAAAAAAGTTTTGCGATTCCTTTTTACAGCTTGGTGTTCCTGGGTTTGATCTTTTGGTTTTCCAACACGGCAAATCCGTTTTGCGTTATTCAAACGGATATAGCGATATCGAAACCCAAAGCCCGATCAACGGAAAAGAAAGGTACAACATATATTCATGTTCAAAACCGATCACGTGTACTGCGGCAATGCAACTTTGGGAAAAAGGCCTTTTTTCACTTGATGACGAGCTTTCTCGTTACCTGCCCGAATTTAGTGAAATGTACATAAGTACACCCAACGGAATCAAAAAGGCGGAAAATCCAATTCTTATAAAGCATTTATTTGAAATGTCTGCAGGATTTTCATATAACTGTTGTTCGGAACATCTTTCGGCGGCAATTCAAGAAACGGGCGGCAGATGCCCAACGCGTGAGGCTATGAAATACCTTGCGAGGGATACTTTGTCGTTTGAACCGGGCGAAAGATGGCAATACAGTCTGTGTCACGATGTTCTTGCGGCACTTGTGGAGGTAATATCAAAAGAAAAATTCGAAATTTATGTAAAAAAGAATATTTTTGATGTTCTTGGAATGAAAAATTCAAGCTTTTTGATTTCCGATGATGAGTGTAAAACTATTACGACATTATACAGATTTGAAAACGAAATGCCTGTAAAGGTGGATCACCACATTATTCCGTACAAAATTGGCAGCGAATACGCAAGTGGCGGCGCAGGTGCCGTATCTACCGTGGATGATTATATGAAATTTTTGGAGGGACTGCGCACAAATAAGCTTCTTAAATCTGAAACCGTAAAGCTTATGGCTACCAATCGCCTCGACGAAGTGCGGAATGCGGCATATTGGCTTAAGGAAACACACGGATATGGGTTGGGTATAAGGTGCAGTAAAGGCGAAAAATACCATTCAGACTTCGGGTGGGACGGCGCGGCAGGTGCTTATCTTGCGTTAGATGCCGAAAATGAAATAAGTATATATTTTGGTTGCCATCTGCTTGGTTCACCTGCACAAACATTATATCCTATGATATACCGCATAGTACGGGCAGAGCTTGAAGGTGGCGATGATTTTCAAAATATATGCGAAATTTTAAAAACAAGATACAATCACAATATATCTTTTTGAAATAACCGTAGATATATATAGTATAATACATTATATATTGTACAGATTTAATGCTTAAAAAAGAAAGGCGAGCAAATCAAAATATTTTGGTGAATTTGATGAAAAAACATACCGCTTTTGCAATATCTATTTTTTTGATAATCGGGTTACTTATTACATTGATATTTCATATAATAAGCGAAAATGTCATTGTTGATAAACAAAAAGAAGTTTTTAAACAGTATTGCGAAAATGCGTTGCTTAATTTTACACAATACCGTATAACAAATGATGAATCGTTTTATGAATATGCGGTAGATGAAATATACGCAGCCGTTGCCATTGCTGATATTCTTGTTGAACATGACGAAAATTTTGCCAATACCAATCTATTACCTTCATATAACTGCTTGATTATGTATCCTAATGAAAGTAAAGAATTGCTTGACAGGCTGGAAGATGCGTTGGTAACATACGTTCAAACTGAAAGCTTGAAAGCTTTGGAAAGTGAAGCAATGTCGTTTTCTAACTTAGTTACTGTTTCAGCTTCGCAAAACAAAACAGAAAATAAGGAATAATATATATTATATATAATAGAAAACAAGAATAAAAAGATATTCTTACCGAAAAAAACGAAGGATTGCATGAGGCTTGCTTTAATGTATTTGGTAAGCAAATGCTAAATTTAAAAGAGAGAGTAACACGGGTCTTAACGACCGTGAAGCCCTCTCTTTTATTTGTATTCTTATTACCAACAACAATGTAAAGATCAATATTGTTGTTGATATTTAAGCATTGCTGATTCAATTATATTATATTCTCATAAAGCTTGCGTGGTGAATACTACTTATGCGTAAGGTTGAAAAAACGGTGCAATGCCCGGAAAGCGGTATCATGCCGTATCAGAAAAGATGTTTTTATATTTAAAAATCAAAATACAAAAACAGGTATAAATATAATTAAATGGAAATTAAAATAAATATATATTTAATTGATATAATATGTAATTTAATTTTTTATGAACGGTAATTTTTCTTAAATATAAAAATGCACAAAAAAAACAAAATTCTATTATAAATGTTGCCTAAAAGTCGGAAATTTTGAATCGGAAATAAAAGCCCCGTTTGGTTATTATGATTGCGTTTTTGCCGTTTTTTTGTGCAATATGCTCATAAAATATAAAAAAAATAAAAATTTTATTCGGAGTATTGACAAATTCGAAAATACTTGTTATAATTAGGCTACCATGTAAAACAAATTCTTGAGGAGGAAACATGAAAAAATTATTTTCCGTTTTGATTGCTGCAGTGATGGTATTTTCGATGATACCCTTCACAGTAAGCGCTGCAACGTATTGGGAGAATGTTACAGATGCTTGGGCAAACTTGGACCAGATCTGGGATGACAACAATACGATGATCTTCAATTGCGAAGGCAGCAACTACAATCCGGTTGTTACAGTTACTACCGGTTCTACTACAGCTGTTAAATTCTATGGTTGGTTTGCTTATACATCAGACATTGAATCGTACGGCTACTCTATCAACGGCGGTACGGCAGTATATGACGTGTCTTTCCGTGGCGACAACGCCTCCGACCTTACAACACACACAGGTAAACCTTACGCACGCCGTTTCATAATCAACGTTCCGATATCTTCACTTGCAAAAGGAACACACACAATCGTTGCTTATGCAAAATCTAACGGCTTGGAAATCAGTATGGCAACACTTACCCTTACGATTTCTTCCCGTACAGAATCCGTTCCCAGCTTGACAGATACTAGCATCCTTGCTTCTATGAGTTCTGACTTCCAAGATGCAAGATTTACAGAAGGCTACAGCCTTATCGACAACGCCGGCGTAAATGCTGGCGGCACAAACTTGTTCAGAAATCACTGGACACCTATCGACGGTGCAGGCGATCCCTCCAATGACGTAATCGTTCTTGAATCCGGCGGTAACAAATATGCTACTTTCTCCGGCTTTACAGATGTTCGTGCTGACTACAGATGGCAAGGCGGTTACAGCTTCAATACTTTGGTTAAGGGTTATGACGCAGGCTACGGTCTTGGTATCCACCTTAACTTCAGCAGTGAAGAAGGTAACACCAACGGCCACTACTTGTTCGAATACAACGCTTTGGGCGCAAAGATGTGCGGTAACAACGGTATCTACGTAGCTATCACAGGCGCTAATACTGTTAGACTTATCATCTACACATACGACCACTCCATGAGCCCTGACAATATTGATTGGGGTCAATACGTAAACTGCGTATATGCAGACTTCACAATCGACGGTGTTGACTTTGCTAACTCTTTGGTAGCGTTCAACGCTAAAGACGGCGGCACAGGCAGAATCGAACTTTCCTTCGCAGGTACAAAGTTTGCTACAGTTAAATACAGCAACGATGGCTTGTACGATGACGATGCTGATAGCCCCTTCTTCGAAAGATACTACAAATCCGCTTCTATCGTTGATACAGCAGGTGAAACTCTTGTATCCACAGATGCAGCGCTTATCTCCTACTACAAGACAGTAGGTTTCGGTACACGTGCAGCTACTATCGGTATCGACAATGTTTGGTTGGCTACATACACAGCTCCCGCAGCTGTTGTAGGCGTTACAATGCCCACAGACATTACAGTTGATGCTGGCGCTACACTTACATACCCCATCATGCTTTCCGGCGATGCTGAAATCATTTCTATGCGTGCAAGCGTTCAATATGATACAGCTCTCACATTCGTTGGTTACTCTCTTGGCACAATAATCACAAACATGGATACTGCTGCTACAACTGTTAATGATGACGGTGCAGGCACAGTTAACATGCTTATCATGAACAACGATCTCGCTGATGTTGCTGCTGACGGTATCATCATCAAATTGAGATTCAGCGTTCCCGCAAATGCTGCTGCAGGCACAACATATAGCTTTACGTTCAATGGTTCACCTGATGATGATACATTCTGTGACCTTAACGAAAATGACTATGACTATACCGTTTCCGGTAAGGGCGTTGCAACAGTTAACGCTTCTGAAGTAGAAGAACCCGAAGTTACAGATATCGAGCTTACAGACAGCAGTAAATACTACTTCTCCGGCGAATATATTGTAGCGGTTCCCGCTACTTTGTCCGGCGATTCACTTACTGCTTTCCTTGCTAACCTTGTTGATTCCGCAAACGTAACAATCTATGATGCTTCCGGTAATGCTATCACATCCACTTCTGCAAAGGTTGCAACTGGTTACACATTGAAACTTACGAATACTGCTGGTACGGTTGTTAAGACCTATGGAATCGCTGTATTGGGTGACCATACAGGTGATGGCAGAGTTAATGCAACAGACTTCTCTGCTCTTAAAGCTAATTTGAAAGCTAGAAACACATCTACTTTGTCTGCTGCACAATTGAAAGCATGCAATACCTCTGTATTTACAGGTGGCACAGATTCCAACGTAAACGCTACAGATGCTTCCTTGCTTAGATCTGCACTTATTTCACGTGCTTGGTATTAATGAATACCCAAATTAATTAAAAATTCCGAGGCTTAAAAGCCTCGGATTTTTTTGTTATCCGTAATGATTCTTTATTTAATGGGTGATGCCTGTTGGACAAAATGGTACATGATATTTTTTGCTTGTGCAATGGGGAGTTTTTGTTACGGATTATTTCAAGGTTAAGCTTGAAGGGGGACGTGTTTAAAATTGGTGATGTGGATCTGCTAAGCAAACATTTTCATTGATAATATATTTATATATAATACCTTATTATATGCCTTTGTGGTAGATGCGTGATGTTAATAATAAGTTTACAAATAAATAGCGAATGTGGTTGACAAACTCAAAAGTGTATGATATAATGTTCCTGCTTGATGTGCGATGAAGCGGGAGGTGGCTATAGAGAAACCTTTTTAGGGTTCTCGTATAGGGAATTTCCGCAGAGTATGTCCGATTTTTAACCGGGCGATATGAAAAATGAAAAGACACACAAAGACTATTTGTCTGGATATTCCGCCATTTGGTATTTTTCTATGGCGGCAATCCATAAAGGCGGATTTTCAGCGTCCTATTTTCCGGAATTATTTTATGGTTGTTCCGGATTTTATTAGGGGTTTCGGTGAAACACCCGGAATCGTGTATGCATTTCTAAAAGCCCTTTTAAATCAACCCACAAATTTAAAAGGAGGAAACAAAATGGCAACCAAAGAAAAGATCAGAATCAGACTGAAGAGTTACGATCATACTCTTGCAGATGCGGCTGCAGCAAAAATAGTTGAAACCGCTAAAAGAACAGGTTCTGCGGTATCCGGTCCTATTCCGCTGCCCACAGAACGCGAGATCGTTACTATCCTTCGTGCTGTTCACAAGTACAAGGATTCCCGCGAACAGTTTGAAATGAGAACCCACAAAAGGCTTATAGACGTTCTGAAGCCCACTAAGGACACAGTTGACGCTCTTACAAAGCTTGAACTTCCGGCCGGAGTTGAAATCGAAATCAAATTATAATTTGATCGATCAGACACGTGGTCATGTTGGTTAGCAAGTAACCAACCAATAACCTACAGGAGGATTAAGAAAGAAAATGAAAAAGGCAATCATTGGTAGAAAGATCGGCATGACGCAGATCTTCACAGAATCCGGAAGCGTTATTCCGGTAACAGTAATTGAAGCCGGTCCTTGCGTTATCACACAGAAGAAAACTGTTGAAACCGACGGCTATGATGCTGTTCAGTTGGGCTTTGCAGATGTTAAGGACAAGCACTTAACGAAGCCCGAAAAAGGACACTTCAAAAAGGCGGGCGTAGCCCCCAAAAGGCATTTGAAAGAATTCAGACTTGATGATATTTCCGCACTTGAAGTTGGCGGCATTATCACAGCTGATACTTTCGAAGCAGGCGAAAGAGTTGACGTAACAGGTATTTCCAAGGGTCATGGCTACAGCGGCGTTATCAAAAGATGGGGCTGCCACAGACTTAGAATGACACACGGTGTTGGCCCTGTTCACCGTCAGGCAGGCTCTATGGGTGCAAACTCAACGCCTTCAAGAATATTTAAGAATAAAAAAATGGCAGGTCAATACGGTGCAGAACAAGTTACGATTCTTAACCTTGACATCGTAAAGATCGACGCTGATAAGAACATAATCGCTGTTAAGGGTGCAATTCCCGGCGCTAAAGGCGGTATCGTGTTCGTACGCAGCACATGCAAGTGAGAGAGGAGGAGTAAGTAATGCCTAATTTCAAAGTAGTAGATATGGCAGGTAAAGACGCCGGCACAGTTGAGCTTTCCGAAGCGGTTTTCGCTTGTGAACCCAACCAGGCTGTTCTTCATGCTGCTGTTAGAGCGTATCTCATGAACCAAAGACAAGGTACGCAATCAACTCTCACACGCACCGAGGTTTCCGGCGGCGGCGCAAAACCCTGGAAACAAAAGGGAACAGGTCGTGCAAGACAGGGTTCAACTCGTTCACCTCAGTGGACACACGGCGGTATAGCACTTGGTCCTAAGCCCAGAACATACCGTATCGACCTTAATAAGAAGGTTAAAAAGCTTGCAATGCAAAGCGCAATTTCTTCAAAAGCTATTGATAACGAGCTTGTTATCGTTGACAGCATTGCAACTGATGCTTACAAAACAAAAACTATGACAGCAATGCTCGCAGCTGTTAATGCAGGTAAGAAATCCCTCGTGGTTCTTGACAGCAACGACGAAAAAGTAGTTAAGAGCTTTGCTAACATCCCCGGCGTTAAAACAGCTCAAGTTAATACGATCAACGTATATGACATTCTTAATTGCGATACGTTCATTGTTGCAAAAGCTGCAGCCGAGAAAATTTCGGAGGTGTATGCATAATGAAAACATCATATGATATTATCATTCGCCCCATCGTAACGGAAGCTTCCATGGTGATGGCATCCGATAAGAAGTATGTATTCGAAGTACTTCGCACTGCTACAAAATCTGAAGTCGCAGCAGCGGTTGAAGAATTGTTCAAGGTAGATGTTGCATCTGTCAACATTATCAACGTAAAGAAAAAACCGAAGAGACTCGGTGTACACTCCGGTTACACACGCACTTGGAAAAAGGCAATCGTAACATTGAAGGCTGACTCCAAGACGATCGAGTTCTTTGACGGTCTTATGTAATGGAGGTAAGCGGCAATGGCAGTAAAAACATATAAACCGACTACTCCGGGCAGAAGACAGATGACAACCCCCTCTTTCGAGGAAATCACAAAGAAAACGCCCGAAAAAAGTCTTATTTTTACAAAGAAAAAGCACGCCGGCCGTAACAGCTACGGTAAAATAACTGTTCGTCACAGAGGCGGCGGCAATAAGATCAAATACAGAATAATCGATTTCAAACGTCAAAACGAAGCTGCTGCAACAGTTTTGGCTATCGAGTATGACCCTAACAGAACGGCATACATCGCACTTATTCAGTATGAAGATGGCAAAAAGGCTTATACTATCGCTCCTGTTGGCCTTAAAGTAGGTGACGTTATCTACTCCGGCGAACAAGCTGATATCAAGCCAGGCAACACACTCCCCATTTCGTGCATTCCCCAGGGTACGTTCATTTACAATATCGAACTTTATCCCGGTAAGGGCGCACAGCTTGTAAGAAGTGCCGGCACGGCTGCACAGCTTATGTCTAAGGAAAACGGCATGGCACTTGTTCGTCTTCCCAGTGGCGAAATGCGTTACGTTCGTTTGAACTGCAAAGCAACTATCGGCCAGGTAGGAAATATAGAACATGAAAACATCAAGCTTGGTAAAGCAGGTAAAACACGTCATAAGGGTATCCGTCCTACAGTAAGAGGTTCTGTAATGAACCCGTGTGATCACCCTCACGGTGGTGGTGAAGGACGTTCTCCCATCGGTCGTGCCGGCCCTGTTACACCTTGGGGTAAACCCGCGCTCGGTTTGAAGACAAGAAACAAGAAGTCCAGAACAGAGCAGTTTATTGTAAAGCATCGTAACGGCAGATAAGGATAGGAGGAAGTAAAGATGAGCAGAAGTTCAAAGAAAGCACCTTATGTCGAAGAAAAACTCTTTTCCAGAATTGAAGCAATGAACGAAAAGGGCAACAAACAAGTTCTTAAGACATGGTCCCGTGCTTCCACAATATATCCTGAATTTGTTGGTCACACGATTGCAGTTCACGACGGTAGGAAGCATGTTCCCGTATTCGTAACGGAAGATATGGTAGGCCACAAGCTCGGCGAGTTTGCACCCACCAGAACCTTCAAAGGACACGCAGGCTCGAAAACATCCAATAACGGTAAATAATTAAGGAGGCAATATTACAATGGAAGCTAATAAAACAGCTAAAGCATATTTGAGATATGCAAGAATATCGCCCCGCAAGGTCTGCATCGTTCTCGACCTCATCAGAGGCAAGAAGGTTGACACCGCAATGGCGATTCTCAATAATACACCTAAAAGCGCAAGCGAATATCTTATAAAGCTTTTGAAGAGTGCGGTTGCTAATGCAGAGCACAACTTCAACATGGATCCCGAAAAGCTTTATATCACAGAATGCTTTGTTTGCCCCGGTCCTACACTTAAGAGGATCAGACCCAGAGCGCAGGGCAGAGCAAACAGAATTCTGAAAAGAACAAGCCACGTTACCTTGACGGTAGCTGAAAAGAACTAATCTTTCAAGAAGGAGGTTAAGAACGAAATGGGACAGAAAGTTAATCCCCACGGTCTTCGTGTGGGCGTTATCAAGAAGTGGGATTCCAGATGGTTCGTATCCGATAAAGAATTCGGCGATACGATCGTTTCGGACTACCAGATCAGAAAGTTTCTGAAAAAACAACTTCAACCCGCAGGCGTTCCTCGCATTGAGATTGAACGCGGCGACAAATATATCAGAATAATCATTCACTGCGCTAAACCCGGCATGGTAATCGGCCGCGGCGGCACAGAAATGGAAAAACTGAAAGAACAACTCAAAAAGCTTACAGATAAAGAAGTTCTCGTAAACGTTATCGAAGTAAGACAACCCGACCTTGACGCACAGCTCGTTGCAGAGAACATCTCTTCTCAGCTCGAACGCAGAATTTCCTTCCGCCGCGCTATGAAAATGGCTATCGGCAGAACGATGAAGCTTGGTGCAAAGGGTATCAAGATTGCTTGCTCCGGTCGTTTGGGCGGTGCAGAAATCGCTCGTACAGAGCACTATCACGAGGGTACGATTCCGTTGCAGACACTTCGCGCGGATATCGACTACGGCTTCTATGAAGCTAATACAACTTACGGTAAAATCGGTGTTAAGGTTTGGATATACAGAGGTGAAGTTCTCGCTGATGTAAAACGCGAACGCGACTACGACAAACGCGAACGCCGCGACAGACGCGAACGCCGCGACCGTGACGGACATCAAAGACGTGACAATAACAGACACGAAAGATCCTACAACAAGGAGGGCCGCCGCAATGTTAATGCCTAAGAGAGTTAAATACAGACGCGTTCAAAGAGGCAGACTTAAGGGTAAGGCTATGAGAGGTAACACTCTTGCATACGGTACTTACGGCCTTGTAGCGACCGAACCCGCATGGATCACATCCAACCAGATCGAAGCAGCCCGTATCGCGATGACACGTTACATCCGCCGTGGCGGTAAGGTTTGGATCAAGATATTCCCTGATAAGCCTATTACGGAAAAACCTGCTGAAACTCGAATGGGTTCCGGTAAAGGTTCACCCGAATACTGGGTTGCAGTAGTTAAACCCGGCAGAGTTATGTTTGAAATGGACGGCGTTCCTGAAGAAATCGCACGTGAAGCTATGCGTCTTGCAAGCCACAAGCTTCCTATCAAAACAAAGTTCATTAAAAAAGAAATCGCAAGTGAGGAGGTATAATTCAAATGAAAGCAGCAGAACTTAAGAAATTAACTGTTGAAGAACTTAATAAAGAACTTCGCGATCTTAAAGACGAATTATTCCGCCTCCGTTTCCAGCATTCTATCAACCAGTTGGATAACCCCAACAAGATTCCGGAAACAAAGCGCAATATCGCAAGAGTAATGACTGTTATTCAACAGAAAAACAGCGAAACCTGAGTACATGAGAGGAGAAACAGTCGATGAGTGAAAGAAATTTAAGAAAAACCAGAGTCGGCAAAGTCGTAAGCGATAAGATGGATAAAACTATCGTAGTTGCTATTGAAGACAATGTTAAGCACCCGAAGTACGGTAAGGTTATTAAGCGCACAATCAGATTGAAAGCGCATGACGAAAACAACGAGTGCGGCATAGGCGATAAAGTAAGCGTTGCCGAAACAAGACCTCTCTCTAAAGATAAGAGATGGCGCTTGGTACAAGTTATAGAAAAAGCAAAATAATCTGCATAATTACAATGAATGCCATGCCGAGGGTATCAATAAAAGTTACCCATACTGCAAGGTATGAGCGATTTGTGAGATGCAATTGTTTACACAAATAGGAGGAATACGCAGTGATTCAACAGCAGTCATTAATGAAGGTCGCCGATAATACAGGCGCAAAAGAACTGATGTGCATTCGCGTACTTGGCGGCACCGGCAGAAGATACGGTAACATAGGCGACGTTGTTGTTTGTTCCGTAAAGAAAGCTGCTCCTAACGGCGCTGTCAAGAAGGGTGAAGTTGTAAAGGCTGTTATCGTGAGAACAAGACACGGTCTCAGAAGAGCAGACGGCTCCACCATTAAGTTTGACGAGAACGCAGCAGTTATCATAAGAGAAGATAAAACACCCAGAGGCACGAGAATTTTCGGCCCGATAGCAAGAGAACTTCGCGAGAAGGATTATCTTAAGATCCTCTCCCTTGCTCCCGAAGTACTGTAAGGAGGAAACGAAAGATGAGTAAATTGCATATAAAAACAGGCGATGAAGTCATTGTTGTTTCCGGTAACAGCAAAGGTGTTAAAGGGAAAGTTCTTGAAGTTTCCCCTAAAGAAGGAAAAGTTATCGTAGAAAAAGCGAATATCGTTTCCAAGCACGTTAAACCCAGAAAACAGGGCGAACACGGCAGCATCATCCAAGTAGAAGGCGCAATGTACGCAAGCAAGGTTCAACTTCTTTGCAGCAAATGCGGCCCCACGAGAGTTAACTATACTCTTGAAAAGGATGAAAAAACCGGCAAAACGATCAAAACAAGAGTATGCGCTAAATGCGGCGCGAAAATATAAGAAAGGGGCTTGAATCATGGCAAGAATGAAAGATTTTTACAAGAATGAAGCAGCTCCTGCTCTTATGAAGAAGTTTGCTTACAAAAGTCCTATGCAGATTCCCCGCTTCGATAAGATCGTTCTTAACGTAGGCGCAGGCGATGCTAAGGATAATTCTAAAGTTATAGACAGCATTATTAACGACCTTTCTATTATCACAGGTCAAAAAGCAGTTCCCACATTCGCTAAGAAATCCGTTGCTAACTTCAAACTCAGAGAAGGTATGAAGATCGGTGCAAAGGTTACTCTTCGCGGCGAAATCATGTATGAATTCATGGATAAGCTGTTTAACTTTGCTCTTCCCAGAGTACGTGACTTCAAGGGTATCAATCCCAACGCGTTCGATGGCCGCGGCAACTACGCCCTTGGTCTTAAAGAACAGTTGATCTTCCCTGAAATCGAGTACGATAAGGTTGACAAGATTCGCGGTATGGATATTGTATTCGTTACTACCGCAAATACAGACGAAGAAGCAAAAGAGTTGCTCACACTTATGGGCGCTCCCTTCTCTAAAGAATAAGGAGGTAATCGAAAATGGCAAAGAAAGCTATGATTTTGAAGCAACAGCGTCCGCAGAAGTATTCCACACGTGAATACAACAGATGCAAAATTTGCGGCCGTCCTCATGCTTACCTCCGCAAATACGGTATCTGCCGTATCTGCTTCAGAGAACTTGCATACAAAGGTCAAATTCCCGGTGTAAAGAAAGCCAGCTGGTAATCTTAATCAGGCTCCATTCTACGACAGGAAGCCAAATAGTGGCTTAACCGGCGTATTTATTGCCGAGGGCAAGAAATCCCTTTGGCGGCAAGGGGGCAAAGCCCCAAAAACTTTAACTTGCATAGGAGGAATTTTAAAATGCAGATGTCAGATGTTATTGCAGATATGCTTACACGCATTCGCAATGCAAACAACGCAAAACACGAAACAGTTGATATTCCCGCTTCAAAGATGAAGAAGGCTATTGCTGATATCCTCGTAGAAGAAGGATACATCAAGGGCGCACAGATCATCGAAGACGGTAAACAGGGTATCATTCGTGTTACACTTAAATACGGTCAGGGCAAACAGAGGATTCTTCAAGGTATCCGCAGAGTTTCCAAGCCCGGTTTGAGAGTTTATTCAAATTGCGAGGATATGCCCAGAGTCATGAATGGCCTCGGCGTAGCAATCGTATCCACTTCTAAAGGCATAATGACCGATAAGAAGGCGAGAGCACTTAATATCGGTGGCGAAATTATCGCCTTTGTATGGTAAGCGGGAGGTATAGAAGATGTCAAGAATAGGTAGAATGCCCATCACAGTTCCCGCGGGCGTAGATATAAAGGTTGAAGACGGAAACCTCGTTACCGTTAAAGGACCTAAGGGTACGCTTACAAAGCAGCTTAGTGCTGCTATGATCATCGAAAAAGACGGCGCTGTTATCAACGTAAAGCGTCCTTCCGATGAAAAAGAACATAAAGCGCTTCACGGTCTTACAAGAACACTTCTTAACAACATGATCGTTGGTGTTTCTGAAGGCTATCAAAAGACGCTTGAAATCGTTGGTGTAGGTTACAGAGCACAAAAGACAGGCAAAGTTCTTTCTTTGGGCCTTGGTTACTCACACGGTATCGAAATTTCTGAAACAGATACAATCAAATTTGACGTTCCTAACCCCAATACCATCGTTGTTTCTGGTATTGACAAGCAGGAAGTAGGTCAGATGTCTGCTGTTATCAGAGGCAAGAGACCCCCCGAACCCTACCACGGCAAGGGTGTTAAATACTCCGACGAAAAGATCCGCCGCAAGGCAGGAAAAACCGGTAAATAATGAAAGGAGAGAAGTAAGATGGTATCGAGAAAAGACAGTAATGCACAAAGACTCAAGAGACATAAGAGAGTCAGAGCAAAAATATCAGGCACACCCGAACGTCCTCGTTTGTGTGTATATCGTTCCGCTAACAACATCTCCGTTCAGGTGATCGATGATGTTGCCGGAATAACACTTGTTTCCGCTTCTACACTTGAAAAAGTATTTGAAGGTAACGGCGGTAATAAGGAAGCAGCAAAGAAAATTGGCGAAACAATCGCTAAGAGAGCTATCGAAAAAGGCATCAACGAAGTTGTTTTCGATAGAGGCGGATATGTTTACCACGGACGCGTTAAAGAGCTTGCGGACGGCGCACGCGAAGCCGGACTGAAGTTTTAATAGGAGGATAATATGGCAAAGAGAATTAATCCCAACGGACTTGAGCTTCAGGAAAGGCTTGTAAAAATCAACCGTGTATCTAAAACCGTTAAAGGTGGTCGTATTGCTCGTTTCACAGCTATTATGGTAGTTGGCGACGGCAACGGTCACGTAGGTTACGGTCAAGGTAAAGCGGCCGAAGTTCCGGATGCAATCCGTAAAGGTATAGAAGATGCAAAGAAAAACCTTATTAAGGTTTCTACAGTAGGCACAACGATTCCCCACGAAGTTATCGGTGAATTCGGCGCAGGCAAGGTTTTGCTTAAGCCGGCTTCAACAGGTACGGGCGTTATCGCCGGCGGCTATGTAAGAGCCGTTATCGATATGGCGGGTATTAAGGATATCAGAGCGAAATGCTTGCGTTCCAACAACCCCGGCAACGTTGTTAAGGCTACATTTGAAGGCTTGAAATCCCTCAGAACAGCGGAAGAAGTTGCTGCAATGCGCGGCAAATCCGTTTCTGAACTTAAGGGTTAAGGAGGCAGACAAATGGTAAAGGTAACACTTATTAAAAGTCTTATAGGTACAAAACCGAAGCAAAAGGCAACGGCACAGTCCCTTGGTCTCAACAAAATCGGTGATTATACCGTTCAAAAGAAAAATGCCGCACTTGACGGCAAAATCACAATTGTATCCCACCTTGTTAAGGTTGAAGAAGCTTAAAAGCGGATACTGAAAATAATAATAAGGAGGATACCAAATGAAGCTCCATGAACTTTCTCCCGCTGCCGGTTCCGCCAAAAAAGCTTGGCGCAAGGGCAGAGGTCCCGGTTCCGGTAACGGTAAAACAGCAGGTAAGGGCCACAAGGGTCAAAACGCACGCTCCGGCGGTGGTGTAAGACCTGGATTTGAAGGTGGTCAAATTCCGCTTTATAGAAAACTTCCCAAGAGAGGATTCAATAATAAATTTGCAACAACTTATGCAATAGTAAATGTTTCTGATCTTGAAGTTTTCGAAAACGGCACGACTGTTACGCTTGATCTTCTTATGGAAAAGCGCATCGTGAGAAAACCTTATGACGGTCTTAAAGTTCTCGGCAACGGCGAACTTACTAAAAAGTTGACGGTTGAAGCTTCGATTTTCTCGGCAGGCGCAAAATCTAAAATAGAAGCTGCCGGCGGAAAGATCGAGGTGAAGTGAGATGTTAAAAACACTTCGTGAAGCGTGGAATGTTCCTGAATTACGCAAAAGAATACTTTTCACGTTATTTATAATCGTTCTCTATCGTATCGGTTCGGTTATCCCCGTTCCGTACGTTGACCCTGCACTCTTTACAGAAGTAGCAGCAATAACGGATAGTTCCTTGCTTTCGTACTTCAGTATTATCGCAGGTGAAGCCTTCTCGAAGGCAACATTGTTCGCACTTTCTATTTCTCCGTACATCACCGCATCGATCGTTATGCAGCTTTTGGCAGTTGCGATTCCCGCACTTGAAAGACTGCAAAAAGAAGGCGGCGAAGAAGGAAGAAAGAAAATCGACAAAATTACTCGTTATGTTACGGTAGGTCTTGCACTTATCACAGCATACGGTTATTACAAATACCTCGTTTCCGAAGGCAACATCCTTGATGTAACCATATTCGCAAACGATAAATTCAATAGTTTCTTCATCGGATTCGTTATCGTAACTTGCTACTGTGCAGGTGCAGCCCTTATTATGTGGCTTGGTGAAAAGATCAACGAACACGGTATTGGAAACGGTATTTCAATCATACTCTTTATTAACATACTTTCCAGCGTGCCCCAAATGGTTTACACGTTCTACTACACAAACCGTGTAGGTGCAGAAAAACCTATGGCAATGCACTGGTTTATCCTTTTGGCTATCGGCGTTATCATATTCTTCCTCGTTTCCATTGCATTCCTCGTATTTATGACGAATGCTGAAAGAAGAATCAAGATAACATACGCAAAAAGGGTACAAGGCAGAAAGATGCTCGGCGGTCAAAGCAGCGATCTTCCTATTAAATTGAATATGACAGGCGTTATGCCTATCATCTTCGCTCAATCAATAGTTTCGATTCCTTCTACGGTCGCTTTGATTGCACCCGGTACAAAGGGCGGAAGCGGTTTTTCCGGCTGGTGGTATAATTTTACAAACAACTGGTTCTCTTACACAAGCTGGTTGTACGCAGTGATATTCTTCATTCTTATCATTGCTTTCGGTTACTTCTACATTGCAATTTCCTTCAATCCTATCGAAATTGCTAATAACTTGAAAAAGAACGGCGGTTTTGTACGCGGTATCCGTCCCGGTAAGCCCACGTCAGACCACATTCAGAAGATAACCAACCGTATAACTCTTCTTGGTTCGTTGTTCCTGTCTTTGGTTGCTATCATCCCGTTGATGATAAACAACTTCCTTTCCGGAAGCCTTGGTATCGTTGCATTCGGTGGTACTTCATTGCTTATCGTTGTAGGTGTTGCACTTGAAACGGTTAAGGAACTTGAAGCTCAACTTACAACATACCGTCGCCCGACAGGTATCTTCAAGAAGTAATAAAGCGGAGAACAGAAATATGAAAATAATATTTCTTGGCGCACCCGGTGCCGGAAAGGGGACACAAGCGGAAATCGTAAGTGAAAAATATTCGATTCCCGCAATCTCCACCGGTTCTATAATAAGGGAAGCTATTAAAAATGAAACGGAAATGGGCCTTGCCGCGCAAGATTATATCAAAAGCGGCAAGCTCGTTCCCGACGAGGTCGTAATAGGAATTATAAAGGAAAGACTTGCAAAGGATGATTGCCAAAACGGTTTCATACTTGACGGTTTTCCCAGAACAGTTCCCCAGGCAGAAGCGCTTGATAAAATGGGCGTGGCTATTGACCTTGTAGTGTCTATCGAGGTATCAGACGAGGATATTGTAAAAAGAATGAGTGGAAGAAGGGTTTGTTCGCAATGCGGCGCTTCTTACCATACTATTTACAAGCCCTCAAAAGACGGCGAAAACTGCAGCAAGTGCGGCATTCCCCTTACATTAAGAGAGGATGACCGCCCTGAAGTAGTTCTTAATCGTCTGCAGGTTTACCACGAAACGACAGAACCTTTGAAGGATTATTACAGCTCCACAGGAAAATTGCAACTTGTTATGGGGCAGGAAGAATTAGCTGATACAACGGCTCTTACACTTGCTGTGATTGACAAGGCGGCGAAAAATTAATATGATACACATCAAAAATACTGAAGACATCAAGCTGATGAAAATGGCGGGGCGTATCACGGGCGAGGCGTTATACCTTGGCGGTGAAGCGGTTAAAGAAGGCGTAAGTACAAAACATATTGACGAAATAATTCGTCACCATATTGAAAAGTGCGGCGCAAAACCGTCATTTCTCGGCTACGGCGGATTTCCCGCAAGTGCATGTATAAGTATAAACGACGAGGTTATTCACGGAATTCCCTCGAAAGACCGCATCATTCAAAACGGTGATATCGTTAAGATAGACGTAGGTGCGCTTTACCAAGGGTTTCACGGCGACAGTGCTAATACCTTTATATGCGGAAACGCTTCAGAAGAAGCGAAAAGGCTTATTCAAGCCACAAAAGAAGCATTCTATAAAGGTGTTGAGTTTGCCAAAGCGGGATGCCGCATAGGCGATATAGGCGCGGCTGTAGATGCCCACGCAAAATCATACGGATATTCGGTCGTAAGGAAGTATATCGGTCACGGTGTGGGCAGAGAGCTTCATGAAGACCCCGAAGTTCCAAACTTCGGTACTGCGGGCAGAGGCAGTCGCCTTTACCCCGGAATGACGATAGCCATTGAGCCGATGGTAAACGTCGGCACTTACAAGGTAATAGAAATGCCTGACGGTTGGTGCGTAAAAACCGCAGACGGTTCACTTTCGGCCCATTACGAGCATACGGTTGCCATCACCGATGGCGAAGCGGTTCTGCTTACGGCGATATGACAATGCGGTATATAGATCCACAGGTGGGCGGAAGTTCAAACATCGGAAAGATCGTTTATTCTTTACACGGGCATGATAAAGGCAGGTATTATGTGGTAATTTTTGAAAAAGAAAATTATCAATACATTGCCGACGGGCGAAAAAGGCTTGTTATTGCCCCGAAAAAGAAGAACCCCGCACATCTTACCCTTACGGAATTTTCAGTTCCCGATGGGTGTATAGTAAACGGATGCGTAAATCTTACAAATAAAGAATTGAAGATTCTTATTTCGCGATTCTTACGTATCAAGCAAATTGATGTATAACAATTAATTAAGTTTGGAGGGATTATTCTGCCAAAGGATGATGTAATTGAATTTGAAGGCGGCATTGTAACGGAAGCACTTCCCAATGCGACCTTTAAGGTTAAGTTGCCCAACGGTCATATGGTGACTGCAAGTATCTCGGGCAAATTGAGACTTAATTGCATTAAAATACTCGTTGGTGATAAGGTTACAGTAGAGGTTTCGGTTTACGACCTTACGAAGGGCCGTATCACTTGGAGAACAAAATAAAACAACGCACATTCAAAATTATGAAAGGAATGGTGTCACAACATGAAAGTAAAGCCTTCCGTAAAGAAAATCTGCGAAAAATGCAAGATAATCAGAAGAAAGGGCCGTGTAATGGTCATATGCGAAAACCCGAAGCATAAGCAGAAACAGGGTTAATAATACAGGAGGTAAAATAATCAATGGCACGTATAGCTGGTGTTGATATACCCAACGCAAAAAGAGTTGAAATAGGTCTTACCTATATCTACGGTATCGGAAGAACTACCTCGAATGAAATTCTTCAAAAAACAGGTATTGATCCTGATACAAGATGTAAAGATCTTACCGAAGAAGACGTAGCAAAGCTTCGTGATGAAATTGAAAACAACCACACAGTAGAAGGTGAACTTCGCCGTGAGATTGCAATGGACATCAAGAGACTTGTTGAAATCGGTTGTTACAGAGGTGTTCGTCACAGAAAAGGTCTGCCTGTAAGAGGTCAAAGAACAAAGACGAACGCAAGAACAAGAAAAGGTCCCGCTAAGACAATAGCGAATAAGAAGAAATAAGGAGTGAGAAGCTAAATGGCAAAGGTTAAAACAGCAAAGAAGGCTGTGAAGAAACGCCGCGAGCGCAAGAATATTGCTTCCGGTGCAGCACACATCCAGTCAACTTTCAATAACACAATTATAACCATAACCGATATGGAAGGCAATACCGTTTCTTGGGCATCCGCCGGCGAACTTGGCTTCAAAGGTTCAAGAAAGTCCACTCCCTTCGCAGCGCAGATGGCAGCAGAAACAGCTGCAAAGCTCGCTATGGAACACGGTATGAAAACCGTTGAAGTTTATGTTAAAGGTCCCGGCTCAGGAAGAGAGGCGGCAATCCGCGCGCTTCAAGCAACAGGTCTTGACATTACTCTCATCAGAGACGTAACACCCATCCCTCACAACGGATGCAGACCGCCTAAAAGAAGACGCGTATAAGGAGGAAAAAACGAGATGGCAAGATATACAGGTCCTGCGTGCAGACTTTGCCGCAGAGAAGGTACAAAGCTGTTTTTGAAGGGCGACAGATGCCTTTCTGACAAATGCGCTCTGGTTTCCAGAAAAGAATCCGCACCCGGCCAACACGGTATGGCAAGGAAAAAAGTCGGTGAATACGGAATGCAGTTGCGTGAAAAGCAAAAAGCAAAAAGATATTACGGCGTTGCTGAAAAGCAGTTCAAAATGTATTTTGAAAAAGCAGATAAAAAAGCAGGCGTAACGGGTGACAACCTTCTTTCCTTGCTTGAAAGAAGACTTGATAACGTTGTTTACCAGATGGGTATGGGCTCTTCCAGAAAAGAATCCAGACAGCTTGTTCGTCACGGTCATTTTACATTGAACGGCAACAAAGCAGACATCCCCTCTATCATTCTTAAAGCAGGCGATGTTGTAGCGCTTACGGCTAAAGCTAAGAACGGCACAAGAGTAAAACAACTTATGGAAGAAATGGCTTCCAAAACTACTCCGAAGTGGCTTGAGGTTGATGCAGAAAACGGAACAGCGAAGGTTGTAGTTCTTCCTACAAGAGAAGATGTTACGTTCCCCTTCGAAGAACACCTCATCGTCGAGCTTTATTCCAAGTAATAAAAGCCTCCCGACAGCCTTTGTCGCATAGGGCGGCATAGGTACTTATTTGAATTAAATAAATTTAGGAGGTACACATGATAGAAATACAAAAGCCCAATATAACCGCGGTTGACCTCAGCGAAGACGGTAAAAGCGGTTCATTCGTAGTAGAACCTCTTGAAAGGGGATACGGAACGACCCTTGGCAACTCTTTGCGTAGGGTATTGCTTTCGTCTTTGCCAGGTATTGCACCTGTAAGCATTAAGATAAACGGCGTTTTGCATGAAATTTCCACCATTCCCGGTGTTAAAGAAGATGTATGCGAAATCGTTCTTAATGTAAAAGGCATTGTGGCACAGCTTTACTGCGACGGCCCGAAGAGAGTTATAATTGATATGACCGGCGAGTGTGAGGTAACTGCAGGCGATATTAAACCCGATTCAGATGTTGAAATATTGAATCCGGAACACCATATTGCAACTCTTTCCGAAAACACAAACCTTTTCATGGAAATAACTTTTGACCGCGGCCGCGGCTATGTATCCCAGGAGAAGAATAAGCAACTCAATCCTCCGCAGATAGGTTTGATATATACCGATTCCATATATACTCCCGTGCTTAAAGTAAACTATACTGTTGAATCCACGAGAGTAGGAAACAGCGGCATAACAGACTTTGATAAGTTATCCATTTTCGTAAGTACAAACGGTACTATAACAGCGAAGGAAGCTGTATCCTTGGGTGCCAAGATACTCAACGAGCATCTCAACCTCTTTGTTGATTTGTCTGATGAGGCAAAGAATACAGAGATAATGGTTGAACGTGAAGAAACAAAGAAAGAAAAAGTTCTTGAGATGACCATTGAGGAGCTTGACTTGTCTGTAAGAAGCTTCAACTGCTTGAAGCGTGCAGACATACACACTGTGGAAGATTTGATAAACAAAACCGAGGACGAGATGATTAAGGTGAGAAATCTCGGCAAAAAATCCCTCGATGAAGTTCAACAAAAACTCGCCTCACTCAATCTGGCATTCAAAAAGAGTGAAGATTGAGAAATACTATAAGGAGGTAAAAATAAATGCCCGGTACAAGAAAATTAGGCAGAACGACCGATCACAGAATGGCAATGCTTAAAGGCATGGTTACTCTGTTGCTTGAAAACGGTCAGTTGGTTACAACTCTTACAAGAGCGAAAGAAGTAAGACCTTTAGCTGAAAAAATGATTACACTTGGCAAAAAGAATACTTTGGCTTCCCGCCGTGCAGCTCTTGCATTTATAACAAAAGAAAAGGTAGTAAGCAAGGTATTTAACGAACTTGCACCCCTTTACGCCGAAAGAAACGGCGGTTATACAGCTATTTATAAGCTTGGTCCTCGCAGAGGTGATGCAGCTGAAATGGCAGTTATCAAACTTGTTGGCTATGTAAAGCCTGAAGACAAGGAAGATAAAAAGGCTGCTAAAAAGGCAGCTAAAGCAGCAGAAAAGAAAGAAGAAGCTGCTGAATAAAGTAATAATAAATATCCCCCCGTTATACGGGGGGATATTTATTATTTATATTTTTTTATTTTTATGCGTAATTTCCCGCTTCTTGTTGTGCCGTCTGATATTTGTGAAAAAATGAATCTTCCGTATCCGCGTGTAGAAACAATATCGTTTTCATTTAAAGGCTTGTGGTTTTGTATAAGCTGTACGCTGTTAATGAATACCTTGCCTGCTGATATCAATGAAAGTGCATCATTTCTTGATAAATTATAAACTGATGCAATTATGGCATCGGCACGGTTGGCGGCAGCAATAATTGTTATTTCTTCGGGTTGTGATATTGCTATTTCGGGCAGATTATCGATAATTTGACATTTTACCTTGGTTTTTCGAACTGTTTGCAGGGTATCAACGACGTAAGGCGCAATATTCTCCAGCATAAAAACAAAGCATTCGTTTTCGTATAATATCAGATCGCCAAAAACGTTACGCTCTAAACCGAGATTCATCAATGAACCAAGAAAATCTCTATGTGTAAAAACATCTGCAAATTTTTGCGACAACGGCGATATTTTCACCCAGACTGCAGGCCAAGACGGATCGCCGTAAATATAGTCACCGCCAAAACACGATATTTTACGTTCAGCATCTTCATATCCTCCGTAAAGCGTATAATTGTTTATTTGGCTTGTGCGAAGGATACTTTGTTGTTGCATATCCAAAAATTCCGTAAATACGTAGTCGTATATTTTTTCTGATCTGAAAGATAATTCTGTAAATCTTTTTAATATATCATTTTGCATAACTATTCTCCATTTTCTTTATTATACAAGTTTTCTTTTTGAAAATCAATATGCAAAGGAAAATATAATAATTAACAAACAATCTATTGTATCAAATGGTTATTTGGGATATAATGTAAATAAGCGAAAGCAATATTTTTGAAAGGAAAAAATAAAATGAACAGATTTGTCCTTAACGAAACATCTTATCACGGCGCGGGTGCGATAAACGCTATTCCCGAAGAAATTAAAAACAGAGGTTTTAAAAAAGTTTTCGTAGCATCAGACCCTGATCTTGTTAAATTTGGGGTAAGTGCAAAAGTTACTGCACTTCTTGACAATGCCGATATTGCCTACACGCTTTTCACAGAAATCAAACCCAATCCCACAATAGAAAACGTTCAAGCAGGGGTTGCCGCTTTTAAGGCGTGCGGGGCAGACTGCATTGTTGCTATAGGCGGGGGCTCGTCTATGGATACTGCAAAGGCGGTAGGTATAATTATTGCCAATCCTGAATTTGCCGATGTTCGCTCTTTAGAGGGGGTTGCACCTACAAAAAATAAATGTGTTCCCATACTGGCAGTGCCCACTACGGCAGGCACGGCAGCAGAGGTTACTATCAACTACGTTATAACAGACGTTGAGAAAAATCGCAAAATGGTATGCGTTGACGTACATGATATCCCCGTTGTTGCTTTTGTTGATCCTGATATGATGTCAACCATGCCCAAGGGCTTAACTGCTGCAACAGGTATGGATGCTTTGACACACGCTATTGAAGGATATATTACAAAAGGCGCATGGGAACTTTCCGATATGTTCCACCTGAAGGCAATAGAAATAATTGCCAGAACCTTGCGCGGTGCAGTAGAAGGCACTGCAGAAGGAAGGGAAGGCATGGCACTCGGCCAATACGTTGCAGGAATGGGATTTTCTAACGTAGGGCTTGGTATCGTTCACTCTATGGCACACCCGTTGGGTGCACTTTACGATACACCGCACGGCGTTGCTAACGCGATCATTCTGCCTACGGTTATGGAGTATAACGCTTCACAGACAGGCGACAAGTATAAATATATTGCACAGGCTATGGGTGTTAAGGGCGTTGAAAATATGTCTGTTGAAGAATATCGTGCAGCAGCCATTAACGCGGTAAAACAGCTTTCTGCAGATGTAGGTATTCCTGCCGATTTGAAGGATATAGTTAAAGCAGAGGATATTCCGTTCTTGGCGCAATCCGCGTATGATGATGCGTGCCGCCCCGGAAATCCAAAGGATACCAGCGTAGAGGAAATTACGGAACTTTATAAAAAATTGATCTGACGACGTAACGGCTTATAAAATAAATTACGGGCAATCGTAAGATCTATGCTTTGCTAATTTTGTTCTTTTAAAGGAAAGGTTTATTATGAAGATTATAACAGGAACTGCAAGGGGGTGCACCCTTGTAACGCTTGAAGGCGAGGATACACGCCCAACCTTGCAACGTGCAAAGGAAACGGTTTTCAGCTCTATTCAGTTTGAAATAGAAGGCAGGGCAGTGTTGGACTTGTTTGCAGGGTCAGGCCAGATGGGACTTGAGGCATTGTCTCGCGGGGCATCAAACGCCGTTTTTTGCGATGTTTCGAGAGAAGCGTGCGAAATAGTGCGTCAAAACGCCCAAAAAACAAGGCTTTATCAGCAATGCAAAATAATGAATCTTGATTATAAGGAATATATAAGGGCTGCTTCGAATTCAGGAAGAAAGTATGGGATAGTATTTTTAGATCCTCCGTATGCATCTGATTTTTTGGCAGATGCACTTGAACGGATTTATAAAGCGGATCTTATAGAAGATGAAGCGATAGTTCTGTGTGAAACTGAAACACCCGATTTCCTTGTTGAAAATCCGCAAGTGCTGGATTTTTACGACGAGGTTAAAACGTATAAATGCGGCAGAATATATTATTTCAGACTTAAGAAAAAACGGTAAATAAAAAACGACCTGTTATCTCTGCATTTTTATCGCAGAAATAGGCAGGTACAAAAATCGCCAGAGAACTTGTTTTCTCTGTCGATTTTTCTTATAATGGAACTAGCGAAAAGCTTCCCTAAAAGAGGAAGGGGGATCGCGTTAGCGGTGGAAGGAACCTGCGTGACTTTGAAGTTTTAACAAGCTTTATTGCAACGCGCTCTCCCGCAGTCGGCTTCGCCGACAGCTCCCTCCCGGAGGACGCGAGAAACTTTAGGGATATGGGCTTTGCCCGATGCCGGTGTTTGTTTGCGACGCTGTAATACAAAGGCTAAACTGGCGATAAAACAGAACGATAAACCTGTTACTGTTTGTCAAGAGCTTTTTGAAAAAATACAAATAAAAAAAGGCGTAACAACAAAGCAGAAAAGCTCAAACAATTTTGAGTGTTGAAAAAAGGGCATGACCAAAAGA
>JAZQHC010000028.1:0-60276 GCA_045540335.1 Eubacteriales bacterium
CAGTAATACTGCCAACACAACCGAATCTTGCATTAGCCTTGATTTGGATAACCGCTTAAGCTCTGCTTTACAGTTTTCTCGCGTTAATATGTTTTTTGACTCTGTTTTCATTTTTCCACCGCCTTTCTTTGTCTTATTATAGCATAAATTCGCTTGTATGTCAAATGATGCATCGCCTTGCGGCGATATGATGTTTTTCGCTTCGCTCAAAATGATGTTGCTCCCGTTGGTCGCAATGGTGCGATGTTTGCCCAATGTGCCGCAAGGCACACATCATTCGCGGAGCGATCATCATTAGGAAAACCCGCCATCATTTGCCGCAGGCAAATGTCATTCAAAAAACGCACCTTTGTCGGTAGACAAAAGTGCGTTTTTTGTTGGCGGAGAAGGAGAGATTTGAACTCTCGCGACGGTTTCCCGCCCTACACCCTTAGCAGGGGCGCTTCTTCACCAGCTTGAGTACTTCTCCGTATGGTGAGGATCTTTATTTAATTTTGTAGAAGTTGGCGGAGGGAGTGAGATTCGAACTCACGGCTCGAGTGAACGAGTCACTGGTTTTCAAGACCAGCTCCTTAAACCGCTCGGACATCCCTCCACTACAGTCAACATTATGAATATACCACAAACTTTCGATTTTGTCAATAGAAAAGGCAAAATCTTTTTTTAAAAAAACGCAAAACGTGATATTTTTCTTTCATTTAATGGATTTTATTTTTTGTTATTGTTACACGCGCAATAGTTTTGTTTTCCTTTTTCTTTCAAATTTCAGGTATATTTTTTAATATATTAGGGGTTATTATATATTGATTATTATTTGATTAAGGATACTAATATGATAAAAATTGGTTTTGTTTCACTTGGGTGCAGTAAAAACCAAGTGGATATGGAAGTAATGCTTGATATTTTAGATAAAGCAGGATACGAAATCACTGCAGAAGAAATAGAAGCAGACGTTATAATCATTAACACATGTGCCTTTATCGAAAGTGCAAAAAAGGAAGCTATCGACAATATACTTGATATTGCATGGCTTAAAGAACATCGCAAATTAAAAAAGATAATAGTAACGGGTTGCCTTGCCGAAAGATACAGAGAGCAAATTTTACAACAGCTGCCCGAAGTTGATGCAGTTGTAGGTGTAGGAAGCATACACGATATAGCGAATATTGTAAAACGTTCATTGGAGGGTGAAAAAGCCGTTTCTTTCGGTGATAAAAACACTTGCCGGTTAGGCGGCGGAAGAATGGTTACAACCCCCACACATTCGGCGTACATAAAAATTGCAGAGGGTTGTGATAATCGTTGTACGTATTGTGCCATTCCGTTAATACGCGGAAAATTCCGTTCACGCCCGATAGACGATATAGTGCAAGAGGCAAAACTGTTCGATGCAGACGGCACTAAAGAGCTTTCTCTTATCGCACAGGATACCACCCGGTACGGTGTGGATCTTTACGGTGAATATTCACTTGTAAAACTGATACGTGCGATATGCGAAAACACATCTATTCCGCACATAAGATTACTTTACTGCTATCCTGACAAAATAACAGACGAATTAGTGCAGGAAATAAAAAACAACGATAGGGTTTTGAAGTACATCGATCTTCCGATACAGCATATCAACGACAGGGTTCTTAATTCCATGAACAGGCACGGTGGTTCTGCCGTTATAAAAGATGCCATAAAACGTTTAAGGGACAATATTCCCGATATCGTTATACGTACCACCGTTATCGTAGGATTTCCGCAAGAAACAGAAGAAGAATTTGAAGAGCTTTTGAATTTTGTAAAAGAAACGAAATTTGAAAGATTGGGTGCTTTCACATACTCTCGCGAGGAAGATACCCCTGCACACGACTTTGACGGTCAGATAGATGAAGACATAAAAGATGACAGGCTTGACCGTGTTATGACATTGCAGGCAACCATTGCAGAGCAATACAGCGCCGCACAGGTTGGAAAAGTAATAGACGTTTTGGTTGACGAATATGATGCAGCAGCCGGTGCTTTCGTAGGCAGAAGCTTTGCAGATGCCCCTGATATTGATTGCTGCGTGTTTTTCGACATTGACGGTGACAAGACAAGATACACTGCCGGCGACTACGCCAAAGTAAAAATAACCGATTTTGAAGGATACGACCTGATCGGTGAATCTATCAGTGAGGTGAAGTAAAAAATGAATCTTCCGAATAAGCTTACCATATTAAGAGTGGTAATGATACCTTTCGTAATGGTGTTTATCCTTCTGCCCGTTGAGGGAAGCTGGAATTTATTTACAGGTGCAGTTTTGTTTCTTATAGCTACACTTACAGATTTTGCAGACGGTTACATAGCGAGAAAAAACAACATCGTAACGAATTTCGGTAAGTTTTTAGACCCCTTGGCAGATAAATTCCTTGTTTTCGGCACGATGCTGGCAATGATTGCAAGTGATATTGAAAAATTCTGTGATATGAAATTCTGGCTGGCACTTGCACTTGCTGTTATGATATTCAGAGAATTGGCTATCACATCTATCAGGCTTGTGGCAAAAAGCTCAGACGGAACAGTTATTGCAGCCGCGTGGCTTGGAAAAATCAAAACCGTTTCTCAAAGCATATGCATTATATATATGCTTGTTGCCGATTCTGTAATTCCGGATGGATTTTTGAAAACAAACCACGTATTGGATTACGTTCTTTTAGCTGTAACCATTGTGTTTACAGTAATTTCGGGAATACAGTATATGTCAAGATATTCCAAATACATAAACATAACAGAATAACGCCATTTCTTCACGTATTAAGATACAAAAACATTTAAAAATAATTATAAGAGGTACTGCCATATGAAAATGTGGGAAGGTAGATTTAAAAAAGAGCTTGCATCCGAGGTTAACGATTTTAACTCGTCGTTGCCATTTGATTGCAGAATGTATAAAGAAGATATAACCGGAAGTATAGCCCACGCCGGAATGCTTGCGAAATGCGGCATAATAACCGTAGGCGACGGACTTAAAATAATCGAAGGTCTTAAAGGCATTCTTGACGATTTTGAAAGCGGAAAGCTTAACTTTGATTCCGATGCGGAAGACATTCATATGTATGTTGAACAAATACTTACTGCACGCATAGGTGATGTTGGCAAAAAGCTTCATACTGCACGTTCCAGAAACGACCAGGTTGCATTAGATATAAGATTATATTTAAGAACCGCCGCAGAGGACATCAGAAAGCTTCTTATCGAGCTGATCGATACTATTTGCACTAAAGCAAGCAATAACATAAATACAGTTATGCCTGCATACACGCATTTACAAAGGGCGCAGCCAGTTACGTTTGCACACCACCTTATGGCATATGGGCAAATGTTCCGCCGAGATTGCGAAAGATTAACAGATGCGTATAAAAGGATAAACATTATGCCTTTGGGTGCTTGTGCCGTTGCAGGTACAACGTACAACACCGACAGACAGGCGGTTGCAGATGCACTTGGATTTTATTCTGTTACGGAAAACAGTATGGACAGTGTTTCAGACAGAGATTTTGTAATTGAATTATGCTTTGCACTTTCACTTATAATGATGCACCTTTCAAGATTTTCAGAAGAAATGATCTTATGGTGCAGCGCCGAATTTTCTTTTATAGAGCTTGACGATGCATATTCCACCGGTTCTTCCATCATGCCGCAAAAGAAAAATCCCGATATTGCCGAGCTTACAAGAGGCAAATGTGCAAGGGTTTACGGCGACCTTAACACATTGCTTGTTATGATGAAGGGCTTGCCGCTTGCATATAACAAGGATATGCAAGAAGACAAAGAGGCAATATTTGACGCAATCGACAACACCTCGATGTGTATTTCAATATTTACAAAAATGCTCGAAACCTCTACAGTAAAGCCCGAAGTAATGCACAAAGCCGCAGAAGGCGGTTACATAAACGCTACAGACTGCGCAGACTATCTGGCAAAGCGCGGTATCCCATTCCGTGATGCTTACAAAATCACCGGCGGGCTTGTAGCATATTGCATTGAAAATAATAAAACGCTTAATTCCCTTTCACTTAAGGAATACAAAATGTACAGCGAAGTATTTGACAACGACGTATATCAAGCATTAGACCTTGCAACCTGTGTTGGCGACAGACGTTCTGTTGGCGGTCCTGCACCATCTTGCGTTCAAGCGCAGATAGAATCCCTTAAAGCTTTTATAAATGGCTGATAATAAATATATTTTTATCTTCCACAAAGACTTGTTTGATTGATTAAAAAGAGTTAAAACCCCTTGATGCAGTATAAAGCGCATCAAGGGGTTTTATTAGTATTCAAAAAAGTTATTCTGCTTTTTTTGCTTCTTCTTGTTTATCTGTAACTATTTCTTTTAAGCCTGCTGCAAGACCTGCAATAGATTGAAGCTCGCTGGGAATAATAAGCTTCGTTGCCTGACCGTCTGCCGCTTTTTCGAACGCTTCAAGCTTTTTGATAGTAAGGTATCCTTCGGTAGGGGATGCTTCGTTGATCATCTTAATTCCGTCTGCCATAGCTTTTTGCACTGCAAGAATTGCGGCTGCTTCACCTTCAGACTCTCTGATCTTTTGTTCCTTTGCAGCTTCTGCTTTAAGGATCTGTGCCTCTTTTTCACCTTGTGCAGCGAGTATCTGGCTTTCTTTAAGACCTTCTGCAACAAGTATTCGGCTTGCCTTTTCACCTTCCGCACGAAGGATCGCTTCACGTCTTTGACGTTCTGCCTTCATTTGTTTTTCCATCGCATCCTGAATTTCGGAAGGCGGAATAATATTTTTAAGCTCAACACGGTTTACCTTAATGCCCCAAGGATCGGTTGCTTCATCAAGAATAACCCTTATCTGGCTGTTTATCGTATCTCTGGAAGTAAGTGTATTATCAAGCTCCATATCGCCTATGATATTACGCAATGTGGTTGCCGTAAGGTTTTCAATAGCAGCCAAAGGATTTTCAACACCATAGGCAAACAATTTAGGGTCTGTTATCTGGAAGAAAACAACAGTATCTATCTGCATGGTAACGTTGTCCTTAGTAATAACGGGCTGAGGCGGGAAATCGACTACCTGTTCTTTCAACGACACCATTCTTTGTATTTTATCAATAAACGGTATCTTCACGTGCAAGCCTGTATCCCACGTTGCATAATACGTTCCAAGCCTTTCAATTACGAATGCCTTTGCCTGTGGTACGATCTTGATATTGGAAATAATAACAATAACAAAAAATAAAATTAATGCAATAATAACATAAAACGGTCCCATAATAATTAAATTCCTTTCTTTGTACTTTTTACGATTACTTTTACGCCTTCGATCCTTACAACCGAAACAAGCGTTCCTTCAGGTATCTCTTCGTCTTTTTCGGCGCGTGCAGTCCAAATTGCACCCTTAATATTTACCTGCCCTTTTCCAAGCAGATTATTTATTCCTTCCGTAACAACGGCTTGTTGACCTATACATCTGTCTGCATTGGTAGGCACTACGTTGTATTTCAGGATACGTTTGGATATTTTACGTGTAAGTGCGAGTAACACGACGGAAACCACTACGAACACAAGCACTTGCAACCATATCCAATCGGGTAATGCAAAAGACACGCCTATCGCCGCTGCCGAGCCTATTGCCAACCATATCGTAGTCATCTGCGGGGTTATTATTTCAACTACCGAAAATAACATCAATAGGATCGCCCAAAAAATCCACATTTCCATATGTATTCCTCCTTTACACGCAGATTATACCATTTTTGAAGATAGATTTCAATATTTTGCTTTCAACCTTAATAATTTTTAATAAACCTTAATTTTTAAATATACTTCCGCAGGCAGTTATTTTTTCTTTTTCGGGAAGCTGTGCATATACTACACCGCACGAAGCAGAGGATGAATGTATGATCCTTCCATCACCGATATACATCATTATATGGCCCGGAGAATACACAAGGTCGCCCTTTTTTAATTCGTTGTAAGAGATCTCTTTAACAGGATACCCTTCTATCAATTTAGCATCACGGTAGATAATTATTCCGCAACGCATATACGCCATAGAACACAGACCCGAGCAATCTATTCCCTGTGGTGTTTTACCGCCCCAACGGTATTGGCTTCCCAGGTATTTTTCTGCGGTTTGTACAAGTTTGTCGCGCAATGCGTCGTTTAAGGTATATGAGGTGGTGTAATTTTCTAACTGTGATGTTCTTGTATATCCCTCTTCGCCGGTGCAAAGATACACCCTGCACCAATTATTTTCCAATTCTTCAAGCAAGACTACTCTGCTGCCTGCCGGAAGTGTTATTATATGATTACCTTGATATCGTGCTTCGCTTAAAATATCACAACTGTTTTTGGAAATAACACGGTAATTCTCGCACATACCGAGAAACCTTTTAACCCTTTTGGGGCAAAAAAGCAGATGCTTTTTTTCAATATATCCTTTGTAGCCGTAATGTGTAGTAACTGCAAAGAATCCGTTTTCAGACTCTTCCGCTTCCACTTGCATTCCAAAAAGCACTTCGTCCTCTAAAGAAATTCCGTGTTCGGGGCTACGGTACATTGGTGCTATTGCAGATTTAATAATTGCCGTTTTCATTATATAACGATACCTCTTTACATGATTTTATATATCGCTTGTATATCTTCCATTGATATCTGACCGTTTTGATCATAATCAGCTGCAAGCTTGTTTATTTCTGTTGCGTTATCTGAAATATACTTTTTAATTCTTATTGCATCTTTGGCATCAACAGCCCCATCATTGTTAGCATCGCCCGGTACGTAATCGATAACGCGTATATAAGAAGCTTTTCCCATGGCTATTACATTTTCTCCGTTGCCGTTTTTCAAGACGATATTATCAGCAATAACAGAATAATCACCTTCTGAAACGTCCGCAACCTTAAACGTCAAATACGCAACGGTATATGCGGCAGTTTCCGCACCGCGGAAGGATGCATCTGCATTTTCGTTTTCATATGTAACAAACGCGGGAGAAGATGCACCTACCAGCTCAAACACACCGTTTGCTTCAATATCGAACGCGATATCCGTTATACCTGTATTTCCTTCTACATTTACACATACAGTTACCGTTGCACCGCGCACCGCTTGAATTGTATGAAAAGAAACGTAAGCAATATGCTTTTGGGAAAGAATATTTGCAACAAGCTTTTCACTTTCGCCGTTTTGCTGCCAAGCAAGAACGGGATAAGAGTTGTTTATTTTCGAAGTATCTTCTGCAAAATTCGCAGAAGAACCGGAATTTAATTTTGTTTTATCAAGTGCGTTAGTTCCCGTATAAAGGAAAAACGTATTCGTTTGCGAAGAATTTGCAATTTCAGAAGAAAGATTTTTACTGCTGTAACGGCTTGAACAGTAATCAAGCGAAATACAGATTTTTGCCGAAGAAGCGCCACCTGCTATCTCTCCAACAGAATACCCCTTAAAATCGCCCGTGGCGGTCGCTACGTATGAATTCATAGGCCAGTCACCGGTAAAATAACAACGGTATATTTTTATGTGCGAGGTGGTGCTTTGTGCATCATCTGTAATTGCTTTACCCAAAATACCGCCGCTTATAAGCTTTTCTTTAAAGCTTGATCCCGCGATAAAAGCATTTACATAGCAATCCTCAATAACACTTTGCTGAGAATATACTGCAGCACTTCCTATCAAGCCGCCGACTTCCTTATTGCCGAAAACAGGCAATCGAGAAAAGCACTTTTTAACCGAAACACCGTTTATCATATTTCCTATTAAAGCACCCGTCATTCCCTTACCGTTTACAGAACCGCTTTCAAGGCCGATATTTTCGACTGTAACCGCACCGCTTACACAACCGAAAAATCCGGTTTTTTCGGTATCTGAGTTTATATAAAGGTTCTTTATGCAATGCCCTAAGCCGTTAAAATTGCCTTTAAACGCATATTTTTCACTTCCGTCATATCCGCCTATTTCGGTAAACGGCGCATCGCAAAGATCTATATCGTTAAGCAAGTAAACGTTGCAGCCCGAATACGAATTTTCACCCGTATTTACATTATATGCAAAGGAAAATAACTGTTCGGGCGTAGATATAAAGAAATCCTTTTCGTTATTCGGTAAAACGGCTTTTTTACCGCTTTCCCATTTAAGCACGGGATAATATCCGTTTAAATTATAAACGTCATCGGTGTACCCACCAAGAAAGTTAAGATTTTTTGCATTTTCGTTGTTCATACCGATATTGATATACCCAACGGGGGCTTTTTCGTTAACGCGCCTTTCATCCGATGCAGATATCCAAGATGTACCGTTTGCACTGTACGGATACATGCAACCCGAAACATCAATGCTCATCGTAGCGGTAGGCTCGCTGCTAGATGGTGTAGCCATACGGCTGTATATCGAACCGATATATATATGCTTAGATGTATCATACGCGCCCAAAGGCTTTTCACCTGCGTAATAGCAGCCATTAAAATTAACCCTTTGATTTTCGCCGTAGCTTGCAGAAACAAAGCCTACTATACCGCCTATTGTGATAGGAGCACCGGGTGTACCGGAGGTTCTCGTACACGAAATATCGCCTGTGTAATAGCAATTTCTTACGGTACAAACATTCCACGTCGCACCAAGTATTCCTCCCATGCCGCCATAATTTCCGATAAGGTCGGCTTTACTGTAACAATTCTCTACAATACTTTCACTTGTTGCGACTCCGACAAGCGTTCCCACGGCCCAACCAGTTGAAAACACCTTACCGGACTCTATACCTATATTCCGTATTTGTGCAACGCTTATATATCCAAAAAATCCGGATCGTTCGGTAGTTTCTGATATATTAAGGTTGTATATACGGTGGCCGCAGCCATCAAATACACCGCGAAAAGGGTTATTTAACCCATTTGTTCCGCCGATCTTCGTCCACACGAAATCTAACAAATTGATATCTTTTGTTAAATTAACAGTGCATCCGCTATACGTTGTTCCTGCGTTGACAGATAAGGCAAAATATGCCAATGCCTCTGCACTGTTTATATAATACGTATTACCTGATTTTACAAATGTATCCGGTGCAGAAGCAGGTGTTTTGCCGTTCCATACGCTTGCATCGTTCGTTACAGTACCTTCGAAATATATGCCGATATGATCCGAAAGGTCGTATCCGCATTTTTCACCGTTTTGTTTTATACTGTCGAAATCGTCTATTATTTTATAATCAGCATCAAATGACTCTGTCATATTTTTGTAAAGATCCATCGTGATAGAGCCTTTTACAAATATATGGTCTATGGCGTTCTGTAAAAAACGGGTTTTATAATATCCGAAAGAACGCCACGTGCTTGCTATTTTTGTAACCTTCGCTTCGAAACGAGAATCTGAATACCCGTATCCCGTCATACAACCGTACGCCCTTGCATTAAGGTAGATACTCATATTAAAATCACCCGTGATCACGGTAGGCAAGCCGTACGAAAGCTTTTCTATTTGTTCGCACAGAACTTCTGCCTGCTGTACGGAATATTCTTCGGTACAGGTGGTAAGGTGGGTGTTGGCATGAAAATATGCAACACCGCTTTCCTTATGGCGCAATATCGCCCACGTACACGTTCTGTTCATACAGGTGTTAGACGGTGTATTTCTGCTTGGAACATCGGGGGTGGTAGAAAGCCAGAAGTCACCGCTTTTAAGAAGCTCAAACTTCTCTTTATTATAAAAAACAAGGTTGTAGAGATCCCACCTGGCAGTTCCTTCACCTTCTGTTTTTCCGCTTCCGCTTACGCCGACATATGCATATTTATCGGTTAATTTCGTTGACGGATCAGTGGTAAGATATGGAAACCACTCGTAATTCACTTCTTGTAAGGATATAACATCAGGTGCGTAATTATCAATAAGCTTTTTCAAACGCAATGCTCTTTTATCCATTGTATAATCGTCCATACTTCTGTCAGGATAGATATCGAACATACGGTTTATATTATTTGGGTCAACATATGCACAGATATTATAATCAAAAACCTTTAATTTAAAGCTGTCTTTCTTTTGTGCATCCGTTTTAATCTGCATAAACGGAATAATTACGATGCACAGACATACGACCAAAAACAAAGAAGCCGCACGTTTTAATACTTTGGATATCTTCATTTACATTTACCTATTCCCACATAATTCTCGCCGTTAAGCGGATCTAAAGATAAAACAAGGGTTTCCCTTAGGCACACGCCAAAGGGAAACCCTTTTAGTGCTGAAAATCAGTTTTTCTTTCTTTTTACTATAATAAATGCTACAGCTGCAACAACAACCACAACTGCAACTACTGCAACCACTATCACGATCGTGTTGTCGGAGCCGCCGTTATCATCCGTCTTACTTGTTGAAGCGGATGTTACTGCGTTTGTTGCAGGAGCGTTTGTTTCTTCGTCTTCAGTTACTTCACCTATCGTATCATCGCCTGTTTCTACCTTGATATTGTCGCCGAACTTATCTTCAAACGATTCATCATCAAACGCAGGTGCAGCCGAATAATACTTTATCCATTGGATATCTATCGTTTCGCCTGTGGGATCCTCTGCAGATGTAAACGGGCAAAGGTAGAAGTTTGTAATAAACTGCTGCCAATCAGGGTTGAAATCCATTTCGAACACCATTGTATGCCATTCACCATCTGTTCCAAGACCAAAATCGCATTCGTAATCGTATTCTCTGTTAAGCTCGGGGCAAGAGGAGTTTGTGAAGTTAACAGCAAACGTATTGCTTTTTTCCGATGTTGTACGGTATTTGATAGCAATGTATGCGCCTGCAGCATCCATATTAAGACCTTGTGTAAGATCGCTTGAACCGATTATAGGATTTTTGCCGTTAACGGTAAGTCTTACAAATTTTTCGCCGTTTTCGTCTGTAACATCTGTAGCGGTAACACTTCCGTCTGTAATATCGAATATTGCCGCTGCGCCGTCTTTATCGAAGCGGTCTGCCGCATTGAAGCCTTCCTGTTCTTCTTCAGGGGGTGTTGTATCGGCAACAGTTGTATCGTCACCTTCATCCTCAACATCGGAGTTGTTACCTACAAGTGTAGTTATAGCCAGGTTATCAACAACCTTAGATGCTGCAATACCGTGACCGAATTCAATCTGCTTTTGCATATTGTCAGACGTTATATCACCGTCGCCCATGCACAAGCAAAAGCCGAGGCGGAACGTATCATTGTTCTTGGGAGATGCACCGAGAATATCGCTAAGATCAAGACGGATCTCGTATGTTACGCGTTCTGCATCCTTATCCCAATTTGTACCGAAATCTTCACCTGCAACAAGATCAACATTTTTTCTGTTGCCCCATTTTGTAAACGAAATCATTTCTTTAGAGTTGGGGTCGTAGCCGATACCAACCTCAGCCCTGTCTTCATTTACGGATTTCATATCAGTTACTGCAACCTGCAAGCACCAGCCTCTGAAAAGGTACATTTCATTATCGGTAAATTGGCAGTTGTAATCTGCTTTACCCGCATATGCTGAAAGTGCCAGATAAAGATCGCCTTTGTGCCAAGCGGCGTAAACGTCCATCTCATCTTTGGCAAACTTTTCAAGATCTTCAAATGAAACGGTATCGGCAAGTGAAGTACCGATAATAAAGTTGAAATATTTTTTCACATCGGCAAAATTGATGCGATAATATTCGCCTTCGTTTATAACGCCATCCATCGTAGGGGCAGAGGGCATATAGTTAACATCAAAGCCGATAAGCCAGCCGTTTTCTTGTGATGCGGGATCTTCCATGGTGGGTGTGTTGATCTGCATTTGGACTGCAGCAGACGGTGCAATAATGCAAGATATTGCAAAAACCGCCGTTAAAACGATTGCCATTAGTTTTTTCATAAACAGTATCTCCTTTTAATGCGTACTTTAAATTATATCCTACTGTTAAAATTTAACAGTTGCGTCTGTATGTAAATATTTATTACCAAATAAACGTATCTTGTGCCCTTTTGGTCATTTCCTTAACGGCAAGACCGATATCGTCTGCGCCGAAAATTGAAGAACCGGCAACGATAACGTTTGCCCCTGCTTCGGTTACAAGATTAACGTTGTGAGTGTATAAGCCGCCGTCAACCTCGATATCTATATCCCTGCCTGATTTTTTTATCAATTCCCTTGCGACTTTACAGCTTTCAATAGCAGAAGGAATAAATTTCTGCCCGCCGAAGCCAGGCTGAACAGACATTATCAGCACCATATCAACGTATGGCAAATATCCTTCAAGTACAGCGGGATTAGTATCCGGTTTAATAGAAATACAAGGCTTGATACCCAAAGAACGAATATATTCAAGCACCTTTATTCTTTCGTGGCACGCTTCGTGATGGATAGTGATTATATCTGCGCCCGCTTTTGCAAAATCGTCGATATACCTCATAGGGTCAACTATCATCAAGTGCACATCGAAAATCTGATTTGAATGCTTTCGTAAGGTTTCGGGTACTATTTTACCGAAGGAAATGTTAGGAACAAAAATACCGTCCATAACGTCTATATGAAGATATTCCGCACCTGCCTGTTCGGTTTGTTTTACATCATCAAGCAAATTGCAAAAATTCGCCGATAATATCGACGGTGACAATTTGATTTTTTTGTTTTCCATTGTTCTAAAAACCTGACTTTCCGTATATATTACTGTATTAATATACACTTTTTATGAGGATTTGTCAATAGATTTTGTGTAAATGAATAAAACCTTTCGTTATTGATAAGAAATATCGCGTTGGGTACTTGTATTTTTCGAAAAAATATATTATAATAATGTTAATTGTGCCCGAAGTGCACGAAATCGATTGAAAGTGAGTTACTGGAAATGTCACAGAATCAAAACGATCTTGCCCCGTATTTTTTCCATCAGGGCACGAATTTCGAAAGCTATAAATTTTTGGGCTGCAATGTAATGCCCAACGGTAAAACCGTTTTCCGTGTTTGGGCACCGTCTGCAGAAGAAATTTTTGTTGTAGGTGATTTCAATAACTGGGATGAAAGCGCCCCCATGCACAGAATAACCGAAAAAGGTGTTTGGGAAGCAGAGATCGATACACCGCAAGGCGACACGGTAAAATACAAATACAAAATAAAACGCAACGGCAGAGAAATATATAAAGCAGACCCATATGCATTTTATTCCGGCACAATGCAGGAAACATCTTCCTTCGTATATGCATTGCCGGATTTTAATTGGAATGATAAAGAATGGCTTGAATACAGAAAAAAGGTTATGCAACGCGGGGATTACCCACTGCCGATCAATATATACGAAATGCACCTCGGTTCTTGGAAAAGGCATGAGGATAATTCGTATCTTTCATACGTCGAAATAGCTGATGAGCTTGCGCCTTATATCAAGCAAATGGGTTATACGCATATTGAATTACTTCCCATTGCAGAACACCCGTTTGACGGTTCTTGGGGTTATCAGGTGTGCGGATTTTATGCGCCGACATCGCGTTTCGGAACACCTGAAATGTTTATGTATTTCGTGAATAAAATGCACGAATACGGAATAGGCGTTATAATGGACTGGGTGCCCGCACATTTCCCCAAAAACGAACACGGCCTTTACGAATTCGACGGAAGCCCCCTTTATGAATATCAAGGCAAAGACAGGATGGAGCATAAGATTTGGGGAACGAGATTTTTCGATGTTGGGCGTGAAGAAATACAATCGTTTCTGGTTTCAAACGCATTATATTGGTTAAAGGAATATCACATAGACGGCTTGCGTGTAGATGCCGTTGCATCTATGCTTTATCTTGATTACGACCGTGCACCCGGCGAATGGACGCCTGCACACGACGGTTCAAATAAAAACTACGAATCTATTGCTTTCTTCAAAAAATTCAACTCTGCAGTGCAAGAGCGATTCCCCGACGTATTGACAATAGCGGAAGAATCAACCGCTTGGCCTATGATAACAAGATCCGTTGAAGAAGGCGGTCTTGGTTTTACGCATAAATGGAATATGGGATGGATGAACGATATTACCGAATACGTAAAAAAAGATCCCATTTTCAGAAAATACCACCACAAAAATATAAACTTCTCTCTGATGTATTCTTTTTCAGAAAGATTTATTTTACCGATATCGCATGACGAGGTCGTTCACTGCAAGCAATCGTTGATCGATAAAATGCACGGAAGCTACGAACAGAAATTTGACGGGGCACGGTTGTTTTTCACATACATGATGTGCCACCCCGGTAAAAAATTAACGTTTATGGGTGCTGAATACGGTCAATTCAGAGAATGGAACCACGATGCATCGCTTGAATGGTTTTTGCTGGATTTTCCAACCCACAGAACGCTTCAGTACTTCGTTTCGCAGCTTAATCAATTTTATCTTTCAACACCCCAATTATGGGAATGCGATACCTCGTGGGACGGTTTTACCTGGATAAGGGCAGACGATGCAGACGGAAATACTGCAATCTTCACGCGGCAAGGTAAAGACGGCAAAAAGCTGCTTTGCGTTATGAACTTTTCTGCAATGGATAAGTACAACTTCACAGTAGGTGTTCCGAACGGCGGCGTATGGCAAGAAATATTCTCGACAGACGCAACGGAATTCGGCGGCAAGGGCAGGCGCAACGGCCAAATAGTTGCACACCAGCAATGGTGCGACGAGCTTCCCAACGCTATTAACATTACCCTTCCGGCTTTAAGTGCAATCATTTTTCAATCTGCAGATACTGCAATAATTGATTGAGATTTAAATAAAATAAAAGGAGCATACGAATGTTCAAGAAAAAGGAATGTGTGGCGATGCTGCTTGCAGGCGGTCAAGGCAGCAGACTTTACACACTTACGGAAAAAACCGCAAAGCCCGCTGTAGTTTTCGGCGGAAAATACCGTATCATTGATTTTACCCTTTCAAACTGCGTAAACTCCGGCATAGACACTGTGGGCGTACTTACACAGTACCAACCGCTTGTTCTTAACGAATACATCGGCAACGGCCAACCGTGGGACCTTGATAAGACCTACGGCGGTGCAATGGTGTTGCCGCCGTATCAGCGCCAGAAGGGCGCTGACTGGTACAGCGGCACTGCAAATGCAATATATCAGAACATTGATTTCATCGCAAGATACGACCCCGATTACGTTCTGATACTCTCAGGCGACCATATTTACAAAATGGACTACGGCGCAATGCTTGATTATCACAAAAAGATGAACGCCGACTGTACCATAGCCGTTATCGACGTTCCGCTTGCAGAGGCAAGCCGTTTCGGCATTATGAACACTAACGAAGACGGATCTATATATCAATTTGAAGAAAAACCGAAAGAACCGAAAAGCACAAAAGCTTCCATGGGTATTTATATATTCAACAAGCAAAAGCTGTTTGATTATTTGAATGCCGATGAAGCAAATGAAAATTCTTCAAAGGATTTTGGTAAGAATATAATTCCTGCAATGCTTAACGGCAAAGAAAGAATGTTTGCATATCCCTTCAGCGGATACTGGAAGGATGTCGGAACGATATCAAGCCTTTGGGAAGCCAATATGGATCTTATCGGTGATAACCCCGTATTCAATCTTAAAGAGCCTACGTGGCGCATTTATTCCAGAAACTCAACACAGCCGCCGCACTATACCGGCGACGGTGCCGTAGTTAAGAATTCTTTGATAACAGAGGGCTGTGAAATATACGGCACTGTGGAAAACTCTATCCTTTCAAACAGTGTAATAGTCGAAGCGGGCGCTATCGTAAAGGATAGTGTTATTATGGAAGGTGCCGTTATCAAAGCGGGCGCGGTAGTGGAATACACCGTAATGGACGGTGATACCACAGTTGGATGCGGCTGTAAGATAGGCGCACCCAAATCGGAAGGCGAAATAACCCTTGTGGGCGGAGGACTTGCAATACCTGACGGTTTGCAGATAAAAGCAGGTGCCATGATAAACGAGAATGCCCTGAAAGAACTTTCCGGTAAGGAGGTAATGTAACAATGTCTGCTGTTGGAATTATTTTTTCAAACGTTCATGATAAGAACATCTCCGAGCTTACGCAAATGCGTACGATGGCTTCCGTGCCGTACGGATGCCGTTACAGATTTATTGACTTTGCGCTTTCAAACATGGTAAATTCCGGCATACAGAAGGTCGGCGTTATCACACAGTATAACTATCAGTCCTTAATGGACCATATAGGCACGGGTAAAGACTGGGATCTGGCTTCCCGTGCGGGAGGTATTAAAATACTTCCGCCGCACATAACTGCATTCGCAAACACAGTAAGCAGGGGCTTTGCAACAAGACTTTCCGGCTTGATGGACAGCGGCCATTTTCTTGAAAGATGTAAAGAAGATTACGTCGTTATGTCTGACTGCGATGTTATTTGCAATATAGATCTGCGCGATATCATCGAAGCACACGAAAAAACAAACGCAGATATAACTATTGCCGTAAAAACCGTTAATCTGACGGCAGAAACGTGCAAAAAGAACGTTATTCTTTCTTCTGATGAAAACGGCAGAGCAACCGATATATTCGTATATCCCAACGATAAAGAAGGGGTACACGATATAAGCCTTAATATCATGGTAATGAGCAGAGAGTTTCTGCACTCTGTTATACACGATGCCAAGGCACACGGATACGTAAGCTTCAATTCCGACGTAATCGCAAAAAACATACACAGGTATAATGTAAGAACGTATAAGTACGACGGATATTTCGCTTGTCTTTCTTCGCTTTCCGAATATTACTCATGCTCGATGGAGCTTTTGACACCCGAAGTGCGTCATGCGCTTTTCGCAGTAAAAGACAGACCTGTTCTTACAAAAGTAAGAAACTCTGCACCTACCGCTTATGGTGAAGAGTCTTCGGTTAAAAACTCTTTAATAGCAGACGGATGCATAATCGAAGGTACGGTAGAAAACTCGATTATCTTCAGAGGCGTTAAAATCAGCAGAGGTTCAGTTATCAAAAATTCCATCGTAATGCAGGACTGTCAGATAAGCGAAAACGTGCTTTTGAATTGCTGCGTACTTGATAAAAACGTTGTCGTAAGAGATGGGCGCGTTTTATCAGGCCACGAAACAAAGCCTTTCTTTGCAGAAAAAGGCATTATGATATAAAAAACGATTAAAACAAAAAGATTGGTAAATAAATAATATGAACAGTATTTTATATGTTGCCACAGAAGCGTTGCCCTTCGCCTCCTCCGGGGGGCTGGGCGATGTTATGGGGTCTTTGCCTGCGGCAGTAAAAAAAGCTGCTAAAAACAGCGACGTTAGGGTAGTTATGCCGCTTTATTCTGCAATAGCAGACCAATACAGGCAAAAAATGACGAAAGTTTGCGAATTTGAGGTTAATCTGTCTTGGAGAAGGCAGTACGCCGGAATTCACAGTTATATTTTAGACAACGTTACGTACTATTTTGTAGATAACGAGTATTATTTTAAACGCGGCAGCCTGTACGGCGACTTTGACGACGGCGAGCGTTTTGCATATTTCAGCGCTGCAGTTTGCGCAATGATGGACAAGATAGGATTTTTCCCCGAAATACTTCACGCAAACGATTGGCAAAGCGCGCTTTCAATAGTATATCTTAAAACACATTATTCGCATGATTCGCGATATACTTCTATAAAAACGGTATTCTCTATTCATAACATTGCCTTTCAAGGCAGATATAGCTTTGATATTGCAGAAGACGTATTTGGTTTTGGTGGTAATTCTTACGAAATACTTGATTATCAAGGCTGCATAAACTTGATGAAGGGTGCTATCGTATGCTGTGATAAGGTTGTTACGGTAAGTGAAAAATATGCAGAAGAAATACAGTCTTCCGTATATGCACAGGGATTGGAATATATCACCCGCCTTTATTCCTGCAAAACATGCGGCGTTTTAAACGGCATCGATATGGAATACTACGATCCGCAAAAAGATACGTGCCTTGCCAAAAATTACACTTGGAGATCTATCGGCAGAAAAGCAGATAATAAGCTGGATCTTCAAAAATCATTGGGGCTTCCCGAAAGGGCAGATGTTCCGATGATTTCAATAATATCGCGTTTGACAGAGCAAAAAGGCCTTGATTTGGTAAAGGCCGTTATCGACGAGGTTCTTTACGACGACGTTCAGCTTGTTATTTTAGGCAAAGGCGATTATGAATACGAAGAGTATTTCAAAGCACTTCAGCAACGCCACCCCGATAAAGTAAGAACGCTGTTGCTTTACAACAAGGATCTTTCAAAGAAAATATACGCTTCTTCGGATATTTTCCTTATGCCTTCAAAAACAGAACCTTGCGGGCTTTCGCAAATGATATGCTCGCGCTACGGCGCTATTCCCGTAGTGCGCGAAACAGGCGGATTGTACGATTCCATAAAACCGTATATCGAGCATGACGACGGAACATTTGAAGGCGACGGCTTCACATTTGCAAATTACAATGCACACGATATGATGTACACATTGCGTTTGGCAATAAATCTGTACAGAAATACAGAAAAACGTACACAGCTTGTAAAGAAAATAATGCGCAGAGACTTTTCTTGGAACGTTTCTGCCGTTAAATACATTGACATATACAATGAATTATTAAAGTAAAGAGGAAAACGAATTATCTATGGCAACTAACAGAGAACTTGAAATCCAAAAAAGTATTACAGAAAAGCTTTCACGCAACTTTGGCACAACGCCCGAGCTTGCGCTTGACGACCAGATGTACCAGGCTACTCTTTTAACAATAAGGGACATTCTTATGCAAAAGAACGCCGAATTTGAGCAGGAAGTAAAACGTACCTCATCAAAGCGCGTTTATTATATGTGCATGGAGTTTCTTATCGGCCCTTCTTTAAAAAACAACCTGCTTAATTTAGGTCTTTATAACGAATACAACCGCGTGTTGAAAAATTACGGCTTTTCTTTGGAAAGCTTTATAAAAAAAGAGGATGACCCCGGCCTTGGAAACGGCGGTCTTGGCAGACTTGCATCGTGCTTTATGGACGGTCTTACCTCGCTTGACTACCCTGCATACGGCTATTCGCTTTGCTACGACTTCGGTCTGTTTAAGCAGAAAATAGTTGACGGTGAACAGTACGAGCTTCCCGACGTTTGGCTTCCCACAGGCGAGCCGTGGTTGGTACGCCGTTCTGACTTGGCATATTCGGTTAAATTTGGCGGCGACGTAAAAGAATATTGGCACAACGGCAATATGCTTGTTGATTACGAAAACGCAGAAGAAGTACATGCCGTTCCGTACGATATGATGATATCAGGTGCAGACAGCAAAGCAGTTAACATACTTCGTTTATGGAAAGCACAAGACGCTGCAAAATTCGATATGAAGCTGTTCTCGCAAGGCCAATACATCAAGGCACTTGAAGAAAATACAAACGCAGAAGTTATTTCAAAGGTGCTTTACCCTTCGGACAACCATTACGAAGGAAAACTGCTTCGTTTAACGCAACAATATTTTCTTGTTTCCGCTTCCCTTCAATGTATTTTGAACGAGCATTTGGCACAATACGGCACACTTGATAATTTGCACGAAAAGGTTGCAATCCACATTAACGATACGCACCCTGCACTTTGCGTGCCCGAGCTTATGCGTATTTTGCTTGACGAATGCGCCTACGATTGGGACAAGGCGTGGTATATCGTTAAAAACACCCTTTCATATACGAACCACACCGTAATGCCCGAAGCACTTGAAACATGGGGCGAAGGTATATTCAAGCTGAAGCTTCCCAGAATTTACACGATAATTTGCGAAATAAACCGCAGATTCTGCGAAAATGTATGGAATAATTATCCCGAAATGAGAAGCAAGGTTTCCCAAATGTCTGCCGTTGGTAGCAACCAGATAAGAATGGCAAATCTTTCTATTATCGGTTCACATCATGTAAACGGTGTTTCAGGCCTTCACTCTGACATTTTGAAAAAAACTATCTTCTCCGACTTTTACGCTGTAAATCCCGAAAAATTTACAAACGTAACAAACGGTATTGCACACAGACGTTGGCTGTGCTACAGCAACCCCGGACTTGCAAAGCTTCTTGACAGCACTATCGGCAAAGAATACAGAAAATCCCCGTGGGAATTGGAAAAATTTCTTGAATATAAAGATGATCCCGCAGTACACGAAAAGCTTGCACAGATTAAGCGCGAAAACAAGGAAAGATTCTCTAAGTTCCTTATTTCAAACCAAAAAACCAAAGCGTTGGATTGCGACTCTGTATTTAACGTACAGATAAAACGTATGCACGAATACAAGCGTCAGCTTCTTAACGTGCTTCGCATAATATCTATTTACAACAAGCTGTTGCAAAACCCCGATTTGGATATGCGCCCGCAAACGTTTATTTTCGGCGCTAAAGCAGCACCCGGTTACTACATGGCAAAGCAGACGATCAAGCTTATAACCCATCTTGCTGCAGAAATCGAAAAGAATCCGAAAATAAGCCAAAAATTGCGTGTAGTATTTCTTGAAAACTACTGCGTTTCAGCAGCTGAAATATTGATTCCCTCTGCGGATATCAGCCAGCAGATATCTCTTGCGGGTAAAGAAGCAAGCGGTACGGGCAACATGAAGCTGATGATAAACGGTGCCGTTACTATCGGTACGCTTGACGGTGCAAACGTAGAAATGCACGAATCCGTAGGTGATGATAACTTCTTCTTGTTTGGTATGACCGCAGACGAGGTTGAAAAGATTTGGAGAGAAGGTTATAAATCAAACGTTTACTACAATTCAAGCGAAATTCTTAAAGGCGTTATAGAATCTCTTAACAAAGGCTTCAACGGCGTTTCCTTTGCAGACTTTTCCAATTATCTGTTATTTGACGGCAACGTTTCCGACCCGTATATGTGCTTTGCAGACTTTAACTCTTACAATTCTGTTCACAACCGTATGGATCAAACATATGAAGACAGAACGAAGTGGCTTACTATGAGTGCTGTTAACATTGCCAGCGCAGGCAGATTTGCAGCAGACAGAGCCGTTAAAGAATACGCTGATAATATTTGGAATTTACAACCCGTTAAGGAATAATTATGCTGCCGTTTTCAATTCAACAAAACACACCGCTTACAATAAGAAAAACTGTCGGCAGTAAAAATGTTTACAATTGCGCTTTCAAGAAGGGGAATATAAAAATTTCCCTTCTTGCCCCGCGTATTTACTGTGCAAACGGATGCTATCTGCATTTCGAACACGATTTTTCAGATAGAACTGACACCTTGAAAATGCATTTTGAGGGCATAGAAAACGGTTGCGATGTTTATACCTGCCGCATCTCGCCCGATGTCGGGCTTTATTATTTTCATTTTTCGCTTTTGTGCAACGGCGAAGCATACTCAGTTGCCTCGTGCGGAGATGAAAAATACGGATATATCACAAAAGATTATCCAAACAAATTTCAGATAATGTTTTACAAAAATGCCTATACCCCCGTAAAGTGGTTTTCGGAAGGGGTAATGTATCACATTTTTGTAGATAGGTTTTTTAAAACAAATAACAAGCTTCCGATACGCAACGACGCCGTTTATATCAAGGATTGGTACAACGGCGAGGTTGAGTATGTTGAATACCCCGGTCAACCGTTGAACAACAACTCGTTTTTCGGCGGAAGCCTGTACGGTGTATGCAATAAGCTTGACTACCTTGCAGATCTCGGTATAAAAACAATATATCTTTCACCGATATTCAAGGCATATTCAAACCACAAATACGATACCGGCGATTATATGAAGATCGACGATATGTTTGGCGGTGAAAAAGCCTTTTCCCTTCTTGTAAAAGAAGCACACAAACGAAACATGCGAATCATTCTTGACGGTGTATTTAACCACACGGGTGACGACAGTCTTTACTTTAACCGATACGGTAAATACCCACAAAAAGGTGCATACAGCGGAAAAGAAAGTAAGTATTACAATTGGTTTGATTTTTACGATTTTCCCGATAAATATCGTTGCTGGTGGGGAATAGGAATAATGCCGTCGCTTAACCACACCGTTCCCGAATTGAGGGAATATTTGTGCGGTGAAAACGGTGTTATCCGCCATTGGCTTAGAAAAGGTGCAGACGGTTGGCGGCTTGACGTTGCCGACGAATTGCCGGAGGACCTTCTTTTTGATATAAAAAAAGCGTGTGATGCAGAAAAACCCGGATCGCTTCTTATAGGCGAAGTATGGGAAGACGCATCGAATAAAATAGCGTATTCAAGCAGACGCCATTATTTTGAAGGAAAAGCACTTGACGGCGTAATGAACTACCCCTTAAGAAATGCTATTATATCCTTCGTAAAATACAACGATGCGCATGCAATGTCGCATGCCCTTACGTTACTTTCAAGACATTATCCGCATTATTCTTTAATGAATGCAATGAACTTTTTGGGAACGCACGATACTGAAAGAATATTGACTGTTTTGGGCGGAAAAGAATGCTGCGGCGAATCAGGCTCGCAATTGGCGGCTATGCGTATGTCAAACGAAGAATTACGGTTGGGAAAATCACGCTTGCGTTTGGCATTTGCACTGCTTGTATGCTGCCCCGGTGTACCTTGCATTTACTACGGTGACGAGGTTGGTATGCAAGGATACAGGGATCCTTTTAACAGAAGGCCGTATCCTTGGGGCAACGAAGATAAAGAACTGCAGGAATACTTCAAAGAAACCATAAAACTTCGCAAAAAGATCCCTTTTAAAAAAGGCAAAACAGAGGTTATCTGTGCAGAAAACGGCATTTTGGTTTTCAAAAGATACTGTTCAAGCAGTTCTGTTACTTGTATATTCAATGCAAACAACTATGAAAAAACGTTGTATATAAACGACGAAAAAATAGTTATCGGCGGAATGTCGTATCAGACCATCGAAAACAAATAAGGCACGGTATAAAATATGGTTAAACTTATAAAAAGCGGTGTTATTTACCGCAAAGGCGAAGGCTTAATACCTTCCACTCTTAACGAGCAAGAAATAAAACAAGCAAAAAAGAAAACCATTGCATACCCCATTTTATCTTCACACAGTATTACACAAGGTGATGACCTTAAGATAAAATTTGATGCAATGGCATCGCACGATATAACGTACGTCGGAATTATTCAAACTGCAAGGGCAAGCGGATTAAAGCAATTCCCCGTACCTTACGTTTTAACAAATTGCCATAACTCTTTGTGCGCAGTTGGCGGTACTATAAACGAAGACGACCACGTATTCGGTCTTTCTGCCGCAAAAAAATACGGCGGTATATACGTTCCCGCACATCAAGCGGTAATACATTCGTATATGCGCGAAATGATGACCGGATGCGGTAAAATGATAATCGGATCTGATTCGCACACAAGATACGGTGCGTTGGGCACTATGGCAGTTGGCGAAGGCGGTCCGGAGCTTGTAAAACAACTTTTGGGCAGAACGTACGATATCAAAATGCCTGATGTAGTTGCAGTACACCTTACAGGAAAGCCGAAAGCAGGTATAGGCCCGCACGACGTTGCATTGGCGTTAATAGGCGCAACGTTTAAAGAGGGCTTTGTAAAAAACAAGGTTCTTGAATTTATAGGCGACGGTGTTGCTAACCTTCCGATCGAATTCCGTAATGGAATTGACGTTATGACTACGGAAACGACCTGCCTTTCTTCCATTTGGGCAACGGATGAAGAAACGAAGCGTTATTACACGCTTCATAACAGAGAGAGTGATTATAAAGCACTTTCGCCCGAAGACGGTGCATATTACGATTGTGCCGTTGAAATCGATCTTTCAAAAATGGAAAGCATGATAGCACTTCCTATACACCCGTCTAACACTTATACTATCAAGGAATTTAATGCAAATGCCCTCGATATTTTACACGAGGTATCACAAAAAGCGGCGAAAGAGCTTGGCGTAGATTCTTTTGATCTTACAAGCAAATATCACGACGGCGGTGTTTGGGCAGACCAAGGCGTTATAGCAGGGTGCGCAGGCGGAATTTTTGACAACGTTTGTGCCGCAGGCGATATTTTACGAGAAAAGAATACCGGAAACGGCGCTTTTTCCCTTTCTGTATATCCTGCAAGCCAACCTGCATATTTACAGCTTATGCGAAACGGCATCTGCGCAGATCTTATGGCGGCAGGTGCAACGCTTCGTACAGCGTTTTGCGGGCCTTGCTTTGGTGCCGGCGATGTTCCTTCCAATAACGGGCTTTCTTTGCGCCACACAACGCGAAATTTTGCAAACCGCGAGGGTTCTAAACCCGGCGAAGGGCAAATTGCTTCCGTTGCTCTTATGGATGCACGATCTATCGCTGCTACTGCGGCTAATCACGGCAAAATCACACCTGCTACGGATATAGACGTAAATTACAATACTTACGAATATAAGTTTGATGATACGGTATATAAAAACAGGGTATATTTCGGATACGGCAAAGCAAATGAGAAAGAAGAACTTATCCTTGGCCCCAACATAACCGACTGGCCGGAAATGTTCCCCTTAACGGACAATCTTGTTTTACAAGTAGCGTCGTACATTACAGACCCTGTTACAACCACAGACGAGCTTATCCCCTCTGGCGAATCGTCTTCTTACCGTTCAAACCCGCACCGCTTGTCAGAATTAACGCTTTCAAGAAAAGATCCCCTTTACGTAGGGCGTGCAAAAGAAATACGCCAAATAGAATACGATAGACGCAGCGGCAAAAAAGTATTTTCTGAAGGGCAGTTTGCAAAAATCGCATCTGAACACGGTTTAACAGAAGAAAATTGTATGCTTGGAAGTGTTATTTTTGCAAATAAACCCGGTGACGGATCTGCACGCGAGCAGGCTGCATCATGTCAAAGGGTATTAGGCGGCGGTGCTAATATCGCAATAGAATACGCAACGAAGCGATACAGAAGCAACGTTATCAACTGGGGAATGATTCCCTTCACGGTTGATTGCGCCCCCGAAATACAGATTGGCGATTTCGTTGTTATTCCGCAGATCAAAAAGGCAGTTGAAGAATGCTGGGATAAAATAACTGCATATGTTTACGGAAAAAACGAAAAGACTATTCAGCTTACAATGCCTTCGCTTACCGAAGACGAGCGTAAAATCATTCTTGCGGGTTGTTTGATCAATTTCTATAAATATTAAATAACTGAAAATTATCATAATTTATTTTTTAAAAGTTTGTTTTTTTTATTGATATTCAGCGGAAAATGTTGTATAATCCCACTAAATAAATATTAAATTTTATTCAAAGAAATTGGAGGATAAAATCATGGCAGTAAAAGTTGCTATTAACGGTTTCGGCCGTATCGGAAGGCTTGCTTTCCGTCAAATGTTCGGTGCAGAAGGTTATGAAGTTGTTGCTATCAACGACTTGACAGACCCCAAAATGCTTTCACACCTTCTTAAGTATGACACAGCACAAGGCAGATACCTTGGCCACACAGTTGAATGTGATGAAACTTCTATCACAGTTGACGGCAAGAAGATCACTATCTACAGCGAAAAAGACGCTGCAAATCTTCCTTGGGGCGAAATCGGTGTAGATGTTGTTCTCGAATGCACAGGTTTCTACACATCTAAAGCAAAAGCACAGGCACACATCGTTGCAGGTGCAAAGAAAGTTGTTATCTCTGCTCCCGCAGGTAACGACCTTCCCACTATCGTATTCAGCGTAAACGAAAACACACTTACAAAAGATGATACGATCATCTCTGCAGCTTCCTGCACAACTAACTGCTTGGCTCCTATGGCTAAAGCACTTAACGACTATGCGCCCATTCAAAGCGGTATCATGTCCACTATCCACGCTTACACAGGCGACCAGATGATTCTTGACGGTCCTCACAGAAAAGGCGACCTTCGCCGTGCAAGAGCCGGTGCTGCAAACATCGTTCCCAACTCTACAGGTGCTGCAAAGGCTATCGGTCTTGTTATTCCCGAACTTAACGGCAAGCTTATCGGTTCTGCGCAGAGAGTTCCTACACCCACAGGTTCTACAACGATCCTCGTTGCAGTTGTTAAGGGTAAAGACGTAACCAAGGAAGGCATCAATGCTGCTATGGCTGCAAAGGCTTCTGCTTCCTTTGGATACAACACAGATGAAATCGTTTCTTCCGATATTATCGGTTCAACATACGGTTCTATCTTTGATGCAACACAAACAATGGTTGCTAAAATTGATGACGACACTTACCAAGTTCAGGTTGTTGCATGGTATGACAACGAAAACTCCTACACCAGCCAGATGGTAAGAACAATCAAATATTTCGCAGAACTTGCATAATTTGATTTAAACAGAAAATTGCGCCGCGGAAATTCCGCGGCGCTTTTTTACATTATAAAACCACCCGTTGTTTAATAAACAGGTGGTTTTATTTGTTATTTATCAGTTTTAAAAAATGCTTTTATTGCTTTATGCATATTGTAAACGTCTGCTTTTGCTACTACTTCATAGGGCGCGTGCATAGATATAACCGGCACACCTACGTCTATGGTGTCTATATTTCGTTCTGCAACATATTTTGCCACCGTTCCGCCGCCGCCGAAATCAACCTTACCCATTTCACACGCTTGCCATACAACGTCTGCATCGTTAAATATTTGTGCTATTAGCGATGTATATTCACCTGTGGCATCGTTGGTATCAGATTTTCCGCGTGCACCTGTATATTTGCAAACCCCTATACCGCAGTTAATAAGTGCAGAATTGTTTTTTTCATATGCGTTGGCAAAATTAGGATCGTATCCTGCGCAAACATCTGCAGAAATACACATAGAATGCGCGCGTACTGCCCTTTCGCTTTTGCCAAGGGAATGTGAAATATCTGCAATAAGGTCATCCATAAGGCACCCCTTCATTCCGGTTGCACCGTTAGAGCCTGTTTCTTCTTTATCAGCCAAAAGTACCATTAAGGTGTGTTTGGGATTTTCGATTTCAAACAACGCTGTTAGCGAAGGATAGGCACAAACCTTGTCATCGTGCCCGTATGCAGCAATCAAGCTTCTGTCGAAGCCTACGTCTCTTGCTTTAAGGGCAGGTACTGCCGTTAATTCAGCTGTAAGAAAATCTTCTTCTACAATGCCGTATTTTTCATTCAGCAATGCAAGAACGTTTAATTTTATTTTTTCGCTTACTGCGTCATCCTCGTACGGGGCAGAGCCAAGCAAAATATTCAGCGTTTCGCCGTCTATTCCCTCGCTGAGATTTTTGGAATACTGTTCTTTAGAAAGATGCGGCAAAAGGTCATTTATATAAAATATGGGATCGTCTTCGTTTTCACCGATGCATACGTTTATTTTTTCGCCGTCCTTCGTAACGATCGTTCCATGCAATGCAAGCGGAATAGCCGTCCATTGATATTTTTTAATTCCGCCGTAGTAATGTGTTTTGAAGAAAGCCATTCCACCGGATTCATACAATGGATTTGCCCTTATATCTATGGCAGGCGAATCAATATGAGATGCGGCTATACGTATGCCGTTTTCTATATGCTCGCTTCCTATAACGAATAAAAACAAGCTTCTTTCCCTATTAAGATAATAATACTTTTCGCCTGCAGAAACTTTAGTGCCAAAAAAATATTCTTTAAATCCGTTCGCTTTGGCAAGCTTCAAAGCTTCAAGTGCGGCATCTTTGGCGGTTTTTCCTTTATCAAGATACTCTTTATATCCCTTACAATAGTCGTAAGCGGCGATCTTTTCTTCGGGATATTTTTCATACGCCGTTTTCTTTGTATATGCCAGCCTTTCGTAAAGAAGCTGGCCTTGTGTTTTTTCACTCACTTTCTTGCACCTCCAACAATTTTAAATATATTTCCCTTGCTTGTGATATTTTTTTTACATAAGATTCTGTTTCGGGGTACGGTATATCTATCAATCTGCCGTTCTTGGCAATTTTATCATCCTTAAGCCATTCCCTTACCTGACCGTGCCCGGCATTATACGCCGCATATACCGTTTCCCATACGATAAATTCATCATAACAGAATGACAAATAATAAACACCGCATTGAATATTGGTTTGCGGATCTTTAATGTTTTCACTCTTATAAGGTATTCCCGCCTTGCCGCATATCCATTCATATGTATTTGGCATAAGCTGCATTAAACCGCAAGCACCTTTGGAAGATTCGGCATTTGGGTTAAATCCGCTTTCCGTTTTTATGATCGCATATACGATATCCTTTGGAACATCGTACATTTCGGAATACTTTTCTACATATTCCGAATACATCATCGGATAATCTGCCTTTTCTTTTTCTTGTAAAACATTATCTATAACATAACCAAGCAATATTGCTATTGCTATAAGAAAAATTATCAGAACGCTTCTTTTAATCGCTTCCGCCATTTATTCTCCTTTAAAAATAGATATATATCGATCTGCGTATTCCCGTAATAGATCAATATTACCGTTATTCTCTATAACATATGTGCAATTTTTCTTAAAATATTCCGCAGTGTGCTGGTTTTTAATGCGTGCACGCGCTTCCTGCAGTGTTATTTTATCACGAAAAATAATTCTTTGCAGCAAAATATCTTCATCTGCGATAATAGCCATGGTAGCATCGCATTCTTTATCAAAACCGCTTTCAAACAATTGCGGTGCATCTATAACAACACAAAACGCCCCATTTTTTTCGTATTCCGATGCAATAGATTTACTTTTTGCAAGAATATATTTATGCGTTATACGGTTAAGTGCTTTAAGCTCGCTTTCGGAATTTTCGCCAAAAACTATTTTTGCAAGATTTTTTCTGTTTAATCTGCCGTTTTCTATTACAGCATCGCCAAATTGCAAACGAATTTCCTCAAGCATATCCGTATTGCTTTCAAGCAACGAGTGATATATTTTATCAGTATCAATACAATGAACGCCGTATTCTTCAAAAATTTGGCACAAAGTACCTTTTCCTGCCCCACTTTGCCCTGTTAAGCCGATTATCTTAAACGGTTTTGCTTGTATTATATTAAATCCTGCCGCCCTTATCAACCTGTTAAGCACTGCAAGCCCTATCCCATCCGTATCAGGAACAACCGAATAAACAGCCTTCGCACAGCTTTTGTTAAAATCGCGCAAATAACCAAACAACACGTTTGCTTGCTGCAGGTGAGATTTTTGAAGATACTTTACGTTTTCACCGTAGATATACTCTTTTTGATCTTCATAACACAATATACCCGTTTGAGGATCTTCTATAAGCCGTCTTTTAAAAAAGTCGGAAACATCTTTTTCTTTTCCCTGCACAAGATATACAGGCATATCCGGCGCGTAATGCTTATATCGCATCCCGGGGGATTCCGCTTTTTGCCCATCGGAAAGCTTTTCTAAAACTGCCTGCGAAACCTTCACGTTTTCGCACACACTTTGAAGCATTTGGCAATCCACTGCACCGGGGCGAAGAAGGTTTATTTCATTTTCTGATATTTTAACAACGGTAGATTCCAAGCCGATGTCGCAACTGCCGCCGTCAATTATCATTTCTATTTTTCCAAGCAAGTCTTCTATAACATGGCAGGCAGAAGTAGGTGAAGGTCTTCCCGATGTATTCGCAGAAGGTGCGGCTATTGCAACGCCGCTTTTTTCAATAATTGCACGCGCCACGGGATGTGACGGTATTCTTATTGCAACCGTATCCATTCCGCCGGTAACACTATCGGGAACAGTTGCTTTTTTGGGCAATATTATCGTTAAAGGCCCGGGGGAAAAGACTTCTGCCAATTTATAATAAAGCGCGTTTGTATAAGCGTATTTTTCGGCATCCGATGCCTTTGAAATGTGGATTATTAACGGATTATCCGAAGGCCTGCCTTTAGCCTTATATATTTTTTTTGCGCTGTTTTCATTTGTAGCATCTGCGCCTAAACCATACACGGTTTCCGTGGGAAAGGCAACCAAGCCGCCGTTTTTTATTATTCGTGCCGCTTTTTCTATTATTTCGGCGTTTTCTTTACAAAAAACGTCGCCGATTATTTTTACAACTTCCGTTTCAATCATGATTTAAGCCTTTCCGCTGTATCGACGTTTATTATATAGTCTATCATTTCGGAAATATCGCCATTTAAAAAGCTGTCTAAGGAATACATGGTATATCCAACCCTGTGATCTGTCACTCTTCCCTGCGGATAGTTATACGTTCTGATACGTTCGCTTCTGTCGCCTGTTCCAACCTGGCTTTTTCTTTCATCCGCTATCTTATCATGCTGTTCACGGGTTTTCATATCATAAAGCTTTGTTCTCAACAGCTTCATTGCTTTATCTTTATTTTTATACTGACTTCTTTCATCCTGACATTCTATAATTATGCCCGTAGGTTTATGGTAAAGCCTAATTGCAGATTCTGTTTTGTTAACGTGCTGGCCGCCTGCACCGCTGCTTTTACAGGTTTCAAATTTGATATCCGCGGGGTTTATTTCAACCTCTACATCCTCTGCTTCCGGTAAAACGGCAACTGTAACCGTTGATGTGTGTATTCTGCCCTGTGCTTCCGTTTCCGGTACACGCTGAACACGGTGAACACCGGATTCGAACTTAAGCTTGGAATACGCACCTTCGCCCATAACGGTAAATGAAACCTCTTTTAATCCGCCAAGGCCCGTTTCGTTCATATTAAGAAGCTCGGTTTTCCAACCGACAGATTCCGCATACATAGTGTACATACGGTAAAGAACATACGAAAAAAGTGCCGCTTCATCTCCGCCTGCACCTGCCCTTATTTCGATAACAACGTTTTTATCGTCATTTTCATCTCTCGGCAAAAGCAGTATTTTTAATTCATCAAGGCATTTTTCGCATCCTTCCTTGCCTTCTTGAATCTCTTCGTTGGCAAGGGCGCGCATTTCTTCATCGGGCTTTTCCAAAAGCAATTCTTCTGCTTCCTGTTGCATTTGTTGATAATGCTTAAATTCCCTGTATTTTTCGATTATAGGCGACAAACGCTTATATTCCTTCATGAGGGCCTTGTACTTATCTTTATCGGAAATAACGTCGCTATCCGCCAAATCGTTTTCTATTTGGGCAAATTTTTCTTCCGCCTCTTTAAGTTTATCAAGCATTTCCGTTATTCTCCGAACTTTCTATTTTTTTGATATTTTTTTCCAATTTAACGCGCGGAACGGTTACGTCGCGCATACAAGTTTCGCACATTATCCTGATATCCGAGCCGACGCGAAGAACCTTAAAGGATTTTCCGCCGCAGGGATGTTGCTTTTTCATGACAAGCACGTCGCCCACATTTATCTTCGGTATTTCCATACATACCTCGCAAAAAACTGATATGTTATATTATAACATATCAGTTTATTTAATTCAATATAATTATTATAAAATTTTATACACGCCGCCCCGGCATTACAATTCACACACGGCGTATATAGTCGCTTTTTCTTGGACGCGCATCGGGATATTCACCGTTTCTGTACCCTAAAACGCAGTTACCTATACCAACGTAATTTTCGCCAACGCCCCATTGCTTTAATAATTCTTTACCTTCTTTCGTTTGAAAGGTTTCCTTTGCGCGGTGTATCCAGCAGGAATCAACGCCCACAGCGTGTGCTGCGTTAAGAAGGTTGCCCATAACAAGGCTTCCGTCTTCCAAGTAGGTAGATACGTTTTTATCTGCAAATACAATAACAACAGTAGGCGCACCGTAAAACGGATCGCTGCCAAAGCCCATTATACTTGCATTTATACGGCTAAGTGTCTGTATTGTTTTTTTATCCTGAACAACTACCATCAAAGGCGATTGCCTGCCCATTCCGGTAGGGGCGTAAGTACCTGCCTTCAATATTGCTTCAAGCGCGCTTTCTTCCACTTGCTTATCCGAAAAACTGCGAATACTTCTTCTTTCCATCAATGATTTTATAACTGCATTTTCCATTATACATCCACCTTTTTTATTTTAATTTACCATATTATTTTCATTTTTTCAATATGTACATATAAACTTTCGGTACAACACAAAAAGATCAGTGCAAAGCGTGATGTTCTTAGCGGAGAAATCATAAAATATTGACATACCCACGGTAGGGGAGAACTGTGTTCGCCCGCGGGCGTTCAAAGAACGCCCCTACGGATAAGCGAAATTAGATATGCAGAAAGCAAATAATTAACCCCGACAGATTTTTTAATTTCTGTCGGGGTTTGTTTATTCTGTTCGATAAATTGGAATTTGTCGATTGCGCGAACTGGAAATTTTTCTCTATTTGTTGCAGAACTTATGTAACTCAACAAACAAGGCAATGACAAATATAATTTCTGCTATTAAAAGCGTAACAGCAACCCAAAAAGCCGAGAACATACAGCCTATGACTAATGATACTATCGGAATAATGATTGAAAAAACTCGATAGTTAATTGACCTATATAGCCAGGAATACGGAAGCAAGTGCGCTCCAAAAACCATCGCATATACCATTACCATCTTGTCGGGCACAGCACTAAATACCCACATCACAATCAGCAGATACAAAAATTGATTGCAGGTAAACAGAAACCCCACATTGCCAAGCGGATTGCTTTTATCAAAAATATCGGTCTTTAATATTTTACCTATCAACCATGCAATTGGCATCAATGGACACGAGCAACAAAACACGAGCATATTCTCTTGCTGCTGAGGCAAATCCAGTATTACTACGATTAGAATCAAACACCAAATGAATACAGATGCGCAAATGAAAGGTAATCCCTTCTTTTGTTTTACCGTAATATCGTTTCTTAGTTCATCCAAGTTCATTTTCATTCCTCCGTCAAATTCTTATCGTTCTGTTTTATCGCCAGTTTCGCCTTTGTATTACAAAGGCATCGGGCAAAGCCCATACCCCTAAAGTTTCTCGCGTCTTAAGGCTCCCTCCGGGAGGGAGCTCCCGACGAAGTCCGGTGAGGGAGAGCGCGTTACAATGAAGTTAGCACAAACCTAAAGTCACGCGGGCTCCTTCCGTCACGTTCCGCGTGCCACCTTCCTCCCGGAGGAAGGCTTTTTTGCTACTCTCATTATAACACAAATCGGCAGAGAAAACAAGTTCTCCGCCGATTTTTTGCGCCTTCCTATTTCTCCGCTAAGAATACAGAGAGAAGCACCGATCTTTTTTATTACAACAATTCGCTTAACGCAAGCATCGCAAGTGCAACAATTGCAATAGCCATACCGATAGCGTGGCGGCCGCTGATTTTTTCGCGGAAAACAGTCATCGCCATTAAAACGGAAAGCATCGTTGTTCCGCCGTTTTGTATCGGAAACAAGAATGCACTTGGCAACACACCGGACAGATATAAATTAACCTTATTTAAAAAGGCAATAAAAATACCGCAAACCAAAGTAAGTAACAAAAGCTTTTTAGTTTTTATTGGGATAAGAACATGGGTCTCGTCATGCTGTTTTTCTTCAATCTTACAGCTGATAAGATAACTTACAGTACAGAATACCGCCGCAGTGATAAACGCTATTGCGAGGAATGCACCCGTTTCATTTGAATGCGAGGATTTCTGCTGTATTTTCTGCATAATACCGATAGAACCAAGAAATATAAACGCCAAAAAGCAGAACAGAAGCCATTTTACACTTTTTTTCTTTTGGTTTTGTTGTTTATCAGTTGAAAAATACGCGGCAACTATCATAAGTATAGTGCCGAAAACCTTCCATTTGGAAAGCGGCTCATCCCAAATTATGTATCCTGAAAACGCAGGAAGAATCATGGAAGAGGTTATTAACAAAATTGTAAACGACATAGGACCGCAATTAAGAGCGTTTAATTTAAACACACCGCTTAACGCTGTAACAGCGCCAAATAAAATACCAAAAAACAAAGTAAACACAGATATGTGCAAATCCGTTAAAATACCTACAACCAGCAAAATTATCGATGCCGACGTATATATGCACATATTTACCTTGTAGTTATCAGACTGTTTTCTTACTGCCCTTTTGCCAAAATAATTATAAAACGATGAATATGCAACGTTAGCGCAAACCGACATTGTTAAAAGTAAATAATCCAACAAAAATCACACCCTTTTTGAAACACTCACGTTAAGTTATCATAATTCACACGATAATTAAAGCGAAATTTGATAATTTTTTTGTATTTTTTGAAAATAAAATACAATATATTAAAAAATAATGATAACTATTATCATTATTAACAAACAGTATCGTAAAATAAAACAAATCGCTTGAAAAAGCAAGCGATTTGTTTTATTTATTGTATTGATTAAATACTAAAAATTACTTTTTCTTCCCTGCTTTAACCGCTTTAACGACCATACCGGAAAGTGCCGCCAAAGCAATTACGTTAGGAATAACCATAAGGTTGTTGAACATATCTGTTAATTCCCAAACAAGATCGTTGGAAAGAACCGTACCTAAGAAAATAAATATTATAGCAATTACGGAATATATTGTAGTTGCTTTTTTACCAAACATATAATTTACGTTTATTTTACCAAAGAAGTTCCAGCTGATAATGGTGGAATATGCAAAGAACAGCAAGCAGATTGCTATCAAAGCACCACCTACTTTATTTCCGAAAACGCTTGAAAATGCATATTGCATCATATTTGCTTTCGTATAACCGTCTTCCGAACCATCTGCCAAAGGGCCGTTGCCTGCATACAGGGTGGATATAACTACAAGCGCCGTCATGGTAAGCACTACGAACGTATCAATAAAAACGCCTATCATCGCAACCACACCTTGGTCGTGAGGTTTTTCAACCCTTGCCATTGCGTGTGCATGCGGGGTTGAACCCATGCCCGCCTCATTAGAGAAAAGTCCTCTTTTAGCGCCTTGACTTATAGCGGATTTTAACGCCATACCAAGACTACCGCCCAATATCGCATCGGGTTGGAATGCATACTTAAATATCATGCCAAACGCTTCGGGAACGTTTTTATAGTTTACGCAAAGCACTATTATTCCCAAAACAATATATAATACTGCCATAACGGGTACAAGCTTTTCCGTCACGGAAGCGATACGTTGAATACCACCTATAAAAATAAATACGGAAAGTGCAGCAATAATCACACCTATTATCCAGCCGGGAATGCCAAATGCAGTGGTGCAGTTTTCTGCAATGGAATTTGATTGCACCATACTTCCCATAAATCCAAGTGCAAGAATGATTGCAACAGAGAAGAACCCGGCTAAAAATTTTCCGAATTTGCCTTTGAAGGCAGTTTTGATATAGTAAACAGGACCGCCGGATATAGACCCGTCTTCGTTTGTTACACGCGTTTGTTGTGCCAAGACCGCTTCTGCATATATGGTAGCCATGCCAAAAAAGGCAATCAACCACATCCAGAAAATAGCACCCGGGCCGCCTACAAGTATAGCACCACACGCACCAACGATATTACCCGTACCAACCTGTGCGGCAATTGCAGTTGCAAGGGCCTGGAAAGACGAAATACCGCCATTTTCTTTTTTACCCTTCATAGAAAAGTTGCCGAATACTTTACGCATACCTTCGCCGAAGCAACGCACCTGAACAAACCTTGTCCTTACAGTATAGAAAAGACCTATACCAACAAGTAAGACTATAAGTATATAGTCTGACAAATACGCATTTATAGTCTGCACGACTTTCAAAATCATGTCCATAAAAGACTCCTTATAAAAATAAAAAAATCCGCTGATAACAGCGGCAAAAGAAATGCGGTCGAAAATGTTAAACGACTGCCCTGTCCTTTTGCCTGAGAGATTCGGTCCATTTAAAAAAGGCCTTGCACCTTCGGCACCCGATAAACGGGATTCTCCAGAGCGCCTCCGCCAACGGTCTTAAACAATTCCGCAGGCATCAACGGTTCAACTGTGTATTTTATCACAATATTTCAAAATTCGCAACATTAATCATGCACAAATATTTATATTTTTTTTGTGCTTTTTATACAATTTAAGACCTTATCCGATTTTTTACTCTTTTTTGAAAATTACATATAGACAAATTTAAAAATATGCATTACAATAATGCAAAGAAAGAATTTTATAAACTTCGTTATTTAAAAAGTAGATTACGTGCATTTTTTTAGAAAGGCTAAACAATGATAGTTAAAGATTATATTAAAAGATTTGAAAAACTGGGTTTTGGGTTATTTGTACATTTTGGCGTTTACAGTGTTATCGGCAGGGGCGAATGGTCGCGCGGGGTTTGCGGTTATTCTGACGAACAATATGCCGAAATTGCAAAGCAATTCTGCCCTGCAGAAGATTGGGCAAAAAAGCTTGTTTTAAGCGCAAAAAACGCAGGCGCAAAATACATTACGATCACAACGCGCCACCACGACGGCTTTTCGCTTTACGACACGTGCGGAATAAATACGTACGACGCACCGCATTATTGTAAAAGAGATCTTATAAGGGAATTTGTTGATGCCTGCAACGAGGCGGAAATCATACCGTTTTTCTATCACACGTTGCTTGATTGGCACGAGGGCACGTATGAAAGCAATTTTCCAAAATATCTTGTATATTTAAGAAAAAGCGTTGAGCTTTTGTGTAAAAACTACGGCAAGATCGGCGGAATATGGTTTGACGGAATGTGGCACAAGCCGCAAAACGACTGGGAAGAAGATGCCCTTTATTCTATGATACGCTCATATCAGCCGGAAGCTATGATAATAAACAACACAGGTCTTTCCGCGCGCGGTGCTTTGGGGCACATAGAGCTTGACAGCGTTACATTCGAGCGCGGCAGGCCGCAACCGCTTAATCTTGAAACCTCGCCCAAGTACATCGCAAGTGAAATGTGCCAAACCTTGGCAAGCCATTGGGGCTATGCAAAAGAAGACCTTACATATAAAGCACCCGGCGATATAATAAAAGATCTTACGATATGCAGAAAATGCGGTTCAAACTTTTTACTTAACGTAGGGCCTTTAGGCGACGGATCGCTTCGCAATATCGACAGCGCAACACTTGAAATAGTTGGCGAATGGGTAAGAATGAACGGTGAAGCATTGCAAGCTCTTCCGTGCGGTATAACGGTTGAAAACAAAGAAAACGATTTCGTTTTACAAAGCGGTAATGCATATTATCTTTTCTGCAACGATCTGCCCATCATGGCTGATCCAAACGTAGTTTTACAAAGCGACAAATCTGATTACGATACCGTTTTTAAAACCGATAAAAAGATTAAAAGTGCCTTTTGGCTTGATAATGGTGAAAAGCTTAACTTCATTCAAGACAGCGAAACTGTGACTGTACGAACAGTTCCGTTTGCATATGGAAGAAATCTTGTAGTCAGGGTGGCAAAAATTTTATTTGAATAAGGAAACACGCATCAATGCAAAAGCAAAACACGCTGAAATCAAGAATTTTACGACATTTATTAACGTACTTTTTGCAATTTCTTATTTGCAGTGCAAGCTGTTTATTTTTAAATGTCGTTTTTCTTGAAATGTATTCAGGGGTGGTATATCCCGGAATGTTTATAATCGGCACTATTGGTGCTTTCGCGGTATTTCACACATTTTCTGTTTACGACACCGTGCAGAGAGATAGCTATTTAAAAAATTCGCCAATGCAATTCAAATTATCAAGCAGTATCCGCACTGTGATGTACGACAAAGATCTTTGGCTTCAGCTGCTTGTAGTATTTGCCCTTACGTTTATTGCGCCGGGCGCACCTATATGGGGTATTAAATATGTTTTTGTGATATCAAACGGTATAATTTGCAGGGCGATACAGTTTTTAATTTATTGTATCTGTTGTATAACAGCGAAGATATGCGCACGTAAACGCTGGATAAAAGCAAGCCTTTTTTCGCCATTGGATATGAAGGAAACTGCAAGCACACGCCCTATATACCACCGTTTAGGGTTTATATTCGCGTTGTGCATGGCTTGTGCAGTTATCATGCCATTGCTTACACCAATGTGGATAACTACGGTAAATCTTACTGCCGAATTTCCTATTTTAATTCTTGTGGCTGTTATAGCTGCTTTAGCGGGATTGTTTATATCAAGATACGGAAAAGCTATAGCTTCGCGGCATCGTTTTATAAAGGATCTGAAAAAAATATGTATCGAAAAGGAATTTAAAATTTCAAAAATAAAAAATACATACACGTCTTTATTCAAATCCAATGCAGAATTTGATTTTACGATATACAATCTTAAAAACACGTACGACTGTAAAATACTTCCGCAGTTTTCCAAGAAATATAAAACCGTATTAAATGAAAACGGCGTTTTATTAACAAAAGTACCTTACCCATTATTTTCAAAAGAAATGCAATACCGATATACGTTTGATTCGGAAAACAAAAAAATTCTGATATTCACCGTAATACCAGATGTTCTTTTATATAACGATGGAAAGCAAGCCTCGCACATATCATCAAATACCAAAATAGGCGAATACAGAATTATTACTTATTCCGATTTTTTAACTGCTATATCTTACGATTCCTTCAACAAATAAATATACTACCAAGCTTCTTACTTTAAAAATGGGAGAGAACTTTATTGTTCCCTGCCATTTAATTCTTTTATATATCGTATTTAGCAAGTATTTCGCTTGGTGTTTTTCTTAACAACATTACTATCGGCAGTGATCCGCAAATAATACATACCGCATATAAAATAACAAGTATGATCAACGCGTACCACCAAGGGTAGAAAAATATGGTTGAAAACATTGACGATTTGCTTATACAAATTCCGATAAATGCGCTTGAAGCCAAATATCCCAAAAACACCGTAAGAGTAGATAAAACAAGCGATTCTATAAAAAACCTGAACTTCAAATTATTTTTTGAAACGCCTATTGCCCTATACACGCCAACTTCTTTTATTCTGTTCATCAAGGATGAACGCATGATAAAGTACATACACACGCACATGATCACAAGAACGACCAGCATTGATATTACCCCGGCTGTTATCTGTGCAACAGAATCCTTAACAGAAGCATCGAATATCACATCCGGCGTTATAATCGCCTGAAAATCATAATACTCTGGTATTTCGGTATCTGAAAATTCAGATAACAGCCATTTTTCCGTTTGATCAACATCGGTAGAATGAATCACGGTAAAAACTATTGAACTATCGCCTACGACAACAAAATCAGCTGATTCGTCGTATATTTCAACGGCTTTCTTTTCGTACTCTATCCACATCGGGGCTACGGATTTATGCGTTTTACCGGTTTGCTTTGAAAGATCAATATAATCATCTGAATTTAACAGGTATTTATATTCAAACCATATTTGATTGTTTTCCGAATATTTAAGATTCGAATTGTAATATTCTTCTTCGTAAAGCTTTCGAAGCGTTTCAAGGCTTTCCAACAGATCGCGTTCGCTTTGAAGAAGCTTTTCTGACATATCATATTCGGACAAAGACGGATATTTTCCATTCTTTTCTTTATATTTTATTGCAGCGTAATATCTGTAATCACCCAAAATGGAGAATTTGCCGCCTTCGATACCGCGATCTATGTAAAGCCATGAATAAATGTCTTTTTGGAAACGGTAGCGTTCTTGCAGATAAGAATCAAATTCTGAATACAGATAGTCGTAATATTCGAAATATCTTGTATCGAATATTTTATTGAAATATTCGCCTGTTTCATCCTTTTGTTGTTCTTCATTAAGAAGGCTTGCAAAGTATTCTTCTATTGAAAGCTTGTTGATTTTATTTTCTTTAAGCCATTCTTCGTAGTTCGCGTATGTGTATATAATCTTGGATATATTTATATCCTTGCCGCCAATTTTTATAGTTTCGCCCTTTTTGGGTAAAGCATCTGACGGTTCTGCATTGATAACCAATACGGCAGACCCCTTTTGAGCCTCTATTTCGTAATTTGCAGCCAAGTCAAAATTATATCCCATGGGCTGGTTTATCATTGTAGCCAAGGACAAAGAATCAAGATATACGGCGCTTTCATCAGATTTTACTATACCGGCTATACGTAACGACTTTTCGTTTATTTTTTTTCTTGAAAACAGGCCTATCAAATCATCGTATTTACTGATATAGCTGAAGGTTGATTGCTTCAGTATGTCGTCGGCAAGCTTTGTGGTAATTATCATATCGGTCTCTTCAAGGTCTTTATTTTTTCCTGATACCGTATCAAAGCCTTCTGCAATTTTACTGTCAAGATAAACTGCGTTTACTTTAAAAGAATCAGTTTCATTATCAAAGGTTTCAAAGGAAAGATTGTTAAATCTGATACTTTCGTCGCCCCTCGGAACGTCGTATTTTAAAGTAACAAAGTCTATACCGTGTTCGCCTTTTTTTAACGCGTCGTTTATTTTTTGAGAGATTTCATCGGTAGGTGTATATACGTAACATACGTTATGGTTGTAAGAATCTCTTATTTTCGAAAGATTTCCTATGGCAACACCAAAAACAGAGCTGATAAATACAAGTGCTACGGCAAAAAGACACATACAGTTTCTTAACAGCTTTGCGCCTTTTTTCTTTTTGGTTTTAAAATTTGATGCATACCCGCTTTTTACAGAGTACTTAAACGAAAACAGCTTTCCAAAATTATTCCCTTCAATAGGGGGCAAAGAAGACATATCAACGTTGGCTGTGCAAAGGCCTTTTTCTTTTTTTTCCTCATAAACACCGTCGTACAGCTTTATTTCTGCATTATTATCCAATATATGAACGTCTGAATTATCAACCTTTAAATATATTTTGCCGCCGTTGTTTATAATTCTTATATTGATAGGATTTTCTGTATTTTCGCCGTAATATTCTATTTTAGCGTTTTCTGTTTGTGATTCTTTTTTATCAAATTCGCCAAGGTATATCGCATTTTTATCTTTCGCGTTAAGCCCGTTTGCACCCTCATTATTTTTAACGTCAACTATTTTACCGTCTGCCAATTGTATAACAGAATCGCAATAATAATCTACAAGGTCAGCCTCGTGCGTTACTATCAATACTAAATGATCGCGCGATATGACTTTAAGCATATCCATTATCATAACGGTATTTGTTTCGTCAAGGTTGCCTGTGGGTTCATCTGCAAGGATTATCTTTGGGTTTTTAACTATTGCCCTTGCAATCGCTATGCGCTGCTGCTGACCGCCGGAAAGAGTATCTGGCGTACGCTTTTTATACTTTTCCATATCCACATTGGCAAGCGCTGCCGTTACGCGTTGTTCTATTTGATCTTTATCGGTTACACCGCAAAGGCGCAGAGCGTCTGCAACGTTATCAAAGCAGGATATCTCGTTATTAAGATTGTAGTTTTGAAATATATACCCTATGTATTTATTTCGTATAATGTCGGTATCCTTCTTTATATTTTGCCCTTCTACGCTTACTGTACCTGACGAAAATCCGTCAAGCCCGCCGATAACGTTAAGCAGCGTGGTTTTTCCGCATCCGCTTTTACCAAATACGGCGATCATCCCTTTATCAGGCAATGACAAGGTTACATCGTTTATAACGTGAATTTCGTTTTGTCTTCCTTTATTAAAAAACTTATGTACGTTTTTGATATCTATCATTCTGCGTTACCTCTTTTCAAGGATTTTTTAACACTTTCGCCGAAAAGCTTTTTCACCTGTTTTTGTGTGGTTCTTGCTGTCAAAATCAACATACTTACAAATATCAAGGCATATTGCCATGCATACAGATACATAAAGTGACCGTTCAACGATGGGGTAGTGAAAATCACAGCGGCAAGTATCAACGTAATGATATACGCAGGAATCAAAGAAATGAACATTCTTACGTACATACCTATTTTTATAACGCGTACAGATATACCCATTGAACGCATTATAGCCATATCTACTTTGAAAGCGGAAAGTGTTCTTGAAGAACAAAGGTTTATAAAGAATGCCAAAAATACTATCACCAATGCCCACGTTATAAGCGAGAAGATTGCCGAAAGCACGGTAAGAAGTATTTCGTAAACCTCCGGGGTATAGGTTGCATCTGATGTTACTGCAATATATCCCTCTTCGCAAAGCTTTTCTGCGGCAACGCGCGCCTGCGAATCGTTGGCAAAAAACAAAGAAAACTGCTTATATGATTTTTCCAAAACCTCGTTTGCCGCACCTTCCAACGCTTCCGCGCTGATATACAGATCACCGTGTACATTTGGAATTACAGGTTCTTCATACACGAAATCTTCGGTTTTAAAATCTTTAGTAAACGTATATGTATTTCGTTGGTCACCGTAATAATAATTGTATTTGTAATAGGTGGAGGTAAGGGTAAGGGTCATATCTGCGCCTTGTTGCGCATTTTTATAGTAAACGTCGTTACCTTTTAATTCAAAGGTTGGAATATATTCGTACAGATTTTCTCTTTTTTCAACCAAATCGCCTTTTTTGTCACCGTAGGAAATATTAAAAGTTATATTCCAGCTTGAATTTAAAAAATACGATATTGCCGTAATTGCTTTATAGCCATCGTTTGTAAACAAGCATTCGGGTGTAATATTATTATCGTAATAGTATTTCACACCCTTTATCTTCAGTACGACGTTATCAAAGTAAACATATTGGCGCTGCAATTCATCTTTGCCGAATATTTCTTGATAAGATATAGGCAAATACATAAATACCTCGTCTTTTTCGGTTGGATATTCGCCTATTATATTATCACCGTAGTCTTTACCGTAAACGCAGTTTGCATTGAAATATTCGAAATCGTTAAGGTGCTGTACTCGCATAAATCTTTTTTCGTCACTGTCAAGCAAATTGTCAAAGCGCAAATAACTTTCAGCACCGTGCTTTTCTGCAAGAAGCTTCACTTCTTCTTCACCGGGCACCTCACCGCCACGCGTCGTAACAACGACCCTGCCGGGAACATACTCGAACATATAGTGCTTTTCAAACAGTGCGGCGGCATCTTTTGAAAAAGAAGTTATTGAAAAAATACCGACCGTACCTAATATCAGCAGCATACACAAAAAGAACGACAGCTTCGGTTTTGATGTAAAAATAGTTTTGCCAAGGGTAATGCCGTTTTTAATATTATGCTTTTTGATGTCAGGCGTTTTAATTTCTTTAAATTGATGTGAAACAACGGGTGAAGAAAGAACTCTGTCGGATTCTACTGCCCCGTCAAATATCCTTACGTGGCGTGTAGCATAATCCTGTACCTGCTCGAAATTATGCGTAACAACTATAAGAAGCTTATCCTTGGATACTTCTTTAAGCAGCTGAATTATCTCTGCTGATGATACAGAATCAAGGTTGCCCGTAGGCTCATCCGCGAGGATTATCGGGCTGTCTTTCGCCAGTGCCCTTGCGATAACGGTACGTTGCTTTTGCCCACCGGACAGCTTGCTTCCCTTTTGTTTTATATGAGAAGACAGACCTACTCTGTCTATAAGCTCAAGTGCACGCTTTCTGCGTTCTTTCTTATCTTCAATGCTCATTAAAGCAAGCTCTACATTTTGCAAAACAGTAAAGCTTTCGATTATATTGTAATCCTGGAAGATAAAAGATATGTATTTTTCCCTATATTCTTCCCATTCGGGCTGCAAATAGTGCGAGGTGGTTTCGCCTTCGATATACATTTCGCCCTCTTCGTAGGAATCCATACCGCTGATAACGTTTAAAAGGGTTGATTTACCCGATCCGGACTTACCGGTAACTGCAACAAATTCGCCCCTATCAAATGAAAGGTTAACACCCCTGATGCCTACTGCAACACTTCCTTCGGAAACGTATATTTTCCCGATATCCTTTAAAGTTAGTAAAGCCATAAAAAGCCCCCTTTTTTACGATCTGCATATATAGCCGTATTTTTTTAAAATAAGTTTCAGTTCACAATATAAATATATCATATACGCTGTAAAAAATCAATATGCAAGGTAATTAAGTTTATCTTAAGAATCACTTTAAGTATAAAAAGGGTCAAAAAAAGGTTGAATGAAATCATCCAACCTTTTTTGATTAAAGTGAATTAATTTTAAGTGTGAACTGACTCTTTTTTCTTGCAGCAGCATTCTTATGCATAATGCCTTTTGCAACTGCTTGGTCGATCTTCTTAACAGCGAATTTGTAAGCTTCGCATGCAGCGGCTTTATCGCCCGCTTCAAGGGCAGCTTCATACTTCTTTACAGCTGTTTTGAGGGAAGATTTAAGCATTTTATTACGAAGAGTCTTCTTCTCGATAACCTTAACGCGCTTTTTTGCTGACTTGATGTTCGGCAAGTCTGTCACCTCCTGAAAAATTTTGTGCAATCAACATACGGCCTGAGAGGGCACCGCCATGTTAATCTTAAAGCACCCGAAATAGATACCTCATACGGTTGGTATTATAGCACATAATTTTCAAATAATCAATACCTTTTTTGAATTTTTTTTGCTTATCGAAGAATTTTTTATCATTTTCCTTCATAAAATTCTTCATCAAACTTGGCCGAGATGTTATTTTTCAAAAATACATTACTTTTCTTGTGATTATTTTTAAACTTATATACACACAAAAAAACGCAAAGCAAGACTGCCATAATACAAAAAGCTACTATAAATGCCGTATAAGACGGATTCTTATTCAAAAAAGCAACGTTTGAAAGCTGTACCGTATAATCTCCGCCGTCGCGGTCGGTATGCGGCTTTATCCAGATTTTCATGCCCTTGGCATTGTTTCCGCACGAGCTTAAAAATTCCGATATGTTATACGTTAACTGCACGGTATTTTCAACCGATATTTGAGATACCCCTTCATATATGATAGTTTTGCCGGTTATATCGTTTCCCCACAGACGTACCATTACATCTACGTATTGCACGTTTTTCGGCGCTTGCGTATTTATATCAAAGGTAATATATCCCGCTTTTGAAAGGTCTAATTCGGAAAGCATTCGGCACACGCCCCTATATTCGCAAATATCGGAATTATACGTTTCGCAAGTCAAATACCCTTTTTTACTGATAGTTTCCGAAATGGCGCTTTTGGCATTATCTGACGGATAAAATCCGCATACACCGTTTTTAAAATCAAAAGAAACAACACTTGGATGATCTACGTTTTGGCATGCAATATTCGATATTATTACGCGCTTTTCTTGCATTGCATTGTGCGTTGAAATATATTCTTCGTAAGAAGAAATATTTAATATTTTTAAATATTTTTCTGTTATCTGCAAAGAAGCGGCAGTATCTATACTTTGAAAAACATTATATATTTCTTTTTTTTCATTCGTTAATTGTAAAGAATCTTCGCGCCTTGTAAACAAACCTGAATTAGCACATTCGTCACTTACAAGATCAACGTGACTGTCGTAAATAAAAGCATCTATCATTCCGTTTGCTTCTGATACATAATACGCCAGTGCGTACGCCGACGCTTGCAAGGCTTGTTCGCTTGGCGTATTTCTGCCTGCAGAAAATGCACAGCTTGATATTGTTACACGCCTTTTTTCAGAATTATACAAAAACTCCTCCTTTGACAGCATATCCGTTAATACGCCGATATTTTTCATAGTGATATACGGTGTAGAAATATCGTTTATTGCTTCTTTTTCGTTCCAGAAGCACGGGGTCAATCTGTTAATATTATAAATTTCGGTACAAAGCGACCAATCTATGTTACCGCCTTGCAGTATTTCAAAATTAAACGACTGCAAAAAATCTCTGCCTGCGTAATCAAGATTAGAATCAGGCGCTTGTTCTATATCGACAGGCGTATTAAAATTATCGTTAATACAAACATAAACGCGTGAATTTGAATATGCGCTTTTAAGCGCGGCATATGCAATTCTGAAAGTATTTGCATATTCATTAACATAATCGGTATGATTCTTTTCACCCGCAAAATTCCCGCAGCGGTTTGAATTAACGCAATTACCTATAATATAACTGCCCGCAAAGCCGTACTTATCAGAATGCACTGCATAGCGTGACGCTAAAAAATACAACGATGCAAATAAATATTCCGAACCGCCGTCGGAAGTATTCACCGCGTAATATTCCGCTTCTTCAGAACGAGCATCAAAATACAGCTTGCTTGCCGCCTGTGAAATATCCTTTTGGGGCGATGTTAGCACTATTTGTAAATAAACGTTTATCCCGCTATCGGATAATACCTTTATTTTATGATCAAGCGAGTTTACGTATCCGGCATCAAAAAAATACTTTTTTTCATCAATTACAGCATTTTCAGCAGTTTGACTGCCGTCGCTTATAAGGCGGTTCAATTCCACGTCCAACACGGTATGGCACACACCCAACTGCTGTGCATCAGCTATAAGACGTATATTTAGCCCTTTTTTAGACGTTACCTCAGGATAAGGCGAATGCTTGCCCAACACATCGGGGTTTGTAACATAAGCACACGAGGTTAAAGAAGCGCCGCTATCATCGCATAGATAAAAACCGGAATACAAATATTCCGTATTTTTTAAATCAACAGTAGCTTTTTTTAATGAAACGTCTATATTACCGCAAACGACCGATCGGGTGCCGTTTGGTGACACCATCATTAAAAAAACGTTATTCGGCGTTTGGGCGATATCCTGCCCCCAAGTTATATTTAATTTTTCGCCGTCTTCATGCAAAAGGGCCGCCATTCCCACCCCCTGCGCTTCCGCATTTGCGAAAGCGGTAATATTAAGGGAGGTAAGAATAACGGCCACCAATAGCAACACCGACGGGAAAATCTTTATATTCCTGCCTGTGAAGCCCATATTACTGTGCTGCTTTTACGATAGTCGTAAAGTCTGCCACTTTTAATGAAGCACCGCCGATAAGGCCGCCGTCCACATCCGACATAGCCAAAAGATCGCTTGCGTTGCCTGCATTCATAGAACCGCCGTACTGAATCGTAAGCGCTTCAGCAGTTTGTGCATCATAAAGATCTGCAACAACGTTGCGGATAATGCCGCAAACTTCATTTGCCTGTTCTGTAGTAGCAACCTTGCCAGTACCGATAGCCCATACGGGTTCGTATGCGATAATAACCTTTTTAAGATCCTCTTTAGAGAAGCCAAGAAGTGCTATTTTAGTTTGCATAGCAACGATTTCTGCTGTAATACCTTGTTCGCGCATTTCAAGCGTTTCACCAACGCAGATGATAGCTGTAAGACCTGCATCAATCGCAGCCCTTGCGCGAAGATTAACGGTTTGATCTGTTTCGCCAAAGTATTGGCGGCGTTCGCTATGGCCTACGATAACGTACTTAACACCTGACTCAACAAGCATTTCCGCGCTGATCTCGCCTGTGTAAGCACCGTTGGGCTTAAAGTGGACGTTTTGTGCACCGATTGCAATATTCGTACCGTTTGCCGCTTCAACCGCAGATGCGATATCCGTAAACGGAACACAAAGAACGATATCCGCATTGTTATACGCTGCTACTTCAGGTGCTAATGCTTTTATAAATTCGCTTGTTTTGGGAGCCGTCATATTCATTTTCCAGTTGCCTGCGATAACTGTTTTTCTTGCCATATCAAACACTTCCTTATTTATCCTGCAAGCAAGCAATGCCGGGAAGCACGAGGCCTTCCAAGAATTCAAGAGAAGCACCGCCGCCTGTTGAGATGTGCGTTACTCTGTCTGCAAAACCGAGCTTTTCGATAGCAGCCGCAGAATCGCCGCCGCCGATGATAGAGATAGCACCGCTATCTGCAACTGCCTGGGCAACAGAACGTGTACCCGAAGCAAATTTTTCCCATTCGGAAACGCCCATAGGACCATTCCAAATAACCGTTTGTGCGCCCTTGATAGCATCTGCAAATATCTTTTCAGTTGCAGGACCGATATCAAGACCCATGTATCCTTCGGGAATGTTATCGGAATTTACAAGAAGGAAATCGCAATCAGGATCATACTTATCACCTGCACGGTTGTCCACAGGAAGAAGAAGATTTACGCCTTTAGCCTTTGCTTTTTCCATCAATTCACGCGCAAGCTCAACCTTGTCCTCTTCGCAAAGAGAGTTACCGATAGAATAACCGTTTGCCTTGTGGAAAGTATATGCCATTGCACCGCCGATAATAAGCGTATCAACCTTTTCGATAAGGTTGTTGATAACGCCGATCTTATCAGAAACCTTTGCACCGCCAAGAATAGCAACAAAGGGGTGCTTAGGCTGTGTTAAAGCGCCGCCCATAATAGAAATTTCTTTTTGGATAAGGTAGCCGCAAACAGAGGGCAGGTAGTGGCTAACGCCTTCTGTTGATGCGTGTGCACGGTGTGCAGTACCAAAAGCATCGTTTACATAAATATCAGCAAGGGAAGCAAGTGCCTTTGCAAATTCGGGATCGTTCTTTTCTTCTTCTTTATGGTAACGAACGTTTTCAATAAGCATAACATCGCCGTCGTTAAGAGCAGCAGCCTTTGCCTTTGCATCTTCGCCGATAACGTCTTTTGCAAAGATAACTTCCTTACCCAACATTTCGGAAAGCTTTTTAGCAACGGGTGCAAGTGAATATTTGGGATTGAATTCGCCCTTCGGCCTTCCCAAGTGAGAGCAAAGAATCAACTTTGCGCCGTTTTCCATAAGATATTTGATCGTAGGAAGGGCTTCTCTGATACGCTTCGCGTCTGTAATAGTTTCCCCATCGAGAGGAACGTTGAAGTCGCATCTTGCAAGTACGCGTTTGCCTTGAACCTGGATATCCTCAACATTTTTCTTGTTGTACATAAATTCACCTCTACAAATTATTATAATTTTGGTACTTAAACGTAGTGATTATATCACATATAATTTTTCCTTTCAATAATAAAGTGTGAATTTTTGAAAAAAACAATCATTTCGCACATAATCAAGAAATTTGAAATTTGCAAAAATAAATCTGGTTATATTAAAAACATCTAAATTGACTATTTACATATCACCAAAATGGTGTATAATATCCATATATTATCGAAAGGCGGTATTTATAATGTCATACAAAAAAATACTAACCGTGCAAGATATTTCCTGCGTAGGGCAATGCTCGCTTACTGTTGCTTTGCCTATAATATCTGCGTGCGGCATTGAAACATGCGTGCTTCCATCTGCAGTTTTATCAACTCACACTGCCGGTTTTTCCGGATATACGTTTACGGATCTTACGGAGGATATCCCTAAAATAAACGCCCATTGGGTTAAAGAAAACATTTTATTTGATGCTATTTATACAGGCTATCTCGGCTCTGAAAAGCAGATATCATACGTTTGCGACCTATTTTCATCCGTTTGCAATAAAAACGGCTTAAAGATAGTTGACCCTGCAATGGCAGACAACGGAAAGCTTTACCCCGGGTTTGATAAAAATTTCGTTGCTTCTATGCGCACACTTGCTTCAAAGGCAGACTACATAGTGCCCAACATAACAGAAGCATGTATGCTGACAGATATTGAATACAAAACCGAATATTCAAGGGAGTATATAGACTCCTTGCTTTCCGCACTTATAAGCCTCGGTTGCAAAAACGTTATATTAACAGGTGTAAGCTATGCACAAGGAAGAACAGGTGTAGTGGTATTTGAAAACGGCGAATACAGCTATTACGAGCATGAATTTTTACCCAATAGCTGCCATGGCACAGGTGATATATACGCCTCTGCATTTGTCGGTGCTTTAGTGCGCGGCAAATCAGCATTTGATTCGGCTAAAATAGCGGCAGACTACACGCTTGAATGCATAAAAGCAACTGCAGAAGAAGAAAATCATTGGTATGGTGCAAAATTCGAACCTGTTATATACAAATTGATACAAATGCTTGCATAATGTCTGTTGGTGGGCAATATGAAAAAAAGAACTAAACTATCAGATAGGCAGCTGCCGGACTATACTAAGGGCGAAGAAATATTCAACATGGTATCCCACGCGGTGGGCGGATGTATTGCCGTGGCGATACTTGTTTTATGCGTTGTATATTCCGCAACAAAAGGAAACGTCTGGTCCGTTGTAAGCAGTTGTATATACGGCGGATCAATGGTGGTGCTTTATACTATATCAGCCGTTTATCACGGATTGCATCCAAACAAGGGAAAAAAAGTTCTTCAAGTGTTGGATCACTGTGCCATATATTATTTAATCGCAGGCACATATACACCGGTTTTGTTTTCTGCCATACGCGTTAATTATCCCGTTTGCGCTTGGACGATATTCGGTATAGTATGGGGATGCGCTATTATAGGAACGATTTTCACCGCGATCGACATTGATAAATACGGCGTTTTGGCAATGATATGCTATATGGGCATGGGGTGGTGCATAGTTTTTGCTGTCAAGCCTGCACTTGATTCTATAGCATTACCCGGTATATTGTTTATACTGATCGGCGGTATTGCGTACACTTTAGGTGCTGTGCTGTACGGGCTTGGCAATAAACTGCGGTATTTTCACTCGATATTCCATCTTTTCGTAATAGCAGGCAGTGTACTGCAATTTTTCGGAATTATTTTTTACGTACTATAACCAAATCATTTTCACAAACAAAATTCGGCGGCTTGAAGATCAATCTTCAAGCCGCCGAATTTCGTTACTTATTTAACCGATTTCAGTTATCTTAACCCTATTTTTCTTAATATTTCAGTCGTACTCGCGATAATGGGAATATATTCCAACTCGTCAATCAAAAACGGAATCTTTTCGGTATTTGAAAGCCTTACTATTTTCAGATTAGTATATAATCTTTCCGCATTTGCGATAACTGAAGCTCTTACGCAGTTTTTTTCTATTTTTTCTGCACTTTTTATTATGCCGTCCAACGTTTCAAATTGATTTAAAAGCATAGCTGCAGTTTTAACGCCTATTTTTTCTGCGCCTTTTATGTTATCTGCGCTATCCCCTACAAGTGATTTAAAATCTGCGTACTGATACGGCGCAATGCCGAATTTTTTCTTTATGTATTCCGTATTGCAAATTACAGTGTTTTCTGCCCTATATCTCAAAATAGAAACGTTTTCGTTTATCAACTGAAAAAAGTCGCTGTCGAAGGACGAAATCACGACGCTTTCACTTTCACCGTATGTAATAGCGTACGAGGCAATTAAATCGTCTGTTTCACAGCAAGTAGTTTCAAAGCATTTAACCCCCATGCATTTTAGTGCGGCATATACGTCGGGCAACTGCGAAAAAGGGTTTTCATCTTCAGGTACGGTGCTGTAATCCGGTCGGTTTGCCTTGTAATCCGCATTCAGAAAGCAGCGTGGATTTTCATGCTGGCCGTCAAACAAAACAACTGCATGCGTAGGCGATACCATGCGCAATATTTTCAGCAATGCACCAACAAACCCCAGTGTTCCCTGGATGGCTTTTCCTTGCGAGTTTATTATTCTTGAAGGCATTCCGAAAAACATTTGAAATAAAAGATTACTTCCATCTACAACAAGCAGCTTTTTCAAATTATCACCCCCTATTACAAATTGAAAATGCAGGGAAAGTACGTGCCCTTCAGCACGGCCGTATCCCTGCAAAACATATAGTTTATAGAATACAAGAAAGGTTTTCTTTGATCTTCTCTGCCACTTCAGGGCGATTCATACAATAAACATGGATAGAACCTATGCCGTTAGCCAGAAGATCTATTATTTGTTCTGTCGCAAATGCAATACCGGCTTGCTTCATAGATTCAGGATCAGAACCGAATTTATCCGTTATCAGCTTAAACCTTTGCGGCAAAAAATTGCCCGATATTTTACATATTCTGTTGATCTGCTTAGCATTTGTTACGGGCATGATTCCTGCCACAACGGGAACTGTTACCCCCGCTTCTCTTATCTTATAAAGATAGTTATACAAAATGTTATTATCAAAAAACATTTGTGTAGTTAAAAAATCGCACCCTGCATCTACCTTTTCTTTAAGGTGGCGTATATCGTCTGCAAAGGTGGGGGCTTCGGGATGCTTTTCGGGATAGCACGCGCCGCCTATACAAAAATCACCCTTTGATTTGATTTTTTCTATCAGCTGTGAAGCATAACGGTATTGTGCATTTTCGGGGAACGGCGCCCCATCGGGAACATCCCCTCTTAACGCTAAAATATTTTCCATGCCTGCCGATTTGATCTTTTCTATTTGGTTATCTATATCCACGTTAGTAGAAGAAACACAAGTAAGATGTACAAGCGGTGTTACGCCGTGCTTTTTGATATTTTCTGCCACTGCAATAGTGTAATCGCTTGTGCCGCCGCCTGCCCCGTACGTAACGCTCATAAAATCGGGGGAAAGCTTAGCTATTTCCGACGTAGCAGACATCACACTTTCGATATTAGCCGTAGTTTTCGGCGGAAAGACCTCAAACGAGACCGTAGGCTTTCCAGCCGCCTTATGTGCATTTATTATATCTATTACTTTCACTTATACGCATCTCCTCATATATTGCAATAATTTTACACTTTTTTTTGATATTTGTCAACACTGTTTGAATTAAATTATTGATTTTTCATATCCGGTATGTTATAATTTAATTCAATATGAATTTACGGAGGCAATAATGGAGGATTCTTCTTTTAACAGTATAACCTACACGATAGAAAAAAAGGTAGAGGGTAAGTATGCACTTCAAAGAATAGCGTATATAGTCGGTGCTGTGGCAGCTTCCATAATTTTATGCGCGCTCTGCATAATATCAAAGTTGCTTGTATATCTTACACCCGTAGTATTTATGCTTTGTGTGGTTATTTTTAAATATCTTTTTATATATTTTCAAATTGAATACCGCTATACTATTGAGCACGGCGTATTTACTATGGAAAAAGTATTCGGCGCTAAAAAATGCAAAAAATATTACGAAATCACTATTTCCGAAGCAGAAGCCATTATACCTTTTAAAGATGTGGATCAAAGCCCTGCCGATATTGTTTACCCCTCTTGCGTAAGCACGAAAACGCCTACGCCCGATCTTTATGCAATCATCGCCCAAAACGGCGGCAAAAGGCACATTGCATATTTCGAAGCTACAAAAAAAACACTTAAAATAATGAAATACCATAACAAAAGTACGGTAATAACAGAGGGATTAAGGCATTAAAATAAAATTCTCCGCATACATTTTATCAAGTAATGTAAAGGAGAATTTTGTGATGAAAAAATTACTTATACTTGCCGTGTGCGCGTGCTTGTTTTTTACAGGATGTGCAACGAATGAATCCCCCGAGGATTATACCTCAACCTTGAAGGGCGAATATTCCGCCAACGTAACGGTTAGCGAGGATGATGCAGAATATACCGCAAGAATAACCCAAAACGAAAGCGGAATGTTAAGCATCGTATTTGCAGAGCCTGATGTACTTTGGGGTATTGGATACAGCTTTGAGGGTGACGACAGCTTTTTAATATACAACGACATGAGTATCGAGCTTGACGGAAAAACGGTTTCTTCCGCCGTTGAAAGCGGCGTTTTCCGTTGGCGCGAAATGCTTGCCTGCAAAGGAGAATACAGCATAAGCTCTTCTTCCTTAAACGGGAAAACGGTATTAAAGCTGTCTGACGGAAAAAACGAAGTTTATTTTGACAAAGAAACAAAAGCTCCGATAATGTTCAAATCGGATAAAACGACGATAACTATTAACGAATGGGACGGAAAAAATTCAGATGTGCAAACCCAAGACATATTCACTGATAAATAAAAGTGCACTTGTTTCAAATTACAAAACAATAAAGTCAAAGCTACCGGACGGGTGCCGCCTTATGTGCGTAGTAAAAGCTGATTGCTACGGTCACGGTGCCGATTGTATAAAAGACCTTAACGATGCAGGGGCGGACTGTTTTGCCGTTTCCTCTTTACAAGAAGCTATACAAGCCCGTAATTACACAGACAAGGATATACTTATTTTAAGCTATACGCACGTTTGCGATACAGAACAAATAATAAAAGGCAATTTTATTCAAACCGTATATTGTTCAGAATACGCCGCTATGTTAAGTAACGCGATACCAAACGGTAAAAAGGTGCGCGTGCATATTAAAATCGATACCGGTATGAACCGTATAGGCTTTCATCACGACGACGAAAATGCAATAGCTGATGTAATAAACAACGAAAAATTTAACGTAGAGGGTGTATTTACACACTTTGCCAAGGGCGACGAGGCAGACAAAACCGCAAATGAAAAACAACTTGAAAGATTTTTGAATATAAAGAACAAAATAACCGAAATATCTTCCAAGCCTATTATATTTCACTGTGCAAACAGCGGTGCTTTGCTTGATTTTCCGCAGTCGCATTTTCAAATGGCACGTTGCGGAATAGCGCTGTACGGTGTGTGCCCTTCGAACGAGGTTCGCGTTTCCGGCTTGATACCGGTTATGCAATTTTGTACAACGGTAGTTAACATACACACGATACAAAAGGGCGAAGAGGTTTCCTACGGCGGACAATTCAAGGCAGAAAAAGCCACGGTTGTAGCAACGCTTTGCTGCGGATACGGCGATGGTATTCCACGTGCTTTTTCAGGCGGCGAGGTTGAAATAAACGGCACGCCATGCCGCGTTATCGGCAGAATATGTATGGATCACATGATGGTTGACGTAACGCATTTTAAAAAGCTTCCGAAAATAGGCGATACCGCAGTTGTTTTCGGCGACGTTGAAAAATATGCAAACCATATCGGAACTATACCGTACGAATGTCTTTGCATGGTAGGAAAAAGAGTTAAGAGGATAAGCGAATGATAAAAATAGAAACAGGTAGCGATAGCATTTTTTTCAATCTTGCCGCTGAAGAGTATTATACCTCCGTTCTCGATGAGCCCTTCTATATGATATGGCGCACTACGCCTACGCTTGTTTCGGGAAGATACCAAAATATTTATTCAGAGGTTAATTTAAAATACGCAGAAGAAAATAAAATAACAGTAAGCCGAAGAAAAACGGGCGGCGGAACGGTATATGCCGATCTTGGCGGCGTGATGTACACAAAGTTTTATCCGCATAAAAAAGGTACAGAAATATCATTTGCGCAATGCAGCGACGATATAGCAAGTGCCATTTCCGCCCTGGGTGTGGAAAACGTTTCTTACTCCGGCAGAAACGACTTGCTTGCAAACGGCTTTAAAATATGCGGCAACGCCCGAATGGAAACAGACAGAGGGCTTTTGCACCACGGCTCTATTCTATTTGACGTTGATCTTTCAAAGATGGAAAGCGCATTGATGACGCCTGACGGAAAATTAAATTCCAAAGGCGTAAAAAGCGTAAGATCGAGGGTAAAAAACATTTCTTCCCTTACAAAAGATAAAATAACGTATAGCGAATTTAAAAATTGCCTTTGGAACGCTGTAAAAACAACAGGAGAAATAAACGCCCAAAACGATATTGCATCAATAAAACCTTTGGCTGACTTTCTTGCTTCATGGGACTTTATATACGGCGTTAATCCCGCAATGGATCTTACTGTTCAAAAGCGTTTTTCAGGCGGAACAGTTCGTGTTGGGGTAAACGTGTCGCATAGCGTTATATCCGACATATCTTTCATGGGTGACTTTTTTTATAACGGTGATATTTCAATTCTTACAGAACGTTTAAAGGGCACGAAATACGACAAAGCAGAAATTTTGCACGTTGTAGAATGCTTTGGTGCTTTTCATAATATTCTGCCTGAAGAGCTTGCCGAGCTTATCTGCGGAGGATAATTTGTATATCTATTTATCAAGGAATATAAAAATAAGCGTCATCTCTTTAGTGACGCTTATTATTTTTATTATTCACACGCCGAAAACGTGTGTTTGTGCAATAAGTGCTGCCGTTTTGCATGAAATCGGACATATAGTATGCACGCGTATATGCGGCGTTAAAATACATGGATTTACAGCAGGTATATGTGGTGCTGATATAAAAATAGGTGCTTGCCCGTACAAAACCGATATAATAGTTTTTTCAGGCGGGATATTGTTAAACGCCATTGCATATATTTTGTTTTCAGGCACACCGTTTGGAATACAAAATGCACTTTACGCTATCTTAAACGCTTTACCTCTTCGATGCTTGGACGGCGGGCGAATACTTTTTTGTATTTTTGCGCACTTTTTCAATATAAAGATAAGCGAAAAAATATGTACTGCAATATCTGTTTTTACGTTTTTTCCGATGTGGCTTTTCAGCATATTTATTCTATTCAAAACGTCCGGCAACTTTACACTTTTTTTATTTTGTATGTACTTATTTGCCTTACCTGAAGCAAATGAAGAAGCCGTTATATAATTTCCGAATAGCTGCCAAGATATTTAAAATCTTCGCACATACTGTCAAGCTCGCACATAAGCTGCGCGTATTCTTGTGAATAAACCGAAGTTTCAAGATCAAAATAGAACATAAACTCAAAATCTCTTTCGGGAATGGGGCGGCTTTCCAATTTTATAAGGTTTATACCCAAAGAATAAAACCTTGCAAGCACACGGTAAAGTGCACCGGGCTTGTGTGAAAGTATCATCATTACAGACGTTTTGTCTGCCCCGGGATATATTTCAAGCTTTTTGGATATACAAATAAAGCGCGTATGGTTATTGCCTGCGTCCTGAATGCTTTCGGCAAGGCTGTTAAGACCGTAAAGACCCGCACAATATCTTGAAGAGATTGCCGCAACGTCTTTTCTATCGCTTTTTGCAACCATTTCTGCAGCCATTGCAGTATTTTCACAGGGTGTGATTTTAACACCGGAAAGTGTTTTTAAAAATTCAGAGCATTGTGCTATCGCTTGTTCTTGCGAGAATATCTCTTTAATTTCGGAAAGCTTTACACCGGGCTTTGCAAGCAGGCTATGATCTATTTTTATGCGCGTACTGCGCACAATGTGGAAGTTTTTATTTATCATAAGGTCGTAAACCTTGTTTACAGATCCTGCCGTGCTGTTTTCAATCGGCAGTACACCGTATTGACACATTCCCTTTTCGATAGCCGTAAAAACGTGTTCGAAAGAAGAATAATACATTATTTTCGGGTCACGGAATATTTTATCGCACGCAATTTGCGAATACGCCCCCTCTGTTCCCTGGCAGGCAACGATAGCACTTTTTGGAAAAAGCTTTGATGTATTATCAAGCGCAGACATAATATCGTCGTACAATTCGCTTTTTTGATCAAGCAAACTGCCTTGATATGAACGGCTTAATTCGAATATCAGCGAGTACAATACGCGCATATAATCGCGCATATTTTTAGAGCACATATCACTTATAGCAGAAAGCTTTTCGCGTTCACGCATAACATCAAGAACGGGCATAGAATTAGTTTTTTTGTATTCTGCTATATTTTTTGCAACTTCCATTCTTTCTTCGAAAAGCTTCACAAGCTTTTCGTCTATTACGTCTATTTTGCCTCTTAATTCATTCAATTCCATTTTATCTTCCTGCCTATTATATCAATTCTCTTATCTTATAAACTTTATCGGCAACGTCGGCAAATTGTTCCGGCGTAAGTGATTGCGCCCCGTCGCACCACGCATGCATAGGATCGTTATGCACCTCTATCATCAAACCGTCTGCCCCGCAAGCCGCAGCAGCCAACGCCATAGGCTTCACAAGCTTGGATATACCTGTTGCATGGCTTGGATCTACCACGACGGGCAGGTGCGAAAGCTCTTTCAAAAGCGGTACTGCAGAAAGGTCAAGCGTATTTCTCGTATATGTTTCATACGTTCTTATTCCCCTCTCGCAAAGAATGATATTGGGGTTACCCGCTGCCATAATGTATTCCGCACTCATCAACAGCTCTTTCATGGTATTGGCAAGACCGCGCTTCAACAAGATAGGTTTATTTGTATTTCCAAGCGCTTTTAACAATTCAAAATTCTGCATATTTCTTGCACCGACCTGGATAACATCTACATCCTCAAACAATTTAAGGTGATCGCTGTTCATTATCTCGGTAACGATAGGCATACCGGTTGCTTTTTTTGCCTCAAGCAGCAATTCTATACCGTTTGCCTTCAAGCCTTGAAAATCGTACGGGGACGTACGCGGCTTAAACGCACCGCCGCGAAGAAGCCCTGCACCCGATTTTTTAACACTTTGTGCCACGGATATTATCTGTTCTCTTGACTCTACAGAGCAAGGGCCTGCAATAATTGCAAAATTACCGCCGCCTATTTTGATACCGCCGATGTCTATTACCGTATCATCAGGGTGGAATTTTTTACTGCATTGTTTAAAGGGCTCGCTAACCTTTTTAACACTTTCCACTATGTCAAGGCTGCCTATAAGATCCATATCTATATTGCTGGTATCGCCTATAAGCCCTAAAACAGTATAATTGTGACCTTCGGAAATATGCACCTCGATATTCTGCATATTAAGCCATTGTATAAGAGTATCCATTTGGGATTGCGTAGTTCCCTTTTTTATAACTGCTATCATAACGCTTCTCCTTACTATAAAAAAAGCGGCACTCTTGTGCCGCCATAAAATACATTTTTATCACATATGCGAAAAAAATCAGCAGCACAAATCTCTATTACTTCTAAAGAAAAAGCTAAAGTAATAGTAAAGGTATGCAACTGTAAAATTAAAACGTGTCATAATCGTTGCCTATCCCTTCTGCGATCGTTTTCGCAGATATACTACCACAATAGATGCGATATAATAAGAACATTTTTTTAGTTTTTAGTAAACTTTGAATTTTTTAATATCCGCAAAAAAAATATTTTTAGAAAAAAATAAAAAAGGTATTGACAAAACAAAAGTTTTGTGATATTATATATAAGCGTTGTTCGGAACGCATGATCCATTAGCTCAGAAGGTAGAGCACTTGACTTTTAATCAAGGTGTCCGGAGTTCGACTCTCCGATGGATCACCAACGGCTTATAGCATTCGCTATAAGCCATTTTTATTTTAACTTTAAGGGTAAAATTATGCGTAAACTTGATGCAAAATTATTGAAAGAAAATGTAGATTCAAGAATAAACCGCGACATTGCCGAAAACAAGGTTGGTGCTTGCGAAATATGCGTAACACAAAACAACGATATCGTTTACCGCAATGCATACAACGTAAAAGAAAATTCGCTTTACCGCCTTGCATCTATGACGAAGCCCATAACCGCAGTTGCAACACTGATACAAGCCTCTCGCGGTGCTTTAGATATTTACGACGAGATAGACAAGTACCTTCCCGCTTTTTCAAAAATGAAAATAGCACAGCTTGATGAAAACGGTAATATAGTATCAATCAAGGATGCAAAAAACAAAATCCGCATTATTCATCTGCTTACGCATACAAGCGGCGTGGGATCAATGGAGATAGGAAATATACAAAGCGAGAAAATGACTGCAAAAGAAAAATCCGATCTTTCTGCCGCGGTAGATTTTTTTGCGGATAAATATCTTTCATTCGAGCCTTATTCCGCACAATATTACAGTCCTTGTGCCGCATTTGATATATTGGCAAGAATAGTTGAAATTACTGCCCAAAAGGATTTTAACACGTTTTTAAAATCAGAGCTTTTCAACCCACTGCAGATGAACAACACCGTATTTATTCCTACCCAAAAGCAATGGTCGGAAATTGTTCCCATGCACGATCTTCAAAATGGAAAAAGCGTTGTCGTACCGATGCTTGAAGACTGTATGTTCGGTGATTGCAAAACCTCTTATTTTTGCGGCGGGGCAGGTCTTGCTTCAAACGTTGAAGATTATACAAGATTTGCACGTATGCTGTTAAACCGAGGACAATTAGACGGTGTAAGAATAATTCCGTGCGAATTTGCAGATGCAATGCAGAGGGCACACCTTCCGTCTGATATTATGCCTCCGCCAATAGTTTGGGGACTTGGCGTAAGGGTTATAACAGACAATACGTACAAGGCGTTGCCTACAGGATCTTTTGGGTGGAGTGGCGCATACGGCACGCATTTTTGGATAGATCCCGCTAACAAAATAACTGCCGTTTATTTAAAAAATTCAATGTACGACGGCGGTGCAGATGCCGTTACGGCGTATAACTTTGAAATCGACGTAAACAATTCGTTTTGCCATTAGAAAGTAAATAAGTGTATATAACAAAAAAAGTGGTTACTTCTCTCTGTATTCTTAGCGGAGAATTGGCAGCACAAAAACTTCGGCAGAGAACTTGTTTTCTCTGCCGATTTGTGTTATAATGAGAGTAGCAAAAAAGCCTTCCTCCGGGAGTAAGGTGGCACGGCGTAGCCGTGACGGAAGGAGCCCGCGTGACTTTAGATTTGTGCTAACTTTATTGTAACGCGCTCTCCCTCAGTCGCCTACGGCGCCAGCTCCCTCCCGGAGGGAGCCTTTGGGTGCTCGCAACCTTAGGGGTATGGGCTTTGCCCTGTGCCTTTGTAATACGAAGGCGAAACTGGCGATAAAACAGAACGATAAACCTGTTACTGTTTGTCAAGAGCTTTTTGAAAAAATACAAATAAAAAAAGGCGTAACAACAAAGCAGAAAAGCTCAAACAATTTTGAGTGTTGAAAAAAGGGCATGACCAAAAGA
>JAZQHC010000029.1:0-1694 GCA_045540335.1 Eubacteriales bacterium
TATTTTAAAAACGATTATCCATAACGGCAAGGGAATCGAAGTAAACTCTGCCGGATTTCGCCAGGGCTTGGGTGCGCCGAATCCTTGTGCCGAAATTTTGAAATTATATCGTTCTCTGGGTGGCGAAATCCTTACAACAGGAAGCGATGCCCATAAACCGGAGGACATTGCCGCAGATTTCGACCGCATCGAAGCCTTAATAAAATCTTGCGGTTTCAAGTATTATACGATATTCAAAGACCGCAAACCCGAATTTATCAAGATTGATTAAAAGCAAACAGTCACCAAACAACTCTTTCCAATTATGAAAGGGTTGTTTTTTATTAAAAGTTTCATACCTTGTGTTTTTTTTCATAAAAATAGTAATAAGACCCCGAAAGGTTCTTATTATGTATCACTTCAAAAAAATATCCAAAACAAATCCCATTATCACTGGAACACTTATTCTGACATTGGCATCCCTCACGACCCGCCTTATCGGATTTTTCTACAGAATGTTTCTGTCTGCCAACTTCGGCGAAGAAGGAATGGGAATTTACCAGCTGACTTCACCCGTTCTGGCACTGTCCTATGCCTTCTGTATTGCCGGCTTTCAAACTGCGATTTCCAAATATGTAGCTGCCAAAGAAGGTCTGGGACAAAGTCGTTCTGCAGCCTTTACGCTGTTTACGGGGCTTTTCTTCTCGCTCCTTTTAAGCATACCATGTACTTTCTTTATTTATACAAACGCCGAATGGATTGGTGAACGACTTTTATCCGAAGTTCGCACGGCTCCTTTAATCAGAATCATTGCCTTATCCCTTCCCTTAAGCGGTGTCCACTCTTGCTTAAACGGCTATTTCCTCGGGCGTAAAAAAGCATCCGTTTCCGCCGTTACGCAACTTTTGGAACAAGTCGCCCGGGTTTTAAGCGTTTTTATTATATGCCATTTGTTGACGGCAAACGGGCAAACACCGCCTTTAAGCATTGCAGCCACAGGGCTTCTTATGGGCGAAGGTGCCTCAACACTATTGTCGGTTATTTTTTTTACATTATCAGTCCGTTCAATCGCGCCAAATACGCAAATTCCTTTTCGTAAGGAACTGCCGACGCTTAACAAAGACATTATTAAAATGGCAGCCATAATTAATATAAACCGAATTATTGTAAATCTTTTTGCAAGCATTGAAACTGTTTTGTTGCCGGGAAGCCTGGAAAAGTACGGTTTATCCTCCTCAAACGCCCTGTCCCTGTATGGTGTTTTATGCGGCATGGTACTTCCCCTGCTTCTGTTTCCGAATGCTTTGACCGGATCCATATCCGTAATGCTCTTGCCCGCCGTTTCGGAAGCCAACGAAAAGAATCAAAGCGAACGCATCCGCAGTCTCACAAGCAAAACTTTTCTTTTTTGTTTCGGACTTGGCGTAGTATGTATGCTGTTCTTTTTATTTGCCGGAAAAACCATCGGCCAACTGATGTTTCACAGTGAAATCGCCGGCGAATATATCGTAAAACTGAGTTTTATCTGCCCCCTACTTTACTTATCTTCAGCGCTGAACAGTATTCTAAACGGTAAGGGCAAAACCTTACAATGCCTGATTACGCAGGTGCTGGGGCTTACAATACGCATTATCTTTTTATGGTTTCTGATTCCGGCGTATGGAATTAACGCTTATATTGCAGGACTGATTATAAGCCAGTTTGTGAGTACTGTT
>JAZQHC010000030.1:0-34219 GCA_045540335.1 Eubacteriales bacterium
GGAGAGAAGCGGTCTGTGACCGACAAGCTTGCGAAGTTCGCTGAGGTAACTCATTTTATACTCTCCTTTGCGGTGGTTCAATGAAATCGCCTTTGGCGATGAAATCCGAGCTATGCTCGGATGAAATCTTCAGCCTGCGGCTTCAGATGAAATTAAATCCGTCCTTTCTCCCGACGCAGTCGGATTTCATCACGAAGTGATTTCATCCCACACAAGTGGGATTTATCCCGTCCGAAGGACGGATTTAGTTGAAAAAACCTCATTGCATAGCAATGAGGTTTTTTCATGGGGTGAGTGATGGGAGTCGAACCCACGGCCTTCAGGGCCACAACCTGACGCTCTAACCAACTGAGCTACACCCACCATATTGGGAAGGGGACAACAAATGCACGCCCTTCCGGACTGGCGTACCTTGGGGGATTCGAACCCTCGACCTACTGCTTAGAAGGCAGTTGCTCTATCCGGCTGAGCTAAAGGTACATATGGTCAAAATCCTTTTATTACATCCTGCCGGAGGACGTAATAAAAAATGGAGCGGGTGATGGGAATCGAACCCACATGGCCAGCTTGGAAGGCTGGAGTTCTACCACTGAACTACACCCGCACACGGGCATTCTTTCGTCTGCCCGAATATAATATCACATTTATTTTATTTTGTCAAGTCTTTTTTTCAACTTTCCCGAAATATTTTAATATTTTTTATTTCCTTCATATCCTATAATCAAGCCGCCGCGTTCTGCATAAAAGCTACACAGGGCTGTGGTAGGGCAAATTATCGGATCTGCTGAAGGAAACATTTCGGTTATTTGTGAGGAAAGCTTTTTTGCAAGATCTTCATTTTCGCAATGGTGTATTCGTATTTTTCCGCCGTTATAGCCGTTTGATTGCAGATTTTTTAAAATATCCGATACTGCTTTTTTAGCACCTTTGGATTTATTCGTCATTTCAAGAGTGCCCTGCAGGCTTGCCTTGCCTATCAAACGGATGCCGAGAACGCCTGCCACCTTTGCGACTATGGGACTTATTCTGCCGTTATTGGCAAGGTTGTGCATCGATTCCAACGCGAAAATAAGGTGGGTTGTGCTTTTATATTCTTCGATTTCTTTGCATATTTTATCGAAATTTTTGCCTGCAAGGATCAATTCTTGCAGTTTTTCTATTAAAAGAGTATTTTCGGGCCCTGTTGAAAGCGAATCTATAACATACGCCCTTCTGTTTTCACCTTCTTGCAAAAATTCCTTTACTGCAACCTGTGCGGAATTATAGCTGCCGGAAAGGCCGCTTGTTATCGTAATGCAAAATACGCATTCGTACCCTTCAAATTCCCTTTTCCAATCTTCAACGTTAGGACATGCCGAGCGCGATCTGCCTTTGTATGATTGCAGATCGTCAAGCATAGAATGTACGTTTAACCTTTCGTCATCACAATATTCTTTTTCATCTGTTATGATTTTCAACGGTGCTACACCGTAGGGAATGCTTTCAATTGATTTAATGTCTGAAGAAGAGTCGCTTACGATTTTACAAATTAACATATCTTTTCTCCGATATCTCTTTATATAGTTTTCAAAAACCAATCTAATTATATGCAACTTTACATCATATGTCAAGTGTATTTCAAAAAATAGTATAGTTTTTTATTATTTTTTATATTTTTTTTCGTTTCTTACGTCGGCAAATCTATTGACAAACGAATGCTTTTAATGTAAAATATTTAAAAAAGCATTCGGTGGATTATGATATACGATACGATTCTATTTGATCTTGACGGAACGTTGCTTCCAATGGATTACAACGAATTTATGAGGGGTTACCTTGGGATATTGTCCCAAACGGTAGAGCCTTACGGATTTAAAAAAGAAACGCTTATTCCCGCATTGTGGAAAGGTGTTGAGGCAATGGTAAAAAATGACGGCAATGCTACAAACTGTGAAGTATTTTGGAAACAGTTTTCTGACTTACTTGGCACGCAGGTACTGGAATATATTGATAAATTCGACACATTTTACAGCAATGAATTTCACCAAGCAATAAAATTTACCGCGCCTACCGAAAAAGCAAAGCAAGCCGTTGATCTGGCACATTCAAAAGCCAAAAATGTAGTTTTGGCAACGAATCCGATGTTTCCAAAAGTGGCGGTGCAATCTCGGCTTGAGTGGGCAGGCTTATCGATTGACGATTTCGATCTTGTAACCCACTATTCAAATTCTTCATTTTGCAAGCCAAACCCGCAGTATTACAGCGAGATCGTGCAGAAGCTGGGCGCAGACCCGCAAAAATGCCTTATGATAGGAAACAACACGGAAGAAGACATATTTGCATCTTCAAAAATAGGAATGAAGACTTTTTTATTGACGCCGTGCCTCATTTGCGACGGTGATATGCCAAATTGCCCACAAGGTGGCTTTAACGATCTTCTCACATTTTTAAACAATACCGAAAGGAAATGATTATGAAAAAATTAGGTTTTGGTTTAATGCGTTTACCCACAAACGAAAACGGAATCGATATACAGAGGGTATGCCATCTTGCAGATACGTTTATTGCCAATGGATTTACATATTTTGATACTGCCGCGCCCTATCACGGCGGCGCAAGCGAAGCTGCATTTAAAGCCGCAGTTGCCGACAGATACGACAGAAGCGCTTACACGGTTACTGACAAATTAAGTCTTTTTATGATAGATAAAGCATCGGATATGCAACCGTTTTTCGATAAGCAGCTTGAAAAACTGGGCGTTGACTATATTGATATTTATCTTATCCATTCCCTTTCTGCACGTTCTTATCAAAAAGCGCAGGATTTCGGCGCGTTTGAATTTGCCGCCGAAATGAAAAAGCAAGGCAAGGTAAAGCACGTTGGCTTTTCTTTCCATGATACTGCAGACGTGCTTGATAAAATATTAACAGAACACCCCGAGGTTGAATACGTTCAATTACAGATAAATTACCTTGATTGGGAAGACGACGTTATTCAATCCCGCCTGTGCTATGAAACCGCCGTAAAGCACAACAAGCCCGTTATCGTTATGGAACCCGTAAAAGGCGGCGCTTTGGTTGATATATCGCAAAAAGCTAAAAAAATGATGAAAGACCGCCTGCCCGATATGTCTATTGCTTCGTGGGCGATACGCTTTACTGCCTCGCTTGAAAACGTTGTTATGGTTCTTTCGGGAATGAGTAATGAAGATCAGCTTAACGACAACCTTAATTACATGAAGGATTTTTGCCCTTTAAGCAAGGAAGAATTCAACATTGCGCTTGAATGTGCAGAGATAATCAGAAACGACATAGCCATTCCCTGCACAGCTTGCCAATACTGCGTTGACGATTGCCCTTGCAATATCGCCATACCCGATTACTTCAAATTATTTAACGATGCAAACCGCTTCGGTTTATCGCGCATGGGGCATTTGCAAAACAGATACAACGAAATATCTTCTTCAAAGGGAAAAGCTGCAGACTGCGTAAAATGCGGATTATGTGAATCACATTGCCCGCAAAAGCTGCCGATTCGCGAGCTGTTGGAAAAAGTTTCAAAAGCATTTGACTGACGGGGGGATATTTCCTTTCAAGGCTGACACAAACAGTTAATATCAAAACTTCAAAAAAAGTTACAGTATAAACTAAAATTTAACGGAGGATAGAATATTGAAGCGTATATTTCATTTGATATTGCCTATCCTCCGTATTTTTGCCGTTATGGGTGCATACGCGCTTTTGCTTTTCATTCACTCGCGCGACGGAAATTTAAATTCATCTGTTTACAATTACAACGGTGCGCCGCTTATTTTATCGCAAACAAGTGCCGTTTTTCGCTATATTTATCCGCACGCGGCGTTGTTTGCTTTTTTTCAATTTGTGTTTATTAACAGCAAAAGCACGGCAGAAAAATACTTTGGCATTGCAGGGCAAAAATTTAATTTTTTCGGTGATTTTCTTAAGCTTTCAATATCGGATATTTCAACCGTACTTGAAAATGTATCATTTTTGGTTATTGCAGTATGGGTATCCTTGAATTTCAAGGGTGACGTTTTTTTGATCGAAGCATTTTACAAAATCGGTGCTGATTTAGGTATTGCAGCAAAAATCGCAAACCTTTGCATAATTTGCGGAATATACCTTTTATCGAAGCGTTCTGCAATGGCGCGTTGGTTTGAGATAAAAAACAGATCTGAATATTACAAAACGAATTTTTTCAAAACAATAGCTGCGATTGTAGGTTTTGCGGTTCGGTTTGCGGTAATTACGTTAGGTGCGTTTTTTATAACGCTGTTTTCAAACATGATAGGAACGGCGTTACTTATAATAATACGCCACCCGCTGAAATTTTTGCAATTTCTTTTAGCCGTTGCAGTTGTTGCCGTGCTTCACATCGTATATTCATACATAAGGGCGTTTATAAAAAGAGTTTCTTTTTTAAGAAAACTAAAAAAAGCCTCTGTTGCAGAGGGGTACGAAATTAACATTAAAAACAAGCCTTTGCTTTCCGTATTTTTCAACCGTGACGGATTTGAAATTTCCGTATTTGACAACGGCGAAATATATGATTGCAAGTTTATCGCAGGGATCAAACGGCGCAACGATATGATATTCCTTGATTCCGGCGAGGTGAAAATACTGCACGAATTAAAATTCGGAAAAAGAACGGATAAAGTGGCAATATTTTCTTACAGCAAATATCAAAAATACACATTTGATTCTGAAAATAAAAAAATAATTATAGTTTCTCCGTGCCCCAACTGTGTATGTGCCGCACAAAGCGATACAAGCAAGCCCATAGAAATAGACACGGGCTTTGACATGTTTGAATACAAAATATATAACGGCGCAGGATTTTTAAGTGCCCTGGAATACGGATGTATCAACAAAAAATATCAACAGTAATTTAATTAAAATACCGCCATTTCCGAATGGAAACAGCGGTATTTTTAATTTTATCTTTCGTTTTCAGATAAGTGATGTACTGTGCAGCTTTGCATTATTTACAAGACTGCAATTTTCATTAACAAGTAACGTAAGTATTTTATCGGCCTTGCCGACGGTTACACACTGTTGCACCTCGCTTTGCATTACACCGTCGCAATACACGAACGCCTTATTAGACGGATTTTCTGCCACGGTTACCTTCAATTCAAAATCCTCCGGTACAACAAGCGTTCCGGCATCGGACAAGTGGGGGCATATCGGCGTTATTGCAAAGCAACCGCACCCGGGCAAAAGAACGGGACCGCCTGCTGAAAAATTATACGAGGTTGATCCGGTAGGTGTAGATATTATAACTCCGTCGCCCCTGAAGGACATCATTTTTTGACCGTTGCAGTAAACCTCTATCCAAATTACAGACCCGTAGTTTTCCTTTGCGAGAACAATGTCGTTAAGGGCAGAAACGTTACCGTTTTTACCCTTTAAGCAAGCAAGCTTTCTTTCAGATCTGTGCAATGATTGTATTTTTTGCGGTGTAATACATTCAGCCTCCGCTAATTCAAACGCGCACAAATAACCAAGCCTGCCGCCGTTAATACCAAGCAGAGGTTTATCAAACTGCAACGCCGTTTGCGAGGATTTTAAAACTGCGCCGTCGCCGCCAACGGAAACTATAACATCACAGCTTTCCGCACTACCTGCATTGCACCGGCTGCCGAAAAGTATTTCGCTGTCTTTTTTTGAAAAATAGCATTCAAAGCCGTTTTTCATCAACGCCTCGACACATTTGCGCGAGGTATTTATATATCTTTCTTTAGACAGATTCGGACAAATATATAGCTTCATATCATTTTTCCTTTAAATATTCGTCGATAGCGTTGGCGGCAATTTTTCCTGCGCCCATTGCAGATATTACCGTTGCCGCGCCTGTAACGGCATCACCGCCTGCATACACGCCGCAACGCGAGGTAAGACCGTTTTCGTTTACTATTATACCGCCCTTTTCGTTTACCTGAAGCCCTTCGGTTGTATTTTTTATCAGCGGATTGGGTGAAGTACCGATAGACATTACAACCGTATCGACATCAAGAATAAATTCCGAATTTTCTATTGCGACCGGGCGTTTTCTTCCCTTTGCATCAGGCTCGCCCAATTTCATGCGGATACATTTTATGCCGGTAACGAAGCCGTTCTTTTCGTTTTTGGGATTTTCATTATCGGAATATCCGATTATTTCCACGGGGTTACACAAAAGCTGAAAATCTATACCTTCTTCAATTGCGTGCTCTACCTCTTCCCTTCTTGCCGGAAGCTCTTCCATAGATCTGCGATAAACGATATACACCTTTTCCGCACCGAGGCGAAGTGCCGTTCTTGCCGCGTCCATTGCAACGTTACCGCCGCCGACAACGGCAACCCTTCCCCCCTTCATAATAGGCGTAACAGGGGAATCATTATACGCCTTCATCAAATTGCTTCGTGTAAGAAATTCGTTTGCCGAATACACACCCTTTAACGCTTCACCCGGTATGCCCATAAAATTCGGAAGCCCTGCACCGGAGCCTATGAAGACTGCCTGATATCCATCTTCAAACAATTCGTCGATTGTAAGCGTTTTACCTATTATAACGTTGGTTTCAACCTTTACGCCGAGCTTTTTCAAGGTTTCTACTTCTTGTTGAACTATGGATTTCGGCAATCTGAATTCCGGAATACCGTAAACCAACACGCCGCCTGCCGTGTGAAGTGCTTCGAAAACGGTAACGCTGTACCCTTTTTTTGCAAGATCGCCGGCACACGTCAAGCCTGAAGGGCCTGATCCCACCACGGCAACCTTTTTTCCGTTTGATTCAGCCGCGTTCGGGGCTTGGGTGCTGTTTTGGATATGATAATCTGCCGCGAATCTTTCAAGCCTGCCTATTGCAACGGGTTCAAACTTCACGCCAAGCGTGCATACTTTTTCACACTGGTTTTCTTGCGGGCATACCCTGCCGCACACAGCGGGCAAGGAAGACGATTTTGATATGTGCTGATATGCACCCTCGTAATCACCTTTTTTAATGAGGTCTATAAAACCGGGAATATCAATATTTACAGGACACCCCGAAACACACGGTTTATTTTTACAGTTAAGGCATCTGTTTGCTTCTGCCAACGCGGTTTGTGCATCGTAGCCGAGGGCAACCTCTTTAAAATTATGCGCCCTTTCTTCCGGCTTTTGCGTAGGCATTTCATTTTTCTTCGGATTTATTGGCATTTTTTATTCAGCCTCTTTCGTTTTTTTAAAAAGATTACACGTTTCTTCGTACGCATGACGTTCAAAATCGAAATACATTCTTCCCCTTGACATTGCTTCGTCAAAATCAACCTCGTAACCGTTGAAATCGGGCCCGTCAACGCAGGCAAACTTCGTTACCTTTTTTCCGTTTTGGTTAAGGGTAAGGCGGCAGCCGCCGCACATACCTGTGCCGTCTATCATTATCGGGTTCATAGAAACGGTTACGGGTATATCGTACGGTTTTGCTGCGGCAACGGTAAACTTCATCATAACAAGCGGCCCTATTGCAAATATCATATCGAATCTTTCGCCCCCCTCAAGCAATTCCTTAAGCGGAAGGGTAACGTTTCCGCGTGTGCCGTAGCTGCCGTCGTCTGTCATTAAAAACAGTTTGTCAGAGCATTGTTTAAATTCATCCTCAAGTATAACGAGGTCTTTATTCCTAAAGCCTATAATGCTTGTAACTTCTGCGCCAAGCTTTTTAAATTCCTGCGCTATCGGCATTGCAATGGCGCACCCTACCCCGCCGCCGACGATACACACCTTTTTAATACCGCCCGTATTCGTTGCGACACCTAAAGGGCCTGCAAAATCCTGAATATATTCCCCTTCGTTTTTCATATTAAGTAACGAGGTTGTAGAGCCTACTATTTGAAATATTATCTTAACGGTGCCTTCTTGCGGATTTGTTCCCGCCACGGTAAGGGGAATTCTTTCCCCCTCGTCGTTTACGCGAAGTATTATAAATTGCCCCGGCAATGCTTTTTTAGCAACAAGCGGTGCATATATTTCCATTTGTGTAACCGTTGGATTTAACGGTATTTTTCTTACAATCTTGTACATAAGTAGTGATATTCCTTTTATTTTTACGCCGTACAGGCTATATGTTATTATCCGATTTTGCGCGTTTTAAAGCTTTAACAAGCATTTCTGCATGGTCAAACGCGAGGTGCGTTTGACTTTTATATTCAAGTGTTTTTCCTGCGGAAAATTGAATCTCGTCTGCTTCGTTTTTAAGCCGCACGCTACAGCTGCAGTTATCGCACACGGAAAGATCCAGCATAAACCATTCTGCTTTAGCCGCATCGTCGCCTGCTTTGGGGGTTATATCGTTTTTATTTACAGATGCGTAATACGCATAGGAAACTACCCAACCGCGCGGATCCCTTCCCGGGGCTGAAAAAATTCCCACATCGAATAATTCAAGCGAATCCACGTGCGTTTCTTCAAGCAGCTCTCGCTTGGCGGTTTGCTCTATACTTTCGTTTTTGTTTGCGAACCCGCCGGGGAAAGCATAGCACCCGCAATACGGGTGATTCTTACGCTTAATAAGAAGCACGTATGTTTTTCCTCCGTCCTTTGCGAATATTATCACATCTGCCGTAAGCGAGGGTTTGTCGTATTTTTCGCTTGAGTACGATTTTAAAAATTCTTCCTGCGTAATTCCGTTTTCGTCTTTAATATTCATATTTTCCATTTCAATTCAGTTTTCCTATTCAAGGGCGCATCATTCGGCTTTGCCGAATGGCGGCTGTATAAAAAAAGCTATCCTTGTATAAAAGCCTCACACGAACAGCCGCAAGGCTGATTTATCAGCCTATGCGCCCTTGAACGCTCGTGCCCGTTTTATATCAGGCTTTAAAAATCAACCGCTGTATCATCGTAACAGCACATCAGTAATTTTACCATTTCGCTTTGAGAAATTTCCCTTGGGTTAGACAGCGTGCAAGCATCGTTTAACGCTTCCCTTGCTATATTCTGCACCCTTTGTTCAAAAACCTCGCGCGGAATAAAGCCTTCTGCATTTTCACATCCGACAGAGCAGTGTTTTATACATTGCGGTATATTAAGCTTTTCGTTCAACCCTCTTAAAAAGTCAATAAGCGCGTTTACAAGCCCGCACGGGTCTTTTCCCTGAAGGCCAAGCGCTTGTGCTATTTGGCAATATCTTTGCCTTGCCCTTTCGTTTTTGGAATTGAATGCTATTACCTTCGGCAGATACATAGCGTTAGCCGCACCGTGTATAATATGGCTTCCGTAATCGGCGAATGCCGCACCCGTTTTGTGAGCCATTGAATGGACTATTCCCAAAAGCGCATTTGAAAACGCCATTCCCGCAAGGCATTGCGCGTTATGCATTTCTGCGCGTTTTTCTTTATCGCCGTTATACGAAGGAACGATGCTTTCACTTATCATTTTTATTGCATGCAGCGCCAACGGATCTGTGAAATCGTTTGCGGCGGTGGAAACGTACGCTTCGATCGAATGCGTCAACGCGTCCATCCCTGTATGGGCGGCAAGTTTTTTAGGCATCGTTTGCGCCAGATCAGGATCTACTATTGCAACGTCAGGCGTTATTTCATAATCTGCGATGGGGTATTTTATACCTTTATCGTAATCGGTAATAATAGAAAACGCCGTAACCTCCGTTGCGGTTCCCGAGGTAGATGATATCGCGCAGAATCGTGCTTTTTTTCTTAAAGGCGGTATGCCGAAAACACGGCACATTTCTTCAAACGTAATTTCGGGATATTCGTATTTTATCCACATGGCTTTTGCCGCATCAATAGGCGAGCCGCCGCCAAGCGCCACGATCCAATCGGGGTTAAACTGCCTCATCTGTTCTGCGCCGCGCATTACCGTTTGAACGGAGGGATCAGGCTCGATCCCCTCTATGATCTGCACCTGCATGCCCGCTTCTTTCAAAAGCGAACAAACCTTATCTGCAAACCCGAATTTTTTCATTGATTCGCCGCCTATGCAGACGGCAGCCCTTTTGCCGCGAAGATCTTTAACGGCGCTTATCGATCCTGCGCCGTAGTAAATATCCCTTGGCAGTGTAAATCTTGCCATAACAACTCTCCTTAATTTATTTGAGAAGATTATTGCCAATTATGCAAGATTTAATTCTTAATTACAAGGAATACGTGTCATAGACCTCGCCGTTAAGATTTTTCCATTCAAAAACGCCGTTTTCAAACGTCATATAGCTTCTTTGTGACGACTGTTTCGGTATTGATACCGAACCGGGGTTAAGATACGTATGCGTTTCGCATTCAATTTTTGCAGGCACGTGCGTATGGCCGTGCAGCAATATATTGCCTTTACAAACAGGCGGAAGCTTTTCGCTGTTATAATTATGGCCGTGCGTTGCGTATATCAGCCTATTTTTATACGTTATCACCGCATAATCCGCCAATATCGGAAATTGCAGTACCATCTGATCGACCTCGGTATCGCAATTCCCCCTTACGCACAGTATTTTTTCTTTCAAACCGTTTAAAATATCAATAACGGCTTTGGGTGCGTATCCATTGGGCAGATCGTTTCGCGGGCCGTGATACAAAATATCGCCCAAAAGAAGTATTTTATCTGCTTTTTCTTTTTCAAACGCTTCAACAAGCATTCTGCAATACGTTTCCGAGCCGTGTATATCAGAAGCGATAAACCATTTCATAAAAAGCCCCCTATTCGTCTAAAAGTGCTTCAAGCAAGCACGTACATCCTTCGTATATATCATTATACGCAACGTCAAATCTGCGTGAATACCAGGGGTCGCTTACGTCGCCGCCTTTGCCGGTATAATCCATCAGCTTGCGTATCTTACCCTGCGGGTCGCCGTTAAGGATCCTATTCATATTGCGGATATTTGCACTGTCCATACCCACAAATAAATCGTATTTTTCATAATCAGCCCCTTGAAGCTGAACGGCATATTTACCTGATGGATCTATTCCGTGCTTTTTCATTTCCGCAGCCGCAGGGGGATATACGGTGTGCCCCAATTCCTCGGTAGAGGTTGCCGCTGAAGCAATGTAAAATTCTTTTTCAAGACCTTTTTCTTTAACTATTTTCTTAAAAACAAATTCCGCCGTGGGCGAACGGCAAATATTGCCGTGGCACACAAACATTACCTTTTTCATACTTTAACCGTTGATCTGCGCAAATCAGAAGTATTTTTTTGCCACCAGACCGACCTTTCAACAAAAATCCATTGTATATTATATATCAACATAAAGAAAAAATCAAGTATTTTTATTATTTTGTTTAAACTTGAAATATTCATAAATATCATGTATCATTCTTTTGATACGCGAGGGGTAGTTTTCTGCATATCAAAATACGAAAGGGCGTTCACGTATATGAAGACAAGAGTTGCTGTGATGAGTATAATCGTACAAGATGCCGACGCCGTAGAAAGGATAAATTCCATTCTGCACGAATACGGGCAGTTTATAATCGGCAGAATGGGTATTCCGTACAGGCAAAAAAATATTAACATCATCAGCATTGCGCTTGATGCCCCGCAGGATATAATATCAGCTTTATCGGGAAAGATTGGGAAATTATCCGGTATAAGCGTAAAAACTGCATATTCGGAGGTTGTTTCTGAAAATGTACAATAATTTTCAGCTTGAAGAAAAGCTTGCCGCAGAGCACCGCCTTACAGAAAAAGAATATACAGAGCTTGTGAAAAACATATGCGATGAATCTGCGCAGGTGCTTCGCAAATACGCCCTTGAAGAACGCCACAGGGTATTTGGAAACAAGGTTTACCTTCGCGGCTTGATAGAAATATCAAACGTTTGCAAAAACGACTGCTATTATTGCGGAATAAGAAAAAGCAATAAAAAATGTCAGCGTTACCGTTTAACGAAGGAAGATATTCTTGCTTGCTGTCACACGGGATATTCTTTGGGATTGAGAACGTTCGTTTTACAAGGCGGCGAGGACGGATATTTTACAGACAGCGTTTTATGCAGTATTATATCCGATATAAAATCTCAATTTCCTGATTGTGCCGTAACCTTATCTTTAGGCGAGCGCAGCCTTGAAAGCTACAGGCTTTTAAAAAAAGCAGGTGCAGACAGGTATTTACTTCGTCACGAAACGGCAGACGAAAAGCATTATTCAATGCTGCACCCTGATAATATGTCGTTTAAAAAAAGAATGGAATGCCTTCAAAACCTGCGCGAATTGGGCTTTCAGGTAGGTTGCGGGTTTATGGTGGGCTCGCCGTATCAAACGGAAGAACACATCGCAAAGGATCTTAAATTTATCGAAGAATTCAAGCCTGAAATGTGCGGTATAGGCCCTTTTATTCCGCATTGCGACACGCCCTTCGGTGCGTATCCTATACCAAGCGGAAAGCTTACCTGTGCTTTACTTTCGATAATCAGAATAATACATCCGCAGATACTTTTGCCCTCGACTACCGCTTTAAATTCAGTTGGTACAGGCGGAAGAGAAAACGGTATTTTATCAGGCGCAAACGTTATAATGCCAAACCTTTCCCCCACTTCTGTAAGGGAAAAATATATGCTTTACAACGGCAAGGCTTACTCCGGCTCTGAAGCGGCGGAAGGAATTGCAGAATTGATGGCAAGCATGGCAGAGATCGGATACGAAGCAGTCGGCGCACGCGGGGATCACCCTCTTTATTCGAAAACAAATTAAATTTATCTGACAGGAAAGATAATATCTGACCTGCAAGAAAGGAACATAACATGGCTATTTACAACCCAAAATCATTAAAGGCGGAAGAATTTATCAACGACGGCGAAATCAAAGCAACGTTGGCATACGCTGAAGAAAACAAAAACAACATCGAATTGATAGACAGCATAATCGACAAGGCGCGCCCGAAAAAGACTGAAACGGGGTACGTTTGCGCAGGTCTTACCCACCGAGAAGCTTCGGTGCTGCTTGCATGCGAGATACCCGAAAAAATTGAAGAAATATACAAGGTTGCAGAAGAGATAAAGCTTGCTTTTTACGGCAACAGAATAGTAATTTTTGCACCGTTATATCTTTCAAACTATTGCGTAAACGGATGCGTTTATTGCCCTTATCACCTTAAGAATAAGACTATCCCGCGCAAAAAGCTTACGCAAGAAGAGGTAAAAGCAGAGGTTATCGCCCTTCAAGACATGGGCCACAAGCGACTTGCCATCGAATCAGGTGAAGATCCTGTAAACAACCCCATAGAATATATTTTAGAGTGTATAAACACAATATACAGCGTTAAGCATAAAAACGGCGCTATACGTAGGGTAAACGTCAATATCGCCGCAACTACGGTTGAAAATTACAAAAAACTTGCCGATGCCGGTATAGGAACTTATATCCTTTTCCAAGAAACTTATCACAAGGAAAGCTATCTTAAGCTTCATCCCACAGGCCCTAAGCACGATTACAATTATCACACGGAAGCGCACGACAGGGCCATGCAGGGCGGTATTGATGACGTAGGACTTGGCGTTTTATTCGGACTTGAATTGTACAAGTACGAATTTGCAGGGCTTTTGATGCACGCCGAGCATTTAGAAGCGGCGTTTGGCGTAGGTCCGCATACCATAAGCGTGCCGAGAATAAAAAAAGCATCCGACATAGATCCCACTGCTTTTGACAATTCCATAAGCGACGATATATTTAAAAAGATAACTGCCTGCATAAGGCTTGCCGTTCCATATACGGGAATAATCATTTCCACAAGAGAATCAGAACAGGTTCGTTCAGAGCTTTTGCATTTAGGCGTTTCACAGGTAAGCGGCGGTTCACGTACATCCGTAGGCGGATACGCTTGCGAAGAACGTCCGCACGATACAGAACAGTTTGACGTTTCCGACCAACGCACGCTTGACGAAGTCGTTCATTGGTTGATAGACAACGGACATATTCCCTCTTTCTGCACGGCTTGCTACCGCGAAGGAAGAACGGGCGACCGTTTTATGAGCTTATGCAAAACGGGTCAGATACTTAACTGCTGCCATCCCAACGCTTTAATGACGTTAACAGAATACCTTGTTGACTACGCTTCCGACGAAACGAAGGCAGCAGGATACAAAATGATAGAACAAGAATTAAATCGTATCCCAAAAGAAAAGGTGCGCAATATTGCACAAGATAATATCGAGCATATTAAAAATTCAGACAGACGGGATTTCAGGTTTTAAAAATGGGACTTAACGATACGCCTTCTGGCGAAAGAATAAATATCGGCTTTTTTGGGATGCGCAACGCCGGAAAATCAAGCGTTGTAAACGCTTTAACGGGTCAATCGGTTTCGGTTGTTTCAAGCACTGCGGGAACAACGACGGACCCTGTAAAAAAGGCAATGGAGTTATCTCCCCTTGGCGCCGTTGTGATAATAGACACCCCCGGATTTGACGACGAGGGCACCCTTGGCGAATTACGCGTTAAAACCACGCGAAGAACGCTTGCATATACCGATATAGCTGTTTTGGTAATAGATGCGCAAAAAGGCATCTGTCCGCTTGACGAGGTGCTGATATCTGAATTTGAAAACAGAAAGATACCGTACGTTAAAGTGTATAACAAGTGCGATCTTGCTAAAGCACCGATTTCAGACGGGATATGTATAAGTGCAAAGAACAACGTCGGCATAAACGAATTAAAAGCGAAAATAGGCGAAGTTTTGAAAACCAACGCAGAAAAAAAACGCCTTATTTCAGATATTTTGCCGCCAAACGCGCTTTGCGTGCTTGTTATCCCGATAGACGAGGCAGCCCCCAAAGGCAGACTTATACTTCCGCAGCAGCAGACCATACGCGATTTATTGGACAATAATATGTCGTGCGTATGCTGCCAACCCGAACAATTGCAAAATACGCTTGATTCTTTAAAAAGATCGCCCGATCTTGTAATAACCGATTCACAGGTATTCGGAAAAATTTCTTCTATATTGCCAAAAAACATACCGCTTACGTCTTTTTCTATACTGTTTGCACGCTATAAGGGTCAGCTTCAAACACTTACAGACGGTGCTTTTTCCATCTGCAAACTGAAAGACGGCGATACCGTTTTAATTTCCGAAGGCTGTACCCACCGTCGCAGCTGTAAGGATATCGGCAGCGTTAAAATACCAAATATGATGCGCAAATACACGAATAAAGAGCTTAATTTTGTTTTTTCTTCAGGCGGCGAATTTCCCGAGGATCTTAATGGGATAGCTCTTGTTGTGCATTGTGGCGGATGCGTTTTAAATGAAAAAGAAATGATGTACCGCATAAGCACGGCAAAAACCTGCGGCGTGCCTATGGTAAACTACGGTGTAGCAATCGCCGAAATGAACGGCATTTTACGCCGAAGCCTTGAAATTTTTACCGATATATCAGTTTAAATAGTTCTAAAATAAAGTCGAATACGAACACAAAAAACTTCTATGGCAGAAGGTTATATTCTGCCATAGAAGTTTTTATTCGCACATCCGGTGTGCGATATATTATATGTTCACTTAGTGAAGTAACGATTGCAATTTATTTAATGCGGCTATAACCGTTGCGTCCATATCGTAATACTTATATTCACCAAGCCTGCCGCCAAAAAAGACTTTCTTTTCTGAATCCGACAATACTCTGTATCTATCATATAAAGCCATATTTTTGGAATCATTTACAGGGTAATATGGGTCTGCACTGTTATTGAACTCAGAGCTGTACTCTCTGCTTATAACAGTTTTCTGAAGATCTATACCATTTTCATCTTTTCCGAACGCAAACCATTTATGTTCAATTATTCTAGTATATGGCGTTTCTGCATCGGTATAATTAACAACGGCATTCCCTTGGAAGTTAGCTATATTTAAAACCTCATTTTCAAACTCTACGCTTCTGTACTCCAAACGCCCGTACTTAAAACCAAAGAAAGCATCGATAGGACCCGTATAAATTATTTTTTCTGCTACATTATCAAAAAAATGACGGTCAGAAAAATAGTCGGTTTCCAAAAGCACCTCTACACCTGCTAGCATTTTTTGAATCATATAGGTATATCCACAATTCGGTATTCCTTGATAAATGGCATCAAAATAGTTGTTATCATAAGTAAATCTTACCGGAAGACGTTTTATTATAAATGCGGGCAATTCATCACATTTGCGCCCCCATTGTTTTTGCGTATATCCTTTTATCAATTTCTCGTAAATATCTGTTCCGACAAGTTTTATGGCTTGTTGTTCCAAATTTTTCGGAATATCGATATTTGCCGCATTGCATTGTTGCTCTATCTTTTTTTGTGCTTCTTCCGGCGTAATTATACCCCACATTTTGTTAAAAGTAAGCATATTAAACGGCAAAGAATATATCTCACCTTTATAATTGGCAATTGGTGAATTGGTAAACCGATTAAATTCAGCAAAACGGTTTAAATAATCCCAAGCAACTTTAGAATTGGTATGAAAAATATGTGCACCATAAACGTGGACATTTATCCCCTCTATTTTTTCCGTATAAATATTTCCCGCAATGTGCGGACGTTTTTCAATAACAAGAACTTTTTTACCTGCATCTGTTAATTCTCTGGCACATATTGCTCCATACAAACCTGCGCCAACAATCAAATAATCATACTTTGCCATAACATTTAATCTCACTAATTTAAAATATATAATTTTAGAGCATATTCTTCTTCAAGCTCTATTTCTTTATATCCATTTTCTTTAACAAAATTAAAAATAAACTCCTTATTTGAAAAATCAGGGCACACCACAATGGCCTTCGGCATACTGCTTTGTACATCTGAAATAAATTCTTTCATAAACTCATCATTTACATCACAAATGGGGCTTTGATATGCATATTTTGACGGAGAAAATCTGTCACAAAGATTGTATATAAGTGCATAGTTGCCGCAAACAACGATTTCGTCTTCTTGTGTCGTATTATCAGATATAACTGAACACAAATCTAGTGTTTTGGGACTTATAGTAGTATCATATCTTGCAGGGTACGCCAAAACGGCCGTGCGTGCCATAACTATCCACATAGGTAAAACAACCAGTGATAATACTACAATTGTAACGACAGATACGATAGCATGCTTTACTTGGGAAACACAATCAACAAGATCGTCTATACAAGTAAACGGATATACCATAAGCGGTACTAATATCATGCCGTAATGTAAATACCCACGTCCTGACATACAAATCGTTACCAAAGTAAAAAGTATGGCTATGATATAAGCTGCATCAAAAAGATTTCTTTTTTTGTAAAAGGAAAATGAAACCAGCATTATGGATATTAACACGAATGGGTCATTTAAAAACATAACAAAAACCGATACTCGGTTTATCATTGTAGCACCGGTGTACATGAAGTTAAAAACAAAGTAGCAATCAATAAAATTGATAAACGCACCGTTCGCAACAAGCCATATTACAATTGGCAATACAATAACAGACGCACCTATTAAAAAAAATAAAATAAATCTCGGCAAATCGCTAAACTGCTTTTTCAAGAAACTATGTATTAAAACTGCCAAGCAAAAAACGATCCATACAGCTATCATATTTATACGCAACATACAAACTATTGCAAACAATGCACCACATATAGCCAATCTTAAATTACTTATTTTTCCATTCAAAAAATAGTCTGCGAAAATATACAAAGCACCGGAAATACAAGGTAATGCATACTCTTCTGTAAAATTGCCCAATACGAAATATTGTTGCAAAGTTCCCAAAACGGTAAAAACAATAACAGAAGAAAACAACCTACTACATTTCAAACGAGCTATCTTATACAAAATAAGAGAGGTTATGAACAAGTTAATAAGTTCTACAAACCATATACCATGCCACTCATGAATCAGCAAACCAATCACGTTAAGAAAATATATCACAGGCCCTTTATGATCAAATACGTCTGTGTAAGGCATTTTTCCTTCCAACATAAGACGTGCTACATACTTAAAAACGCTGGAATCTATATCAACATACCCCTTTCCCCATAAATGATTTTGGCTTTGGAACATGAATATAAAAGAAATAACGAAAAGAAATGCAACAATAAAAACTTGTTTTAGAGAAATAGATTTAATGCTTTTCATTAAGTTCATAACTTTTCATAGCTTGTCGGATATTTTTAAAATCCTTAACGGCTTTTACCCCTATCTTACATATTTTCTTTATGTTTATTGAATTTTTCCCACCTTGTCTGGGTTTAAAAGTAATCGGTATAAATACTAATTTATCATCAAAATATTTAAAACAAGTAGTCAAAATAACGTTAGGTAGATTATAATCATCTGGCATAATTGGAAGATATTTATCAACACAGTCTGTCCGCATAAGCCGAAACGGTGCATTTGAATCAGGAATTTTAACGCCATAAAAAATTCTTAACATAAAGCACAGAACTTTTTCGACGAAAATTCGGGATAATCCGTCTTTTCTATCAGTCCTATTTCCGATTATTGCATCATTTTTTTCCCTTTTATTCCAAAATTCATGAAATTCATCAGGGGAAGTTTGACCGTCAGAATCTGTTTGGAAAATATAATCTGCTTTTTCTTTTATGGCATATCTATATCCATACAAAAGTGTAGCCCCGTGTCCGCCATTTGGCTTGGTCAAAGGTAAAAGAAGGGGGCGCTTTTCAGATAATTTAATTAATAATTCATATGTGTTATCTTTGCTGCCATCGTCAATAACCACCATTCGAGACTTTCCTTCACCATTATATTTTTCCACAATAGGATACCAATCCTCTACTAACTTTTCTACATTAGCGGATTCGTTATACGCCGGCACTACGATATACAAAACATCCATAACACACACTCCTTATATAATGTGAATATTTTTTTAATTTTACCATACAACAATAAACATTGTGTGGACAATAGATTTATGTTTCAAAAACAATCATCCATAAATTATTAACTTTTATATTAGCTATATTTGTAGAACAAGTCTTTAATTTCGATAAATTATTTCCTTGTTTCTTCGTTGTATCGTTTTGTTTTTTTAAATAATTAAATATTTCCTATTGAATTTTTCTTTGTGTTATGGTAAAATAAATTTGATTTATTGTACCGTTTGATATACGTATTATAAAACATTCGGTCAACTTGGAGGGTTTATTGATGAACACAACCATCAGCAGGCAGGATATTTCTGCCCTGAAACAAAAAGCGTTTGCAAAGCTTTATTCTTCATTGAACGACGTACAGCGCAAAGCCGTATGCCATACTATGGGGCCTTTGCTTGTACTTGCCGGTGCAGGTACGGGTAAGACCACCGTTCTTGTAAACAGAATAGCTCATATAATGTCTTTCGGATGTGCCTGTGAGGTTGATGACATTCCTTCCTCTGTAACTACGGAAGATATCGAAAAGCTCAGAAACTACGCTTTATTAAGCAACGAAGAATTGCGCGCGCTTCTGCGCCGTTTTGCGGTTAGCCCTTGCCGCGGATACAACATGCTTGCCATCACGTTTACAAACAAAGCTGCAAATGAAATGAAGGTGCGCTTAACCAATATTCTCGGTGAAGAAGCAGAGGATATGTGGGTGGGCACGTTTCACTCTATCTGTGTTCGCATACTTCGTGCGCACGCCGACAAATTAGGATTTACGCGGTCTTTTACGATATACGACGCAGACGACAGCAAGCGTTTGATAACGCAATGCATGAAGCAGCTTAATATTGACGATAAGATGATAGCGCCGCGATACGCGCAAAACGTTATCAGCCGCGCGAAGGACGAATTGAAATCCCCCGATAGCTTTACCGCTACTGTAAGCGCATCCAAGGATCCGCGTACGGCAAGCGTTGCCACCGTTTACGAATTATATCAGCACACCTTGAAAGAAAACAACGCAATGGATTTTGACGATCTTATATTCAATACGGTTGCTTTGCTTTCTTCCGACAGCGAGGTTCGCAGATACTATACAAACAAGTTCAAATACATATCCGTAGATGAATACCAAGATACAAATGTTGCGCAATTTGCCCTTACGCAAATGCTTTCTTCCCAACACGGAAATATAATGGCTGTTGGCGACGACGACCAAAGTATTTATAAATTCAGGGGCGCGACGATTAAAAACATTCTTCAATTTGATTCGGCTTTTCCCAATGCCGTTATAATCAAGCTGGAACAAAACTATCGTTCTACCGCCAACATTCTTGCGGCGGCAAACTCGGTAATACGCAACAATGTTGCAAGGCGCGGAAAAGAATTGTGGACAGATGCGCCCGACGGCGCAAAGGTACGTATCAAACGCGTTCTTACCCAAAACGACGAAGCAAAATTTATTATAAACACGATAAGAGATCTCGTTAACAAGCAAAACATAAAATTTTCCGACTGTGCGATTTTGTACAGAATAAACGCACAATCAAACGCACTTGAAAATATGTTTGCAAAAAGCGGAATACCGTATAGGATACTTGGCGGACTTCGATTCTATGAAAGAAAAGAAATCAAGGATATGCTTGCGTATTTAACGGTTATCAATAATCCGCGCGACGATCTTCGTTTAAAGCGCATTATTAACGAGCCAAAGCGTAAAATAGGTGATTCTACCATAAGCGCGCTTGAAGCCATTGCAACAGATCATTCCACTTCTATATTTGACGTTATGGCAAGGTGTGATGAATTTCCGACGCTTTCAAAGGTTTCCGCAAAGCTTTCAAGCTTTACAAGCATTATTATGCAGCTTCAAGCCATTGCACAATCGCAGCCGCTTGAAGAATTATTTGAGCCCTTAATGCAGCTTACCGGCTACCGCGACATGCTTCTTTCTTCAGGTCTTGAAGAAGACAAAGACAGAATAAAGAATATTGAAGAGCTTTTCTCTAACATAAAAGCCTACTGCGAGGAAAATGAAAACCCGTCTTTGGATGGCTTTTTGCAGGAAATATCCCTTATAGCAGACGTTGATAACTACGACCAAAACACGGATGCGGTCGTTATGATGACTATACACAGTGCAAAGGGCCTTGAATTTCCCGTTGTATTTCTTCCCGGCATGGAAGACGGTATATTTCCGGGTATGTCTTCCTTAATAGACGCGGCAGAGCTGGAAGAAGAACGCCGCCTTGCATACGTTGCAATGACGCGTGCGAAAAAAATGCTGTACATGATCCATACTGACGAGCGCATGCTGTACGGTAAAACACAACGCAATCCCAAAAGCACGTTTATCGGCGAAATACCCGATACTTATGCCGAAACTGACGTTGTAAAGCGCCCGACAATACAAGTATCGGAAAGTGAATCTCCCCAGCCGAGGCGCAGAAGCATTATATCCTCACAGCTTACAAATGATGCAGATAAGATAACGTCCGTAGGCAAATCGGTAGGATATGAACGTTTTGTTGCAGGCGACCGCGTAAGGCACATGATATTCGGCATGGGTATTATCCAATCAGTAACAGAGATGGGGGCTGACATGCTTTATGAAGTTGTATTTGACAACGTTGGCACAAAAAAATTGATGGCGACGTACGCAAAGCTTCACAAGGTTGATTGATACGTTATAAAAACAAAGGAGAAATTCGGATATTTTCCGAACTTCTCCTTTTCTTATTTTGCTTTATATTATCGCACCGATTCCAAGGCGCTGCTTACAGCCTGGGATATGTGCGGTTCAAAATTTTCTTTTCCTACCAATTGCACCAAGCCTGATTTTTCCATTGCTTTATACGGTTGCGGATTAACGTGTGAAAATATTATATTGACGCCGTTATTTTTTAATTTACGGCACAGACCTTCAAGCGCATTCAGTGCTGTTGCATCAATAGCAGTTACGCTTTGCATGCGCAATATTATACATTTCGTATCATCTTTTGCGGCTATACGCGAAATTATTTCAGATGCACCGAAGAACAACGGCCCGCTTATTTCATAAACGTTGACCGATTCGGGAAGAGCCGTTAAAGCAGATGCTTCGCTTTCTTCGCTGTTTTTCCACATTTGAATGTTTGAAACATCACTCATTCTTTTCATAAAAAGCACGCACGCCAAAACGATACCTACACCGATAGCAACTACAAGATCGAACACCACCGTAAGCACGAATGTAAGAACCAAAACGAGAATATCGCTTTTCGGTGCGGTTTTCACAAGGCGCACAAAAGGACGCCACTGGCACATATTATATGCCACCCCGAACAAAACCGAAGCAATAACGGGCATAGGTATCAAAGCCGCATAAGGCATAAGCAACAGTAAAATAAGCAATAAAACTGCCGCGTGCACCATACCCGCTATCGGTGTTTTGCCGCCGCTTTTTATATTTGCCGCCGTTCTTGCTATTGCACCCGTTGCGGGAATACCGCCAAACAATGCCGAGCCTATATTACCTATTCCTTGTGCTACAAGCTCTGCATTGGAATTGTGCTTACTGTTAGTCATTCCGTCTGCCACAACACAAGACAAAAGCGATTCTATTGCCGCAAGTATCGCAATGGTGAAGGCATCGGGCAATACGTTTTTTATCAAATCAAGATCAAACGAAGGTGCTTTAAAGGTTGGCAATTTACTGCTTACCTCATAAAGATCTCCTATCGTGTTTACTTTAAGATCAAAAACGGCTACCGCAAAAGACCCAACCAAAACTGCAACTAAAGAAGCCGGCATTTTATTAAGATACTTTATTTTCGGCCAAAAAACCACTATCAATAAGCTTATACAGCCGATAAGTACTGCGTACGGGTTTATCGTTTTTATATTGGCAAAAAACGCCTCTGCCTTTTCGATAGTTTCAATCGGCGATTCATTATTTGAATACGATATACCGAAAAAGTCCTTCCATTGCCCTATAAATATCGTAACCGCAATACCTGCCGTAAATCCCGTTGTGATAGTATATGGTATGTATTTAATAAACGCCCCCATATGGAACAATCCCATAAGTACAAGTATTATACCTGCCATTACGGTAGCGGCTATCAGCCCTTCCATACTATTTTCGGCAACGATGCCTGCAACGATCGTTGCAAACGCCGCCGTCGGCCCCGCGATCTGCACGCGGCTTCCGCCTAAGAAGGAAATCAAAAATCCTGCAACGATGGCTGTATAAAGCCCTTCTTCAGGCCCTACCCCCGATGCCAACGCAAGCGCGATAGAAAGCGGAAGCGCAATTATCGCAACTATTATGCCCGAAACAACGTCGGACACAAACTGTTTTTTCGTGTACCCTTTAAAGCAATCGAAGATTGCGGGTTTTATTTTATTCATAACATTTCTCCGTTGAGGGCATATATTATACTTTATTTTTGCACCCTGCAAGTTTGATATTCTACCACAGTTTTTCTTGTATTTCAATACTTTTTACCCATTTTTATTACTTTTTTCATTTGAGGTATTGCAAAATCAACTTGCATGATGTATAATATCTTGATAATAAAAATCAGTCTTTAAACTTATCCAGCGAAAGAAAGGGTATTTTATGAAAAAATACGAACAGATGTCGCAAAGCGAGGCTTTGGCAGAATACAAAGCCGTATTAAGCGAATATGAAGAGATAAAATCAAAAAAGCTTTCTCTTGACATGTCAAGGGGAAAGCCCAATACAGAGCAGCTTGATCTTACCGAATCGCTTCTCGGTGTTTTGCACAGCAGCGCGCAATGCACCACCTCTAACGGTACGGATTGCAGAAACTACGGCTTGCTTTTCGGTTTACCCGAAGCCAGAGATCTTTTTTCGGAATTGCTTGGTATCCCTGCTGACAATATTATTTTGGGTGGAAACTCCAGCTTGAATATGATGTACGATACCATGGCAAGGGCAATGCTTTACGGTGTTTACGGGTCTGATTGCCCGTGGTGCCGCTTGCCCGAGGTTAAGTTTTTGTGCCCTTCCCCCGGATATGACAGGCATTTTACAATATGCGAATCTTTGGGTATCAAAATGATAACCGTAGATATGACAAGCACGGGCCCCGATATGGACACGGTTGAAAAGCTCGTTGCCAACGATGATTCCATAAAGGGTATCTGGTGTGTGCCCAAGTATTCTAATCCCGACGGCGTTACGTATTCCGACGAAACCGTTCGCCGCTTTGCAAATCTTAAAACCGCGGCAAAGGATTTCAGAATATTCTGGGATAATGCATATGCAGTGCACGATATTGAAGACGAAGGCGATAAGCTTCTTAACTTGTTTGAGCTTGTTAAAGGTACTGAAAACGAAGATAAGCTGTTTTATTTCTTCTCTACTTCCAAAATATCCTTTCCCGGAAGCGGCGTTGCCCTTATGGCTGTAAGCGAAAACAACCGCGAACAGATAAAAAAAATAATGCAGGTTCAAACCATTGGTTCTGACAAGATAAATCAGCTTCGCCACGTGCGCTATTTTAAAAATGCCGAAGGCGTGCTTGACCATATGAAACTTCACAGCAGACATATAAAGCCCAAGTTCCAAATTGTACTTAACACTCTGCAAGACGAATTGCAGCCCTTGGGAATTGCTTCGTGGTTTGCACCGAAAGGCGGATATTTTATCAGCCTTAACACCCTTAACGGCCTTGCACAAGAAACGTACAGACTTGCAAAGGAAGCAGGCGTAACCCTTACAAAGGCAGGATCTACGTATCCTTACGGTATAGACCCTAACGATAGAAACCTGCGTTTAGCGCCTACTTACCCCTCAAACGAGGAATTAAGTCTTGCAATACATATAGTTTGCCTTTGCGTAAAGTTGGCGTATTTTAACAAATACCGCCCAGAAATTGCGCAATGAATTATTAAATAGTAAACAAACGGTTAAATAACGCATTAACCGTTGACAAAACGCATACTGTATGATATAATCTATCAAAATATTTGTATAAGGATTTTTTATTTAACATGGACTCGATCGAAGGCGATTGTAACAGTATTAAGACAATGTAATATTCAGGCATTCCTGCCGCAACAAACGTTGTGGGCAGGTGTGCCTTTTTGCGTTTGTTTTATCAGTATAAAAATTCCTTTTCAATCAAAAAAACAAATAATAAAAGAAAGGTTTGGTATTTTTTATGCCAGATGGTGCCATACCTAAAATTATCGCTTTGGTAATTTTGGTATTACTGTCCGCTTATTTTTCGGCTACGGAAACCGCATTCTCTTCCTTGAATAAAACAAGGTTGAAAACAATAGCAGAAAAAGGAAACAAAAAAGCAATTTTAGCTTGCAAACTTTCAGACGATTACGATAAGCTTATTTCCACTATATTGATAGGAAATAACATTGTAAATATTCTGGCTGCTTCGTTAAGCACCGTATTTTTTATTGATCTATTGCAAAACGAAAGCTTGGGTACTACTGTATCAACTGCAGTTACTACGATAGCTATACTTATCTTCGGCGAAATATCGCCTAAAAGCCTTGCCAAAGACGCACCCGAAAGGTTTGCCATGTTTTCTGCGCCGATCATCAACGTATTGATCGTGATCTTAACGCCGATAAACTTTTTGTTCGCATTATGGAAAAAGCTTCTTTCTTCCCTTTTCAAGGTTGAAGAAAGCCAAAAAACTTCACAAGAAGAATTGCTGATGATAGTTGACGAGGTTCAGCAGGAAGGCAGTATAGACGATGACGACAGCGAGTTAATCAAAAGTGCTATTGAATTCGGCGACCTTCGTGCAGAGGATATCCTTACGCACCGCATGGATCTTGAGGCTGTTCCCCTTGATTGCGACAAGCAATTTATTGCAGAAACATTTTCAGCAACTAAATTTTCACGTTTACTTGTTTACGAAGAAAACATTGACAACATCGTCGGTGTTATCCACCAGAAGGATTTCTATATAAACGGTACTGTCACGCCGGACGAGATTACCGATATTATGACAAAGCCCATCTTCGTGCAAAAAACGGAAATGATAAACGACCTGCTTAAGCTTCTTCAAAAAGAAAAATCACACGTTGCCGTTGTACTTGACGAATACTGCGGAACGCTTGGTATCGTAACGATGGAAGACATTCTTGAAGAGCTTGTAGGTGAAATATGGGACGAACACGACGAAGTAATAGAAAGCTTCGAAAAAACGCCCGACGAAAACGTTTACAAGGTTGACTGTAACGTTACCACAGAAGAATTTTGCGAATTTTTCAATCTTGAATACGATACCGAAAGCACTTCTTTAAGCGGCTGGATCATGGAGCAGTTGGGCAACGTTCCTGAGGTTGGCGATGCGTTTACATACAAAAATCTTGACGTTACCGTTTTACAAACGGATATCCACAGGGCTGTTTTCATATCTGTAAAGGTAAATGAAATATCAAAAGAAGAAAACGAAACCGAAGAATAAAGTGTGATATTCAGTTAAAAGAAACACAAAAATGTTATTTTAACCGACAAATTCGTGATAAAGTTTACAGAAAACTTTACAGATGTCTTGACATATGTAAAATTATATGATAAAATATCTGCATTAAATTGCAGATATTTTTTTATTTACAGAGAAGTACAAGTTATGAAAAATGATATTACAAAGCAAATTCAAAAACTAAAAAAAGAAAAAAACGCCGTTATCCTTGCACATTATTACGCGCCTGACGAAGTACAGCGCATAGCTGATCATGTTGGGGATTCGTTTTACTTGGCAAAAACGGCACAAAACACGAATGCAGATACGGTAGTTTTTTGCGGTGTTGGTTTTATGGGCGAAAGCGTTAAAATAATCAATCCCGAAAAAACGGTGCTTGTGCCCGATATCAAGGCAGATTGCCCCATGGCGCACATGGCGCAAATTAAAAAAATCGAACAGCTGAAAAAAGAATATGAAGATCTTGCCATAGTATGCTATATAAATTCAACTGCGGAATTAAAATGCCACAGCGACGTTTGCGTTACATCGTCAAACGCGTTGAAAATAGTAAATTCTTTGCCAAACAAAAACATATTTTTCATTCCCGACAAGAATCTCGGCGCATTTGTTGCAAAGCAAGTACAAAACAAAAATATCATATTAAACGACGGGTACTGCCCTATTCACGCTTCCCTTACGGCAGACAACGTAAAAAAAATGAAGGCCGCTTTTCCCGATGCGCTTGTATTAACACACCCCGAATGTGAAAACGAGGTTGTTGAAATTTCCGACTTTGTAGGAAGCACGGCAGAAATAATCAGCTTTACAAAGGATTGTGATTGCAAGGAATTTATCGTTTGCACAGAGGAAGGCGTAAAATACGCCTTGGAAAGCAGCAATCCCGAAAAAAAATTCCACTTTCCAGAAGGCTTGCCGCAATGTGCCGACATGAAAACGAACACCTTGCAGGCGGTACTTCACGTATTGCAAACGGGCGAAAACGAAATAACGGTAGAAAAAGAAAAGGCACAGCGCGCACTTCTTCCCTTGCAGAGGATGCTGCAGCTTGCCAAATAAACGGTATAAGGATATGAAAACTGATATTGTAATAGTTGGCTGCGGTGTAAGCGGGCTTTACTGCGCGCTTAATCTGCCGAAGGACAAAAGCATAATTATCATAACGAAGGATGCAGAAGACAAAAGCGATTCTTTTCTTGCACAGGGCGGCATATGCGTTTTAAAGGACGAATCAGACTACGATTCTTATTTTGAAGATACCATGCGCGCAGGCCATTACGAAAACAACAAAGAATCTGTTGATATAATGATACGCTCTTCGCCAAGCGTAATACGCGACCTTGTTGATTACGGCGTTGAATTTGAAAAGGAAAACGGCGAATTTGCCTACACCAAGGAAGGGGCGCATACGCACCCGAGGATACTGTTTCACGAAGATGAAACGGGTAAGGAAATAACTAAGCGCCTGCTTGCGCAAGTGAAAAAGCAAAAAAACATAACCCTAAAAGAATATTATACCATGGTTGACATCATTGTTGAAGACGGGTGCGCACAAGGGATAATCTACCACGATAAATATGGAAATTATTCTTATATTCAAGCGGATTATACAGTGCTTGCAACAGGCGGTATAGGCGGTTTATACAAGCATTCCACAAACTATCCGCATCTTACGGGCGACGGGCTTGCCGTTTGCCTTAAGCACGGCGTACGATTGAAAAATATCGACTACATACAGATACACCCAACCACGCTTTACACCGAAAAAGCCGGCAGGCAGTTTCTTATTTCCGAATCGGTAAGGGGCGAGGGAGCTATATTACTTAACGATGATAACGAAAGATTTGTTAACGAATTACTTCCACGCGACGTCGTTACACAGGCAATATACAAGCAAATGGAAAAAGACGGTTCTTCCCACGTTTGGCTTTCTATGGCACCAATCCCTGAGGAGGAGCTTAAAACCCACTTTCCCAACATCTGCAGCCGTTGCTTTGAAGAAGGATACAACGTGCCTAATGAAAACATTCCCGTCGTTCCTTCACAACACTATTTTATGGGCGGTATAGACGTAAACAGCAACAGCAAAACATCTATGGAAAGACTTTACGCAGTAGGCGAAACCGCCTGCAACGGTGTTCACGGTAAAAACAGATTGGCAAGCAATTCCCTTTTGGAAAGCCTTGTTTTTGCCAAGCGTGCCGCAAAGGATATTGCAGAAAATTACGTTTCGGTTTTGAAAAAGGATATTACGTTAGATACTTCCGTTTACGAAAACTATCAATCAAAATACAAAAAGTCCGTTTTGGACGCCATCGAAAAGGAGAAAGAAAGCCATGAATGATATAACGATGAAGCTTTGTGCAGACGATCTTATTTTAAGCGCATTAAAAGAGGATATCACAAGCGAAGATATAACCACCAATTCCGTTATGAGGGATTATAAAAAAGGCACGGTTGACCTTATTTGCAAGCAAAACGGCGTTATCGCAGGGCTTGACGTTTTTAAGCGCGTTTTTACCTTGCTTGATGAAAATACCGTATGCGAGTTTTTCTGCAAAGACGGCGACGAAGTAAAAAAAGGCGAAAAGCTGGGTACTGTAACGGGCGATATAAGGGTGCTTCTTTCGGGTGAAAGAACCGCGCTTAACTACCTTCAAAGAATGAGTGGTATTGCAACTTACACACGCGAGGTATCCGCACTTTTAAAAGGTACTAAAACAAAATTGCTTGATACAAGAAAAACAACGCCGAACATGCGCGTATTTGAAAAATATGCAGTACGTGTAGGCGGGGGCAACAACCACCGCTATAATTTAAGCGACGGCGTATTATTAAAGGACAATCACATCGGTGCTGCGGGCGGCGTTGCGCAAGCGGTTAAAATGGCAAAGGAATACGCACCTTTCGTAAGAAAAATAGAAATAGAGGTTGAAAATCTCGATATGCTTCAAGAGGCGTTGAATGCAGGGGCAGATATAATCATGCTTGATAACATGTCTGTTGAAGATATGAAAAAAGCCGTTCAGCTTGCAAAGGGCAAGGCAGAAACGGAATGCAGCGGAAACGTTACGAAGGAAAATATTGCTTTACTGACAGATATAGGCGTTGATTACATTTCAAGCGGTGCTTTGACGCACTCTTCCCCGATACTTGATTTATCACTTAAAAATCTTCATGCAATTTAAGGTGTAATATGAAGGCTGAAGAAAGAAGAAAAAATATATTACAGATGCTTGCATCAAGCCATACGCCTATTTCCGGCAGCACCATTGCTGAAAAATTAGGCGCATCAAGGCAGATAATCGTGCAAGACGTTTCTGTTCTGAAGGCTTCGGGATATGATATTTTATCAACCCACAGCGGATATATTTTAAAGGAAACACCCTTGAAGGAACGTGTTTTTAAGCTGCGCCACACGTCTGAACAAACGCACGACGAGCTTTCTTGCATTATAGAGCACGGCGGAACGGTTGCCGACGTTTTCGTATGGCACAAGGCATACGGCAAGGTACAAGCCCCTTTAAATATTTCTACGCGCAAGGATATTGAAGATTTTATGTACGCCATAAAAACGGGAAAATCATCGGAATTAATGCACATTACCGACGGTTACCACTACCATACAATACGTGCAGAAACAGACGAGATTTTAGACATCATCGCAAAAGTACTTGAAGAAAAGGGATATATTGCAGCAGAAAAATGCTGAATAAAACTATCGGCGGATATCATTAACGATATCCGCCGATAGTTTTATTTTTTCATATCAATTCGCTTTGATGGTTACAGGTTGGGTATATACATATACGGTCGTTCCGTTATTCAGCTTATAGCCAAGGCGGAATATAACCGTTGACTGCCCCTCTGCATATGCATAAACAGATGAGCCGTCGAATCCGATGCGGTCGTTACCGTCAATAACTATCATTTCTGCAGAAGTATTTACAGATACCTTGCCTGCGTACGTCGTAGCCTTCAGCACTATCGGCACGGCTCTGCCCGTTTCAACTGAATACGCTTTTTTATCAACAGAAATAAATTTAATATATTTCTGTGCAAAGTTTGCATAGTTTGTTGTAATACCGCCAACACCAAGCAGGAAATATTGATCAAACGTTGCCGAATCGTTTAAAGTCCAAGGCCAAACCGTAATACCCCTGTATATGCAGTCTGCCGCATAAGATGCGTTCAAGGTACTTGCGTACCCGGGGTTAAACGTACAATTATATCTTGAAGTGTAGCCCAGCATACTTTCAAACGGAAGCATTTCTGCAAGAAGACCGTTTGAAATATACGGTATTTTTGCGTGCACCTCGTCTATAATTGCGGCGTGGAACGTAATTATACAGCATTGGTCCATAATATCATACTTATCTATCAATGTTTTGATAGCAGGTACGATTGCCTTATTTTGCGATTTAATTTCGATAAACAGGTTAACCCCCGTTCCCTTAAAGGCTTGGAAATATTCTTCAAGCGTGGGGATCTTTTCAGAATAGCCGGAATAATAATCTACTACGTACCGCTGAAGCTGTGCATATGTCATTGATTCGATACCGCCGCTGCCGTTAGTCGTGCGGTCGATAGATCCGTCGTGCATTACTACTACTACCCCGTCGGTAGTGATGTAAACGTCGTTTTCAATAATATTTGCACCGTACGATGCGGCAAGCTTAGAACCAACTATCGTATTTTCGGGCGCTTTACTCGGTATGCCCCTATGACCTATTATATTTACGGGGCGAATTATAGAATTTTTCAAAAATACGTCACTGTCGGTAAGGCAATCCTTCAAAAGCATGGGGTCGTCTGTTACGATTCCATGTGCACCTGACGTTATCAGATTATACAAGCCTGCTTTTGAATTATCGGTTGCTTTATACCAAACAGTAGTTGCAAGTGCCGAAAGGAACGCCGTATTTTTCTGTGTTGCAAGGCTTGCGGGCAACAGACATATTCTGCTGCATCCTTCGTTTGCCCTTTCACGCAAGGTTGCAAGATCTGTTATACCCAATGTTGTTGCATCGTATATGCCTCTTGCATCCGTACAGATTGCTTGCACCGCTGAAATTTGCGAACGGTGGCGCGAAACCACGAAGGATTCAAGTATATTATTTGCCTTAAGGAAGTTGCCCAAGGCGTTCGCCGCTTCAAGCGTATCTACCCTGAATGCCGGTATTGTAACACCGCCCATTTTTTCGATAGCGGCTTTGGCAGTGCAGATGTACGCCCCGTTTGAATCCAAAACGTTAAGGGCATTGTCTATCGTTATTATTGCAACCGTAGGTGCGCTTTGCGCAACCTTTTCAAAATCATACGCAGATTTCACTTCGGTTACTACTGCTGATTCAAGCGCGATATTCGAATCCGTATGCTGAACGTCAACACGACCGGAAACATAGGTTGAAGAACGGTTAAATTCAATCGTAATCTTTATATCGTCGTACGCAGTTGTAGAACCGCAGTTTTGCAAGCCTACCCTGCCTGTTTTGTAATCTGTAAGCTCTGATGTGGTAAGCAGCTGTACGCCGTTAATATAGCTTACCGCACGCGTGCCATATACGTCAAGCTCAAATTTATAGTTTTTAGAAAGCGTTAACGCCTCGGCATAAGATGTTTTGCCGTGATATGCCCAGCTGTTGGTAGTATTCGTCATATACGAAAATTCCACGCCGTCGCCGTTCGTATGTGCGGCATTTTGCCTTATACAGAATTGATAATACGGATAATCGTTATTCTGTACGCGGTGCATTATAGCCATCCAGCGGCGCTCGTCTGCCTTTTGCGTAAACGCGGCATTCGAAGTTATTTTATAATCACCGAAATCACCTATAAATTCGGGCAAAAGCACGCGTGCAAATGCACTGCCCGAGCTTGGTGCCGCAAGCACCAATTTACCGTTTGATACGGAAACCGTTGCGTTGGTTGTTTGCACTACGTCCCAATCGCTGATATCAGATGAAGAAAAGTCGTTATAATAAAGCACATATTCGGTAGAAGTAGGTTCTTTTGCAATAAGATATATCGTCTTACTCTTACCTGCATATTTTGCAGTAAGCTTATATACGCCTGCCGTTTTTACGGTAACGGTTTTGTTTGAATTAACCGTTATGTCGCTTGAAGACCACGTTATATCCTTTGCAGAAACATTTACGCCCTGTGTGAATTGTACGTCGTACTTTGCAAGGCGAACCGTAGCACCCGTATTACAAGGAATAGCCGGGCAAGAGTATGTTGCCGTGCCGAAGCTTTGTCCCTGCCTGAAGGCAAGCGTTACCTTTATATCCTCGTACGAGGTAGTAGTTCCGCAAACCTGCAAGCCCACACGGCCCATTGAATAATCCGTAAGCTCTGACGAGGTAAGCGTTTGAATACCGTTTATATATCCGCTTGCACTTCCGCCGCAAACGTCGATTTTAAATTCGTAGTAAGAAGAAGCGCTGATAGCTTCACTGAATGACGTTTTGCCGTGATACGCCCAGCTGTTGTTGGAGTTCGTCATATACGAAAACTCTACACCGTCGCCGTTTGCATGTGCGGCGTTTTGGCGTATCGAATACTGATAATACGGATAATCGTTATTTTGAACGCGGTGCATTATTGCCATCCAACGGCGTGCGTCCTTTTGTGCGGTTATAGTTGCATTTGTTGTGATTATGTAATCACCGAAATCACCTATAAATTCGGGCAAAAGCACACGCACGAACGAAGTTGAAGAAGAAGGCGCGGAAAGCAGTAATTTACCGTTTGATACGGAAACCGTTCCGTTAGTTGCCTGAACCACTTCAAGATCGCTGATGTCAGACGAGGTAAAATCGTTACTGTAAAGAACGTATTCTGTTTCACTTTCATTCTTAACAACGATGTATATAGTTTTGCTTACGCTGCCGGAAGTTGCCTTTACGGTATAAACGCCCTTTGAAGACGGCGTTACTTTATTATTCTTAACGGTAAGCGTACCGGAAGACCACTTTATACTGCTTTTTGCAGTAGTTTTATCAAGTGAAAGCTGAACGTCGTAAAGGGAAAGGTCGATAGTTTGCCCTGCGTTTGCAGGAAGTGCGGGGGTAGTATAATATATTATGTTTTCCGTATTTACAGTTTGTGAAGAAGACCCGCTTGATACGGTTACGTTTACCCTTGCGCTTACACCGCCGTATATAACGTCGATATATTTATCGCCCGCGTTGAAGCACGTACCGGCGGGGTATGCGTATGTAAAGCCGTCGGCATACGAGTATTCTTCCCCATTACTGTACGTTACTGTTATAAACATACCCTCTGAAGAGAATTTTTCGCCTGCAAAATATGTAGTTTTATTTGGTTGACCGTCTATATACACGTCGGTTACGTGCGCCGTAAGCTTTGAAGAAAGCGACGTTAAGTCGTTTTCGTTTATCTTACCGTTTCCGTCTATATCTGCGGCAAGCACGTTTACTTCCGCACCCGTGCCCTGAATATATTTTTTAAGCCTTATTAAATCTTTCGTGTTAACTACGCCGTCAACATATACGTCGCCCAGAATTATAACCGTTGCCGTATCTACGGCAAAGCCGTTTACGTGCAGGGTTACCTTATCGCCCGTGCAAACGTATCCATCGCCGCTTACGGTACAGTCGCCCTCAAGCAGGCCGACAACGCTTTTAGCGGTAGATGCAGAGGGAACGCCGTATAAATATTTACCCGTGTCGGTAGTTTTTACATAAAGCGTACTGCCCAATACGGGTGTTAAAACGTTTTCGCTGCCTGTGGCTAAAGAAAGCGTACTGCTGAATGAAAGAATACAAGCAAATACGCACAGCCACGCAATAATTTTTTTAAACTTTTTCACTTTTTACCCTTTCTTATTCGGTTTTGCCGAAAAAATAATATACATATATTGTTGATAATATATAAAATAAAAGTCAAAAAACGCGTATATTATATGCAACATAGCTATTA
>JAZQHC010000031.1:0-18554 GCA_045540335.1 Eubacteriales bacterium
AATTATTTATCCAAAACCGATGCTTTTGACGACATTGAGAAAATCAAAAGCAATCTGCCCAAAGCGATTCTTGGCAAAAGAAAAATCATCATCAATTACGAAACCGAGTACAGAGAAGCTGACTTTGATCTTGCAGCTTGCATGGATATTGTGGGGAAACTTCCGGTGTCCTGCGAATATGGAGAAAAGACTATCTCACTTGGTACGAACGTTGCTTCTTTAATTTGCAAGGCCGATGAGCTTGACGATGCCTATAAGGCAATGATCAAACATCTTGATGATTCAAATTACGATACCTGCGGTGCATATTTTGAAATCTATCACGAAGACGGAACCGTAGAATTAAAACTTCCTGTTTGCCCACACAAGAAACAAAAACTTTATGCCAAGGATGCAGAAATTTCTTTCGTTGACGATCCCGAAGCTTGCGGGACGTGGAAGTTTTTGGACATTGTTCCCACGCGCGAGCATTTTGTATACGGAAAGCCGAAATGCTGGCATTCGGTATGGCTGCAGAAGTTGTATTTCATTGACGGAGGTCAACCCTATTGGGTCTTCCCGGGATGGACAAAAGGAAAAGTATATACGCTTACAGGTGATCGCGATAATCTCATTGAGCATCCGTATACAATCGAAACAATTGATGGTCGAAAGCTGATGTTCCTCGAAATTCAAATGAACGAAAATGATGCAACGGAGCTTTGGGTATATGAACAAACCAACTCTTGCCACATTGCGTCCAAAGAAGAAATTCAAATTTGCGACAACACCGATCATCCTTTTGTAATTGATCAAAAGGTTCTCGGTGTTTGGAATGCATTTGATTTCATCAGAAACCGTGACAATTTCGACCCGTCAAGGAAAACTTGGAAAGGCGGAGAATTATTCCTCCAGCGTGTCGAATTCCTTTCGGATGGTCGAATGATTACCGTCACCAAGAATCGCGAAAGTATGCTCAACTGGACAAAAGGGCTTGAACTCAATAAATACTCTAAGACAGCTTGCGCATATGAAATCATCGAACACGAAGGAAAAGAATTCTTGATACTTGAGTGGAAATCGGGAGACTATTCTTTCGCCGGAAAAATTCACTACTACGTATTCACAAGAGAATAAACAAATTCAGCCTCGGCAAGGCAACTGATATGCACCCCAAAAGTTAGACACTTTTGGAGGTGCATATTTTTATGGGCAAAACAGGAAGAGAAAACAGAAGGTACTCGACAGAATTCAAAATGTGTGTTATAATGGATATGCGAGAACACCATTTGAGTTATAGAGAAACAGTACGAAAGTATTGGGAAGATGCAAAAGGCAAAGAACCAAACTATATACATCGAGTTCAAAGGTGGGAACGCATATTCTTAGAAGAAGGAGCCGAAGGTCTGATGAAAGAAAGACGAGGCAAATCCTATGGAAGCAAAAAAGGACGTCCGCCGAAGCTCGACAAGAAGGTAGAAGAAGATCTGATCGCCGAGAACCAACGTTTGCGAATGGAGATAGAGTACTTAAAAAAACTGAGTGCCTTAGTTCTTGCGGAAGAGCAAAAGAACGGCAAAAAGCGTTCATAATTGCTGAACTAAGGCAAAAGTATCCGCTTAAAGATTTGTTAGAGCTTTCCGGGATAGCGAGGAGTACGTACTATTACTACTTGAAGCAGAAAGATAAGGACAAATACGAAAGCGAAAAGCAAGATATATTGGAGATATACAATACTCACAAAGGAAGATACGGCTACAGACGTATTTGCTCTGAATTAAAGGCAAAAGGTTATCCAATTAACCACAAAACCGTGTTGAAACTGATGAAATCCCTTCATTTGCGTGGAAAACAGATCAAAAATGGCAAATACCATTCCTACAAAGGTGAAGTTGGCAAAGTAGCAGACAATCTGTTGAAAAGAGATTTTCATGCAGACAAGCCGTTTGAGAAACTAACAACAGACGTTACGGAGTTTAAGATTGGCGATGAAAAGGTGTATCTTTCGCCGGTGCTCGATATGTTCAACCGTGAAATTATATCCTACTTTATTTCTACAAGTCCTAACTTGCAGCAAGTTAGAGATATGCTAAACGGATTATTTGAGAAACTTCCTGCCGATGCAAGACCACTGTTTCACTCTGCTCAAGGTTGGCAGTACCAACACGCCGAATACCAAAGGCTTCTTTCTGAGCACAACATTACACAAAGTATGTCCCGCAAAGGAAACTGTATGGACAATGGCATAATGGAAAACTTCTTTGGTAGGTTGAAAGTTGAAATGTATTACGGCGAAAAATTTGAATCCCCTCGGGGATTCATTGAGAAGTTGGAGGAATACATACATTACTACAATAACGAGAGAATCTCTCTCAAATTAAAAGGAATGAGCCCAGTTCAGTACCGAGCTCATTCGCAAGCAATTTAATATTTAATTTTGTCTAAACTTTTGGGTTCACTTCACAATGTGTAAAAGTGCCGTTTGATTTTATATGCGGTATGGTATCTGCCCTGAAAATACTTCAACGAAATACGCAACAGCTGAAATTACGTGGGCGCTTAATAAAACACTTCCGAATATCAAATAGAATTTATTTGTTACGCTTTTTGTTTTTAAATTTTCTATAAAACGGGGAACGGCCACAACAAACAGGAAGAATGCGGCGCTGTAAACGCCCCATAAAAAGTTTCCGTGTGATGCACGCTTGCCGGTTTCGGCAAACATGATGTATATCAACATTTGAATAACAAACATTATGTAAACGAAAACATCAAACATTCCCATTCGTTTGCGGTTAAATACGGCAACCAAAGCAGGAAAAGCAACGCCGCAAATAAGCTTTAAAATTACGGTTGACGCGCCGCTTTTAAAGAAGTTTTCACCCCAAATAATTGCTATACCCGAGGCTGTCGATGCCCCTGTGCTTGCCCCGCCGTATAATACCTGCGATTGCCAAAGCATGATAAGCAATGACGGAAATACAGAGCACCCCATGGCAATAATTCGAAGAAACGGCTTGGATTTAAAGCCTACGTTGCAAAAATCTGCAATGAGAAACAACAGTAACGCCAACGCAAACCCGTAAAAGAAGCTGGGCTTTACAGAAGTGGAAATTGCCAGGCACAATGATAAGCCAAGCCAATGCTGCCATTTGATATGCTTTATGTGGTATTCAAATATCTTAAAAAAGAATATCATCGCGGCAACCGCGGCAAGCCGCATTCCGTAGTATGTTATGTTGTGGTACGGCTGTGTTATCAACTGGCCGGAATAGAATTTTTCGTAAACAAAAGGAATGTAAATTCCGCTTATAAACGTTACGGGAAACGATATAAGTGCAGAGGTGAAGAAAGAAAACCCTTTGCTTATCAAGCGTATCAATTCACCCAAAAGCAACCACGTGGCAACCACTAATATGCTGTCAAGCATTACGATGTTGATTTTCCCGCCTGTGCAGTTGTTTAAAACGCCCATTATCCAATAAAGCACTGAATAACCCTTGCTGCTTGTTGCATATTTTATATGCAGTCTGAGATCTGAATGGTAGGTTCCCATGGCTTGCTCGTAAAACAAAGAAGAAAGGCACAAAAACATCACAGCGCCAATACAAAAAAGTATAACTGCCCTTGTTGTGCTTACAGAAAGCCAAGCAGCGACCTTCGTGCGAAGCGAGGCTTTATTATCGCTTTTTTCAGAAACTGAAAGCTTCATAGAATCTCCTATTTCAAAATCGTGTAGATAATTAAATGTGTATGCTTGGTCAATTTTAGCACAACAATGTAAAAAATTCAATAGTAACGGCAAATAATGTTTGTTTGTATAAAAAAATACCGAGTACGGTTTTTCCGTACTCGGTAAAAAATCAATTACGGTGCGCAGTTAACAACAGTCATTTTGCTGTAATCAACAGGAAAATACAGCGCTTGATTCATGTGAAGACCTGCGATCACGTGGTATTTAACGCCGAGGTTTGCCATCCATTGACGAACTTCAAACGTTTGAAGTGTATTACTCCAGTTATCGTAAACCCAAGCGGGTGAAGGCCACAAGCAAACCGTGGGGCGAATAGCCTTGTAAACCGATTCTGCAACGCCGGCTTGACCGTGGTGCGCCATCTGAACCATATCACTCTTCAATTCGCTGCCGTATTTTTCAAGCAGTCTGTTACCTTCGTAAACGTTTGCATCGCCGAGGAACAAAACTGTTTGACCTTCGATAGTAGCACGGAAGATAAGTGAAGTATCGTTGATGTTGGTTTCCACTTCTTCATCTGTTACTGCAATCAAGAAATCTAATATAACGCCGTCTATTTCAACTGTATCGCCTTCGAAAACGTTCTTTCCGTTGATTGCATTGAATGCGCCTGCGCCAAACAATTTATCATATGCGGCGTGAACGTCGTCGTGCAGATAGCTGTATTTGCCTTTTTCGCTGGAATTCATGAATGCTTTAGAAGGAAGGTTGATATATACGTTGTTGATAACGACTTTTTTGCTTGCGTCGTTTACAAGAAGGGTAAATTCAGTAACGTGGTCGTCGTGTAAGTGGGAAAGTATCCACGCTTCTACTTCGGGAACTTCTTTGTTGCTGATTCTTTGTAATTCGCTATAAAGGTAGCCGCTGTCGTCAAAGTGAACGCCGCCGCCGTCAATAACGATCAATTTGTCATTTTTGGTTTTGATAACGTAGCTGTTACCAAGCATCAGTTCATCAGGGCAAAGCTGGTGAAGAACAGCTTGCTTTTCAACTGCTTTAACGGTAACCGACATTGTGGTAGATCCGCTTTTTGCTGTCATTTTATATGTACCCTTCTTAGGTGTAATAATATTTCCCGCATTAACGGTAATGGCACTTGAAGACCAAACTATACCCGTTCCGTCGGTGATAACGCTGTTATTGCCAAATTGAACGTTGTAGTAGTTAAGGTCGAAAGCCTTGTTTGCTTCAACTGTGATAGTTTTTGAAGAGTACCATACAGTATTTTCAGCATAAGCATCTGTAATCTTCAAAATAGCAAATTTTTGTGCATTTGTGCCGTTGTATTGGTATATTTGTGCGTTTGTGCCGTTTGCCGTTCCGTTTGCGGCAATGTCCAGCACCTTTGAGGGGGCGTTTTTAGGCTCGAATGTGTAATGGTGGCCGCCTCTGTCTGTAATGGTCCAACGTTGTGCGTTTGTGCCGTTGCTCTTGTACGTTTGAACGTTCGTTCCGTTTGCAGTACCTGCTGCGTAAACGTCAAGCACTTTACCTGTGCTTCTGTTGGTGATAGTGTAAGTACCATCGGAATTAAGCTTGAAGTGCCATACCTGGCTTCTTGAATTCTTGGTTGAGTTGATAACTACGTTATCACCCGAAAGATCAATGTATTTGTTTGATGATATGCCCAAGATTCTTGCATAGAATTCTGAAGTAAGCGCCGTGTTTTCGTTGGGGTTACCTTCGGGCTTGGTCGTTTCTTCAGGCTCGGGTGTGGGTTCTTCGGGCTCGGGTGTAGGCGTGGGTTCTTCAGGCTCGGGCGTAGGTGTAGGTGTAGGTGTGGGTTCGGGTGTGGGTTCCGGCTCGGGGGTTGTAGTTTCAACCTGCGCAAAAGTAAATATCTGCGAGGATGCACCCGTGTAAGTGGAAGAAAGTATCTTGCTTCCCGAAACTGTCAAAACACAGAGGGCAGAACATCTTGCGCGGATTATGTATTTACCCGTGCTGTACTTGAAAATGTACCATTTTTGTGCCGGCGTTCCGTTACCTGCATAGGTGTGAACCTTTGCGCCGGTAGCTGCGCTGGCGCCGTAAGCGTCAAGCACCTTGCCTGTTTCTTTGTTGGTGATTGTATAAGTTTCATCAGAATTGCGTGTGAATACCCAGATTTGGGAATTGTCTGTTGCTGAAGCGGTTTCAACAGCCGCATCTGCGTTGGAAAGACCGATCACCTTGCTGTTTGAAGCTGTGATCTTAACCTCAAACGAATCGCCAAGGTTTTCAACCTTTGCAACCTTACGATGAGGCTCGTTGTAACCGTATTGACCGAAGTGGTTAATACCGTTCACGTAGTTTGTACCGAAGGCTGCCTTTAAGTCTCCATTATTTGCAAGGTAGTAGCTTGCACGGAAAACGGGGCTTCCTTGCCTTCCTTCTTTTGCACCATACTGCAAAAAGTGATTGTAAAGCGCATCATACGTCGTGCCGCATATAGTAGCAACATCGTTATTGTTTGCCGCATAATAGTTGGGGTCAAACACTACGGACTTAACGTTTGAAGGAACCCAGTCCGTTGCGGCAACAGCGCCGAGTGGAACAGCGGAAATGATGGATGCCAGTGCAAGGCAAAGCACCAAAACACGCTTTAATGTTATGGACATTGTCAATGTACCTCCTATAAATTTTAGATTTGAAGATATTAACATCTTCTACCGAAGTTATAGTATCACGATTTGTAAAATAAGTCAAGTAATAAATAAAATTAAAAGGCAAACGAACATATTTTTGTTACATTTGCCTAAATTTATTGACTTATTCTTGTTCACTTGCTTGTGCGGCTTTTATCATAATTGCGCACTCAACACGTTTTTTTTCCAATTCGCAGGCTATGGTGTAAGGTTCTTTTATGTCACGGTGAAAATTGTAATTGTTTGCACTGCAACCGCCGCCGCAGAAATACCTTGCCCAACAGGATTTGCACTTTTCGTTTGTTATAATGTTATTTTCTGCAAACTGTGTTGCAATATCCCAATTAAACGTATCATCGAAGATATTTCCAAGCTTTAATTCCGTATGCTCTACAAATTGGTGGCAAGGGTAAATATCCCCGTTGGGCGTTACGGCAACGTATTCGCTTCCGCAGCCGCACCCCTTTGTGCGCTTATATACGCAAGGGCCTGCGTCAAGGTCTATCATAAAGTGGAAAAAGGTAAAGCCCCTGCCTTCTTTTTCGCGCTTTAACATTTCCTTTGCCAGCTTTTCGTATTCTTCAAAAAGCACGGGCAGATCTTCCTCGCGTATGGAAAATTCGCTTTCATCGGGAAGAACCACAGGTTCTACCGAAATGTTATCAAACCCTTCGTCTGCAAGGCACAGTACGTCGTTTGTGAAATCAAGATTGCGCCTTGTGTAAGTGCCGCGAACATACCAATCCATCGTTCTGTCTTTAACAAGCTTTTTGTACGCAGGAAGTATTTTATCGTACGTTCCCTTGCCATTTGCAAGCGGGCGCATGTAGTCGTTTATTTCGCGCCTTCCGTCGATGGAAAGCACCGCGTTTGACATATGCTTGTTGATGAAATCTATGGATTCGTCATCAAGCAGAACGCCGTTTGTAGTTATTGTAAAACGGATATTTTTGCCGTATTGCTTTTCTTTTTCTCTGCCGTAGGCAACAAGCTTTTTTACAACGTCAAAATTCAAAAGCGGCTCTCCCCCGAAAAAGTCCAATTCGAGGTTTTTGATACCCTTTGATTTTTCAAGCAAAAAGTCGATAGCCTTACAGCCACACTCGTAACTCATCAAACCGCGTGCGCGTTTGTAATCCCCGCCATCTGCAAAGCAGTACTTGCAACGCATATTGCAATCGTGCGAAATATGCAGGCACATTGATTTTATCGGTGATACACCGGGGGTGTATTTTAACGGTTCGGTTATTGTGGGCTGTGAAAACAGCGTGCCGTCGTTTTTTAAAGTGCAAAGCTCTTCATATGCTTGGGCAACATCCTCTGCGGAATACCCTTCAAATACGCCGAGATCTGCGCATTTTTCGGGCAGATCATCCGGATATCTGGAAAGTATATCATACGCGAGATCGCTTAAAATATGGACAGCGCCTGACTCGCTGTCCAATGCCAAATTATATCCGTTCTGGCTGAAAGTATGTACCATTATTTGCTTTCTTTTTTAGCCTTGTTTTCGCATTTCTGGTTTGCAACCGTGCAGGAGGTTTTGCAAGCGGATTGGCAGGAAGCCTGGCATTCGCCGCAGCCTGCGCCGATAGCGTTCTTTGCGTATGTTGTTTTGTTGATTGTTTTTACGTTTTTCATTTTTTATAATTCCTTTCGGTTTACTATTTATTTAAGCCGTTAAAGTAAACGGACTTCTTTTGTTTTTTCATCGCGGGCATACCTGCTTTTACGGTGTTGGGCCTTGATTTTGTTGAACACCCAAGGCAAGCAAATATAATGCACACAATAACTGATGATGCAAGCATCAGACCGTTTATGCCCCTATCTGATGCAAATATTGCCCATAGGGCAATTATTACGCCGATATATCCCGCGCTGCATAAAGCACCGCATAACGCCCCTTTGCAGCCGTGAAGCCTGCCGCAAACAAAACCGCATACGGCACTGCCGAAAAGCAACACCGCGCTGCCCAGCCATGCAAGCGACACAGGGTCTGATGTGGAAAGGGCCATGGCAGTACATAACGCAAGTAACGCTGCACACACCGCAACAGCCACCCCGAGAGATATCATTACGCTTTTAAACAAAGCAACGAATGCTTTGCCCGAAATGTCATTTTTACCGTTCATCTTCCGCACCTTTCAAATAGTTTATTTAATACTATTCGAAAACGTGCGGCAATATTACGGATGATTGAGATTATTTTTCCGATGCTTTTACGTCGATATTCTTAATTGCGGATTTAAGAATGCGAATCCTTGTTCTGTCTCTGGATGTTTCGATAAGAACTGTTTCATCCTTGATGCTTACGATCTCGCCTATAATGCCGCCGATAGTTGTTATCTCGTCGCCTACTGCAAGCTCGTTCAGCATTTGGGCAACTTCTCTTTCCTGCTTTTTCTGCGGACGCATAACGAAAAAGTAGAAGAAAACTATCATTACGACAATAAGAACGATCGACATCATGCCCGAAGTAAGGTCACCGCCTGCGGTTAACAAAAATGCCATTGATCAAACTCCTATTACGTTAATACTTTTTCCCATTATACCCCTTAACAGATTACTTTGCAACACCTTGAAATAAACATTTATTAATAAAATGTAAATTTTATAAAGCAATTTTCGGTTGACAAAACTATACCGAATGTATTATAATAAACAAAATCAATTTCAGAGGTGGTAGTATGGCAACCGTTGTCGGAATAGACAGAATAAAAGAAGAAAGCGTTAAAAAAATACTTTCAAGCGGAAAAATAGGGCTTATATCTGCAGTTTCGGGATTGTCGTCTGATTATAGATATACAGTCGGTATAATGTGCGAAAGCTTTACAGTAGCCGCGTTGCTTGCGCCTGAACACGGCGTTTGGGGTGCACTCGGCCCCGGGGAAAAAGTCAGTGGCGGGGTGGATAAATATACGGGAATACCGACGTATAGCTTATATAAAGATTTTCTTGACGTGCCCGGAAAAGAAAAAGAGGGCGCGGATATATCCGATATCATGAACGGATTCGATATGGTCGTGTTTGATATGCAGGACGTGGGCTCGCGCTATTTCACGTATGCTTCTACCTTGTTTTGTGCAATGAAAACGTGTGCGTCTGTTAAAAAGCCGCTTATAGTGCTTGACAGGCCCAACCCGATTTCGGGAAAGGTAGAGGGTAACTGCCTTGATATGAAGTATTCTTCTTATATAGGAATGACAAGCGTGCCGATACGCCACGGCATGACATTGGGCGAGCTTGCCTGCTTTTATAATGGCGAATACGGCTTGAATTGCGAATTGTACGTAGTACAAATGACGGGTTGGAATCGAGATATGTATTTCGAACAAACCGGTATCCCGTTTGTAAAGCCCAGCCCCAACCTGCCTACGATGGATTCCATTGTAGTTTATAACGGCACGTGCATGCTTTCGGGAACGAATGCGTCAGAGGGGCGCGGTACAACAACGCCGTTTACGACCGTCGGCGCACCGTATATCGACCCTATGAAATTTACCAAGGAAATGAACGGGGCGAATCTGCGCGGCGTTCATTTCAGCCCGGCGCTGTTTATACCTGCATTTTCAAAGTATCCGGGGGAATTACTTGGCGGCGTTAACCTTCACGTTTTTGACCGCGAAGCCTTTGAGCCTGTCCGCACGGGCGTTACACTTATAAGAATGATGCAGAAGATGTACCCTGATGATTTCGCGTTCAGACAGCCCGCAAACGAAGGCGCGCATTACCATATAGACCTTTCAACGGGAAATACAGACATACGCGACGGCGTTTTAACTGCGGATGAAATAATGGATAAGTGGAACGCGCAAGCAGAAGAATTTAAGAAAAATAACGAAAAATATTATCTTTATTGATATGGATTGTGTAATTTTTGATTTAGACGGGACTATTGCCAATTCCGGCGAGGGTATTATAAAATGTGCCGAAAAGGTTTTTGAATATTTTAATATGCCGGTTCCGCCGTATGAAGCGCTTACCTCCTTCGTTGGGCCGCCGCTTTACGCAAGCTTTGAAAGATTCGGTATTCCGAAGGATAAAATAGACCGTGCGATTACGGTTTACCGCAAAAGATACAATACCGTCGGCAAGCTTGAAAGCTTTATTTACGATGGTATAGAGCCGCTGCTTTATAACCTGAAAAACAGCGGAAAACGCTTGTTCGTAGCCACGGCGAAGCCGCAAAATATAGCCGTACAAATGCTTCAGCACTTTAAGCTTGACGGGTATTTTGAATATATCTGCGGCGCATCAGAGGATAAAAAACGCCGAGAAAAGGCAGAGGTGATATCCCACCTGCTTAACATTTGCGAAAACATTTCAAGCCCCGTTATGGTTGGCGACACGATGACAGACGTGCAAGGCGCATCAGCAAACGGAATACCTACCGTTGCGGTACTTTGGGGATACGGAAACGAAAAAGACCTTATCGAAAATGCCGCATATACGGTAAAGACTCCGAAAGAGCTTTATCTTTTACTTGAAAGCTTAAGCGATGTACAGTAATCGCCGAAGTCCAAAAATAAAATTGAAAATTATAATTAACCCCCTTGCCATGCAGCTTGGATCGTTTCTGTATATCTGTGTGAAGTATGTGTATTTTGTACGTGTGTGCTTTCTACTAACGAGGTTAAAGAAACCACGGTGTATTTAAGAAAATTTTCATCACAAGCATAAAAAATGTGTATAGATATATCCTTCGTGATGATTGCCTCTGTCAAATTTTTTAAATATATATATTCGTATAAAATGTCGTCAAATACGTAATATCCGAAGGTTTTGTGAACCTTGCTTACTTGCCATTGCTTTATATTATCCGTGTGCGGGTGCGGCGGCATATTCTACGCCTTCAACGTCTATATCGTATATCAAAGCGTCCGCAATTGCCTGCATATGATTTCCAAATAAAAAACATTCTTTTTTTTATAGCTTTTCAGCACGCTTTTGTTTTTGATCTCGAGGTTGAACGTTATCTTCAGATAAAAACGCGCCAACGGCACGGCGACTATTCTATACCAAAAAAAGTGAATGAATTTTTCAAAAACAGAGTCGCGTACATACACGTAATCGTCGCCGATGGTTTTCGGCGTAATCTGCGCTGTCGAAAATTCGTTATTCAATTCATCGTCGTAGTATATCACTTTTTTAAGTTTGTTTTTTTTTGTTTCAAAATAACCCCGTTTTCTTCAAACATCGAATTTTAAGCTGTTAAAATGTTATAAATCAAACACGAATGATTATATCATCGTATTTTCAATTAAAAATTTAATGCCCGTAAAGAAAATATGTTCAAAAATAAATCGAAGCTTAGAAAAGTACTGTATATACTTGTCGTTCTTGCTGAAATACTTCTATTGACAAAATAAAGCGATGGATATATAATATTCGTGCCGAATTACATTACCGAAAGGCGGAAAATATATGAAAATAAGCGGATTTCAAAAACTAACACTGTTGGATTATCCGGGCAATATGGCGTGTACCGTCTTTACAAGCGGGTGCAATTTCAGATGTCCGTTTTGCCACAATGCATCCTTGGTAACTCATACTGAAGATTGTGCTGTATATACCGAAGAAGAAATTTTTGCTTATCTTGAAAAAAGAAAATCCTTGCTTGACGGTGTATGTATTACAGGGGGCGAGCCGCTTCTTCAACCGGATATTGAAGATTTTATGGTTAAAATAAATTCGCTGGGGTATAAAGTAAAGCTTGATACAAACGGCAGCTTTCCCGAAAGGCTTATAAGTGCAGTAAATAAAGGCCTTGTGGATTATATTGCAATGGACATAAAAAATTCCGAAGAAAAATATATGCAAGCCGCAGGCTGTAAAGATGCAGATATAGTGGAAAAAATAAAGCGAAGCGTTGATTTTATAATAAATTGCGGTGTGGATTACGAATTCAGAACCACCGTGGTGAAGGAGCTTCACACGATCGAGGATATTAAAAATATAGGTAAAATAATAAAAGGGGCAAAAAAGTATTTTATACAACAGTTTATCGATTCGGGCGACCTTATATGCGGCGGTCTTTCGCCGCTTGATACAGAGGTGCTTGTTCAAATGAAACAATTTTCTGAATCGTTTGTTGAAAAAGCGGAAATAAGAGGGGTTGACACAACATCTTGTGATAATGCGTAACACAAGATGTTGTTGTTTACTATTGACAGATTACTATATATGTGGTATAATGCCCCTACGCTGCAAAAATTAAATTTGATGAAAAAATAAAGAAAAGAGGGATGAAAAACATGTATAACGTAATTAAAAGAGACGGTCAGATCGTTTCTTTCGATTTGTCAAAAATAGCAACTGCGATAACAAGGGCGTTCGAGGCTTGCCAAAAGCAATACAACCCTGATACGATAGATTTTCTTGCACTTAAGGTAACGGCAGATTTCCAACCGAAGATAAAGGATGATAAAATATCAGTAGAACACGTGCAGGACAGTGTAGAATCCGTACTTATCAAGGCAGGATACGACGATGTTGCAAAGGCGTACATCATTTACCGCCGCCAAAGGGAAAAAATACGTAATATAAACGCCACCATGGTGGATTACAAGGCGATAATCGACAACTATCTTAACATTAACGACTGGCGCGTTAAAGAAAATTCCACCGTTACGTATTCCGTAGGCGGTCTTATTTTAAGTAACTCGGGTGCGGTAACGGCAAACTACTGGCTTTCCGAAATATACGACGACGAAATAGGAAATGCCCACAGAAACGCCGATATACATATTCACGACCTTTCCATGCTTACGGGATACTGTGCAGGCTGGTCGCTTAAACAGCTGATTCAAGAAGGCTTGGGCGGTGTTTCGGGTAAAATAACGTCTTCCCCCGCCAGCCACCTTGCAACGCTTTGCAACCAAATGGTAAACTTTTTGGGTATTATGCAAAACGAATGGGCAGGTGCACAGGCATTTTCTTCTTTTGATACGTACCTTGCACCCTTTGTAAAGGTTGACAATCTTTCCTACAACCAGGTTAAAAAATGTATCGAATCGTTTATTTTCGGTGTAAATACGCCCAGCCGTTGGGGTACACAGTCACCGTTTACGAATATTACTCTTGACTGGGTAGTTCCTGCAGACTTGGCAGAATTAAACTGTATTGTCGGCGGCAAGGAGATGGACTTTAAGTATAAAGACTGTCAAAAAGAAGTTGATATGATAAATAAAGCGTTTATCGAAATCATGATAGAAGGCGATGCTAACGGAAGAGGCTTCCAATATCCTATCCCTACGTATTCGATTACAAAGAATTTCGACTGGTCTGATACTGAAAATAACCGTCTTTTGTTTGAAATGACGTCGAAATACGGTACGCCTTATTTCTCTAACTATATCAACAGTGATATGGAGCCCAGCGATGTAAGAAGTATGTGTTGCCGTTTGCGCCTTGACCTTCGCGAATTACGTAAAAAATCCGGCGGATTTTTCGGAAGCGGCGAATCAACAGGCTCGGTAGGCGTTGTTACCATCAACATTCCGCGCATTGCGTATCTTTCCGAAAATGAACAAGAATTTTACGAAAGACTTGACAGACTTATGGATATATCCGCACGCTCGCTGAAGGTGAAGCGTACGGTTATAACAAAGCTGCTTGAAGCGGGTCTTTATCCTTACACAAAGAGGTATCTCGGTACGTTTAATAATCACTTTTCCACGATTGGTCTTGTAGGCCTTAACGAAGCGGGCTTGAACGCTAAATGGATAAGGGCAGATCTTACAGATCCCAAAACACAGCAATTTGCAAAAGATGTTTTGAATCATATGAGAAATAAGCTTTCTGATTATCAGGTACAATACGGAGATCTTTACAATCTTGAAGCAACCCCTGCCGAATCAACGGCATTCCGTCTTGCAAAGCATGATTTGAAGCGTTACCCCGATATTATTACAGCGGCAAAAAATGATGATGATACACCGTATTACACCAACTCTTCACATTTGCCCGTTGGTTATACGGAAGATATCTTTACCGCGCTTGATGTTCAAGACGAGCTTCAAACGCTTTATACGTCCGGCACGGTATTCCACGCGTTCCTCGGCGAAAAGCTTCCCGATTGGAAGGCGGCGGCAAACCTTGTAAGAAAAATTGCAGAAAACTACCGTTTGCCATATTATACGCTTTCGCCTACTTATTCCGTATGTAAAAACCACGGATATATCGCGGGCGAACATTTCAGCTGCCCCGAATGCGGCGAGGTAACAGAAGTTTACAGCCGTATTACGGGATATTATCGCCCCGTTAAAAACTGGAACGACGGTAAATCGCAAGAATATAAAGACCGTAAGGTTTACAACATAGCAACCTCAAAGCTTGTGAAGGAAGCATCATCAACGGTACAAGCGCAGGAAGAATGCGCGTGTGCATCTGTTGAAGACGGCGTATATCTGTTCACAACGGCAACATGCCCTAACTGTAAAATAGCGTGCTCGCTGTTGGATAAAGCCGGTGTTGAATACAAAAAGCTTCTTGCAGACGAAAATGCAGCACTTGCAACATCTTTGGGTATAAAACAAGCCCCCACGCTTGTTATAGCAGGCGCAGGCGGCGTTGAAAAATATACGGGTGTTTCAGATATTAAAAAATGGCTTAAAGCATAAGGTATTTGTATGTACGATATTATAGTGATCGGCGGTGGCCCTGCGGGGCTTACCGCCGCCCTGTATGCATGCAGGGCGAACAAAACCGTTCTGGTAATTGAAAAGGGTGCTTTCGGCGGGCAGATAACACATTCCCCGAAGGTTGAAAATATTCCGGGCTTTTTGCAGGTAACGGGTAACGAATTTGCCGAAAAGCTTGTAGAACAAGTGCTTGAGCAAGGCGCAGACGTTGAAAGCTGCGAAGTGCTTTCCGTAAAAGACGGGGAAGTAAAAACAGTATATACAGACGACGGCGAATTTACTGCCAAAGCTGTTATTATCGCCACGGGTACTAAGCACAGAATGCTTGGTATCGAAGATGAAGAAAGGTTCATCGGTGAAGGCATATCCTTTTGTGCCGTATGCGACGGGGCGTTTTATAAAAACGCCGATGTTGCGGTTATCGGCGGGGGAAATTCTGCTTTGCAAGAGGCAATATTGCTTTCAGACCTTGCTAAAAGGGTATATTTGATACAAAACCTTGATTTCTTTACCGGCGAAGCGTCACTTGTAAAGCAAATACAAGATAAGAATAACGTGGAAATAATGACAAGCACCGTTGTTAAAAAGCTTCACGGCGAAAAAGAGCTTGAAAAGATTACCGTAATTAACGAAAAAACAAATGAAGAAAAGGATATTGCCGTAAACGGTATGTTCGTTGCGGTAGGGCTTATTCCGCAAAACGAGATCTTTTCTGAAACGGTAACCCTTGATCAACGCGGATACGTTGTTTCCGATGAAGGCTGCTTAACCGATAAAAAAGGATTTTTTGTTGCAGGTGATTGCCGCACGAAAAAAATAAGGCAGGTGGCAACCGCCGCGGCAGACGGCGCAACCGCTGCTCTTGCGGCTTGCGATTATATCGACGGCAGATAAAAAGTTAATGAAAGTCGGCGTTTGCATCAGATAATGGCACGCCGGCTTTTTTATTGTTCTTTATATAAAATGTAGATTTATTCACGGATATAGTGTATAATAGGCGACAGAAAAAACTCCGAAAGGGTAATACTATGAAAAAGAAAGTAAGATACCAGTTTTATCTTGTTGCGTTTGGTGTCTGTATTTATGCCGCACTTATGAATTTTGATTCTGTTGTCGGCTTTATATCAAATGTGTTTGGGTTGATTTTACCCGTTGTAATAGGCTTTATTGCGGCTTTCGTTTTAAACGTGCCTATGGCAGGGTTTGAATCTTTGTTTGGCAAAATGTTCGGAAAAATAAAAAAGCCGCCGAAGCAAAGCGTTATCAGCGGTATCAGCCTTGCGTTGACTTTGATATGCGTCGTTCTTGTGCTGGGTATCGTAACGACGATGCTTATACCTGAAATAATTTCATCTGCCAATCTGCTGTACGAAATCCTTCAAAGAGAATGGCCGCGCGTGGCGGAATTACTTGCCTCGTATGATATCGACGTTTCAAAAATCACAAAATGGATAGAAGGGTTGAATTTTACCAACCTTATCAAAAACGTATCCGATATAGCAGGTACTGTAATAACCAAATTGGCAAGCTTTGCCTCAAGCGCGGTTTCCGGCATAACGTCGTTCTTTATTGCCGCGGTAATTGCGATTTACGTTTTGCTTGAAAAACGTTCTCTTGCAAGTAAATGCAAAAAGCTTATGCAGGCATATATGAAGGAATCTACGGTGGAATACATATGCCATATATGCAATATGATAACGAAAACAAACAGTAAATTTCTTTCAGGCCAATGCCTTGAAGCGTGTATTCTGGGTGTTTTGATATTCGTTGCGTTTGCAATTGTGGGTATTCCTTACGCAAGTCTTATCGGCATGCTGGCAATGGTATCCGCATTTATTCCTTACGTCGGTGCGTTTTTTGCCTGCGCGGTAGGTGCTTTTCTTGTGCTTTTGTCAGATCCGTCGAAGGTTTTGCTTTGCATTATTCTTTATCTTGTTGTACAGTTTGTAGAAAACCAATTTATATATCCGCGCGTTGTGGGCAGCTCTGTTGGGTTAAGTCCCCTTATTACGCTTGTCGCGGTATTTGTCGGAGGCAATCTGTTTGGCTTGTTCGGCATGATATTCTTTATACCTCTTACAGCCGTAGTTGTGAACATTATAAAAGAAAATGCCGAAAAACGGCTCGATGAAAAACGGCAGAAACAAGAAAACGAAATCCCCCCGCAGGACGAAGCGCCCGAACAGGGGGAGGAAAAAGAACAATAAATTTTATCTTTTCCAGATTTTTTTTGTTATTACATCGTGCGAAGAACCTTCAAATTCTTCGGTGCTTATAAGCTTAAAGCCCTCTTCTTCAGGGTCAAATTCAAATGCAAGGTCTTGCGGATATAGTCTGTTCCAATGATATACTATCAACCCCTCGGCGCTACATACCATATCGTGCGTAACGGCACATTCTGCAAAAAATACACCGTCTTTTTCGGGAAAGTAACCGATTTCTGTTTGTAGGTCTTTACGCTGGGAAAGCAGCTTTTCAGAGTATTCGCAGATATACAATTTGCCGTTTGCAAGCTTTATAAGATCGTCAAGCAAGACTCTGTCGCGGCTTTGGCGGCGGCGATTGAACATCATTCCGTTGTTGTCGTCAATACATATTGCAATATACATAACTATCTACCTTTCGACTTTGTTTAATGATATTATACAGCCGAAGGAAGTGTTTGTCAAGTATAAGAAAGGATTTGAAATGTTTGATAAAGAAAGGTCGGTTGCGTTTACGGGGTACAGAACCTCAAAGCTGCCCTTTTTACCAACCGAACAGAACATATCGGCATTAAAAAGGATGCTGTGCCGCGCAGTAAAGATCTTTTACGAACGCGGATACGATACGTTTTACAGTGGTATGTGTGTTGGCACGGATATATGGGCAGCGCAAGCAGTGCTTAAAATGAAGGAGTTTTACCCCGATTTGAAATTGATATGTGCAATTCCGTTTGCAGGACACGATAAAAAATTAACCAACGATGAAAAACGCCAATATTTTGAAATAACCTCTAACGCGGATCGGGTTGATATTTTAAAGGGCGTTATACCGCAATCTGAAACGGCAAGGGCTTTCAATGAAAGAAACATTTATATGCTTGATAACAGTCAAGCGGTTATCGCAGTATGCGATCCTCGAAATATACTTCCCGGCGGTACGTCAAATACCGTAAAGGAAGCACAACGAAGAAATATGAAAATATTGTTCGTTAACCCTAAAAAAGCGGTATCATCATCAAATTGAATTGAATAATCAAGAATACTATTGTAAAATAATAGGGCTGTTGCGATTTTGGTCGCAACAGCCCTTTGAATATTTAATTGTGTTAAAGAATCAATACATTCCGCCCATGCCGCCGGGTGCAGCAGCTGCGGGTGCGGGATTTTCTTCTTTTTTATCTGCAACAAGTGCTTCCGTGGTAAGAACGGTAGAAGCTATAGATGCAGCGTTCTGCAATGCAGAGCGTGTAACCTTGGTCGGGTCAACAATGCCTTTTTCGATCATATCAACGTATTCTTCGTTGTATGCGTCAAAGCCGTATGCGATCTTTCCGCTGTTCTTTAT
>JAZQHC010000032.1:0-1848 GCA_045540335.1 Eubacteriales bacterium
ACCATTATAAGCACCAATCTCAATCAGAATGAGATAGTCGAAAGATATTGGGACAGAATAACAAGCCGCCTTTTCGGTGAATATCTCCCCCTCGTCTTTTCGGGCACGGATGTCAGAAAGCAAAAAATATCGAGAAAATAAGTAAAAAGCCTTCTCCGCGGAGAAGGCTTTTTTAATTAAAATGCCCGCAGATCAAAGAGCTGCAAGGCGCTCCTTGATAGCTTTGTAACGGCGATCGTCCTTTATTGAAGCAAATACGCCGTCATTATTGTTGAGATATCGCAAATAAGAGTGAGCAAGCGTTTCCGCGCTGCTTCTTGAAACGTTCCTCTGCCCGATCTTTATCCTATTGACGAGCAAGGACGAATGCTCGATTTCTGTGAAATTATTGGCTTTTTCGCAGTATTGCACCACATTTTCAAGCTCGGATATCGCTCTTTCAAATTCTCCCGCCCTGCCGCTTTCAAGCGCCATAAAAAAGCTTATCCTTGCCAGACGGTCATTGAAAAATCCGAAATCACCGTCTGCAAAAACTATGTGGAACATATCGTAAAGCGAGCGCAACATCGTGTGCTTTTCCTCATGAGTGTATCCCGCTTCCTTGCAATCAAGCAGATATTTCATATAGAGATACGCGCGGTCGCAGAGCTTCCAGAAATAATTCTGACAATGCTCTGCAAGCTCATCTCCTTCAAGCACGTGCAAATAGAGATCTTCCGCGGGCGGCATCATATCCGCATACTGTAATGCTTTGCTTCTATCGCCCTTATGCAAATAGGTAAAGCATAGACCGCGAATAGCCCCCATCTTATACTCCATATTTGTAGATTCCATAAGCTGTTCGCCCAGCATAACTATCTCGTCAAAGCCTTCATCGATATATCCGTTTTGCAATACTCTCATTAGGTAATAACGCACGGTCTCATCGTTCGGATATTTTTTCTGCATGGCGCGGGAGAGCGCAAGTCTCTCCGCGGTCTTTCCTTGGCTGTGAAGCTCTGCGTACTTGTCTGTAAATTCTTTGATCTCGGCTTGTTTTTTGCTTCTTGAAATGTCGATTTCAAGAAGCACGTCCGCGCTGACTTCAAAAACGTTTGCAAGAAGCGGCAGATTTGAAATATCGGGGGCGGTCTTGTCGCACTCCCATTGAGAAACGGCGTTTATAGAAACGCCAAGCAATTCCGCGAGCTGTTCTTGCGTGATATTCCTCTCGCGGCGAAGTTTTTTGATAGTAGTTCCGATAGACATATTTTTTCTCCTTTACGGTAATTCAAAAGCGCTTTTGTACCTTAATTATACACGGCTTTTTGCAAATTTTACACCAAGCATTTTACAAGCGCAGTTCAATTTTCGCTTTAATTTTTACAGTAATAGTTTAAGGCAAAGGCTCTTGCTAAATAACTGCAAGTGCCTTTTAAAATTTAAAATATATTAACGGAGATAGAATAAAAAGTTTGGTGCGAACATAGGGCGCAAAAATACTGCGGTATTTTTGCGAGATCCACTTGTCGCGTCGCAGAACAATGCGCCGCGCCTGCGGGATGACGCAGGTGTGTGCGCTATCCTCGCTCTATTTGAAGCGTCTGCGACGGTGCTAAAAAGCAAAAAGTTACTATGAAAAACGATAAAATTTGTTATTACCCGATTATTAAGGAAACGAGATCGGCGCACATTCTCGCGTCATTCCGAAGCCATTACGAGCTGCTTCGAGTAATGGCGAGCGAATCTCGCCGTTTTTCCGCAGAAAAACGGCGCCCTATGTTAGCACTAACTGCTTTGCAAAACGATAAAAGCCAAAGCACACGGCTATGTATTTATTCGCAGATAACGCATATATAATGCTCCCTC
>JAZQHC010000033.1:0-25071 GCA_045540335.1 Eubacteriales bacterium
ACCGAATAAAAAAATAGTGATTATGAAAGCGTGTGGTCATTCACCACAAATTGATGAGCCAATGCTGTTTGCAAAAGAAGTAAAGAAATTACTTCAAAATTAGATTAATTCAACCCACTTGCAAAAATAAGCTTATCAGAGGGAAAAATTCCAATTTATCGAGCAGAACAAAATACCCCGACAGACCATCAAAAATCTGTCGGGGTCAATTATTTGTTTTCTGCGGAGCAATTATGTCTTTTGGGATCGTTTGGGACACCGGACCCTACAAGTAAGAATCAAACTTCCTTATGCGAAGCCGCCTTTGCCTTGGGCTTTATTTTTCGGTTTTCGTTGATAAACGGCGTGCGTTTGAATTACGCCGTTTTTTTATTCAAATATCAGCGGCCGCCCCTGCCTTCAGAGGATATCTGCTGCCTTTTGGGAACGGAGTTATCGTCGTAAACTGCGCTGTACGCCGCTTCTTGAAGTATTTGTATGTTCTTTTTGCCTATTCTGGGATTATACTCTATTTCGCGTATATCGCCGCCGAATATAGTCGTAAATATCGTGCAAGCCGCAAGCGCACTGCCGTTTCTTGAAGGGTGCGAAAGGTCTGTATCGTACAATTCAATATCCTTATTGTTTTGATATACGTTCAAGAACGCCGCGCCCACAAGCGCAACCTTCAAGTCAAGTTCCTTCGCGATGGCAGTATATGCCGCGCGAAGCTTCATTTCCATACCTGCAGTATCACCGCCGTGCGTAGGCAAAAGGTGATATCCTTCCTTGTAGCCCCACGTTTCGTAAAGCACCACCTGCGCGTGGTCTTGCGTTTTTCTTATTTTCCTTACCAAAGAACGAACACCGCCGAAAAATCCGTCGGGGTTAACTGCGGCGTTACCGCTTTGTTCTTGAAGAATAATATAGTCGTATTGATGTGCGGCAAACTTCTGGTCGATTATTCTGCCGTATTCATCGCCCGAGCTTGCAAACTGATGCAGATAATATCCGCCCCTGGTAACCGAATCAACCTTTACATTGTACCCTGCCGCCTTGCACAGCGATGCAAAAAGATCTTCGGGCAAGTCGTTACAATACGTAAAGCTGTTACCGATAAAAAGAACCGAATACTCTTTTTCTTTAGGAAGGCAAACGTCGGAAGCTTTCGTTTCTTCGGGCTGTGTTTCAGCCTCTTTTGCTGTGGTTTCTGCCTGCGTATCCGCTTTTGCGGTTGCATTTTCGGAATCAAGATCACCGCCGCCCGAAGTACAACCCGTAAAAGTACAGCACGCAAGAATGAAAGACAAAACTGACAATAAAAATTTTTTTCTGTTCATAATTTATCCTCTTATAATACACTTTGGGCGCTTTGCCCGCTTATTTAGTTTATTTTATCACATTTTATCAAGTATGTCAACCGTACTACGAAATCATTTAAATAACTTTCGCACAGTACGTATTAAAAGGCTTTTGTGTTTCGTTTTTTCTTTTTTGGGTTAGAATAGTACGTACAAACAAGAAAGGGGAAAAATATGAAAAGCATTCGCACAGATATGGCGCACGAGCTGCGCGAAGAGTATATGAAAACGTACTGCAAAACCCACAGCGGCGAGCCCGACGGTATAAAATACGACACTTGGAATTGCAACGGCGTACAAACGGTAAAAATTTCTATATTTAACGAAAACGGCTCTGAAATACTTCAAAAGCCGCAAGGCAGCTATTATTCGGTAAACACGGGCAAGCTTTGGCTTGCCGATTTTAACAAATTCAAGGCGGCGGCAAACGAAATAGTAAAAATAATATCGTCGTTATGCGACGTATCCTCGCCCGTGCTTGTGGTGGGGCTTGGCAACAGATATATAACGGCAGATGCAATAGGGCCGTTGTCATCGCATAACGTTATCGTTTCGCGCCATATAAAAGAATACGAAAAAAACATTTACGAATCGGCAGGTCTCGGCGACGTTGCCTGCCTTATCCCCGGCGTGCTTGCACAAACGGGCATACAGGCAGTAGAGCAGATAAAGGGCGCGATTAAAATGCTGCAGCCCAAAACCGTAATTCTTACAGACGCACTTGCATGCAGAAGCATAAATTCGCTTGCCACCACTGTGCAGATAACGGATACGGGCATAAGCCCCGGCAGCGGCGTTGGCAACGACCGCGGCGAGCTTTCCGAAAAAACGCTTGGCGTAAAAACGGTGTGTATCGGCGTGCCTATGGTAATAGATACGCGCACCCTCGTACGCGATGCGCTTGAAAACTGCCCCAATATAGATAAAAACGAAATAGACAGCATCGTATCTGCCCTTTACCCCGCAAACGGAAGCTACGTTTGCCCCAAAGATGCAGACACCGCCGTTGACGAAATGGCGCGCCTTGTCGGATATGCGATAAATAAATCGTTTCACCGAAGCTTGTCTTATGAAGAAATGATGTATATGTAAACCAAATGCAAATTTAAAAAATTTCCGTTTTTTGCGTTTAAAAATCTCCTCTTGATGAAAAAATATGAATACAACATAACCAAAGGAGTATTCAAAATGATAATCAAAAGAGGAGATATTTTTTACGCCGATCTTTCCCCCGTGGTAGGTTCAGAGCAGGGCGGTCTGCGCCCCGTTTTGATAATTCAAAACGACGTAGGCAACAAATTCAGCCCTACCGTTATTGCCGCGGCGATAACCAGCCAGATAACGAAAACGAAGCTTCCCACGCATATAGGCGTTTTTGCGGATAATTACGGTCTTGCGAAGGATTCGGTAATTCTGCTTGAACAAATACGCACCCTTGATAAGCAACGCCTTAAAGAAAAAATGGGCCACCTTGACGAGGAATTGATGAACCGTGTAAACGAAGCCATTTCGGTAAGCTTCGGTCTTTCGGAAAATTCTGTGAATAATGCGGCAATTTCTTGAAATGATAATAATATCACAAGGAAAGGATTTTTTCAAAATGAAAAAAATAACGTCTTTATTTTTGGTATCAGCTCTTTTCACAATAATGGCAACCTGCGTGCTTGCCGCAGATAACACGGTCGATCTTTCCGCCTTGGAAATGAACGAGCCGGGCGGCCAAGGCAACGGACTTTACCCCTCTTGGACAGACGGCGGCTATCCCGAAAACACGCCCGTTATCACGTTTATGCAGTACGGTGCATTCGTAAACCTCGGCAAAATAGACCTTTCAAAATATTCGGCGGTAACGGTGCGCTACGGTCAGCATTCAGGCGAGGGCAAGGGCTTTGGCGACGGCACTTTTATAGCAATATCCGATGCGCCCGTTCAAAACACAGACGGAACAGCGGTTGAAAACAGCAAAATAATTGCAAAAATAGTTCCCGTTGTAACCGATAAAGACGGCGTAAGCTGGAAGGATACCTCGCAAACCGTATCCGCCGCGTTAAACGCCGAAAATTTCACCCAAGGGCAAAGCGTGTATATTTCCGTTTTTCTTGATACGGCAAAATCAAACGGAATTTCGATAGACGAAATAACCTTTACAGAATCTGCGGCAAATAACCCTTCAACCTCGGATACGCTTTTTGCGCTTGCCGCGTTCGTGGCGATAACCTCCTTCGGGGCAATAACCTTATTAAGAAAAAATAGAATAAGATGATAAACGAAGCGTCCGTTGAAACAAAAAGAAAGTATCTTGATAAGCTTCTTCGCCTTAACGAAAGCTTCGACCTTGTCAGGCGGGATATCGTAACCTGCGGAAAAAAGTGCAGCTTTTACTTTATCGACGGATTAACCAAAGACGAGGTAATGCTTCGCATTATGGATTTATTTATGAAGCTTACCGAATTTCGCCCTGCTTCAATAACGGATCTGAAAAGCTTTTACGATACGTATATACCGTACGTAGAGGTAGAGGAAGCCTGCGATGAAGGCAAGCTTGTAACAGGCGTTCTTTCGGGCATGACTGCCATGATAGCCGACGGAATTTCGGGCGCGGTTATGATAGATTGCCGCACCTACCCGGTAAGAAGCATAGAAGAACCCGAAAACGACAAGGTTCTTCGCGGTGCGCGCGTAGGCTTTGTAGAAACGTTGATATTCAACGCCGCGCTTATACGCCGCCACATACGCGACCCCCGCCTTACGATGAAGATAAAAACCGTAGGGTATTCGTCTAAAACAGATATCGTTATATGCTATCTTAACGGCGAAGCAGACCAAAAGCTTCTTAACAGTATCGAAAAAAGAATAGATGAAATAAACGTACCGTGCCTTTCGCTTTCTTCAGAATCCTTGGCGGAATGCTTGATAAAAAAGCGATGGTATAACCCTTTTCCCAAAATACGTTATACGGAACGCCCCGATGCGGCAGCCGCATCAATAATGGAGGGCAGCATAATAATCATCTGCGATAATTCGCCAAGCGTAATGATATTGCCCACCTGCATTTTCGATTTTCTTCAAGAAACAGACGATTACTATTTTCCGCCCATTACGGGCACTTATCTGCGGTTCGTGCGATGTTCGGTATTTTTTCTTACTATGTTTTTATCGCCGCTTTGGTATTTGTTAATAACGCACCACGAATATATCCCGCCATGGCTTGAATTTATAAAAGTGGCAGAAGAATCTTCTTTGCCGATAATCGTGCAGTTATTTCTGCTTGAATTTGCAGTTGACGGCTTAAAGCTTGCCGCGCTTAACACCCCTTCCGTTTTGGCGGGCAGCTTTTCTATAATCGGCGGCTTGATATTGGGCGATTACGCCGTAAAGGTGGGCTGGTTCGTACCTGAAACGATACTTTACACGGCGTTTGTAAGCATTGCAAACTTCGCACAGCCAAGCTACGAACTGGGGTACGCCTTTAAATTTATGCGCCTTATTCTTCTTGGCTTAACGGCACTTTTCGAAATATGGGGATTTATAATCGGCGTAGTATTAACCGTGGTTCTGATAGCCACGAACAAAACCGTTGACGGGCAAAGAAACTACCTTTACCCGCTTGTGCCGTTTAATTTCCGCGCTTTATCTAACCTTCTTATACGCAAGCGGTTAAAATAAAACGCATCTTCACGTATTGTAAAGATGCCAAAATATATTAAAACGGGTGGTTTAAACATCGTTTAACCGCCCGTTTTATTTTCATTATTTAAATTACGCCTCGTTATATTCGTATCTTTTGGCAGAATAAAATAATCTTACTTTTTTTTCATTTTGGTAGCGAACAATGTAAAATTCTTCACCGGAATCGGTCATTTCATATATAGTCCTGCCCACAGTTAGCTCCTTAAACCCTTCAAAGCGGATTATTCTGTCCAAACGCATGCGGTGCTTGAAAATAACCGCCTTTTCCCGCTTATGCAGAACCTTTCGCTTTACAATTTCAAATTCGCCGTTTTTTATCTTTTTTCGTTGCCTTAATAAAGGATAAAATTCATATATCAAGTATAAAACGGGCGAACACATGAATAAAGACATCACGATTGAAAGTATATTATTCTCAGACAATTCATTAAAGCCATGATAAATCAATACCGAAAACGGCAGCAAAAGGATAGATAAAGAAATTGTCAGAACTGTATTATATCGAATGTCTGCAGTGTTATAAAAGCTAAGCTCTTTAAAAATAAATTCGCGCGTAAGTATATTTTTCGTATGCTTTTCCATATTTGCAATTATCCTTTATCGGTTTTCAAAATCAAATATTTAACGGCGCGTAATTATATCGCTTTAAAGCTCGTTATCCTCGCCGCCGTTCAATACGGTTTGGGCAACAGGCTCTTCAACGGCGGCAGCTTCTTCAACAGGGATTTTTTTAAGCTTGAAATACGCAATAATTCCCATAATAAGCGATACAAGCACCCATATGTGAATTACGATATCCAAAACGATATCCGCAAAGGATACGTACCACCAAAACATAAACAGCGTATCCAATACGAATGCGGCAAGGGCGGCTATCAGCCAACCTACACCGTGCTTTTTCGACATTAACCAGCAAAGAAAATAAAACGCTATACATATAAACGCCGCCGCCAGCATAATGACAAACACGGTATTATTTAAAAATTCCCCCGCAGAAAGCTCTTCCGCGGTATAAAATTCCTGCGGATATTTTCCGCAAAGGTACATCGCCATATCGCCTATGGCATACGGTACGCTTGCAGAAAAAAGAAAATACGAATTGCCGCCAACGGCAAGTATAATAAGGTTTATTAAAGAAAAAAGCATTACTATCAAAAGATTTCCTCTTGAAGAATCGTATCTTGAACGCAGCTTGTTTCTTTGTATCTGCATTTCATTGGCAACGGGCGGTTGAAATTCGGATGTATTATTCATAAAATTTCCCCTTTAAAGTAAATATTAAAAGCTATTGTTTTTTTATTATAGCATATAATCATTTACTTGTCAACACAATGCAAAATGCAATTATATCCTAATGTAAAGCTAAAGCCTTTTGCAGTTTTCGGTAAACGAAAAAGCGGCGGTAAGCCTTCAAAAGAAGGCAAACCGCCGTTTAAACCGTTTAATTATTTTTCAAACGTAGCAAAGTACGCCGCTTGTCTTAATATACCTGCTATATTCGCATCTGTTGCTTTGCCGTTGTAGTTAACCGTTCTCGGGTCAACCCTGAAGATAGATGCAAATATCGTATATGCCGCCAGTGTAGAGCCGTTTGTAGATGGGTGGTACAAGTCTGCCGCAAGGTGCAGGTTGATGTTGCTTCCGTGCGCTTGGTAAACGTCTGTAAAGGCACGTCCAACGTGTGCCATTATACCGCCTATCTCATAGCCTATATTATCGTACGCGTTGCGAAGCATTTTTTCCATCGCAACCGTTCCGCCCAAAGCGGCGGTCGTTCCGTGGCTGGGGTGGAAGCCCCACGTTTGATAGAATACCACCTGTGCCCCATAGCTTCTTACAAGCGCCGCAAGACTTCTTGAAGCGGAATAGAACGTCGAGGGGTTGTATATAGGCGTCGTGCTTTGTTCTTGAAGTATAACGTAATCGTACTTTGTTGCATTCAACGCGCTGGTAATCTCTGCAGCGTACTTACCGGAACCTACATAATTCGCCAGCAAAGCGCCGCCGTGTTCAATAACCTTTACGTTTACACTGTATCCCGCGGCAGCACAAAGGGGTGCAAATATTTCACCGCCCAAGCCGTGATACCACGTAAAGCTGTTACCGATAAACAAGATATTGTACGTCTTGTTCTTCGGCAAAACGGGTGTGTAACTGCCGGTCATATTTTCCAGCGTAAACTTCTGTGCTTCAGAATCGTTGAAGGTGTAAATATCAACGTTTTGCGCATGGTTGAACTCACCGGCGTAAATATCAAGTACAAATTGCTTTGAAAGCGCAGACGAAAGTATTACCTTACCGTCTTTAATATACAAGTTCCATAATTGCGCGGCAGATCTGTTGCCGTTATACAATTGAACGTTTGTAAGGTTTGCCGCAGCAGCACCTGAAACGTCAAGCGCTTTATTTATCTGGTCCATATTTTTGATGAAATACGAGCCGTCTGCCTGGCGTTCAAACCTCCACATTTCACCGGGCTGGTTCTTTATGGTGTAGAGCGCCACATTGGAATCGCGGTAGTTTATACGCTTGCCGCCTGCGCTGATAGTTGCATAGAACACATCGCCCAGATCGGATTTTGAAACGATATCAAGGTAGTTCTTTGACGTATCAAGCGAGATCTTCGAAATCAAGAATCTCTGTGCAACGGATTCGCTGAATTCGTAAAGTGCAACGTTTGCGTTATTCGCATCTGATGCACCATCAACGTTAAGCGAAAGGTTCTTGGCCGATTTCGGGAAAAGAACGTATCCGCCATCGGTAGAATCAACGATAAACCAGCTTTGTCCTTCAGAACCGCTTTCTTTATAAACCTTAACGTCCATGTTCAATTCCGGCCCGCCGTTAAGGTCAAGCACCTTGCCGTATGCAAGGTTTTTAATCAAATACGTTCCGTCAGAATTACGCGTGAAGTGCCACGTTTGTTCTGCAGAAAGATTTTTGTTGTACGCAACAACGCTGTTGTGGCCCGTATAGCTTGCCATCAAAGAGTTATCTGTGTAAACAAGGTCGATAGTAGCGTAAAAGTCTGTTCCGAGGTCTTTCGGCTCTCTTTGCAATAACGGAACTTCAACCAATTCAATATCAGGTGCAGGTGTTTTTTCGGATATTGCATACGAACTCATCAATCTGACGTCGTCTGAGGTAAGCTTTCCGTCGCCGTTGTAATCCATAGCGATCATCATATCGCCGGCGTAGGCAGCGCCCTCTATATACTTTTTGGCACGTATAACGTCTTTTGCGGTAACAAGCGCATCCCCGTCAAGGTCGCCGTTTACGATAATCTTCAACGTATCATCAGATGCCAATGAAGAAAGCGTGTAGCCCGTACCAAGTAAAGAGTTTTTGCCTACGAAAGCACCATCATTATCCCTTATAAAGCAAGATTCCTCAAATGCGTCTAAAACGTAATACGCTTTAGAACCTGCGGAAATATTTAAAACCATGCCGTTTTCAATAACAAGGTCGGAACCATCTACCAAAGTAAACCCGTCAACCGACGTTGCAGAAGCAACGCCCTCGTCTGCCGAGGCACTAATAGTAGCAAAGACGGCAGCCGCAATAAACGTAAATGCGATTATTGAAGCCACAACTTTATTGAATAATACAGTTTTTTTCATTTTTCCTCCGATTTACGATAAACAAAGACGATATATCAGTCTTCTTTGTCATCACAGCAGCAACAGCCGCAGTCTTCTTCATCCTCGTCCTCGTCGTAAATGCAGGAAAATTCTTCGCCGCAAGCAGGGCATATAACGTTTGCCAGATCAATGGTAGAGGGCAAACAAATTACCTCTTCGCACGCAGGGCAATTTACTTCGAAAACAACGTCATCATCGTCGTCATCAAACTCGTCGTCATCGTCAAAATCGTCGTAGTCATCATCATAGTCATCGTCGCAGCAGTCGCAATCGTCGTCGCAATCGCAGCAGCCGCAGTCGCATTCATCTTCAAAAAGAACCTTTTCAGCCTCGCCGAGATCCTCGTCGATCTCTTCAATGTAGGCTTCCAATTCGTCGGTCTTTTCTTCAAGATCGCCAACGGTCATGGCAACGTCGCCAAGCACGTCGATTATCTTGCGCAAAACAAGTGCCACATCATCATTTTCATCAAGCTTAAGCCCGTCTGCCAAGCCCTTAAGGTATGCTGTTTTTTCGTTAAGCGTCATATCTGTTCATCCTTTCGGAAATTATTATTTCGCCCTTTCAAGGTATTCGCCCGTTCTCGTATCTATGCGAAGAACGTCGCCTTCGTTGATAAACAACGGAACCTTGATAGCAACGCCTGTTTCAAGCGTAGCGGGCTTTGTTGCGCCCTGTGCCGTATCACCCTTGAAGCCGGGGTCTGTCTGGGTTACCGTAAGCTCTACAAACATGGGGGGTTCAACACTGAATACGTTGCCCTTGTAAGATACGATCTTGCAGATCATTTCTTCTTTTACGAATTTGAAGCTGTCGCTTAACTTATCAGAGTTAAGGGGCAGCATATCGTAAGTTTCAAGGTCCATAAAGTAGTAAATATCACCGTCGTTGTAGGAATATTGCATATCCTTTCTTTCAACAACTGCTTCTTCAAACTTATCCGTGGGCGAGAAGGATCTTTCAATAACCGCACCCGTAATAACGTTTTTCATTTTAGTGCGTACGAAAGCCGCGCCTTTACCGGGCTTTACGTGTTGGAATTCGATAACCTGCATAACGTTACCGTCCATCTCAAAGGTTTTTCCGTTTCTGAAATCGCCTGCCATTAACATAGGTATATACCTCCAAAAAATTACTCAAATATTTATGTTTATTCATTATATATTACAACCGTCGCGTTTTCAAGCCGATACAATAATATTTTAAAAATAGACTTAAAATATTAACAAATTTCAATAAGCTCCTTCGTGCATTCGGTAATATTTGCGGCAGTTGAATCGCAAATTACAACCATGTCTTCAATACGCACCCCGTACCTGCCGGGGATATATACGCCGGGCTCTACCGTTACAACGTTGCCGCGCTGTAATTCTTCACCCTTTGCCGCAGGCGACAAACGCGGGCTTTCGTGTATCTGCAGCCCTACGCCGTGACCAAGGCTGTGCCCGAATGCGCCCTTATACCACTTATCCAAAATTACGCGCGCGGTCTTATCCGCAGCAAAGCAATCGCGCCCGCCGCTTTGCAGATAATCAAGGGCGGCAAGCTGTGCTTCAAGCACCCTATCGTACATAGAACGCATCCGCGAGGTTGCCTTGCCTATGCACACGGTGCGCGTCATATCGCTTCTGTAACCGTTATACACGGCACCGAAATCCATAGTAACGAAGCCCTTGCCGATAACCCTGTTTTGCGGAACGCCGTGCGGCATCGACGTTGCGCTTCCGCTGATGGCTATGGTATCAAACGCACTTGCCTGTGCACCGCATTTGCGCATAAAAAAGTCAAGCTGAAGGGCAAGCTCGGTTTCGGTCATTTCCCTTCTTAATAAGGGCAGTATATGGTTAAACGCCTTTTCGGCTATCCGCTGGGCTTGGCGGATGCTTTCTATCTCGTCGTCGTCCTTTACGGCGCGGATATTTTTAAAAAACGAGCCGCACGGGATGAAATTTATAAAGTCGTATTTTTCCTTCATTTTTTCAAAATCCCTTACGGATACCTCTTCATCCTCAAACATAACGTTTTTGCAAACGGTATCCTCAAAAAGGTCGCTTAACGTGTCCGGCATAAGCCTTAATGCCTCTAACCCGTCTTGATTTTTAACAGCCTCGTCTGCCGCTTCTATATATCTGAAATCGCACAAAATAAAAGTGCCGTTTTTCGTTACAAGCACGTACCCATCGGTAAAATCAAATCCGCAGGCAAAATACCTGTTCACATCAGAGGTAACAAGCACGCCGTCGATACCGTCGGGCAGATTTTTTATTATTTTTTCGTATTTTCCGTTCACTTTATAAACTCCTCAATAAGAATAAACCAACCGCGATAATTATATAATAATCATAAGGAAAAATCAATAGAATTATTCGATTTTAAAACTAACTTCAGCACAAAAAGGATGTAAACGATGAATCTTCCGAAAGATAACCCCCAAAGAATAACCACGATAATACTGTATATCGCCGCCGCGTGCGCGGCAGGCTACGTGTTTTTAAAGTATCTGTTCGGTGCGTTTTTGCCGTTTGGGGCGGCGTTTTTGCTTGCCGCGGCATTGCGCCCCGCCTTCGGGCTGATACGTTACAGAACAAACCTTTCAAGAAGAATATGCGCCGCGCTGCTCGTTTCCGTATGCGGTTTTTTTGCCGCCTCGCTGATATATATTTTCTCGTGCAAGCTGTATGAAGAGGCGTTGCACCTTTCCTCAAATCTGTCGCAATCAAGCCTGTTTTCATCTGAAAATATATATTCTTCCGTACCGTTTTTTAAAAACCTTGCATCAAATCCGATAGCAAAAATGATAACCAAGGCGGCGCAAAGCGCAGGCTTCGACGCGTTAAGCGGTATATCTACGTTCGTTGCCGAAAGATTTCCGCAAATATTGGCAAAAATTGCCGAATTTCTTCCTTCTTTTCTTTTTGCGTGCGTAGTATTTGTTTTTTCGGGGGTATATTTTCTTTCCGACTACGCACAGATAAAGGATTTCTTCAAAAGCCGTATGTCTGATAAAAATTTCAGCAAATTCGGATTTATCAAACGCGAAAGCGTAAGGGCGGCAAGCGGTATTTTAAAGGGATATTTTCTTTTGTTCTGCATGACGTTTGCCATGCTGCTTGCAGGCTTTTTTATTCTCGGCACGAAATACGCGTTTATTCTGGCGTTGCTTACGGCATTCGTAGATATTCTGCCGCTTGTCGGCACGGGTATCGTTCTTATCCCGTGGGGGCTGATAGAATTGGCGCAGGGCAACGTAAAAAGCGCGGTAATACTTGTCTGCATTTTCGCGGTAATAACGGTGGTGCGCCAGCTTGCCGAGCCTGCCGTTCTGGGAAAGCAGGCAGGGCTTCACCCGTTGGCTTCAATGTTTTTTATGTATATCGGATTTTCCCTGTTCGGATTAAAGGGTATGATACTTGCCCCCGCCGTAGCGGGAATAGTAAAAAACGTATCCGCAAGCGGAGATAAAAATAAATGATGAAAATTTAAAAAACGACTTGACAAACGCGCCGAAATATGTTATTATGGCTCGTACAAAGAAGCAGAAACGATAATTCCGTATCTCACCGTCACCGATAGCGGCTGCCGGTTAATATTAAAAAACGGCGCGTTGTGCCGTAATTTTGATATGCGGGAAAATTGTTTCACCGCATTTTTTCGTTTTTGGGAGGTGTTTGGCAATAAGCACGAAGGATCTTATAATCAATGACAACATAAAGCTGCCCCAAGTAAGGGTAGTGGGGGATGATGGCGAAGCCCTCGGAATAATGAGCGCCGACGAAGCGCGCGAGATAGCATACGACAGAGGGTTGGATCTCGTTCTTATCGCACCCGCGGCACAACCGCCCGTGTGCAAAATAATTGATTACGGCAAATACCGCTTCGACCGTGACAAAAAAGAAAAAGAAGCAAGAAAAAAACAGCAAAGTGCAGAAGTTAAGGAAATACAGCTTTCTCTTACCATCGACACGCACGATTTCGAAACGAAGGTAAAGCACGCGCACCGTTTCCTTAAAGGGATGGACAAAGTCAAGGTCGTTGTAAGATTCAGGGGAAGGCAGATCACACACCAAAGCATGGGCTACGATATACTTCAACGCTTTGCAGACGCTTGTGCAGAATACGGTGCAGCAGATAAGCCGCCGGTTGCAGAAGGCAGAAACATCACATTGATGCTTGCCCCTATCAAACCCGATGCCAAAAACAAAGGTTAAAAATTTATTGTAGATACTGTTTACAGGAAAGGAAAAAACCATGGGAAAAATGAAGTCACATAAAGCCTCATCCAAAAGATTCAGTCTTACAGGTACAGGCAAGGTTAAGATCAACCACACAAACCGCCGCCACAAATTGGGCAAGAAAACAACGAAGCGTAAGAGAGATCTTCGTCAAAGAGGATACCTTAGCGATTGCTTCACCAAGACCGTAAAGTCACTTATCCCCAAGGATTAATGTAGAATAGGAGGAAATGTAAAATGGCAAGAATTAAAGGCGCATTGGCAACTCGTAAGAGAAGAAATAAAATGCTTAAGCTTGCAAAAGGCTACTGGGGTGCAAAAAGCAAGCACTTCAAGATGGCTAAACAGCAGGTAATGAAAAGCGGTAACTACGCTTTCATCGGCAGAAAACAGAAGAAGAGAGATTTCCGCCGTCTGTGGATCACCAGAATTTCCGCACAGGCAAAAGTTAACGGCATGAACTATTCCACATTCATGAACGGTCTTAAAAAAGCAGGCGTTTCCCTTAACCGTAAAATGCTTGCAGAAATCGCTGTTTACGACAAAGATGCATTCGCAACGTTGTGCGAACAGGCTAAAGCAGCACTCAATAAATAATTACCACCCCTCGGCATCAGCCGAGGGGTTTTCTTTATAACGCACGCAAAGCAACGCTCAAAAAGCCGCCCGTTTTCAAATTTTCACAAATAAATAACACAATCCGTGCAGATACATGATATAATTGATTAAAATGGGTATTTATATCGTGCTTTAAAACGGATTAAAACGAAATTCAAGGGGTAATCATGAAAAGTATAAGCTTTTCCGAATCAATGCAAAATTTGAAAAGAAATTGGTATTTCCCAATATCGGCAGCAGCATTTTTCTGCTTAACCATCGACGAAACGTTGGGGTACTTTATCAGCGCGGCTATCGCTTTGTGCGCAATACTTATCATTTCAAGCAGAATTTCTTCCATAAAAGAAATTGCCGCCGACCACCCCGTTTATATGAAAATACTGTGCTGCGCGTCTGCATTGGGCGTTTGCCTTGCAAGCCAAGAGCATTTTCAAAGAAAAGCATCAATACTTGTTTCAAAGCTTTCTTTATCGGAAAATTTAAGCACCGCGCTTTCTTTTGCAGGATATATCGGGGTAGCATGCGCGATATTCTTCGTTTATTTTTGCCTTGCTTTGTTTTGGAAAAAATTAAAGCAGATTTTTACAGATACGGGGCTTCTCTGCGGTTTAAAGCCCGCAGAATTGGTAGTTTACGCCCTGCTTGCCGTTATATTTACGGTTTTATCGGTTATTTTCTTTCTTTCGTCGAGGGTGCCGTACGGGGTAGAGCTTACGAACGACATCTTTTACACAAGCGATTCCTGGCTGTTGGTAAGAAATAACGCGTTTTTGGTTTTAAGCCACCCCGAAAACGACTTGCGCCAGCCGTTGTTCGCAGTATTTTCAGCACCGTTTACAAGCATTCCGTATTTACTTGGCAGATTGTGCGGCGCATCCGAGGCGGTTCAAACCGCCCTGCTTAACGTATCGCAGGTAGTAATAATGCTTGCTTCAAACTTTATATTGGCAAAAATGATGAAGCTTTCCGATATAAAAAGGGTTTCGTTTATGGTGTTGGCTTGTTGCACATATACGCACCTTTTGTTTACTTTTATGATGGAGCAATATGTAATCGCCCATTTCTGGCTTGTGCTGTGCGTTTATTTGATAGCAGAAAATTACCGTTCCGACAGGCTTGCCTATTGGGGCGCAAGCGGTACTTTAATGACAAGCGCAGTACTTATCCCCTTCTTGTCCGGCAAGCACCCCGTAAAAAGCTTCAAGGCGTGGTTTACGGATACGGTAAAATACGGGCTGGAATTTCTTGCGCTAATTCTTGTATTCTGCCGTTTCGACGTAATATTCAATTTCTTATCGCAAATTACTCTTTTATCCACCTTTACGGGCAAAACCGTTACCTTTGGCGATAAGCTGTATCAATATACGGAATTTATCCGAAATTGCTTTTCCGCACCAAGCGCAGGCTCTACCACAGAGCCCTTTAACCACCTTTCCTGGCAGTTAAACGCCATCACGGGTATAAATTATATCGGCGTTGCAATTATGGTGCTTGCCGTTATAAGCGCTATATTAAACAGGGATAAAAAAAGCAGCAATCTGGCTATTTTTTGGGTTGCATTTTCCGTTATCATGCTTCTGGGGCTTGGCTGGGGCACTATGGAAAACGGGCTTATCCTTTATTCGCTTTATTTCGGCTGGGCGTTTTTCGTTCTTTTATTCCAGCTGGTTGAAAAAATCGAAAGCATTTTTAAAGTAAAATTTATCACCCCGATATTAAGCGCAGTATGTGCCGTTGTTCTGGCGGCAGTTAATATCCCCGCAATAATGCAAATGATAGATTTTGCATTAACGAATTTTCCCGCTTAAAGGAGTAACGTATGAAAAAATACTTAAAGCTTATAAGGGTAAAGCATTACGTAAAAAACCTTCTCGTTTTCGCCGCCTTGGCGTGCAGCGGTCAGTTTTTTAACGCAGAAAAGCTTCTGCCGGGCATATTGGCGTTCATATCGTTTTGTGCAATATCCTCTGCGGTTTACATAATCAACGACATACAAGATAAAGAAAAAGACCGCAAGCACCCAACTAAATGTAAACGCCCCATTGCTTCGGGGGCAGTTCCCGTGCAAACGGCACTTATAATAGCGCTTGCCGCGGTAATCGTTGCCGTACTTTGTTGTTTTTTGACGTTTAGCGGATTTGTTCCCTTTTTGCTTTTAATTCTTTATCTTATTTTAAATCTGGCGTACAGCTTCGGGCTGAAGAATTTCCCCATAATTGATATATCCATTCTGGTTTCGGGCTTTCTTATACGAATTTTATACGGCGCGGTAGTTACACAAATAACTATATCCAACTGGCTGTATCTTACGGTAATCTCGCTTGCGTTTTATTTCGCCCTCGGCAAAAGAAGAAACGAAGCAAAGCAGCTTGCCAATGCACAAACAAGAAAGGTGCTTAAATCATACCCGATAAATTTTCTTGATAAAAACATGGGTATGTTTTTAGCCCTTGCAAACGTTTTTTACGCATTATGGAGTATGGATTCAAAAACCGTATCCTCTTACGAAACCGAATATCTTATATTTACCGTTCCGATAGTTTGGCTTATTACCTTAAAATACAGCTTATCGGTAGAGGGCGACTCCGACGGCGACCCCGTAGAGGTCCTTCTTCACGATAAAGTACTTATGCTTTTATGCGCGCTTTACGCGGTATGTATGCTTGCAATACTTTATTTTTAAAGGTGTAGCCCGTTATGAACGTATATGATTTTGATAAAACCATCTATAACGGCGACAGCACCGTTGACTTTTTTCTGTACGCAATCAAACGCAAGCCGTACTTGCTGATATACGTACCGAAACAAGCGTGGGGATTTTTTCTGTACGCAATCAAAAAAATTGACAAAACACAGCTAAAAGAATATTTTTTCTGCTTTTGCCGCTTGATAAACGCCGAAGAATTGGCTGTTTCATTTTGGAAAAAGAACCAACGTAAAATTTACAGCTGGTATCTTCATCGGCAGCAAAGCGACGATATTATAATATCCGCATCACCGCAGTTTCTTCTGAAGCCCGTATGCCAAAATTTAGGTATAAAGCACTTGATAGCCTCTGTGGTAGATCCAAAAACGGGGCGCTTCAATTCAAAAAACTGCTACGGGTACGAAAAAACGCGACGCTTAAATGAAGAATTCGGAAATATCAGCATTGAAAGCTTTTATTCCGATTCTTTGTCAGACCTTCCCTTGGCAAAAATGGCAACCAACGCCTTTATTATAGAAAAAGGCAAAATAAAAAAATGGGCGGTATCAGATAATAATGGGTAGAGATAAAACGATAGACAATCTTCGCGGCTTGGCAATGCTTTGGGTAATCGTCGTACACGTTCTTTATTGGGGAAATTTTTTCGTCGATCCTAATATAAATCTGTTTAAATCCTTCTTTCTTTTTGAAATGCCGCTTTTCTTTTTTATAACCGGGGCAAGCAACGGATTCAGCAAAACCGGCAATTATTTCGTATTCGTAATAAGGCGTTTTCAAAGATTTTTAATACCATATTGGGTTTTCGCCGTAATTTGCGCCGCCTTGTCGATCGGCAAATACGCGATAGTTGATTCAATTTCAGACCCTTTATTTGCCGTAAAGGTCGTTATTTCCTGGCTGTTGCCGTTAAACCTGCAAGTTTCCTCAGTGGCGCATCTGACGTCTGCGTTGTGGTTCGTGCCGGTTTACCTTTGTATCGTTTTGCTTATACCCCTGTTCAAGTATATCAAGACCACACCGCTGAAAAATTATTTTTTCTTTATCATAACGGCGGTATTTGTGTTGACCGCCTTGCTTGATTGCGGCTGGGTGCAAAACGTCGCATTTTACTCTATTTGGATCTACGTCGGTCTTTTCTATAAAGAAATACGGTCTTTTACAGAAAAGAAAAACGCAAAAATGTATCTTTTACTTATTGCCGTTTTATCCTGCGCTATTATCATCGTGCTGTATTTCAACGGCGGATCAATAGATATGCAGTTTAATAAATTTCCGCCGAATATCACGTTTTTATTTTTCTCATTATTATCTATGTCGTTGATATTCGCAATAATTCCGCGTTTTAATACAATCGTGGATATTCTGAACAAATTCACGGTATTTGAAAAAGTATTTTCTGTTTTTTCTACCAGAAGCATGACGGTGTTTTTGTATCAGGTGTTTGCCTTTAACGTTACCATACGACTTTCAAATATGCTTATTACGGGCGATAGTACCGCATTGGCAGTTTTAAAATGCGTATTGTGTCTGTTAACAACCTTACCCGCGTGCGCCGTGCTTGCCTTTATATTCGGTAAAATAGAAAATTTGGAAATAATAAAATTCCAAAAGCCGCGCAACGGCTGAAACGGTATTTTACAAAGCAAAATACGTTTGTCAACGCCAAAACCGCGATTTTGTAAGTTTTTTTGAATAAATTTTATATAATTTACAATACGTTCATCACCGTGGTGAAATTTTTATTGACAAACGATAAAAAATATTGTATAATCAAGTTGGTTGGCTTCGCAACACCGACAAATTTGCGTAGCTGTAAATATTCAAGTCGGAGAATAGGATAAACAATGGATAATGCAAGAATTGGTGAACTTAAGCATATCGCAAACGAAGTTCGCAAAAATATTGTAACACAGGTATATTCGGCAAGCTCCGGCCATCCGGGCGGCTCTTTGTCGATAGCGGATGTGCTTACCTACCTTTATTTTGAAAAAATGAACGTTAAAACCGACGATCCCAAATGGGCAGAAAGAGACAGGCTGGTTCTTTCAAAGGGCCACGCATCCCCTGCACTTTACGCAGCCCTTGCGGAAAAAGGCTTTTTCCCGAAGGAAGAGCTTGTTAAGTTCCGCAATATCGAAAGCTTCCTTCAGGGCCACCCCGATATGAAGCATACCCCCGGCGTTGATATGACGTCAGGTTCGTTGGGTCTCGGCGTTTCCGCCGCTTGCGGTATGGCACTCGGTGCAAAGGCGCAAAAAAAGGATTACCGCGTATATTCTGTCCTCGGCGACGGCGAAATTGCCGAAGGCCAGGTGTGGGAAGCGGCAATGTTCGCGGCGCACTACAAATTGGATAATCTTTGCATTTTTATTGATAACAACGGTCTGCAGATCGACGGCGAAATAGAAAAGGTTATGAATTCCAACCCTATCGACGAAAAGTACGCCGCATTCGGCTGGAACGTTCAGGTAATAAACGGCCACGATTTCGAGCAGATCGATAACGCAGTTAAAAATGCAGAAAATTGCAAAGGCAAGCCCTCGGTGATCATCATGAAAACAACGAAGGGCAAAGGCGTATCCTTCATGGAAGGCAAGGCAAGCTGGCACGGCGCGGCCCCCAATGCAGAGCAGTATGCACAAGCAATGGCAGAACTTGCCGCCAACGATTGAAAAGGGGGAAAGTAAAATGGCAGATAAAATAGCAACAAGAGAAGCGTACGGCGCCGCATTGGCAGAGCTTGGCGCAAAATACGAAAACCTCGTGGTTCTCGATGCAGACCTTGCAGGTGCAACGAAAACGGGCGTTTTTGCAAAAGCATTCCCCGAAAGATTTTTCGATTGCGGTATAGCCGAAGGCGACATGGTAACCGTTGCCGCAGGTCTTTCCACAACGGGGCTTATCCCCTTCGCATCCTCGTTTGCAATGTTTCTTGCAGGCAGGGCGTTCGAACAAATAAGAAACTCTGTAGGATATCCGCACCTTAACGTAAAACTGGGTGCTACCCACGGCGGCATCACCGTTGGTGAAGACGGTGCAACCCACCAATGTCTTGAAGATTTTGCGCTTATGCGTACTATCCCCGGTATGACGGTAATTTGCCCCGCAGACGCCGTTGAAACGAAAGCGGCAGTTGAAGCCGCTATAAAATACGAAGGTCCCGTTTACCTGCGTTTCGGCAGGGCGGCTACACCCGTATTGTTTGATGAAAATTACGAATTTACATGGGGTAAGGGCGTCGTAATGGCAGAAGGCAACGATGCTGCTATCATCGCTTGCGGCACAATGGTTGATATTGCACTTAGCGCAAAGCAGCTGCTTGAAGCGGAAGGTATAAACGCAAGGGTAATCAACATGCATACAATCAAGCCCCTTGATAAAGAGCTTGTTATTAAAGCCGCAAAGGAAACGGGCGCTATCGTAACCGCGGAAGAGCATAATATTCTCGGCGGCCTTGGCGAAGCAGTTTGCGGCGCAGTTACAGAATCGTGCCCCGTTCCCGTTCTTCGCGTAGGCGTTGAAGATTCCTTCGGCAGAAGCGGTAAAGTTCCCCCGTTGATGGAAATGTACGGCCTTACCGCTGAAAATATCGCCGCAAAGGTAAAAGCGGCAATCGCAATAAAAAACGGCAAATAATTAAACAAGGTTAAAATGAAAACCCCCGTCACGATAAGCGGAAGCACGCTTAAAATAATCGCAACCGTCACAATGCTGATAGACCATGTAGGTCTTGGGCTTGTGTATTGGGCAATGGTAAAATACGGCTGGCAGTACGAGGTTTATCAAATTTTTCGTACCGTGGGCAGGCTTGCATTTCCCATATATTGCTTTTTAACGGTTGAAGGCTTTACCCACACGAAAAACGTACGAAAATATATAGGCAGAATGGCGCTTTTCGCATTGATATCAGAAATACCGTATAATCTGTTTTTGCGGTATAAAATATTCTCGTTCGAGGTACAAAACGTCTTTTTCACATTGCTTTTGGGGCTGTGCGCAATGCACTTCTTGAAAACCTTCGAAAAAAAGGGCTTTCTTAAATTTGCAGGCGTGGGCGTATGCCTCGCCGCGGCGTACGTTCTGCGGTGCGATTACGGGTATTGGGGCGTAGCAATGATAGTTTTGATATACCTGCTGCGCGAAAGTAAGCCGTTGCAGCTGTGTATCTCCGCTGTCGGGTTTTTAACGCAGTCGATAGCCGCTTCGCTGGCTTTTATACCGATTGCATTGTATAACGGCAAACAAGGGCTTAGATTAAAGTACGTTTTTTACGTATTTTATCCTGCACACATTCTGGCAATATGTTTGCTGCGGAAGTTAATGTTTAATATTTAAAGGTGAAGCGCATGCCCAACTTCTCATAAGGAAGTTGGGCAGTTTTATTCGCCTGCGGCGAGTTCTATTGATTCGCAGTGATATTCGTCTTGCGACGAGTGGTATTCGCTATGCGAGTTTGGGAGGCGAATAAAATATCACTAAAGCCGCAGGCTTTAATATAACTATTGCGGAGCAATAATATCACTCCGACATAGTCGGAATATAACTTTACTAATTGTAGATTTTGATGTATAATATTTTCGAGGTGATATTATGTCAAATAGCGTTATGAGAAATAAAGCAAAGGATTTTGCAAAGAATATTGTCTTCCTCTGCCGTAATATGAAGGCAGAGCATAAAGAAACGGCGCTTATAAATCAACTGCTGCGTTCAGGCACTTCCATTGGCGCGAACATTCACGAAGCACAATATGCACAAGGTACAAAAGACTTTATATCTAAACTTGAAATTGCTCAAAAGGAATGCTATGAAACAGAATATTGGCTTGAGCTTTTGTTTGAAACCGGTTGTATTGAAGAATGTACTTACAAGTCTATTCAGAACGATTGCGGAGCAATTCGCAGAATGTTGATTGCTTCCTTGAACACAATTAAATCAAAACAAGAATAGGGGTATGGGCAACCCTATGCGTTTTGTAATACAAATGCGAAACCGGTGATAAATATGAAATACTATGAATTGGCGGGATAGTTATTTATGTGTATGATTTGTGATAGAATCAAAATGATCAAGCAAGGGACGAATCCTTGGTTTGTCAAGGAATTAGAAACCGGATACGTTGTCATTGGAGATAATCAACATTTTAATGGCTATACATTATTCCTTTGCAAAGAACATAAGACAGAACTCTTTCAATTAGATTATTCTGCAAAAATGAAATTTCTAGAAGAAATGACCATTGTTGCCGAAGCCGTAGCAAAAGCGTTTAACGCAGAAAAAATGAACTATGAGTTATTAGGTAATGGCGATACTCATCTACATTGGCATTTGTTTCCCAGAGTAAGCGGGGATTTAGAAGGCTACGGAAAAAATGGGAAGGGACCTGTGTGGTGGTATCCGATGGAAAAAATGTACAGTTCGGATAATTGCCCTGATAAAGAGAGGTTGAATATCTTGAAGAGAAATTTGGCAGAAGAATTGGATAAACTTTTACGATTATAAATAAACGCCCCGACAGATCTTTTGAAGTCTGTCGGGGTTATCTATTTGTTTTGTGGATCAAATTTAAGTCTTATGAGCAAACTTCCTTATGAGAACCAGCTTATTGCTTCACCTTTTTTGTTATTTACCGAAAACCACCTGCAGGTGGTTAGATAGAGGCTTTTGCCGATTAGTAATTCTGCCGCAGCGATAGGCTCCTTCTGAAAGGAAACTGTCGAGCGAATGCAGACTGAGGTACAGTTCGTAATGATAAAACTCAGCAAAACATCACTATAACGCAGGCTCCTTCCACCGCGTTGCGGTCCCCCTTCCTCTTTGAGGAAGGCTTTGAATTGCCACATCTGTGGCGGCAGAGCGCCGTTTGTAAGTGCCAAATGCTTCGGTGGGCTTTAAGCCCCGCCGGTAACACGCCCTTATAGGGCTTAGCAAGCCCCGGCTTAGCCGGTGGTTATGACTTTCACACTTCCCTTTCACACTCGTTATTTTGTCTTAATATCGGTAAATTTAAAATCAAATAAAAAAACAAAAAAAATCTAAAAAAAATTAAAAAAAGGTATTGACAAATCAAAAAAAGTGTGGTATATTAATTAAGCCGTGCAGCGAGAGGCAATCTTAAAGCAGTCGGCATGGGAGCATAGCTCAGCTGGGAGAGCATCTGCCTTACAAGCAGAGGGTCATAGGTTCGAGCCCTATTGTTCCCACCAATTCGGCCCGGTAGTTCAGTTGGTTAGAACGCTAGCCTGTCACGCTAGAGGTCAGGGGTTCGAGTCCCCTTCGGGTCGCCACTTGCCTCTGTAGCTCAGTCGGTAGAGCAGAGGACTGAAAATCCTCGTGTCGTTGGTTCAATTCCGACCGGAGGCACCAGCCCGTTCTTTCCAACGAGCACGGGCACATATGCGGATTTAGCTCATTTGGTAGAGCGCGACCTTGCCAAGGTCGAGGTGGCGGGTTCGAGCCCCGTAATCCGCTCCAAATGTAACGACAAAAATCAAATCTGATTTTTGTCGTTTTCTTCTAAACGGCGCCATAGCCAAGCGGTAAGGCAGAGGTCTGCAAAACCTTTATTCCCCGGTCCGATTCCGGGTGGCGCCTCCAGAAAAAATCCCATCTGCAATGCAGATGGGATTTTTTCAACTAAATCCGCCGTCAGCGGAAGAAATCCACTTCGAAGATGAAATCTGCCTTGCGGCAGGAGATGGGGGCGGATTTAATTTCATCTGAGGCGGCACGCCGAAGATTTCATCCGAGCGGAGTGAGGATTTCATCGCGCATCGCGCGATTTCATTAAAACCTCTCCCTCAGGTCTTGAAAAACACCGAAAACTGTGATATAATAAAATCAGAAAGGCGGTGGAGATATGAAAAAGATAATTGCATTATTTGTCAGCTTACTTCTGATTGTCTGTTTTTCCTCTTGTGCTAATATAAAAAAGGATTTGGAGTTTTCACAGGATAGGGCTAATGTTCAATCTATAGAGATTTACAAACCCGAGCGTGCATATTACGAAGGAGATATTTCCGGTTTTCTTAAAACCAATGAGCCTCTTGCAGTTTTGGATTCTGAACATTACACGAATTTTTTGGACACACTTTGTACCCTCGATTTTGAGAAAGAAGTAGTCTTTTTGCCAACTCCTATGGACGGTGGTTATGATTACGAAGGATACATAATAGCGATAGTATATTCGGATGGCGGCTATGATATTATTGCCGAGCACGGTTTATATTCTTATGCCGTTGGCAGTGATGGGCAAGGACGTCACAAATATGACCATTCCGATTACTGCGGTGAAACGCCGTGGGCAGAATTTATTGAGGAATATATAGAAAAATAATTCGGCATCTTTTTTGTCAACACACTTCAATGCGTCTTGACAAAAAAGATGCCAAGCAGAAAACCCGAGATTTTCTCGGGTTTTCTTCGTTTTTTGCCGTTTTCCTCACTTTTTGAAATTTGGATTTTCGTGCAAATAAAAAGATGCCAATCGGCATTTTGGGGTAAGGAACCGGAAATGAACCTTTCCCATGCTATTTTTACGGCAAATATTGAAAAAATCAGAAAATATGATATAATAAATCCAAGAAAGGTGGTGTTTTTGTGACGAAACAAGAAGTTCTACAAGGCGCACTTGCTTTGAATGAAAGCGATAAGAAATATACTGTTTCAGTTGAAGGCGATAAAATAATTATCGAAACGAAATATCACGGTACACGTGTGAGAGAATCCACGTTCCGCTGTGTCGCACAGTTAAAGGATGATAAAACCTATATAGAAACAACGTATGACTTCGACGGATATCGCAAGCAATATGGAGTTCGTAAAAAAGCAGTTTCTTACCGTTTGGATGGATCAAAAGAGGTATTCGATTCGGAAGAGGTAAAGAGTGTCTTGCGAAATTACCTCGATTCATGCGGATATCAAAGAACCGTCAACAAAAAACTCATCACATTTTGCATCGCTATTCCGGTTGCTGTTATTCTTGCGATACTGATTGCAGTTATCATTTCGTTAGCCTCGGAATCTAAATTTGTTGATACAAACGGACCGGAGAATTTTGCGTTGACCGAAATTACTCGGGACGATATTTTAAGTAAGGATAACAATTACAGAAGTTCGATGGTGTCGGAAAAACATTCCGGACGTCATACAAACATAATTGGAACAAGACTTCGCGATGTCGATTACGATTACATCAGCAGATCGTTTGGAAAGATACATGGGGTTATAATTCTTCAAGCGACCAAAATATCGGGTAATACTCTTACGCTTAACATCAGCAGCTCCGTGGAAGCGGGAAATGCCGAAATAGTAATTATTATTGACGGAGAATATTATTGCTCGGTTGATGTTAATGAAAGCCAAACTGTTACGTTGCAAGATGTTTCCAATAAGGAAGTGATCGTTAAGCTTGCGGCTGAAGGGGCAAAAATGAAAATTGATGTTACTCGCGCGTACTAATAGGGCAAATGAGATAGGCATCTTTTTTGTTTTGAAAATGAAGCGCACCTGCGGTGCATGAAGCAAGTTACGAAGCAACTTATGAAGCAGGGCTTCGCCCTATGAAGCGAGCCTTCGGCTCACTGCTCTTTTATTCGTACGAGCATAGCGAGGTGCTTCACGGCGCAACGCGCCGCTTCATAGAAGCCGTAGGGCTTCTGCTTCATATTCGCAAAGCGAATGCTTCATTTCCCTTTTACACTCCACCTTAAATCGTGCTATAATAAACCCTGAAAGGCGGTTGATTATGATTAAAGTCAAATTGAATTTAAAATTTTATTTTGTTTTTCTTCTTATGTTTTTCCTTGTTGCGTTTGTATGGTATGGCATTTACTTTCTTAATTCTA
>JAZQHC010000034.1:0-12904 GCA_045540335.1 Eubacteriales bacterium
GCTTCTATGATTTCGTCCGGGGTTTTATTCGGCATTTCTTCCATTGTAAATCCGCTGTTTGATTCACAAATAAAACGGACTTCCGTTGTATATTTACTCATTTTCTAAACCCCCTTCCGTTTCTTCTATTTCATTTTCATTAATTAAAATATCTTCGTCGTCCTGGATCCTCATGATCACGTCTTCATTAAATGCAACGTCGATATTTAAGCCATACATTTTATTGATTTCTTCGCACGCCTTTTTCCGCATTAATAAACCGGACCCACGCGCGGCGATACTTCCGCCAAGCTGCCGGTTCACTTCATCAACTGAAAGCCGTTCTTTTTTATTAATGTTCACATTCGAAACGCCCTTATAAGTTAAAAATTCATTCCAATATTTAACCTTCATATCATAAATATCGGGCGCCGTAAAAGGCGCATCAGTTTTTAAAACTTCAAGCGGCTGCGAAGATAAGTTTTTATCCCCAAAAATAATAGGTTGGTTACCATCAAATTTTTGATAAAGGTTTTCAAGAGTAAGCCGTTGGTTTTCGTCACATTTAATAATAATCGGCGTTTTTTGTGCGTTTACGTTTACATTAATAACCTGATCATAAAAGCCCAATTTTTCCGCGAAATAAAGCGTTTCGCGTTCGCTGCTATTCCTTAATACGTTATTATAAATTAAAACACTATCTTCAATTGTACGGTTCGCTTTATAACCGTTAGTTGCATACGCCCGGCGTTTTATGGGGTTATTGTAAATATCCCAACGCCCGGAAATTGTGGACGCCATGACAACAAATTTTTCAAGTTCTTCGTCTTTAAAAAATAAAACATGGCCTTTTTCGAATAACTGTAATTCTAAAAATCGTTCGTCGATCTCCGGCGGCAAATTCAGCCATTTATACAATGTTATTGTAATTTCTTTCAATTTATTATAATTAATATCAAAACTATACCGGTTTGAAAAAAGCGTTCTAAAAAAATAATCTAAAATATTTTTCCTTCTAATTTTCATTGTTTTTTATCCTTTAACCCGTAATATAATTATTCAAATTATAATTTCCTATTTCTTCGTGGTTTTTCCAATACGTAACGCCGTTGTCATGGATCGCTTTTATGCGGGCCACATAATCGGCGGGTACGTTCTGCTGATTCATATTACAACCATTTGTTTTTATATAATTCCAATGCGCGCGGGTTCGGATCTGCGGGGTTTTGATCCGGTTTACGGCATATCCGAACATATCGAAAAAGGAATCTATAATTTGTGCGTCCTGGTAAGTAACACCCATTTTTTTAAAGATATATCCGCATTTTCCGTCCGCAAGGCCTACGCCGGCGGAACCGGTCCCCGTGCTTTTGTTTTTCATATCCGCGGCTTCCGTAACGGCCATATCGTTAGCAACTTTCGCCCCAACGGCCCCCAATACGCCGCCGATCAAAGCGCCCCCGGCCGCGCCGATTCCCGCGCCGATCGGACCCCCGGCCGCGCCGATTGCGGTCCCAAGTTTCGCGCCGGCTGCTATACCGGTCCCAACGCCCGCAGCGGCTCCGGCAATTACTTTATTTTGCCGGCTGCTTTCCGTCTGTGCTAACCACGCCGCGTAGGAATCAATCGGAAATGCTACTTGCGGAAGGCCGTTTAATTCAAGACGTTCTTCATAGCAAGGATTATAATTTGATCCGGCTTGTACGCCCTTATAAGCAAGCGGGGCAATATAAACTTGCGGCGTCGGAAGCGGGACGCCCCTATAAATAAAGGAATGTAGGGATAAACCGCTTTCCGCGTGGAAATATTCCCAACGATAATTATTTGTAATACTTCCATTATCCACGCATAAGTAACAATAGGGATAAGTAAATAATTTATTATTTCGCGGGGTATATCCGTTTATATTATTAGGCATTGAAACGCTTTCGATATAGGTTCTAAAACTTACGGTCTGTTGCCCGTTTTGTAAATCTGTAAAATCGCAAAGATCCTTCGGATATAAGAAAATATTGATAAAATCTGCTTCGCTTTCGGAAACTAAAGAAAGCGCTTCCTGAAAATCAATAATATCGCTTGCGCGGTCCAAATCAAACGGGTTTAAAGCGCAAGCGTTTAACATATCACCGGCCCGGCAAATATAAGCGCGTCGGTTCCCGTCTACGGTTACATAATCGCTCGTCGCAATAAACGCGTAAAAATTGCGGAAATAATGCCGCTGATAAGCGTAAGCGATCGGTTCCCCGAATTTAACGGGTTCTTCTACAAGGTTCGCCCCGATCGCGTCATTCGCTGCGTGTTCACGTTCCACAAAAGAAGGTAAATATCCCCAATCAAAATAGAAAGTGGTTAAAACGTCAATTTCAAAATAAACTCGGGAAGAAATATTATTTAAGTATTCCACATTTTTAACAAAGGCATAAAACCACTTTGACGAAAAGCCCGTGTTTTGGAATCGCATATAATTAACATCATACATTTCCCCGATCGGTATTTGAACATCACAAACGCCGTTCGTTACACGTGTATAACTTTGGGCCTGGACGGTCCGCTTTAAGTGGGAAGTATTTGCAAAGAAATTTTCGCGCTCTGCTATATTAGCGAAGGAAAGCGCGTTTTGATATGTATTATCTAATCTTATACCGTTATAAAATTGTATCGTCCCGTTCGGGTAAATTTCAGCCATAATATTTTATATCCTTTTTAAAAAAGCGCCCGCTTATTTAACGGGCGCTTTGAAATTAATAAATTACTCGCCGGAACCGCTAAAAGTAACGGTTGCTCCAATTTCGGCTTCGGAAGCCGTAAGGGAAGCGGTGAGGGAAGTTCCCGCAACGTTAACCTCAAGCGTTAATTCAGTTTCTAACGCGTCAACCGGAACGGTAATTGCGCCGTAACTATTGACGGCTACGCCGGCCGTTGTAAGCGCTTCGGTCTGTACGAAACTAAAGCGCTTGTCCGCGATCGCGTCAGCGTCTTGTGCTTCAAGTAAAATAATTGTGGAATCCTCGCCGGAAACAATACCGGAAATATCAAACGCCAAAGAAGTAACGGCGGATGGCTCCGCGGTTACGAAGGCGCAAATATTCGCATAAGGAGAAGTAGAAACGATCTTCCAATTATGATAAAAGTAATTCCAATATAAGCCGGAAGCAACTTCTTTTTCGCGCATTTCAGAAACGTCATCGTAAATTTGAAACCATCTTTCGTCTGCAAGGATCGCTTTTACGTCGGCCATCAGCGCAAGTTCTGCCGCGGTTACTTCTTCCACCATTTCGGAAAGTTCACGGATCACAGCCCAGCGTTCATTGTCAAACTCCGTGAAATTATCAATCAAAAGAAGTCTTCCCATGAAGTCCGCTTTATCCATATTAAAAGCAGCGGCTAAAACTTCAACGTCATAGGCTGCGTTAAATGTGGAATCCATGAAAATATATTGATTCTCTTTCGTTGCGTTATTCGGTACGCTTGCAAAGTTATAATTGCCGCTGATAAACGTAAACGCGTTAGAAGTACCACGAAATTTAACAGCCGCGTCTTTCATATCGTTTGCGTCGATCTGTACCGGTTTAATGCTGCCGTTTGTGACGTTTTTGATCAGTAAATATTTTACAAGTAAAAATTCATCATAAGCGGCCGCCGTATAAATAGAATCAATAATACGCGTAATAAGCATTTCCACGCCGTCCGCGGAAAGAAACGCGCGTTTTAGATCTTCCGGCTGTACGGTTACCGGATATAAAACCTTCCAATTCATAATATGGAATACGCTTTTTACGTCCGGAATTGTGCGCTTAAATTCGCGCTCCGCTGCTTTTTCCGCGGAATACGGAAGGACCTTTGCAAGTCCGATAAAAATTTCTTCTACGCTTTCGCCGTATTCAAGATAACCCTTTTTCAGCATTTCGTAAGGGTTATTGAAAATAGCGCTTTCCGCAAGTACAAGTCCGATCCGGTTAACTAAAGCATTGATAAACTCGTTGCTTCGGGTCGGGTTCCCAACGATCGCCTGACCAACGGCCGGAATATCGGAAACGTCGGAAATTTCCGGGACCGCGTCCTGGTAAGCAAGGCTTGCGTTCTGCCTGATAATATTTAAAATGTCAATTGTTCTTCCCTGAAGGGAAGTTTTCGCCGGTTTATACATTGTTTTTACTCCTTTACTTTAATACTTTCAAAAAAATCTTCATAGGTTACAAGTTCTTTTTCTTCGGCTTCTTCGTGTGTTTCACCGTCAACATCTTCGCCGGTCGGTGTTTTATTGGACCCTTCAAAAAACCGTTCTTTGTATTTCTTTTTCCATGTTTCGTCTAATTCTTCATATTTCGCTTTCCAATCTTCCGGATCGCTAAACGAATCATAAGAATCCGAAATATCTTCGATCAATTCAATTGCTTCTTCGCTTGTGTCCTCGCCAATATATTTATTAACACGGTCAAGCATTTCTTCCTTTGTTCGAATCATGTTTTTACTCCTTTACATTACTTTGTTAAAATATTAACGATCTATCAAAAGTATAGCATATACTTTTAAGAAGTCAAATTTCATTGTTCCAATTTTTTAAATAATAGATCCATTTTTTCTTTTTTGGTTTTGGGGACGGTCCCGGGCCGGGCGTAACGTCCGGAATCAATACAAATTTATAAATTTCATGTAAGGTCGCGTGCATCGCATACCACGTATTTCCGGACTTATAAATCCCTTCGCCATACGTCCACGGAATCACGTTACCATAACCGGACTCGCTGATCCACCATATACCGTCCGCGAATTTTTCCACAACGCCAACGTGTGAACCGGTCACAAAGACGGATCCGGCCACGGGTTCGTCGGACGTTTGAAAGCCTAAAGCAATTGCACGTTCTAACCAACTATAATTTGCGTCGCCGTTTAACGTTGCGAATGGGTGCGTGTGTGTTTGTGCCGGGTTATAATCCTGGTGTGAATCCTGGCGCCAAATTTCCAACATTCGCCCTTGTACATAAGCGGTGCAGTTACTTAAAACATTTGCTCCCGTCTGCGTCGGGGACCCGTATATACACGTATTCCACGCGGAATCCCACGACGCACCGTATAAGTTCGTCATATAACACGGGTTATAAGTCCCGACGGGGTTCGTCGGATCGCTCCAGCCCATTAGACAACCCCGCTTTCCAGGTTGACGCCTTCTATTTCCGCGCGGATCTCAAGTATTTTTAAATATTCCCACATAACCCGCTTTTGTTCCTTTAATAAAGACGGCGAGCAATTTAAATCAAATTCAAGCGTTCCCGCGTCATATTTAATAAGTAGTTTATGCAATTTATTGTATTTTTCTTTAATATACGCGTATTCTAAAACCATTCTTTTTTTATAATCTTCCATATTAACCCCCTTTTATAAAACGTCAATTTGCAGCCCGTCAATCGGTTCCCCGATCACGCCGGCGAAACCTTCGTTTTTATCTTTATAAGAAGCATCTTTTGTATAGACCCAAGGAAGCCAAGCGCCCGATTTTCGAAGCCGTACACGGTAACGCGCCGGAATATCGGAAAATAAAATAAACGCGTCCGCCGGCTGATTCAGCAGCCCGGCGTAATCTTCACGGTTTTTCACTTCCGGAAGCCATTTTGAAGAATCGTAATATTCGCTTCGGTCGCCCTTCCAGGTATGGACAGCGTATTTTAAATTACCTTTACTTGCGGACGCATAAACGGCGCAAATATCAAATCCGGGAAGACCGGCATAATCTGCCGCGTTTGTGATGTTCGGAAGCCATTTTTTCTTTACATCTATATAAACCTGGTACGTGATTTTTTCGGTTTCCGGCCGTTCTCCGTATTGGATCCATTCGGTTAAAAGGCCCGCGCGGGTGAAACTGCCGCCCATATATCCGCCTTCTTTATACCAATAACGGCGGCCGCTTGGACCCGTCCAAAATGGAATTGCGCCTTGAGTGCTTTCACTAAAATAATTAAATTCAATGGAATTATAAATTTCCCCGGCAAATTCATATTCGCCGCAGTATAACGCAATATGATCGCCGTTTACGGCCATTAACGCGCCGGGTATAAGATCCGAAAAAGAAATTGCTTCGCAGCGGTTCATAATAGTGGTAATATCCCAATCACCAAGCCCGCTTTTTTCAATACCTGGATAGCTGCCATTTTGCCCGTTATAAAAGTACGTTTGCGCTTTCCGGTTTAAAAACGGATGAACCCCGCAAGCGTGCGCCCAAATCAAAGACTTCGGGAACGCGTTCACGCAATCGCCCCAAATCGTACCGGCAGCGTCTTTATATAGACAATTCCACGGGAACGAGTTTCGATATAACGTATATACTTTTAAAGAATCAAGCGCGTTTTTAACGGCTTCTTCTGCTGTTAATTTTGTATAACTCATTTGAAGATCTCCTTTTCTAATAATTCAACTTTTGATTCCAACGCAAAAGTTCGTTCTATTACGTTATTATGTTTATCAACCTTCTTTTCTAATTGCCCGACGCGGTATGATACAAGGCTATTTGTGATAATGGCTGTTATGATGATACCGGCCAAAGAAATTATAGAAGGGATCGCAACAAGTAAAATATCTTTCATTTCACCGGCCCTTCTTTCTTCTCTAAAATAAAATTCCACACGGCACAAATAGCAGCCGAAAGTGCACCCCCTATCAAAGGAAGAAGCCAAGTTTTCCAATTTGAAAAATCCCAATTAACAAAATGCGCTTCGATCATGCCCCAATTAATAAAAAAATAACTGATAAAAGATTGTATAAATGTTTTTATTGCCCTGATGATCCAATCTTTCATATTTAATCGTCCCTTCTTTCTATATTTATATTTCAACTTTATTTTAGACGTTTTGACATTAGAACGCAATTATATTATTCTTTATCTTATGGAAGTGAAATATTATGACGGGACAAAATTATTATCTATGTTAGACATTAACGGGCGGCAGCCGGATATTTATATATCCACGTCGAACCGGTCCGCGGGAAAAACAACGTATTTTTCCCGTCTTTTTGTAAAGCGTTTTTTGAATCACGGCGAAAAATTCGCTTTATTTTATCGGTATAATTATGAAATTTCCGACGTCGCGGATAAATTTTTTAAAGAGTTAAAAACGCTGTTCTTCCCAAATTATGAAATGAAAAGCAAAAGCCGCGCAAAGGGTATTTATCACGAATTATATTTGAATGATTCCCTTTGTGGTTATGCCATGGCCATTAATAGCGCGGAACAATTAAAAAAATATTCGCATTTATTCGCCGACGTGCAGCGGATTTTATATGATGAATTTCAGTCGGAAAATAATAAATATTGCCCCAATGAAGTAACAAAATTTTTATCTTTGTTAGTTTCGATCTCCCGCGGCGGCGGGCAGCAAGTGCGGCGAGTTCCCGTTTATATGTTAGGGAATCTTGTTACCGTTTTAAATCCTTATTATATCGCCCTGGACGTAAGCGATAAATTAGATAATAAAACAAAATTCCTGAAGGGTGACGGCTTCGTGATTGAACAAGGTTTTTTGTCGGAAGTCGCGCAGCAGCAAAAACAAACGGGAATTTTACGCGCGTTTAAAAATGAGAATTATACACGGTATGCAACGGAAGCCATTTATTTAAACGATAACGCCGTTTTTATTGAAAAGCCGGAAGGAAAGAATAATTACCTTGCAACGGTCATTATTGAAGGCTGCGAGTATGCTTTAAGGGAATATCCCGAAAAAGGTATTATATACTGTTCGGAAAATGTAGATAAAACTTTCCCCAATAAAATAACATTAAGCGCGGAAGATATGAAAATAAATTATATCATGCTGCAAAAAAACGATTTCTTTATTGCTTTAATGAAAAAATTTTTTGAAGTGGGCGCTTTCCGGTTCCAAAATTTAAAATGTAAAAAAGCGGTTTTCAAAATGTTATCGTATTGATATAATATATTTGTTATCCCCTTTTTAATTTTGCCCCGCTTCCGGTCGGGCCAGGATCCGCGTTAAATCGTGCCGGCCGGTTTTTCCGGGAAGATCTCCGGCCCGGCAAATAAAAAAGTACGGATAATATAAAAGGAAAAAGGAAGGGTTTTTATTTCCCTTCCTTTTTTCTTTGAACATCACTATAAATCACAACTAAAGCAAAACGAGGCGTTCAATGGAATTTGGCGCAGCCCAAACAAATAGACTTAATTAGATATTATGAAATTGTATGAATATTTTAACGCATTTCGTAAGTCGTGTCAACTAATACGATCCCGCCCGGAATCCGTTTCGGAAGTAGTTTACCGGGGACTTTTAACCCGCGCTTAAAATCTGCGGGCGTGTGTTTTGAATTTAAAAATTCCTTTTCCGCTTCCGATAAAGGTTCATATTCTTTTAAATTACCATATTCACCCGTTATAGTTGATATAAACATCTGTTTACACCGGTCCGGCATACCCGCGCATTTGATATTATAATCATTATCGCCCCATTCGATATATGTTTTTTGCCGGACAAATAAACCGCTTTTCCATTCGTTCTCAAGGTCCCAACATTGGAACGCTTTCGGATCCAGGCGCAGCCCGCGCACATCTTCCGCCTTTAAATTTAAGTGAATAGAATCCGTATCGGCATAAATAAAACCGGGTTTCTCTTTCCCGTAATAATTCAGCTGCGCCGCGCGGATCGTAAAATTCCGCGCATAAGACGTGATCGCGGAACCGATCGGGATATAAACAACCTTTTTATTATATTCTTCGACGGGTAAAAAGCCTATGCTGTCATCTTCCCGCAAAACACAAAATTTAAAACTGCTGTTTTTTGACGTTGCCATTTTACCGTAAAGGTTATTTAAAAATAACTTTGCAAGCGTCCGCTTTGCGCCCTTGCTTTCCAATTTTATTTTTTTATATTTATTAATATAATCATCAAATAAACCAAACGCCGTTTTAAAATAGCACCCGTCCAAAATTTCGAAATCTTCTAAATAATAATGATCTTTTAATAAAGCGTAATCCGTTTGTGTTAATGTCATAGTTACAAGCGCGGGTTTTATTTCTCCGTCCAGGTCCCTATAACTTGAAAAATATTCACCGTTATAAAAAATATCGCTCGTTTCAAGCCATTCGGTTGACTTATAAAGCCAATTATTTTTAATTTGGATCGTAGGCAAATAATTTTCTTTTAAGAAAAAACGCGTCCGGATCCGGATAAAAAAATAATTTTTTTTAAGTAACGCTTCTTCAGGGATAAAATCACCGGTCCAAAAAAGCGGTTTACCTACGGGGTAAACGTTCCCGCTTTCGCCGGACATCATAGACGGGTAAAGGCTATTAACATCAAAGGTTAAACCGTCCTTATATATTTTATTTTCTTTGCCTTTGACTAAATAACACCACCCGCCTTTATAACTTCGCCTTATATATTCATCTGCGTCCCTGGCGCCGTATATTTCCGGATTAAGTAAGAATTCGGTTAAATCAGGAAACCAACTTTCGTATTGTTTGCGCCCGATCCCGCTTTTAAATTCTTTCATGCAGCACGCGCCGATCGTCATTTTGTCATGGCCTTCGGAAAATAAAATTTCAAGGGCTTCTTTTACCACTAAAACGTCATTTGCAATATAAGCCCGTTCTTTTTCGCTTATTTCACACCCGGCATAACGGAAGCCTTTATATACCATGTTTAATTTTTTATGCTTTGTTTCAAACGCTTTCCCAATTTCTTTTACGGAAAAAGGAAGCAATTTTAAAGAATCCCGTATTTCAATATAATGCCCCTTGTATTTCATTATAATTGTATAGAAAGCGCCCATTTCGGAAATCATGTATTTAAAGGTTTTATTCTGCATTTTATATTCGGGTTTCCATTCTATATTTAAGCCTTCGCTGCCTTCCGTGATCGCTTCGGTCCAATGTAACTCACCCATTAAATAAGACAAAATAAAAAAACCGTCGAATTTTAAATTGTGAAAATAAAGCATTACGTGTTCATCTAAACGGAAAATATATTTGAAAAATTCATTGATAGACTGAAAAATTTTGACTTCTTCCGTCCCGATCTCCACCAAAGCGGCCGCCCACACTTCCGTATATTCCTGGCCTTCAAATACCGTCGTTTCAAAGTCGCACATAAAACGACGGAATGTTTTAATTCGCATATTTGCCCCGCCTTCTTTCCTTATATTATTAAATCCATAAAATCCATGATCGCGTCACGCTGCAACGGTCCTAAATCCGCCCGGTCTAACATTTTATTAATTAAAAAATTAACATGAGATAGTTCGACTTCACTTTTATTATAATGCTGCAACGCTTCAAAAGCCTTATCTTCCCGCGCCGTTTCTTCAAATACGCAGGCCGCTTCCGTTGTCCCGATCTGCCCCGCTAATTGGTTGATAAAATTTTTTAAGGCGTCCCGGCTTGTATGCGTCGCTAACTTATCAATTTTATCATACATTACCTGAAAGTAGACGTCTTCCGCGTTAACAACGGGTTCGTCCATGCGTCCGCTTAAATAAGAATAAGCGCTTTTTACGGAAACACCAAATTCTTTTGAGATCCGGCGCGCCTGGTTCTTAATATCTTTAACGCGGGCCTTGAATAGTTTTTGAAATTTCTTTAATTCCCGCAAGTTTTTTGCGCTTGCGTCCGCGTTTGTAAAAAGATCGCCGGCGGAAGGTAACGAAATACCCCGGCGCCCATAGTAACGGGATTGTTCTTTTAACGCCTTTAAGGTTTTGGTAAATTCTTTGTATGTTTTTGTATTTTTTCGCGGTTTCCTTGCCATTTCCTAAACTCCTTTATTTGATAGATTAAAAGGACAATCAAAAAGATAATACTATAAAGCAGTAAACACAAAAGCAGCGCGGTTAATAATCCTTTTATTAATAGTATGATCATAAGTATCATTTTTTATTATCCTTTTTTGATTCTATTATATCCTTTATTTTTGGGATAATGATAATTAAAATTAAACCAAATATAACAGAAATAGCAATAACAATATCAAGAATTACCAAAATATATAATAAAATATCTAACATTATATCGGCCTTCTTTCTTCAAATAATGGTTCGAAATCTTCCGAAAATTCTTTGCAGCATAACGACAAGGAATATTTTGAATTTTCTGTTAACATGATAGGTAAACCAAACAAATAACCATAACTATTTCTTTCTTCATAAATATACTGCTGCATAAGATTTGCGCGGACATAATAAAATAAACTAAAACCCATAACAAAGCGAGAAGGCGTTAAATGCTTGCTTTTTGCTAATCCTATTAAATAATATGCCCTATTTACTATTTGATCAATTCTATCCATGATAAACCCCCTTTTGATGAAAAAGGCCGGGCCTTTTCGCCCGGCCGGTTATGAAATTCTTTACTTATTCGAAATCGTCCAAAGAATGATCAACGTATTTTTCCTCGCTCATCTTCCAACGGGAAACCCAAAGGGTATACGCCGTTTTTTCTTCTCCGGTTTCCGGATCCGCATATTTTCGAGGGGATAAATTTGCATCAGATTTTTCCACGATCAAATAAGCCGGTAAATCTTCCGCTTTCGGGTTCCCGCACTCCTCACGGAATTTTACACTTGCTACAACTTCGCTTCCGTCCTTCTTTTCCAGGGTTCCGATATAGGAAGTAAATTTTTTACCTTCTTTGGTTTCTCGCTTCTTTGCAAATAATAAGATTTTCATAATTTTAATTCTCCTTTTCTTTTTTGCTTTTCTTTGCTAATTTAATAAAATCCGCTTCCGGCATTATGTAAAGATCGCTATTATGCGTAACTTTTACACAACGCACAAATTTTTTACCCGGGCCGTTAAAAAGGCGCTCGCCTTTTCGGTTAATTTCTTCACGCGTAAAACTGCCATTGATAACGAAAGTTTCTTTAAAAGGTTCTTCCGTCTTTAAGTTGATCATTAAGCAGCGCGCCGAAGTCGTTAAAATCGTCCGGGAAACTACCCGTTTTCGTGGCAAGTTAAAAACCCCCTTTCTTCCGTAATTGCCTTTTTATGAACCGTTAAAAATTCGGCTTCATATCTCCGGACGGATAATTTTAAACAATAACCGCCGGGGAAGTGAACAACGTAATAATTAACTTTTTTCAGATCTATTTTTATAGTATACCGCTTCTGTACTATTTCAAGTTCTTCTTTTGATATTTTAACACGTTTCACGCGGGCGTAAGTTTCAAAATATCCATTATTAAACACCACACTAACAACGTAAGTTTTTTTCATTCTTCCACCCCTTTAACAATTTCTAATACTTCCGGAAGCAGCGCGGGCCTTTTTTCTTTTTCGCGGTCCCTGGCCATACAAATATAATTCGTTAATTCGGTATAAAATAACCGGACTTCTTTTTTGATCGTTTGCGTGTTCGATTGTTTATATAACGTATGATACACTTCAATCAAATTTTCTTCGATTCGGTCCAGGGCTTCCAACGGATCCGGACCGGTTACGGCCTTTTGAATGGCTGCGTAGTATTTCGGTTTAATTATCCGGATCGAGTCACGGACGATTGCGATATTACTCATAATAAACCCCCTTCGAATGATTGTTTTAATGTTTCCATTTCGTCTTTGTAAGTTTCCAGGTATGAAAAAATTTCATTTGATAAAGCAATTGATTTTTTGGTTTCTTGTTCATAATAAGAGGTAAATTCTTCGAATTTTCGCATATAAGTTAATTTTGCCAGACGATCTTCTAAAGCGGAAAGAATCGTTTGAAGTTCTTCATTAGTGAAAGTCATAAGATAAACCCCCTTTCGTTTTGCTTTGTTCTTTGTATAAGGTACCACACAGTACCGTAGAAATCAACCCTCGTTAATTTTTTAACAAAGTGGGCCGGATCCGTTCCGGTCCGCTTTTTTGTTTCCCGAAGATCCCCGCACCTTCCCGGATCCATCCGGCCTTCCCGCCTGGATCCGCAGCGGATCGCGTGGGCCTTTGTT
>JAZQHC010000035.1:0-3005 GCA_045540335.1 Eubacteriales bacterium
CATCCAAAAATCCATCAAAAATTCGCACTTTTGGGTCGCAGATTTTTTGCGAAGCGGATTTTTGGCATATCAAGGCACAAAACGCAGTAAATCCTGACGGATTTACGAGTATTTTAACGATGAGATGGCGGAAATCCGCCCTGCAAAAAACGGGTTCGGATTATTCTCGCCACCCTAAGGAGGTAAACATATATGCCACGCTTAAAATTTCAGACTCTTACCGAGCAGATGTTTTATATTCTTCTCTGCTTAAAAGAGGAATGCTGCGGAATTGACATTATGGACAAGGTTTCCGCAATGACCGACGACAGGGTAAAGGTCGGCTCGGGCACGCTGTATAATCTGCTGGAGCAGTTCCTGTCTGCCGGTATGATAAAGGAAACCAAGGCAGAGGGCAGACGCCGTAGCTATGTCTTAACTGAAAAGGGCAGGGAAGTGCTCGCAGCGGAATACCAACGCCTGTGCACCCAGGCAGAGGATTACAGAAGGCTGTTTGCAGGTGAGGAAAGAGTTTGCGAAGAGAAGGCTTGCGATGAAAAAACGCCTGTTCTCGGTAGTCTTTGCCCGGCATTATAAAATGGGCGTAAATATCTTTTGTGCTTAAGGAGGGGTTAAGCTGTGAAAGAATCAATGTATTACGAAACCTTTACCGAGGCTTTTGCTTATTATGACCGTACGGCTATGCAGGAATACTTTGAACAAAAAGCACTTGAAGGCTGGCAGCTTTGCAAAAAAGAAATGTCTTCAAAGTGGGTGTTCAAGCGTATTGAGCCGAAAAAGCTGCACTACGCAATAACCTACCTGCCGCAGTTTTCAAATGAGGACAGCTTCCTGCTTTCCGAAAACAAAAAAGAATACCTTGAATTTTGCGCCGAGCAGGGCTGGCAGTTTGCCTGCGTATATAAAAATATGGTTATTTTTTATAACGAAGAGGAAAAACCTGTGCCATTTGAAACCGACCCCGAGGTTGAGCTTTCCGCAATACATAAGTCGATGTTAAAACGCTGTTTACCGAAGAGTATAGTTGCTTTGGTTATATCATTGGCAATTATTATTTCTTTGCTGTTTACTGATATTTCATCAAATGTTAAAGCTCTGGGTTTAGCGATTTTGCTGATGATTCCGCTGGCAACTGTTGCTGAATATGTGTCTTACCTTAGCTGGAGGAAAAAAGCACTTGCTGCCGCCGCAATAGGAGAATTCACCAAAAGTAATACGATAGATAAATTTATTGTTGCTGTTGCAAATGCGGTGTTTGTTGCACCAGTTGCGGTTGTAGTAATTAAATCGGTTATGAACAATGCATGGGAAACGCTTTTGTATATTGCTTTGATAGGTACATATTGCTTGTTGACCCATTTTATTGAAAAACTTAGAAAGCGTTATAACAAAGGCTGGAAGAATAAGACTATAAATTTTGTCCGAGTTTTGGTTCATATTGCGGTGCTTGCTTGCGGAAGCTATATATTTGATACGTTCTGATTTAAAAGGAGGGGGTTTGATATATGCGTGAATACAGAAAATTTTTGGCACGCTTTGCCCTGTATGACAAAACGGGTATCTGCAAATACCTTGAAAATAAAGCGGCGGACGGTTGGCTACTTGTTGACATGGGCTCGATTATGTGGGAATTCAAGCGCATTGAGCCACAGAAGCTGAAATTTAACATTTCTTATGTAAATAAATCTTCGGCGTACGATTACGGACTTACCGAAAACCAAGCGAGCTTTGTTGAATACTGTGAACATTCGGGCTGGAAATTTGCCGCTTATTTTGACCATACCTTCGTCTTTTATACCGATAACGAAGAAACAGTGCCGATAGAAACTGATGCCGTTGTAGAGGTTGAAAATATTCATAAGGTAATGAAGCGTAAGCTGCTTTTGCCGTATATATTGCTTACGGTTTCGCCGATGATAAATCTGTTTACAATGCTTTCAGCTTTTTGTAACTATGCGATTGACGAGCTACTTTCAGGAACGATTTTTTTGATTATACCGTTATTTCTTTCAGCACTGGTTTTTCTTTCAGAAACGGTTGAATATATAGTTTGGTATATCAGAGCGAAAAAACTCGCAAGTCTTGGCGGCGGATTTTTGTTTACAAAAAATTACAGCAACTTAAAAGTAATTGCGGTTTTGCCGATAATGTTGATTAGTTTCTTTATGTATAGTGTTTCAGCGGAGAAGTCATCCGGACTGACGGCAGTGCTTTTTGGAATTCTGGTTGTTGTTGCTGTCTTTTGGTCAGTACGAGGTACAACTGCTTTGCTGAAAAGGCTAAACGCCCCTAAAACGGTCAATCTTGCGGTTTCCGTTGCGGTCAGTTTAGCGGTAAGCGTTGCGTGCTTACATTTGTCGGTGAACACGGTAATGAAAAACAGTCCTGATAGCACACAGGATATTTATAATAATATTCAGTACAAGACTGCGGCGGAATTCAGCGAAGCTGCACCGCTTGAAATAACTGATTTTATTAAAGAAACAAAAGGAACAAAAGCTTGGATTGAAAATCAAACAACCGTATGTGCAGAAAAATTCCGTGCCGTACAGTATGCGGAGAATCCGACCACGCAGGAAGAGTACACACTTACCTATACTGTGTTTGAAATCAAAATTCCGTTTCTCCGAAGGGCTTGTATAAACCACCTGTTTGACAGATATTGTGCGCTTGGTAATTACCTTGATAGTGAAAGTTACCCCGGTAAAGTATTGCTGGATATAGTTTCACACCGTGAAATATCGGCTGAAAAATGGTCGGCAGACGAAGCGTATGTTGTCTGTGTTGACGGCAAAGCAATAAACAGGTATTTGCTTTGCTACGGCAACAAGATAGTAGAATTCATCCCCTCGTGGGAACTTACTGCAGAGCAGGTTAAAGTTGTAGCGGAAACGTTTGGTTAAATGATATCGTAGGGGCAATTCACGAATTGCCCGTTTTTACCGACATATCACTTTTATGGCGGGCGATTCGTGACCCGCCCCTACATTTGCCTATAAATCAAA
>JAZQHC010000036.1:0-136460 GCA_045540335.1 Eubacteriales bacterium
ATAGTATCGGTTTCGCGCTTAGCGTCCGAACCGCATACGGGACACTTACAGTTAACCCAATCCGTCATAAGCGAAAGAGGTGATTCTCCGTTCGCTGTCGGCTCGTAAGAGTCAACGTCCGGAAGCTCAAGAGGAAGGTCTGCCTCATCAATGGCAACCCAACCGCACTTCTCGCAGTTTACGAGAGGAATAGGCTCTCCCCAATATCTTTGACGGGAGAAAACCCAGTCGCGAAGCTTGAAATTAGTCTTTTCCTCGCCTATACCTTTTTCCTCAAGGAATTTTATCATTCGGCTCTTCGCTTCTTCAACCTCAAGACCGTTAAGGAATCCCGAATTAACGAGTTTTCCTGTTTGAACGTCAACAAACGCCGCCTCCTCAACGTTTCCGCCTGCAACTACCTCGATGATGGGAAGATTAAATTTCTTCGCGAAATCAAAGTCGCGCTCGTCATGCGCAGGAACTGCCATAATAGCGCCTGTTCCGTAACCTGCGAGAACGTAATCGGAAATGAATATCGGAATTTCTTTATTTGTTGCGGGATTGATAGCGCAAACGCCTTTGAGCTCAACGCCGGTTTTATCCTTTGCAAGTTCGGTACGTTCAAAATCGGATTTCTTTGCGGCTTCTTTTCTATAAGCCTCTACCTCTCCGTAATTTGTGATAAGGCTCTTCCATTTTTCGATATTTTCATGTTCCGGCGCGATAACCATATACGTTGCGCCAAAAAGAGTATCACATCTCGTGGTATAAACTCTGAGCTTTTCACCCGCAGTAGTTTCAAAATCAATCTCGGCGCCCTTTGATTTGCCTATCCAGTTGATTTGCTGCGTTTTTACTCTTTCAATGAAATCAAGGCCTTCAAGGTCTGATATAAGCCTGTCCGCATACTCCGTTATTTTAAGCATCCACTGGCTTTTTACTTTTCTGATAACCTCAGAACCGCATCTTTCGCATACACCGCCGACAACCTCTTCATTTGCGAGAACGACTTTACAGGAAGTGCAGAAATTTACCGCCATTTCCTTTTTATACGCAAGTCCCTTTTTGAAAAGCTGAATGAAAATCCACTGCGTCCACTTATAGTAATTAGGGTCAGTAGTATTTATTTCCCTTGACCAGTCAAAAGAAAGACCGAGAGCCTTAAGCTGCGCCTTAAACCTTGCAATATTTTTTTCGGTTACTATTTTTGGATGGATTTTATTCTTTATCGCGTAATTTTCCGTCGGAAGACCGAACGCATCCCAGCCCATAGGGAAAAGAACGTTATACCCCTGCATACGTTTTTTTCTTGAAACGATATCAAGCGCGGTATAGGGGCGCGGGTGGCCTATATGAAGCCCCTGGCCTGACGGATACGGAAACTCGATAAGCGCGTAATATTTGGGAAGCGTATAGTCGTTTTTCGCTTCAAAAGCATGGCATTCTTCCCATTTATCTTGCCATTTTTTCTCAATACTTGTGTAATCGTACTTCATTTTATAAAATTCCTTTTGTAAAATTATTCTTCAATAGTGGGTATCTCTACCGTTTCACCCCACAGCTTGTCAAGCTTGTAAAATTCGCGTGCGGATTTGATAAATACGTGGACAATTACCGAAGAAAAGTCCAACACGCACCATTCGCCGCCGCCCATACCGTCTGTATGTGCAGGGGGTGTGCCGCAAAGTGCCATTTGATATTCCAGCTCGTCAGACAGAGATTTTACCTGCGTTGTGGAATTTGCCGTACAGATAACGAAATAATCTGCAATTACGGTTTTGGAATGCACCTCAAGCAGCTTTATGTCGCCGCCCTTTTTGATATCAAGAATACTGACTATTTTGTCTGCTATTTTTTTAGGCTCTGCCCCGTGAAGATCCTCGGGGATGATCTGCAGATCGTCGGCATTGCTTGTTGTGAATATATTTTCTGCCATTTTATTCTCCGTTTCTTTCTTTTATGATTCTTTCTGCTTCCGCCAACCCCTGCAATGTAAAAGGGTGTATGAAAGCACCTTTTTCTTTCAAATGGCCTACGGTATTATCGTAAGCCAAAAATACTGCTTTGTCAAGATGATTTTGAATTTTTTCTTCATTTCTTTGATTAAAATAGAAATGATTCAGCTTTATGCACGATTCGTGTTTTCGAAGCGGTTCGATATAATCACACAAAAAAACTATCTTTTCGTATATATCCATTCCGGCCCCGCCGGTGCAGTGCTTTCGTATTATATCAAGCACCTTTTCATCTGCATACTGTTCATAGGTGTGCTTTACGTACTCTGCACCTGTAAACTGATGCAAAACAGACGGGCTTTTTATTTCGTTATCGGTTAACGGAATATTGAATTTTTTGCACATTTCAAGCTGGGCTTGGGTATCCTTTTCGCGGGTAATGTCGTGCAGGAATGCCGCCGTTACGACTTTTTTCGTAAACTCCGCTGAAATACCAAGCTCAACACAAAGTATATACGCGGTTTTCGCAACGGATTCAACGTGTGAAAACCTTTTTTCCGAAAGCTCTCTTTTCATTATACTGCAAATGGGGCGTACGTATTCAAGTTCTGTAAAGCTCATGTTCTTTTATATAGGCGCACACCTCGGGGCAAACGAAGCCCGATATATCATCGCCGTTTTTAATATTTTGTCTTATTTTTGTAGATGAAAGCGGATACGCATCGTATTCGGGGGTAATTATTTTTGCGCCGAATTTTTCTTCGTAAATGCGTTTTTTTCTTGCTATTTGCAAAAGCATTTCTTCGCCGTCTTTTCTGGGGAAGCACACCACCGTGCAAAGCGAAAATATCTGTTGCGGCATATACCAATCGCCAAGCGTTAAAAACATATCGTCGCCGACAAGCAAAAACAACTCGTTTTCTTCGGATTTAAAGTGTGCCAGCGTATCCTTTGTGTAGCTTACGCCCTTTTTTTCTATTTCGTAATCGCTTACGGTAGCTTTGTCGATACCCGAAAAGGCAAGACGTGCCATATCAAGCCGAACGTATGGATCTACGCCTTTTACCTCTTTATGCGGTGATATCCACGTGACAGTTATCAAAAGCTCGTCAAGACGGGCGCACTTTATAAATTCCTTTGCGGCAAGCACGTGGCCGTTGTGCGGCGGTGAAAACGTGCCGCCGTATATACCTATTCTTTTCTTTATCATTTTGGTAAAATAATGCGGTTTTCCCTGCGTTTTTTATCTTGCGTTTCTCTATACAAAACGAATTTCGCGCCGATTACCGCAACGCAGTCAGCCCCTGTGGCTTCGCTTACTATTTCGGCTGCTTCGCGCGCCGTATATGGCGAATTTTCCAAAACGTGAACCTTAACAAGCTCGTGCGCGGTAAGTGCGTCTGATATTTGCTTTACCATATTTTCGCCTATTTCGTTTTTGCCTATTTGAAATATAGGGTTCAAGGGCTGTGCAAGCGCCCTTAAAAACGCCCTTTGTTTTGATGTTAACATAATTCTTCCAATCTTTCGGTTAATTTCTGTATTGCCTGTGCCCTGTGGCTGATTTTATTTTTTTCTTCCTGCGAAAGCTCTGAAAAGGTTTTTTCAAACGGCGGATAGTAAAACAATGGGTCATATCCGAAGCCGCCCGTGCCCTTTCTTTTTTCAAGTATCTGCCCTGATACGGTGCCTTTTACCGATATTATTTTTCCATCGGGGAAAACGCAGCTCATCACGCAGACGAAGTGCGCGCCCCTTTCCCCCGTTGGAACGTTTTTCATATTTTCAAGCAAAAGGCGTATATTTTCTTCATCGCCGCCGCCTGAATATCTTGCCGAATATATACCCGGTGCGCCGTTTAAAGCGTCAACGCAAAGGCCCGAATCGTCTGCAATGCCGATATAGCCCATTTTTGCAGGGACAGACGCCTTTATAACGGAATTTTCTTCAAACGTTGTACCGTTTTCTTCAATATCGCCCGTAAAGCCGATATCCGAAAGGGAAAGTATTTTTATATTCGGCAATTTCGATGAAAGTATTGCCTGCAATTCGGCAATCTTTTTTTTATTATTTGATGCTAATACGAATTCCATTATTCAAACAACGCCCTTACAAATTCTTCAGCAACGAACGGCTGCATATCGTCTGCCTTTTCGCCTACGCCGATATACTTAACCGGGATACCCAATTCGTCTTTTATGGATATGATTATACCGCCCTTTGCAGTACCGTCAAGCTTCGTAAGAATAAGACCCGTTATTTCTGCGGCGTTTTTAAATTCCTTTGCTTGGATAACTGCGTTTTGCCCGGTAGTAGCATCAAGCACCAACAGCGTTTCTCTTGCGCAGTTCGGCGCTTCGCGCGATATTACGCGGTTTATTTTAGCCAGCTCGTCCATAAGGTTCTTTTTATTATGAAGTCTTCCTGCGGTATCCACGATAAGCACGTCTGCATTTTTCGCCTTTGCGGCGTTTACCGCGTCGTAAACAACGGAAGCCGGGTCTGACCCTTCGGCGTGCTTGATTATATCAACGCCTATTCTGTCTGCCCATATTTGCAGCTGGTCGATAGCGGCAGCGCGGAACGTATCTGCCGCGGCGAGCACTACCTTTTTGCCCTGTGATTTCAAGTTGTGTGCAATTTTCGCAATAGACGTCGTTTTTCCTACGCCGTTTACACCGATAACAAGTATTACCGAAGGGGTAGTTGAAATATCAAGCCCTTCGCCTTGGCCTATCATCTCTGCGATTATTTTTTGAAGCTCTTCATAAACCGCTTGGCTTTCGGTTATCTTTTCGGATTTTACAACGTAGCGCAGCTTTTCAAGTATCGTTTCGGTTGCGCCAACACCGATATCCGCGGTGATAAGTATTTCTTCAAGCTCGTCAAACAAGTCTTCGTCAACCGTTCGCATATTTATAAAAAGGTCTTTTACTTTGCCGAAAAGTGCGTCCTTCGTTTTGGAAAGACCCGCCTTTAATTTATCAAAAAATGCCATGTTTAAATCCTCTCTTTATACGCCTTAATCAAGTTTGCCTATCTTCTGTTCTATTTCGCCAACGTCAACAGACAGTATTTTTGATATGCCCTTCGTAGGCATCGTTACGCCGTACAGCCTGTCTGCCGCTTCCATTGTACCGCGCCTGTGTGAAATAAGGATAAACTGCGTTTTTTCTTTATTTTCGGTAAGGTAATCTGCAAATCTATCCACGTTTACTTCATCAAGTGCGGCCTCTATCTCGTCAAGCAAAATAAACGGCGTGGGGTTTACTTCAAGCAAGGCGAAATACAATGCAATAGCAACGAAAGACTGCTCGCCGCCGGAAAGAAGCGACATACTTTTAATTATCTTTCCAGGCGGTGCTACGTTTATATCTATACCGGATTCAAGTATGTTATCCGGCTCTGCAATTTTAATTTCTGCCGTGCCGCCGCCAAACAAGCGTGTAAATACCTTGCCAAAAGAGGTATTTATTCTTTCGATTGCTTCCGAAAAGCTTATTTTCATCTCTTCATCAAGCTTGAATATTATCTCCTCAAGCTCGGTTTTGGCTTTTTTAAGGTCTTCCGTTTGGGCTGTCATAAAGTCGTAGCGTTCTTTTACTTCCTTGTATTCTTCAGGCGCGTTGACGTTCACGTGGCCCAAGGCGCGTATTTTGCCTTTTAATTCAGCTTGGCGCTTTACGGATTCTGCCCGCGTTGACGGTGTTATTTCAACACCCGTTTGCTTTTCCTTCGCATCGGAATACGTTAACTCGTATTCCTCGTATATTGATGCGGTAAGCTTTTCTCTTTTTTCTTCGGCGTTTGAAAGCTTCGATTCTGCCGAGGTGTATTCGCGGAACATAAGTTCCTTTTTATGCGCCTTTTCTTTTTCGGCGCTTCTTGAAGCGTTTAACGCGCCTTCAAGCGAAAGCGTCTGCGAGGACATCTGCCCCAATTCCCTCTTCAGGGATTCTATTTGCCCGTCAAGACTTTCTGCCGCTTTATCCGAATCGCCGGCTATGGCGATATTTTTTTGGTACGATTCCTTCAGCGAATCAAGCCTTGCCTGTAATTGAATTGCCTTGTTGCGCGATATTTCCGCACGGCTTGAAAGGTCTTCCAAAAGGCTGTTAAGCCCTTCGGCTTCTTTAGCGTTTTCCGCAAGCTTTACTTCCAATTCCGAAAGCCTTACGCGGCACGATTCCTGCTGTGCGTTGCCTTGTTGTATTTCATCCTCAAGGGTATTAAGCTTATTGGAAAGTGCCTCTGCTTCAAGCAATAGGCTTGCCAAGCGTTTTTCGTTTTCTTCTTTTTCCAATTTGCGGCGCTGACCCCTTGCACCTATATCGTCTTTTTCGGCATTCAATTCGCCTATACGCAATTCGTCTTGCGATATTTGCGACCTTAATACCTGAAGCTGGGTATTTTCGGCATTCATCAAAGACGTTACGATAGATGCAGAGTTTTCTGCGTTTTGTGCAGTTGATTCGTGCTTTTGCTGCTGCTGTACAACCTCGTCAAGCTGTTTTTGCAAAGCCTGCTGTTTGTCTTTGCCTGCGTTTATCTGTTTGGTAAGAGAATCTATCTGCGTATTGCGCGAAAGCATACCGCTGTCGCTTCGTGCCGAGCCGCCCGTAAACGAGCCGCCCGCATTTATCTGCTGACCGTCGAGGGTTACTATGCGTATTTTGTAATCGTATTTTTTTGCAAATACGGATGCCTTATCCATATTTTCAAAAACGACCGTTCTGCCAAGCAAATTACCGATAACGCCCTTGAATTTATCATCACACTCTACAAGCGACGATGCGATACCTACGTAACCGTCGTTGGCGGAAAGTTGGCGTTCATCATACGAAAGATACATCGGCTTTATCGTAGAGATCGGGTAAAACGTTGCCCTGCCTGCAGAATGCTTCTGCAAATGGCGGATAGCGTCCTTTGCGGCGTTATCGTCTGACACTACGATATTCTGCATTGCCGCGCCAAGGGCTGTTTCTATGGCGGTGGTGTATGCGCCGTTAACCTTTATAAGCCTTGATACGGGGCCGTATATTTCACCGCAGACAGAACCGTTTTTAGAACGGATATTTCCCTTTTTATACTCCTCTGCTACGAAGCGTACGCTGTGTGAATAGCCCTCTAACAGCTCTTCCATACGGCGAAGGTTATCGACCCTATGCTTTTTAGAGGAAATATCAATATAAATGTCGTTTATTTCTTCGCGCAGCTTTTGTGCTTTAGCTTCGCATTCTTGCGCTTTTTCCCTTTCGGTGCGCGCTTCGTTTGCAAGGGTTGCGTATTTTTCTTCGTATCCCGCAATAACGCCTTGCGCCTTGTCGGCACGCTGCTTTATCATTTGCAGGGTTTGAAGTTTTTGTTCTATTTCTCCGCTTAAGGCGGCGTTTTTAGCATCATCCTCGCCCGTGCCCGTATCCGAAACGGAAAGCTTGATTCTTATATCGGTAATTTCTTCACGCAAGGATTCGATTTTTAATTGAATGTCGTCTGCTTCAGAGCTTTTTTCCTCCAGCATTTGCGTAATACTTTGATAGCTTGCATATGCAGCTGCATGGTCTGTACGAAGCTGCTTTGCCTGCACCTGTGATGATTGCATTGCCGATTGCTTTTCTTCTATCTGGCCATCAAGCGTTTTAACGTCGGCATTCGTAAATTCAAGCGATTCCGTAACGGATGCAGTATCTGCCTTTATATGCTCGATCGCCGTTAAAGCAACGGTGGCATCTTTGCTTTTTTTAAATTTTTCTTCCGTAAGCTCGCTTATTTTTGCGGAAAGCTCGTCTTGGCGGCGCTTAAGCTCTTGCGTTTGCGCCATAAGAGATTCCGTTTTTTCTTCCAACGCAGAAAGCTCGCCGTCGGCAAGGGCAAGCTCTGTTTTATAAAGCTCGTACGTGCCCCTCAATTTATTGATATCATCTGCCAATACTGCCATATCGTACAGCCACAGTGCAATATCAAGATTTTTCTTTTCTTCGTGTATAACGAGGTATTTTTTTGCCTTTTCAGCCTCTTTTTCAAGCGGGCCTACGCGATTTTCCAATTCGCCGAGGATATCAAGCACCCTGGCAAGGTTATCTTCGGTTACGGCAAGCTTCTTTGCGCTTTCATTTTTGGCAAATTTGTATTTTGATATACCTGCCGCTTCTTCAAAAACGCTTCTTCTTTCTTCGCTTTTGCGTGAAACTATTTCTGCAATCTTGCCTTGCCCGATTACAGAATATCCCTCGCGCCCGATACCCGTATTCATAAATAATTTGTGGATATCCTTAAGACGGCACGCTTTGCCGTTTATAAGGTAGTCGCTGTCGCCGCCGCGAAAATACCTTCTTGTTACGGTAACGGTATCGTATTCTATATTCAATCTGCCTTCGGGTGATGAATTATCAAGGCAAAGCGTTACCTGTGCAAACGAACCGGGCTTTCTGCTTTCACAGCCGCCGAAGATAACGTCTTCCATTTTTGTTCCGCGGATATTTCTTGAAGATACTTCGCCCAACACCCAACGCATTGCGTCGGCAATGTTTGATTTTCCGCTTCCGTTAGGGCCGATGATAACGGTTATCCCTTCGTTGAACGACAGCGTCGTTTTTTCGGGAAATGACTTAAAGCCCTGCAATTCAATAGACTTTAAATACACCCGCAACACCTCCTTTTATCCGGCACTATACGCACGCTTGCTTCAAACGGGGCAAGGGCGTCGCGCTCTACTACTTTTATTTTGTATAACCCGTACTTTTCTGTTAATATCGTTTTATTTATCTTGCGCATTCCAACGGCAGACGAGGTTTCCCCCCGTGCTACGTTTACCGTAGCGAATGCGTTTTTTAAAACTGCTTTATCGTATTTTTCCAACTGCTCTGTTATTATATCAAGATATATCGCGCTGTCTGCCATTGCGCCTATTGCAGGCTGATATCCGCCTGCTGAAATATCTCCGCTTGCGGTAAGATTGTCCTGCGCCTGCAGGCCGAGGCGTATCACGGGTACACCGTGCTTCAAAAACACCTTTTTTACTTCCTTGGCGCGGAATACGTTTTCTTCTTCATCCACGGGGATATATTTTCCCGTTTGCACCATTTTTTCAAGTGCAGTATCCTTAAATACTACCAGCGGGTATATTCTTGCGCCGTCTGCACCGCTTTTGCATATGTCGCTTGCGGTATTTATTTCATCTTCAAGGGTAGATTCCGGCAGGCAGGTCATCATTTGGCCTATCAATTCAAAGCCGTGTGCCTTTACAGCCCCCATAGCTTTAACGGCACATTCTGCATTGTGCCCTCTGCTACAGGCTGAAAGCACCTTGTCGCTTGTGCTTTGAACACCCAATTCTATCGTTTTAACACCGTACTGTAAAAGTATATCAAGTATTTCCTCGTTTATGTAATCGGGCCGTGTAGAGCATCTTAACGAATCCACCATATCGCTTTTTATATAGTCCTGCCCGATTTCAAGAAGCTTTATCATCAACGGGCGGTCGATACCCGTAAACGAGCCGCCGAAAAAGGCTATCTGCGCCTTCTGACCGTTTAAGGTTTTCAGCACGCCTTCTATCTGCGGAATAACGCTTTCGGCAGAAAACTGCATATGCCCCGTTATTTTGCGCTGATTACAAAACGCGCAATCGTTTGGGCAGCCAAGATGCGGTATAAATATGGGAATGTTAACGTGCTTCATTCTTCTATCACGCCAAACAGTTCAAGTGCGTCTTTTGCGGCCTGTTGCTCGGCACGGCGTTTGGATTTACCCGTACCGCGCCCAACGGTACTGCCATCTACTACGGCATCAACGAAAAATACCTTGTCGTGATGCGGGCCCTCTTCCTTGGTAACAACGTATTCAAGCAAAACCCCCTTCGAGCTTTGCACAAATTGCTGTAACAGCGTTTTATAATCTACGTTTCCGCCGGGAACGATATGCTTTTCTATTTCGGGAATTATTAAAGGATACAGAAAATCCTCTGCGCTTTTTCTGCCGCCGTCGATATATACCGCCGCCAAAAAAGCTTCAAATGCGTCTGCAACGATAGATTTTCTTTCTCTTCCGCCGGTATGCTCTTCCCCTTTGCCAAGCTTAATATGTGCACCAAGATTTATTTTATTTGCAAGTAAAAACAGCGTTTCTTCACAGATGACAGCCGCCCTCGTTCTTGTTAATTCGCCCTCGGGCAGGTCGGGATACTTGAAAAACATATATTCACTTACAAGAATGCTCAACACCGAATCACCGAAAAATTCAAGTCTTTCGTTACACTCGGATTTATCGTTTTTAAATTCGTTTGCGTACGACGAGTGTGTTAAAGCAAGCGACAGATACTCCGTTTCTTTAAACGTATAGCCCGCCGAAGCGTAAAGGTCGTTTATGTTATCGTTATATTTCATTTTGAAGTAACGCCCCTTTCTTTTATATTTTTGCTTTTTAACAAGTAAGCATTTTATTCGAATTACATGCCGAATGCATGGTTTTTATATTTTATGCGTTTTCTTTTACCGTATCTATATATTCAAGCGCGCGGCGCGCGTAGTAATCGTATCTGCCCTTTTTGCCGCCCTTTACCTTTACGTCGGGCGGGGCAATTATTCCGAAATTGGCGTTCATCGGTTGGAAATCCGCGCCGTTGTAGCCCGAAACGTATTTCGCCATAGAACCCATAACGCAAACGTCGGAAAGCACGAATTTTTCATGCCCTAACGCCATTTTTGCCGCGTTGATACCGCACAACAGCCCCGAAGCGGTTGATTCCACATATCCTTCAACCCCCGTTATCTGCCCTGCAAAAAACAACCCGGGTATTTTTTTCACCATATACGTTTCGTCAAGCACAAGAGGTGAATTTATATACGTATTTCTGTGCATTACACCGTAACGCAAAAATTCTGCATTTTCAAGTCCGGGTATCATGCCGAACACACGCTTCTGCTCGCCAAAGGTTAAATGCGTTTGAAAGCCGACGATGTTATACATCGTTTTTTCAAGGTTTTCTGCACGAAGCTGAACGGCGGCGTACGGTTCTTTCCCCGTTGCGGGGTCTATCAGGCCGACGGGCTTCATAGGGCCGAACAAAAGCGTTTCAAAGCCTCTTTTCGCCATAACCTCAACGGGCATACACCCTTCGAAAACGGCAGGGTCTTCTTCAAACTCGTGCAGCTTTGCGCCCTGTGCAGTAATAAGGGCGTTATAAAATGCGGTATATTCTTCCTTCGTCATCGGGCAATTAAGATACGCCGCCTCGCCTTTATCATAGCGCGACTGCTCAAACACGCGGCTTTTATCTATACTGTCAGATGATACGATGGGGGCGGCGGCATCAAAGAAATGCAGCCCCTCACCGCAGATAGCCTGCACTGTTTTGCCCATACCTTCAGAGGTAAGCGGGCCCGTTGCAATAACGGTTATACCGTCTTTCGGTATATCAGTTACTTCACAATAGTGAACTGTGATATTTTCGTTATTTTTTATTTCGTTTGTTATATATGCTGAAAATTTTTCCCTGTCAACCGCCAGCGAAGCACCTGCCGGTACACTTGTACAGTCGGCGGCTTTCATTATAAGGGAATCCATGCGGCGCATTTCCTCTTTAAGAAGCCCCACCGCGTTAAATATTTGAAGCGAGCGCAACGAATTGGAACAAACAAGCTCTGCAAATAAATCGCTTTTATGTGCCGGCGACTTTTTTTGCGGTTTCATTTCGTACAGCTCGACCTTTATACCTCTTTTGGCTATCTGATACGCAGCCTCGCACCCGGCAAGACCTGCGCCGATAACGTTTACGAACGTATTATTTGTCATTTTTGCACTTCTCGTTAAGGCATACAGTCTGCCCTGATTTTTTCACGAATACGGAGCTGCCGCATTTAGGACATTTATCCTTTGACGGCGAATGTGACGTAGTGAAATCACACTTAGGTGCGTTTGCACACGCGTAGTAATCCCTTCTGCCGTTCTTTTTCTTCACAACGTTGCCGCCGCACTTGGGGCACGATGCGCCTGTCGGCTCTGCCTTTTGGAAGGTATTGCGGCATTTGGGGAAGTTTTCGCACGCGTAAAATTCGCCGTACGGACCGCTTCTTAAAACCATTGCGCCGCCGCATTTATCGCACACCATATCCGTTTTAACAGTGGGTGCTTTTTCTTTTTCGGGTATTACGTTGCCGTTTTTGTCGATACGGCGCGTGTTTTTGCAAGAAGGATAATTGGGGCAAGCGGCAAATTCGCCGAATCTGCCCGTTTTTATAACCATTTTTGCGCCGCATTTATCGCAGACTATATCCGTTTGTTCGTCTGCGTATTGATACTTTTTGCCGTTTACCGTTTTTTCTGCCGCGTCCAGCGTTACGCTGAAGTCTTTCCAGAAATCACCCAAAACCTCTTGCATGCTTGTTTTGCCGTGGGCAATGCTGTCAAGCGAATCTTCCATATTGGCGGTAAATTTATAATCAACGATATTTGCAAAAAAGTCTGTCATAAGCTGGGTAGTAACCTCACCAAGCGAGGTGGGAACAAGGGACTTACCGGCGCGTTTTACATAATTTCTGCCCACTATCGTCGTAATAATAGGCGTAAACGTGCTGGGGCGGCCTATACCCATTTCTTCAAGCTGCTTGATAAGCGAGGCTTCCGTAAATCTTGCGGGCGGCTCTGTAAAGTGTTGTTTTTTCTCCAATTTAAGCAGTTGAAGAATATCCCCCTCCGAAACGGAAGGAAGCTTTACACCGCGTTCTTCATCAACGCTGTCTTCCGTTTCTTCATATACTGCCATATACCCCTTAAATTTAACCGTATAACCGCTTGCCCTGTAATTATAGATGCCTGCGGATATATCAAGGGTAACTGTATCAAGCTCGGCAGATGCCATCTGGCTTGATACGAATCTATCCCAGATAAGCTTATAAAGCTTGTACTGGTCGGGCGTAAGCTTATCCTTTATAAGCTTCGGCGAAAATTCAAGCGACGACGGGCGTATTGCTTCGTGTGCGTCTTGTGCGCCGGATTTTGCCTTAAACACCCTTGCCTTTGAGGGCAGATATTTTTTGCCGTATTCATTCGTGATAAAATCACGCAGATTGGAAAGTGCCTGGTCTGAAATACGCAACGAGTCCGTTCTCATATACGTAATAACACCCTGCGTGCCGCCAAGCTCTGCACCAAGGTTAATACCCTCGTACAATTCCTGCGCGACCTTCATCGTTCTTTGCGAACGGAAGTTTAATTTTTTTGATGCTTCCTGCTGCAAGGTAGATGTGATAAACGGCGGCTGCGGATTTTTGTATTTAAGCGTTTTCTTAACGGACGTAACGCGAAAATCCTCTTTTTTGCTTCCCTGCTCGATAGCGTCTGCCTCTTCAGCGTTCGTTATTTCCGTTTTACTGCCGTTAATACCGAAAAATCTTGCGGTAAACACATCGTCTTGGGCGGTTTTAAGGTCTGTTTCCAACGTCCAATATTCCTTCGGTACAAACGCCCTTATCTCGTTTTCTCTATCTACTATTATCTTCGTTGCAACGGATTGAACGCGCCCCGCAGACAAACCGCTTTTAACGGTGTGCCACAAAAACGGGCTTAATTTATACCCCACTATTCTGTCAAGAATACGCCTTGCCTGCTGTGAATCAACAAGCTGCATATTTATTTTTCCGGGGTTTTCTATTGCACGGCGCACTGCGTCCTTCGTCAATTCGTTATAGGTAACCCTGCTTGTCTTTTTTTCGTCACATTCAAGTGCGGTGGCAAGGTGCCACGCGATGGCTTCGCCCTCGCGGTCGGGGTCGGTTGCAAGAAATATTTCATCTGCTTGCTGAACCTCTTTTTTCAGGGCGTTTATCAACTCGCTTTTTGCCCTTATGTTAACGTATTTCGCCTTAAAGCCGTTTTCTATGTCAACGCCCAGGGTGCTTTTCGGCAGGTCTTTAACGTGTCCTACCGATGCAACCACCTTATACCCTTGGCCTAAATATCCCTTTATCGTTCCCGCCTTACCGGGAGATTCTATAATAACAAGTTTAGACATTTACTTTCCTCTTTTAAAATTATTCTGCTGTTTGGTAAAGCCCGCCGGGGCTTACCGATACGTACCCGTCTATTTCAAGCTCTGCAAGAACAAGCAGAACGTCGCCGAGGGTACGTTTATCCGTTACGAATTCATCAGCCGACATCGGCCCTTTTAACAATTTTTCGTAAATATCGCGCTTTTCGCCTTGCAGCTGTTCACTGCGGTCAACGGAAAATACGCTTTTATCACTTTTCTGTGTTTTCATCGACATTCCATCGTCGTACTGTGCTATTGACGAAGGTACGAAATATTCATCCGGTACGATATTTGAAACTTCGATAGTATTTGGAAACATCGGTTCAAATTCTTCCAGAATATCATATCCGTCTGTTACCGGGCTTATTCCCTTTTTCAAAAGCGAATTACTCCATCCCGATGATGCGTTTGCAACAGAGGAAGGAACGGTACGCAGTTTTCTGCCCTGCTGTACAGCATAGTTGGCAGTTATTTCAGCACCGCTGCCATACGGTGCTTCAACCACTACGACGGTACGCGCCATACCGCTTATCAAACGGTTTCGCGGCGGAAAATTTTCAGCCTTCGGTTCTGTGCCGGGCAGATATTCCGATATCAAAGCACCGTTTTTAACGATATCCCTGTAAAGTGCCGCGTTTTCCGGCGGATATATAACGTCAACACCACAGCCAAGCACGGCAACGGTCTTACCGCCTGCGTCTATCGCACCTCTGTGGCATACGGAATCTATCCCCTTGGCAAACCCGCTTATTATTACTGCACCTGCAGATGCCGCTTCGAACGAAAGGCGGTGTGCGGAAAGTGCACCGCTTCTGCTCATTTTCCTTGTTCCAACCATGGCAACGTACAAGTTTTCGGAAAAATCGGGCAAAGTGCCTTTACAAAACAAAACTGCCGGGCTGTCGGGCAGGTCGTACAGATACGGCGGATATACCCCGTCGCCGTACGTAATAATATCTATGCCTTTTTCCGCGCAATATTCGCAAACGCTCGCCGCGTATATACGCGATTTGCCAAGCACGGGCGAAACCTCGTTTATTTTAAAGCCCAGACGCAGATAATCGTCCCTTTGGGCGTCGTATATTTCTTGAAGACTGCCGAATGCCTCGTAAAGCCTTTTCGGAATGGTACTGCCCGCTTTGTATTTTGATGTAAGCCACACCCCGTTAAGAATATCCCTCATCAAAAACCGCCTTATTTAAACTTTTTGCTTATTTCCCACATTATCACCGAAGCGGCAACTGCGGCATTCAGCGATTCGGAATGCGGTTGTATCGGAATAATAACGCTTCCGCTGCACGTATCTATAATATCCTGCGAAAGCCCGTTGCCCTCGTTTCCGATAACGAAAGCCGTTCTTTCGTTGATATCAATGCTTTGCAATTCGGTACTGTTGCGATGAAGTGCCGCAGCGTAAACACAAAAGCCGTGCTGCTTCAATTCTTCAATCGCGCGCTTTACGGGCATAACCTTTATACTTTGCGAAAACACTGCGCCCATGCCACCCCTTTGCACCTTTGGCGAATAAATATCTGCGCAGTCGGGCGAAAGAATGACAAGGCCCACGCCGAAAGCATATGCAGAACGTATTACCGTGCCTATATTGCCTGGGTCGCGCACGCTGTCAAGTATAACAATGCCGCCCTTTATTCCGTCACATAATGTATTATTATATATTTTATCTGTTTTTTCGGATTTGTCAATACATGCGAAAACGCAAATTATTCCTTCGGGGGCGTCTTCGCCGCTTATTTTTTTCAAAATTTCATCATTTACAGTAATAATTTCGGCGTATTTACCAATTTTATTTACAACGAAAGTAAAAAATTCTTGGTTTTTATCCAAAAATGCATTCGTTACAAAAATTCTTTTAGCATTCAACTCGCAATTTGCCGCTTCGCCTACCAATTTTTTGCCGCAAACGGTGTATTCACCGTATTCTTCACGGTATTTTCTTTGCAGCAATTTGGCATCGCGCACCACTTTGGGGTTGTTTTTGCTTGTAATTACTTCCATAAAACAGGCATCTCCAAAAATAAGATATTAAAGAATAAGTATTACAATACCACAATGTGGAATATTTTTCAAGTGCAAAAGGAATTTTTACAACTTGTGCAAATTTTTTAAGTTGTTTTCAGCGCACTGCTTATTACCCATCGACTGCCGTATCACGCCGAAGATATATCACCCATTATGCAAGTTAGCATATCTGTATTCTTCGGTTTTTCATCGTTATAAAAAAGCGGAGGGTTATTATCCCTCCGCCGGTTTTATTCGGTTTTGATTATTTGTTGAAATATCTCTTAAGAAGACCTTCAAACGCCTTGCCGTGTCTTGCTTCGTCGCGTGCCATTTCATGCACTGTATCGTGAATAGCGTCAAGATTAAGCTCTTTTGCTTTTTTAGCAAGCTCAAACTTACCAAGTGTTGCACCGTTTTCGGCAGCAACGCGCATTTCAAGATTTTTCTTTGTAGAATCCGTCAATTCTTCGCCGAGAAGCTCTGCAAATTTTGCAGCGTGTTCTGCTTCTTCATAAGCTGCTTTTTCCCAATACAATGCGATTTCGGGATATCCTTCTCTTGCTGCAACTCTTGCCATTGCAAGATACATACCAACCTCAGAGCATTCGCCCATAAAGTTAGCGCGCAAGCCGTCTTTTATTTCTTCGGGAACGTCTTTTGCAATACCTACTACGTGTTCTGCTGCCCACGTAAGCTTATCTTCTCTTACTTCTTCAAAGCGGTCGTCGCCCTTTACCTTGCAGCGGGGGCATTGTTCGGGAATGGAATCGGACATAATGATTTCTCCGCATACTTTGCATCTGTACTGTTTCATAATAATTTCCTCCAAAATTTCAATTTACAATTTTAATTATTTTACCGTTTCAATAAGCTGTTCTATTGATAACTCCGCATTTGTCATTTGCGCTATTGTCAATCTTTCCAGCCTTTCTGCCAGCTGACCGTTTAAATACGCGAAAACGCAGTGAAATCGGCAGGCATTTTTATTTGGGTTGTTTAAGCACTCGTGACAATCGGAAAGGCATTTTGAAATTTCCACCTTGCCGTCTATTGCTTCTATCACGCGTTTTACCGTAATATCATCGGCACTGAGCGCCAACGTATATCCGCCGTTTGCACCGCGTGTTGACCGTACCACGCCCTTAAGCATCAATTTGTGCAAAAGCTTCATTGCGAACCGTGGCGGAACTTTTACTTTTTCCGCAAGCTCGCTTGCGCCGGTCGGCGCTGTTTGTTGTGAAAGAAGACTTGTTATGCGCAGGGCATAATCTGCTTCTTGAGTTATTCTCATAGCCATCTTTAAACCATACCTTTTCGGTGTGATTTAATTATGCACTAAAAATTCGAATTTGTCAATACCTTTTTTGAATTTTTTTCAGATTTTTTTATTTTTTTCGTTTTTCACTGCGTTTCGCATGTTTTAGGCTTTAAAAACATATTTATAAAATTTAATTATTTTTCTTCACTTTCTCATATCTTTTAAATTTGTGCCTACTATTGACAAGGCAATGTTTTTAATGTAAAATATAAACGATTTATTGTTAGTGTAGATCCATATTTTGATTACGAAAGGAAATTTATTCAATGAATATAAACAACATAACGTTCAGCATAATTATGCCATGTTATAATTCAGAAGAATATCTGGATGCCGCAGTTAACAGTGTTATAAATCAATCTTATCCGCATTGGGAGCTGATAGCAGTAAATGATGGATCTAAAGATAAAACATTGGATATGCTTAATAAGTATGCCGAAAAAGACCCTCGAATAAAAGTATTTTCAAAGGAAAACGGCGGATACGCTTCTGCCGTAAATTACGGTTTGGATCGTATAAGCAGTGACTATTTTCTCTTAATGGGCTCTGATGACAGTTTATCCGTTGAATTGTTTTATGAAATTCATAAAAACATTTCAACTTTACCGAAATTACCAGACTGTATAGCATTTAAAACTTCCATTCAATACGGTCAAACTTCACAGATTGATTCGTTAACACGTTTTGATACTATAGCCTTTGATCAAAATTCAAGTATAAAAGAATATTCCGAAAAACATCCCGATCATTCCAAAATTTTCTTTGCGCGGGATACTTCAAAATGCTTTAAACGCGAGTTGTTGGAGGATCTAAGATATTTCGGCAGATTCGGAATTGATGCAGACGGTATTTTTTCCATGTTGTTCTGCCACAAAGCCAGATCTTTCGCCAGTATTCCACACGTTGGTTACTATTGGGTGCTAAGAGAGTGTTCTGTATCATCATCTTCAACCATATCGCTTGAAAAAAATTTTGATAGATTGGAGAATTGGCAAAAGTTTTATAACGAGCTTGAGAAGCTTGAGATTTCAGAAATATCCAAAAAAGAAATTGACTATTTATCTTTTCCAACTTCAATACTTTTTGAACTGCTTTTAACCTCTTCTATAGCTCGGAAACACTCAAGATTTATAAAACGATGTATTCGAAATTTAAATAAATACAAAAAGAGATATAATGTGGAAAATAATAACATTCGTTTTAAAATATTTCTTTTTTCCGCTACGTTATATTCCATTGTTGACAAAATACATTCCGTGCTTTTCAAGAAAAATAACAAATAACAGTTGAAAAAGGTAACCTGATATTTTAAAATTTTGGGTTACCTTTTTCCTATACAAAGCAACACCGTTTTAAAAAGCATTTCAATAATTGATATAACATAAATTCCCCCATGTTTTATTTTTAATAAATACAAGAATTAAATATTTTCATCTTCTTTGTCCGCAGTAAATTCAAGCACTTCTTTGTTTTATTCCGCATTTTGATTGACAATCGGTAAAAAGTATGATAATATAAATATATATGACTACAATTTAAAGGGTGATATTAAAATGATCTCAACTAATAACGTTTCGCTTCAATACGGCGGCAGGGTGCTTTTTTCAGGGGCAGACCTTGTTTTTACAAAAGGAAATTGCTATGGTATAATCGGCGCTAACGGCGCAGGTAAATCCACCTTTTTAAAAATTCTTTCCGGCGAGGTAGAGCCTTCAAGCGGTACTGTTTCCGTAACGCCCGGTGAAAGACTTTCAATATTACAGCAGGACCATTTTAAATACGACGAATTTTCTGTTATACGCACGGTTCTTCTGGGTAATAAAGAGCTTTGCGAAATAGCCGACGAAAAGGAAGCACTTTACGCAAAGGAAGAAATGACAGATGAAGACGGTATGCGCCTTTGCGAGCTTGAAACGCGCTATGCGGAATTAGACGGTTATTCTGCCGAAAGCGATGCAGAGATACTTTTAAACGGTCTTGGCATTCCCAATGAATTACATTACGCGCAGATGAAGGATCTCAGCGGTGATCAAAAGGTTAAAATACTGCTTGCGCAGGCACTTTTCGGCAACCCCGATATTCTTTTGATGGACGAGCCTACCAACCACCTTGATTTAAAAACGATATCCTGGCTTGAAGAATTTTTAATAAATCTGCACAGCGTAGTTATAGTTGTATCGCACGACAGACATTTTTTAAACAACGTTTGTACGCACACGGTTGACGTTGACTTTGGCAAAATTACCATGACCGTCGGCGGATACGACTTCTGGTATGAATATACGCAGATACGCCAACGCCAAATGAAGGAACAAAATAAAAAGGCAGAACAAAAAGCTGCAGAGCTTAAAGAGTTTATTGCACGATTTTCTGCAAACGCTTCCAAATCCAAGCAAGCTACAAGCAGAAAAAAGCTGCTTGACAGCCTTGATTTTGCAGAAATGCCCGTATCCTCCAGAAGGTTTCCGTATGTTGCCTTCAAGCCCGACAGAGAAGCGGGCAAGGATATGCTGACGGTTGAAGGCATAACCGCACAAGTTGGGGGAAAAACAGTTCTTGACAACGTAAGCTTCACGCTTCGCCCGTGCGAAAAGGTTGCTTTCGTTGGCGACCCTGTATCTATTACGACGCTTTTCAAGATAATTTCAGGCGAATTGCAGCCCGAAAAGGGTACGTACAAATGGGGTGTTACGACAACGCAGGCATATATGCCGTCTGACAACTCTGAATATTTTGACGACCACACCGAAAGCATTATCGACTGGATACGCAGTTACAGCACGCTTACTTACGAGGCTGATGTTCGCAGCTGGCTGGGAAGAATGCTGTTTTCGGGCGACGAGGCTATGAAAAGCGTAGGCGTGCTTTCCGGAGGCGAGCGTGTAAGATGCATGCTGTGTAAAATGATGCTTTCGGGCGCAAACGTGCTTATATTTGACGAGCCTACCAACCACCTTGACCTTGAATCTATCGCGGCGCTTAACGACGGATTGATACGTTTTCCGCAGACGATACTTTTCTCTTCACACGACCACCAATTCGTACAGACTGTTGCCAACCGTATAATCGACCTTACACCCGGCAAATTCTACGACAAGGTGACGACATACGACGAATACGCCGCAGAAATGTTATAATACGATATTGAAATTCTTCATTTATCGTTTTAATCCGAGGTTATTTATCTGAAAACTGTTATTGACATTTTGCAAAAATTATGATATAAATATACTGGTATTTTGTGTAATAGGAGTATTAGTAAATGGAGTCATCGCACTTTTCGAATTTTTTCGAGGGTATAATTGCACTTGAATCTGCAAAATCCGTAAATGAAGAATTGATCGGAATGTTAAAAAACGAGCTTAACGGGCAACGCAGTGCAGAATCAAACGGCAAAGAACCCCACCTATATGATTACTATAAACGAACAAATAAAAAATTCAAAAAAATATTTCCGCTTACAGGCGGCGGTATCGGCTTGGCAATTGCCTCATTTTTGTTGATATTCGTTAAATTTGATTTTCAAAAGCTGCAGATAAGCCAATCATCTTTCGTTCTTTCGCTTTTGTTCTTTTCTACCGTTTTAGGCTTTTCACTTGGATACGGTGCTTATAAATACTACGTATTTCGGAAGAAGACCAAGGCAAAAAAGCTGTATAAAAGCGCACTTGATGCTTATTACGCTTCATTAAACAAGCAAAATCTTACGGCTTCAAAGCAAAATTCAAGATTGAAAAAGGTGCACGAAGCGCTTGAAAAGGTAACGAATACCGAAATTGAAACTAAAGATACGCTTATTTACCTGTACAACAAGCTTACCGCACCGTTCAGCGTAAGAAACCCCAGGGGGGCGTGCATTGCGTTAGAACAATTGCGCGAGCGCGGATCACTTAAAGATTATTCCGCAGTTGAAGCCTTCGTTGAAGACGATACGTATATTTGCGGTGCGTATGAAGATCATTTAAACGATCTTAACAGCAGTATTGCACATTTCAAGCAGGCGTTTGCCAAGGGCGACAGCGTTTTCAACGAAATTAACGAATATGCAGACAAATGCATGGCGTTAATTGAAGAATTGAAGAAATATTAAACGATTTGTACCTGTTTAAGGCGTTGTGTTATAAAACACAACGCCTGTTTTTGTACCGAATTTTATATTAAAACGTGCTTAACTTTACATACGGCAAACAAAAAGCCGATACGAAAAAATATATCCGTATCGGTTTTTTATATTTTAAGGGTTATTTATATGGCGAATTATTTTTTAAGCGAAAGAACTACCGCGTTTATTACGGGGCGAGGCTCGTCACCGGGGTCGCACGGGGTATTTATAACCTTATATTCGCCATCTTGCATAGTTACCAGCGTTGCAGAACCGCCGCCGTCAACCAGAAACGCATCGTACAGCGAAAGATCCTTGGCAAGGTACGGAAGATTTTTCGGGTTCGACCCTATTGAATCCTCGCGCCTGCCGTCCATCGTGATGAACATTACAGTTCCCTCTTTATCTATTCCCACTATCGTTGCAGGATAATTGCAGCTTGGGTCTTCACCCGTTAAAACGCCTTGTTTTGCAAAGCATATATGACCGCCGACAGCGTTTTTCACCTTTTGCCAGCCCTGTGTGTCTATGCCTGCTTTATCTACTACGTTTACGGTTATTTCCACGTTATCGCCAACGCCGAAGCCGTTTATTAAGGATATTGCACTTCCCCTTGCGGTAAGCACTATTTGGTCCTCTTTTATCTTTTCGGGGTTTTCGGGTGTATCGGGGGTAAACAAAGCGTCAACCACGCCTTTTATTACAGCCCCGTGGCAAATTTTATAATCACCCTTCGTTTTTATACGCACCTCGTACGCATCGTCAAGGCTGTAATCGTTTGAATTAAGAAGCCTGTCTGTGTATAATATAAGCGCGTTATCCGCAGGAAGTCTGTTTAATCCGTCGGGCACGGCAGAAAAGCCCTTCGTTTCGTTTTTAACGCATATTTCCGCCGTAGGGTCGCCCATAAGGGATACACCGCCTTCAGTCCAACCGAATGACCAGAAGCCCCCCTCAAACGGCGTTTCTTTTTCTATATGGCCCGTTGATATTATTTCCCCGTCGTAAATATTGAATCCTCTGGGTGTAGTCATTGATTTTTTAACAACATCGTCGCTGCAGCCGCCGTATGACGTACCCTTGCCTTGAATTCTCGCGTGTGCGTAAGACACCATCCACAAATCGCCGTTAATGGCTGCAACGGGCGTCATTTCGCCTTTTTCTGCCACCTTTTTGCACAAAGACGTAACAACGTCCAACTCGTTGGCATACGTCTTGCAGGGCATAACGTCGATTCTTAAGCGGTCGTCCTTCGGGTCGAATCGTATAATGTTTATTTTATTAGGGCCGTAGGGCGAATCTGCGGGGGTTTGAACGAAGGTTCTGTAAACGCCCTCGCAAAGCTTTATAGTTTCGTTTTTGATCTGGCCTTGAAGCTGTATCGGTTTCATGATATCCCTCACTGTTTTTTCGTTATTTCGTTAAGCGCTTGTTTTAATATAGTTGAAGAGGTGCCCTTGGTATATGGAAAGTACACTATCTGAACGCCGTGCTGTGCAAACTGCTCTTCCAGTTGAGAAAACAATTCCGAGCCCTTCCAATCGTCCCCGACGAACATACGGTCGAACTTATATTCCTCCCACGCGGCAAATTTATCCCTGTTGATTTGCGGAACTACCTTATCTACGTATTTTATAGCTTCTACTATTGCCGCCCTTTCCTCGTAGGCGATAACGGGCTTTTTGTTTTTATATTGCATAACAAGCTCGTCCGTACTGACACCAACTATGAGATAATCGCACATTTCTTTTGCTTTTCTTAATATGTTAAGATGACCTATATGAAACAGGTCGAAAACCCCGGTAGTATATCCTATTATCATTTGAATACCGCCTTTTCTATTCTTTCAGCAACGCGCATACAAGCTTGCCCATCCTCATAGCTGCCGACACGCGCCAGAAAATCTTCTGTTTTTTTCTTGTAATCAACCATGTCAAGCTCTTCGACGGATCTTATCAATTCACTGTTATTCAAAGCACACGGAAAAGGAAGGTCTTCAATATTAAAATACAGCCCTCTTTCGTCGCTTGTATATTCCTTCAAATCGGGGGCATAAAGCAGGCAAGGCTTTTTTCTTACACACATATCGAACATACACGACGAATAATCCGTTATAAGTATATCCGCCGCGCATAAAAGCTGCTGCATATCCGGGTATTCCGTACCGCTTAATGCGTTTTCGCACGGCGGAGAAACCGATTTTGCAACGTTTGGATGAAGCCTGTAAACAAAAACCCAATCCGAATTAAATTTTCTTTTTAAAGAATCAAGCAAAGCCGCGGCATCTATATTGTGAAGCGGATCACAATCCTTATCCCTGAAGGTTGGTGCATATAACACGATATTTGCATTTTTGATACCAAGTGCGTTTGAAACATTTTGCTTTATTTCACTGTTATCTTTAAACAAAATGTCGCTTCGCGGCGTTCCGCTTTTAAGTATTTCACCGTTATACCAAAAGGAATTTGCAAATATTTCCGTACTGAAATCGCACCCCGAAACGATAAGGTCGCACTTTGCAGAATCCTCCTCGGCAAGCTTTACGTACTCTTGCCCAAGAAATTCTGCCGCATCGCCCTCGATTTTTTTAAGCCTTACAGAGCTATGCCAGGTTTGTATGTAATACTGCCCTTTTCTTTTTTTGAAATGGTGTGCCGGGCCCGTTCTGATATTGGATATTATAACCTTTGAGGTAGATATTTCCTTTAAATATTCAACGGAAAAATACGGCACGCAGCGAACGCCCTCGGGCAAGCCCTTCGGGGGGGCTTTTGCCCTATCATACACCCAGACAATATCGTATTTATCGGGGTAATTCTCGCAAAGATACTCTATTATGTATTTCGGGCTGTCGCCGAAGCCTTTAAAAACGCTGTTCCACGCGATGATCTTATTTTCCAAGGGATATTTTCCGTAAAGCCACGTATAAAAGCTGTGGCGCATTTTTTTGATATTCCCGATTACGGACATATTTTTTCTTCCCTTCCTCAGCGATATACCGTACATCGCAGCACCTTGCGTACGATGCGCACGAATATATTCTGAATGTTGTTGTGAAGATATTCGGATACCTTCGGTGACCTTACCGTAAGATCCAAAAACATTTTTTGATCGGTAGGTAACGCTTTATAGGCTTTCGTTTTTCTGTATTTGGGAATTCTTTTTTTAACATCGTTTTGTATTTCGTAAAGATATTTCATATTCTCTTTATCAAAATCTGCAAAACAGGTAAACAGTATGCTTGTTGCGCACATACCTAAAAATTTTCCGTCAACACTGTTTTTATGCAGTTGATAAACGCCGCGGTTAACGCAATCGTCAAATATCATTCGCGTTATGGCTATTCTTTCATATTTGCGTTTATCGTTTTTATTTCTCGTTGTGGAATTCGGACTTTGGTAATAGCAATAAAAGAATCCGTTTGTTTTTCTTACCGTTTGGGCGTACAGCGACGTCATATAATTGAACCACGCGTCTTCAAAAAACAATTTTTCGGGAAAAAACAGTTCGTTTTGCAGAATAAATTCCCTTTTATATATCCTCGTCCAAAACATGCCGTTGCGGGAAAGATAATATTCGCGCTTTTCCTCTGTTAAAACGCCTACATCCTCATCCTTATACGGCAAAACGCATTTATCCGTAATATTTAAATTTTCATCAAACGTGCAAAAATCGCCGCCGCACAGATCTGCCCCGTCTGCATATTCGTACAAGGCGCGGCACATATCTTCTTTTATAAAATCATCGCTGTCAACGAAAGCGAGATATTCGCCCTTCGCCTGCTTGATACCTACGTTGCGAGCACCGCCCTGACGGATATTTTCGGGAAGAAATACCCCCTTGAATTTTTCGGGATATTGCGCTTGATACCGTTTTATCACCTGTGCGCTGTCGTCAGTCGAGCAATCGTCCACCGCGATGATCTCGATTTCTTCAAGAGTCTGGGAAAGGCAACTTTGAAAGCACCTGTCCAAATACTGTGAGGTATTATGAACGGGAATTATTATGCTGACTTTTACCATACTTCCTCCGAACTGATATGTATTACTTTAATGATATCACACAATACACAAATAAGCAATAGTTTTTTTGTAAAACTTCACAAAAGCACTTGACTTTCACATTTCTCTATATTAAAATTAAAGAAAAGAAAAAGCGGAGATTTTTTATGAAAATACTGATCTTAAACCACGGTTTACATATATCAGGCGTTTCGCGTGCATTGGTTAATTTTGCAAACGCACTTTGCGAAAACGGGCACGAGGTAACCATAAAAATCGAAATAAACGACTTTACACTTGCAGATCAGCTTTTGCCGTCGGTAAAAAGGTCGCTTTTTTTAAAAGAGCCGCGCCCCCTCGGCATACGCGTAAAGGGCTTTCTTCGCTTTTACGAAAGGTGGAAAAAGCATTTATTAACACTTTCGCCCGAAAAGCAGTATAAAAAAGTGGTGAAAGAAAAATACGATGTCGAAATTGCGTTTAACCGCGGTGCGGGGGTAAAAATAATTTCCGGTTCGCACAGCGATGCAAAAAAAATCGTTTGGGTGCACAGCGATTACATCAAGTGCGGCAACGCTTTTGCAGGATTCAAAACGGGAGAAGAAGCAATATCATCATACAGAAAGTTTGACAAGATATTTTGCGTTTCGCAAAAAGCTAAAGAATCGTTTGAAAAGGTTTTTAACATAACAGATACCACGCACGTTGCATATAACCTTTTTGATAACGAGAAAATAGTTTCTTTATCAAAGAAAGAAGCTTTTAAAAAAGAAAAATTTACTATATGTGCCGTTGGCAGGCTTCACGATTCCAAAAACTATCCGTTGCTTTTAAACGTTTGCAAGCTTTTAAACGACCGCGGCGTTGCTTTTCAATGCTATATTGTTGGCGGCGGTGCAGACGAGGATGCACTTTTAAAGCTGAAATCAGAATTGAAGCTTGATAACGTAATATTTGTCGGGCCAAGCGACAACCCATACGCATACGTGGCGCAAAGCGACGTATATATAAGCACCTCTATATACGAAGGGCTTTCCACCACTACGATAGAGGCGTTGATATTGGGTAAGCCGTGCGTTGTTACGAATTGCACGGGTATGGAAGAAATACTGTGCGAAAACGGTGAAAAATACGGTATTATTACCGAAATAAATGCAGAAAATATTGCAAACGAAATACAGCGTTTATACGAAAACCCCGAAATTATATCCCAAATGGCAGAAAAAGCAAAGCTGCGTTCTGCAAAATTCGAAAAAAACGAGCTTTTTCAAAACATATTAAATTTGATGGCATAAATAAAGATCGGCAGGAAATCTGCCGATCTTTTTTTGCACTTACTTTATATATCCAACAGCATTGTAAAGCTTTCGTCCAAAAATTGCTTCAACTCGTCTGCGGTAAGCTGCCTTTGTGCGATAAGCGAAAGGGTATATATCTGCTTTGCCAGCGTTTGCGCTTTTTCGCTTCCGACCTCTGCAAATGAAGCAAGCCTTTTGATAAGCGCGCTGTTAACGTTAACGATAAGCGTAACGTCTGACGGCATATCGGGCATTCCCTCCATCTTATACATTTTCATCATATCCTCAAAGCGGCGCGTTTGCTCGTTAATATTCACAAGGGCGGGAGTTTTTTCATCTTTAAGGCATTCGTAAACGACCTTCAGATTTTCGTTATTGCTTACCGTTTTAAACAGCTGTGTAAGCTTTTCGTTTTCTTCCGCAACGCCGTCGCCCTTTAAAGCGGTGGCATCTGCATCTATACGTACGAACTTAACGCCTTGCCTGTCTGCCTCTACGGTGTGTATATATTGCGTATCAAGCATACGGTCAAGCAGAACGATCTGTATGCCCTCTGCGGCGAACATAGAAATATACTGCGCCTGTGCAGTTTTATCCGTTGCGTAATAAACGGTGTTTTCATGCTTTTCTTTTGCGGCTTCAAGGTATTCGTCAAGCGTAAAGAATTTGCCGTTTTCCGTTGCGGATCTGTAAATTACGCATTTTTTGACCCTATCGTTAAATTTCTTATCGCGGATAGAACCGTATTCAACAAAGGTTTTAATATCATCCCAAAGAGATTGGTACTGCTGCCTTTCGTTGTTGAACATAGAATTAAGCTTGTCGGCAACTTTTTTCACTATATGCGCGGATATTTTGGAAACGTATCCGCTGTTTTGCAAATAGCTTCTTGAAACGTTAAGGGGAAGCTCGGGGCAATCAAGCACACCCTTAAGCATCAGCATATATTCGGGTATAACCTCTTTTATATTATCGGCAACGAAAACCTGGTTATAGTACAGCTTTACTTGCCCTTCAAGCGAATCGTATTCGTGGTTAAGCTTGGGAAAATACAATATGCCTTTGAAATTCAACGGATAATCTGCATTGATATGGATATGGAAAAGCGGTTCTTTATAATCCGAAAATACCTTTGTGTAGAAGCTTTTATACTCCTCCTCGGTACATTCCGAGGGGGATTTTTGCCACAGGGGGGTAGTGTCGTTGATGGGGGCGTTATCCTCTTTTTCGTCGCCCTCAACGGCAAAATAGATATCTACCGGCATAAAAGCGCAATACTTGTTAAGTATTTCTTTAATTTTGCCTTCGTTAAGAAACCCTGCTTCTTCAGACGTTATTTTCATTATAACGTCCGTTCCCCTTTCGGTGCGGCTGCCCTCGGATATTTCGTACTCGCCGTCGCAGGTACAAACCCACTTTACAGCAGGTGCGCCGGTGTAGGATTTTGTTTGAACGGTTACGGTATCGCTTACCATAAACGAAGAATAGAATCCCAGCCCAAAGTGGCCTATTATGCCTTCCTTTGAAGTATCCTCGCCGTTGTTTTCGTACTTTTGAATAAATTCAACCGCACCCGAAAGTGCTATTTGGCAGAGGTATCTTTCAAGCTCTTCCTTGGTCATGCCTATACCGTTATCCGAAACGGTAAGCGTGCCTTCGCCTTTGTCAAGCGTAACGGTTATTTTAAATTTATCGTCAATACCTTCTATCTGCCCAAGTGATGACAGCCTTTTAAGCTTGGTTACCGCATCTGACGCGTTTGAAACTATCTCGCGCAGGAATATTTCCTTTTCGGAATACAGCCATTTTTTGATTATGGGAAAAATATGTTCAATATCAACGGAAATACCGCCTTTTTTTACTTCTTCACTCATTAAAAAATCCTCCTTTTAATTGATGTATTTATTATTATATCCCTTATTTTACCAAATTGTCAAGCAAGGGGGTGGCTTTTTTACAAGTTTTATCAAAGGTTTTAAAAAAGGCTTAAAAATTCGCCTGTAAATGTATAAAACTGTTTGGAATGGTGACAATATTTCACAGAAGCCGAAAGGCAAATACACAAAACGGAGATATGAAGATATGGAAGAAAAGAAAAGATACGAAAAGCAAGCAAGAACGCTTTACGTCGTGCTTGCGGGAATGTTAGTCGTTATTATGGTACTGTCGGTAATAACCGCCGTAAACAAAAGGAAGGATAAAAACCCTGCCCCTCTTGACAGCACTGCCGAAACTACCTACGGCAAAATTGAAACGAAGCCCGCTACGACAACGCGTACGCCCGTTGTAACTGCGCCCGTTGAAGACGTAACATCACCCGTAATAACAGACCGCCCCGTTGACGCCCCCCCCGAAGAAGACGAGCCGGTTTCCGCCCCGCGCGTATATGTGTTGCCGACAGACGGAAACGTTATTAAAAGCTACTCGGTGGATCTGCCCGTTTACTCTGCAACCATGAACGATTACAGGGCGCACACGGGGATAGATATTTTTGCAGAGGTAGGTATTCCCGTTTACAGCTTTACAGACGGCGTAGTAAAAGACGTTTACAACGACCCGATGATGGGCACTACAATATCGGTAGATCACGGCGAAGGATTGGTATCATACTATCAAAATCTTGATGCACAAGCCGCAGAAGGTATTAAAGCGGGTGCGAAAGTATCTGCAGGTGATGCCTTGGGCTGCGTTGGGCAAACAACGCTTGTCGAGCTTTCCGACGCAAGCCATCTTCATTTTGAAATAAGAAAAGACGGTAAAAGCATCGACCCTGCCGAATATCTTTCCGCATTAAAACAGACATCTGCCCCCTCTGATGAATAAAAAAACAACGGGCCGTTGCCATAGCAACGACCCGTTTGTTTCATTATATTACTTTAAAGCTTTTCCATTTTCCTCTTACAAATCGCACCGTAAAGAACAGAATACGGGCTACCCAGTCTGCATACATAGCGTACCATACGCCTTCAATACCAAAGCCGAAGTAATAGCATAACAAATAGCACAGTGCAACGCGGCAAACCCACATAGACGACATTGATACCGCCAATGTAAACTTCACGTCGCCTGCGGCGCGCAAGCAGTTTGGAAGTGTAAACGCCAACGGCCACATTACAGAAGAAATAAGGCAGAATAAGCGTATTATTTCAACTGCATCCTCTGCTGCGCGCGGCGTTATTTTCGAATACAGTGAAACGATGTTCGGTGCGAATATAAATATAATTACGTTTAAGGCATTCATCAGCAAAAACGTAAGCAGAAGCATTTTTTTCGTGTACTTTTCAGCAACTCGCGGCATTTTTGCACCCATTGCCTGCCCTACTATCGTTACCAGCGCCAAGCCGATAGCCGAGCCGGGAATATTGGAAACCATTGACACAGTACCCGCAACAGAGTTTGCCGCAATAGCGGAAGTGCCGAGAAAAGCCACTACGCGCGAAACCATCAATTTACCTATTTGAAACATGCCCCCCTCGATACCGTTGGGCACGCCGATATACAAAATACGCCGTATAAAGGCAAAATCCAACCGAAAACTAAGCATATTGCTTGCATACACGGGGTTGCGCTTGTTTTGCGCCAGCACAAACATTACAACGCCGCCCAATACCCTTGAAATAAGCGTTGCAAACGCCGCACCGAAAACGCCCATACCGCAGCCGTAAATAAATATTGCGTTACCTGCGAGGTTTACGGCGTTCATAATAACAGATACAACCATCGTAACGCCGCTTTTACCGATGGACCTATATATTGCCGAGCCTGAATTATACAACGCCAAAAACGGATACGAAACCACCGATACGTAAAAATACGTTTTACAGTTTTGCATAACCGATTCTTCTACCGAACCGAATATTGCACTTAATATAGCAGGGCAAAAAATAAGGCAAAGTGCCATAATGGCAACGGAAACGTACAAGCTGATAAGTATCAGCTGCTTTGCCGCCTTACAGCCGTTTTCCCTTTCGTTTCTGCCGACATATTGTGAAATAACGACTGCACCGCCCGTTGACAAAGCCGCAAACGTCTGTATAAGCAAAACGTTTATCTGGTCAACCAAGGAAACGCCCGATATTGCCGCTTCGCCGCCGCTTGATACCATAATAGTATCTGCCAAGCCTATGGTTATTGCTAAAAATTGTTCTATTATAAGCGGTATCAAAAGCCGCATTATATACCCTTTAGGAAACAGGGTGCTTTCTGTAACTTCAGACGAGCCTGACATATATCCCCCTTAAAATGTTAACAGTTTACATGGATTATAACAATTCAATTTACAACATTTATACCTTTAAAAAGGTTTTTTTTGTTAATAAAATTTTTTAAAGCACAATTGTTATATCAAAAACGTTTTCTTTAAAGTGACAGTTATGTGAAAAAACTGATTTTTTTGTGAAAATGAACAAATTTTCATTGACAAATGAGTTTTTTTGTTATAAAATACACAATGTTATAAAACAAGGAAGGGGTTAACCAAAATGGATTCCAAAACAACGCCTGAAATCATTATTTCAACGATATCGCAAGTTGAAAAAAACTATTCGCAATTTGTAAAAACGCGCTTTAACGCCGTTAAGCTTAAGGGCGTTTATTGCAAGCTGCTTTCTGCCTTGGCAGAACAAGACGGCGGTACACAACTTGACCTTGTTAATAAAACGGGAATCAAAGCACCTACTGTAAGCATTACGTTGCGCGAAATGGAAAAATTGGGCTACGTTACACGCCACACAGACGATAGCGATTTAAGAAAAACGCACGTTTTCCTTACAGACAAAGGTAGGCAGGCAAATGAAATAGGCGAAAAAACGATAGCAGATGCCAACTGTGCCGTTGTAAACAATATTTCAGATGAAGATCTTCAAAGCTTTATAAGAGTTCTTAACGTTATCAACAGCAACGTGAAAAAGTAAATACAAATAATATATTCCGTAAGGTATTCAAGCGGAATATATTATTTTTTTTAATTATTTTAATTGTTTCATAAACAATACGCGTTTTTTTTGATGTATAATTACGGCGTAATACAAGAAAAGAGGTATTTTAATATGCTTAAAAAATTACTTTGCGCTATCATTATCGGTGCAATGGCAGTATGCTGTTACGCTTGCGGCGGCGACGGTGCAACCACAACGAATGCAAACACCTCAAGTGCCGATACAAACGCACAAACAAGCGCATCGGAAAACGAACAATCTACCGATGCACAAACAGACGCCCAAACCGTTATAATCGAAGAAACGGCAGACGTTTCTGCTGTTGAACTGCTTGAAGCCGTTCTTAGCAGCATTGAAAATCTGCCCGACGGCGTAAGATATGATTCTGCAGATAATGCAATACCCGCTATCAACTTTTGTTCCTTATTCGGCGGCGAAATCGAATTTGACGATGATTTGAACCCCATTTATCCCGAAATAATGAATAAGATAGACAGCTACGCAATGCACATAGCAAGCGGCAAAAGCCCCATTTGCGTTGATGTTTTTAAGCTTAAAGACGGGCAAGACAGAAGCGCCGTTACAGCTATCTGCGAAAAGCACCACCAACAAATAAAGGATATGATGTTTGGATACGACCAGGAAGGCGTGATGGAACAGGTTGAAAACGCCAAGGGCCAGGTGGTTTACGCGAAGGGAAAATACGTTGTTATGTTAAGCGTGCTTGATCCTTCTGCGGCTATTGCCAAAATTGATGCTAAATTGCTTCCCGCAGAATAATACACAGCGATAAAAATAAAAAACAAAGGCACACTTTTAAGTGTGCCTTAATATTTTTGCCTCAAAAGGATATCGCGCGGATGTCGTGTACATGATTTTATACACCGAAGGTTTTGTTTGTATTATTCGTTTTATTTAAATAACACGGCTGAACGATATCTTTATATTATTCCAAGCTTTTATCAAGCCATTCGTAACCGGGAAGCGAGGTAAAGGTTTTGTCTATTGCGTATTCTTCGCCGTTGAATCTGACGATAAAATCAGGTATATACGTTGCTTCGATACCTATATTATAAACAACGTCGTTAAATAAACCGCTGTCGCTTATATATTCACTGCCGTCGGTATCGGATATTTCAATCGTACCGTCTTTATTTTCGAAAGGAATAAATATAAGACATTGTACGGAATAAAAGCCTTCTTCTTCAGCTTTATCTTGATACATATATACAAACGCCGTTTTTTCGGGCATATCGTAAGAAATACAGCTGTTTATCCATTCATCTACGTCATCGCAATAAATGTCGTTAGCATCGCTTAACAAATCCTGCGAAACCGTTACTTCGGCTACTTGGTTTTGGCTGTACAACGCATTAAACCCAATCAGCGCGCCTATAAATACCAACGGAACGAGTACCACTGCCGCAAGCGTTATCCACACGGGCTTATTTGTTGATTCGCTTATAGGCGGCGTTACCGAATACGAGGTATATTCCACGGGGGCGGCACAATGCGGGCACACGCGCCACGACGGCTGAAGTACGGCACCGCACTGTTGGCAAACAGACTTTAATTTCGTACCGCACGAGGGGCAAACGACAAACCCTTTTTCAACCTGTGCGCTGCATTTTGCACATTTCATACGGCCGTTATCCTTGCGTATTATAAAGTAAATCACCAGCCCCAAATAAAGCGGCACGGCAAACACGAACACTGCCCACGCAAAGGCAGGCGCCATTTGCCTTTTTTTTGCATCTGAATACACAAATGCGGAAATTGCAAAATTAAGAATAAAAACAGCAAGAAAAAATACTACCGCAAAAATACTTATAACTGACATTTAATATCACCCCTTATTTTATTAAACAATACAAAAACGACCAAGGCACTGAAAAGCGAAAAAACCGAAAATAAAACGCACGCAAACGTTAATTCAGGCATAAACGGATACGCCATATACCCTAAAAGCAATACGGCGCTTTGCATTAAAACGACCGCCACAGCAATTATGGAAAAATATATGTGCAGCTGCCTTTTTTCCAATTCTGCTTTTATGATATCCTCGTCGATATAAGGCGGGGCGCCTTTATCAAAGCTGTATATCTGTTTCATCAGACAATGCCTCCTTTAACAATTTTCTTGCCTTGTTTAATCTTGATTTAACCGTGCCCTGCGGCACACCAAGCGACAACGCGGTTTGCTTTACGTCCATATCTTCAAAATAGAACAAAATAACCGCAATTCGCAATTTCGGCGGAAGGGTATCTATTGCACGGTGCAGATCCGAATAATCCTCTTCGCCGTCGCTTTGAACGTTTATAAGCACCTCGTCTTTTTCTTGCGAGGTTTTAAAATCGTTGTAAACAGGGCTTCTTTTATTTCGGTTGTACGCGTTTTTATAAATATTAACGCAGATAGAAGAAAGATACGGTAAAAAATCCTTCGTTTTATCAAACCTATCAATATTTTTAAACGCACGCAGCCAAGTTTCCTGATACAGATCGTCTGCATCGGCGGTATTACGGCAAAGCGTAACGCACAAGCCCCACAAGCGTTTTCCGTACGTTTGTATGTATTCATTTATCACGCTGCCGCACCTCCTTTGCTTATATATACAATCGAAAAGGCAAAAAGGTTCGCTTTTTGTTTAAATATTTTTTTGCAGGTATTTTTTCGGCGGTTTTACCGTATATCAGAATTCGTATCTTATTCCGTTATCAAACAAAACACCGTGCGTTAATTTTATTCGCAGTATAACGGTGTTGGGGTCATCTTCGTTTATATGACCGTTATCATACCAATCGGCAAAAGCCGCCCTTAACATATCGGCTGTTTTTTCGTTTTTTTCTGATTTTATATGACCCATATTTTCACCCGTTGCCCTTGCCGAAAACCAATCCCCGCTGATGGCAACGTTGGGGTTATTTTGTATGTGCTGCATTTTGTTTGATAAGGCGTACGTTACGGTATAAAAGCTGTCCGTACAAAAAACGGCGTCTATCGTTCGCACCCAGGGGCAGCCTTGTTCATCTACCGTTGCCAACGCCATTAATGAATCCTTGCCGAATTTTTTATTTAATAAATCAATACAATTTTTCATTTTCAACCCTCTATTATTATCGTATCCGTAACAAGCTCGGCAAAACGGTTGCTTTGCCGAGGTTTAATTATTTTACGCTTGTATCTGCAGATTTTTTTGCCGCCTCGGCAGAAAGGGCGTTTTTAAGATACGCCAACGGTCTGTCGCCTTTTTTTATTTTATATACAACGCTTGGGCTGGCACCAGGCATTATAACCATTCTGTCGCGGCAGGCAGAAACTATATTTACCCAGGTTTGAAGTGCATCTGTTTCGGGCAAAAGCGTTATTTTTCCTTCGCTTTGTATTATTTTCCGTGCGCCAAGCTGTTCGCCAAGTGCGCGGATATACGAAACGTCAAGCAGGTTTTCAACGCTGGGCGGAAGATCGCCGAAGCGGTCAAGCATCTCGTCGGCAACGTCGTCAAGGTCGGCTTCGGTTTGAATATGAGATATTTTTTTATATATCTCGATTCTCGTTTGCGAGCTTTTTATATACGAATCGGGTATAAACGCAGAAAATTTCAGATCCACGGTACATTCCGTTTTCGGCTTTTTTACTTCCCCGCCGGATTCTTCAACAACGGCGGCGTTCAACAGCTTGATATACATATCGTACCCTACCGATTCGATATGGCCGTGCTGCTCTGCACCGAGAATATTGCCCGCGCCCCTTATTTCAAGGTCGCGCAGGGCTATTTTAAAGCCTGAACCGAATTCGGTATATTCGCGTATTGCGTTAAGCCTTTTTGAAGCTATTTCCGAAAGGGCAACATTGGGCTTATACGTAAGGTACGCGTACGCCCTGCGTGAAGAACGGCCTATTCTCCCCCTTATTTGGTGAAGCTGTGAAAGACCCATTCTATCTGCATTTTCAATTATCAGGGTATTCGCATTGGGCACATCCACGCCCGTTTCTATAATCGTCGTGCAAACGAGAATATCCGTTTCGCCTTCGATAACGCTTTTCCACACGTCGGAAAGCTCTTCTTTATCCATTTTACCGTGTGCAATGGCAATATTGGCATCAGGTGCCATTTGTGAAACCTTATACGCGGTACGCTGAATATCCTCTACATTATTATGAAGGTAGAAAACCTGCCCGCCGCGGCGTAACTCTTTTCGGATAGCCTCGGTTATTATCTCCTCGTCGTATTCGGTAACGTACGTTTGCGGCGGCATACGGTCGATGGGGGGCTCGTCAAGCACGCTCATATCGCGGATTCCGCCAAGCGCCATATTAAGCGTACGCGGTATAGGCGTTGCCGTTAGGGTAAGAACGTCGGCGTTTTCGGATATCATTTTAAGCTTTTCTTTGTGTGCAACGCCGAAACGCTGTTCTTCGTCGATTATTATAAGCCCCAGGTCGCGGAATTCAACATCTTGCGAGATAAGGCGGTGCGTACCTATAATTATATCTATATCGCCGCGCTTCAGCTTACGCAATATTTCAGACGTTTCCTTTGCCGTTCGGAAACGCGACAGTACATCTACGTTAAGGGCAAACCCCCTCATTCGGGCGCAAATGGTTTGGTAATGCTGCATTGCCAAAATCGTTGTAGGCACTAAAACAGCAACCTGCTTCCCCTCTGCGGCGGCTTTAAACGCGGCGCGAAGGGCAACCTCTGTTTTTCCGAATCCAACGTCGCCGCAAAGCAATCTATCCATTGGGTGCGGGCTTTGCATATCGCGCTTGATGTCAGACGCGGCAGCAAGCTGGCCGTCTGTTTCTTCATATTCAAACGAAGCTTCAAACTGGCGCTGAAGGTCGTCATCTTTAGAAAAAGCGTAACCCTCTTTTTTCATGCGCTTTGCGTAAAGGGCAATAAGCTCCTTTGCCATTTCGCGCACCGCGGCAGAAACCTTTTTCTTTGCGCGGCCCCATTCGGTACCGCCCATTTTATTAAGCTTAACACTGCCGTCTGACTGGCGTTGCCCGATATATTTGCTTAATACGTCAAGCCTGTCGCACGGAACGTAAAGCATTGCCCCGTCTGCATATTTAACCTGAAGAAAATCGCGCGAAACACCTTCAAAATTCGTAAGATTCTTCATTCCCTCGTACAAGCCTATACCGTGAACGTCATGAACGACGTAGTCGCCTACGGTAAGGTCTGCATAAGACATTATTTTTTCCTGCGCGGATATTTTCTTTCCTTTTCTTGAGCCTTTAATACGGCTTATTTTAGAATATGCGCTTTGCGCTATATAAAGCGAAATACACGCAACGCGGCACGTTTCTATAATAAATCCCGTGTGGTTTTGCCCGTACATGATAACGGCTTTGCCGTAAAGCTGGGATATCGAAGCATCAATACTGCCAAATTCGCACACGGGTGCGTCTATGCCCTCTTCGGCAAGCATGGAAGAATAGTTTTTGCCTACCGTTTCGTTTTCACACAGAAGTATTACCGCGTAGCCGAAGCGAATATAATGCGCCACGTCTTCTTTAAGAAGCTCGGGCGAGGAAGCGTACGAAAGCTGATTTTTCGTTTTAAACGTATATTTTTCGTAATATTTGCCCTTATGCGTACCGAAAAAGTCAAGCGTAAGAGAAGCGGTAGATTCGAAAATATATTTACAATCGGCTTTAGATATACTGTATTTGGCGTATTTAGAAGCGATTTCCTCGCTTTCTACAACGTCTGTGGCAATTTGCAACGCCATTTTTTCTGCCGAATCAAGCCGTGCGTAAACGCCCGACGGATTATCTATAACCACAAGGCCTTTTTCGTTTTTTAAGCCGAAGTAATCAAACAGCGTTTCGGGGTTTGGATATACTATATTTATATATTTATCTATAAACGGCAGCTCTGCACCGCTTTCTATACAGTCAAGCTCGGCATTTAAAACCTTTTTTGCACTTTCGCTTTTCGTTTTTTTCAGTTGTGCGGATATGGCGTTTACAATAGCATATATACTTTCGTCGTTTGTTACTATTTCCCTTGCGGGAAATACGGAAAATTCACTTCTGTTTTCTATTCTTCTTTGGGTGATTATATCAAATATACCGATAGAATCTATTTCGTCACCGAAAAGCTCCATTCTGTGCGGATAATCTTCACCCGGAACGAATATATCGCAAATGCCGCCCCTTATTGAAAACTGCGCTATATTATCAACGGCATCTACCCTTACGTATCCGCAGCTTACAAGGCTTTCGGCAAGCTCGGTAAGCGAGCATTCGTCGCCTACCTTAAACGTAAACGCCGATTTTTCAAAAATCCCCTTAGGCATGGTATATTGGCTTGCCGCATCGGGTGTGGCAATAACGTAATCAAGCGTGCCTTTTACAACGCCGGCAAGGGCGCACAGACGGTTTTGCTCGTACTCGTGCGAGGCGGTTATATTATGAAGCATAAAGTCGCGCACCGGGTAAACGGCGCAACAAAGGCCTGCGGAGGTAAGCCGATTATACGTCCGCAGGCAGTCCTTTTCGTCTTGTTGTATTATAAGCTTGGGCTGTTTTGGCAAATCATCTGCAAGGCAAGATAAAAATACCGTTTGTGCGCCCGCACAAAGTCCGCCGACAAGTATCGGCTTTGGCCGTTGTGATGCCATTTGCGCCCTGTAATCCAAAAGGCCCTTATATTCCCCTTCGGATTTTAAAAATTGTTTTAATAATTTCATTTTCACCTATTTCAATCTGAAAACCTTTACGGGCTTTAAGGCAGTTTCACCTTCAAAGGTATCTACCCTTGCAAGGGCGAAAAAGCCGCCGTCGTCATAAAGGCGAACGTAACTGCCGCAAGGAAAGTCGGTTTTAATCTTTTTTTGGTACAGCTGTTGCCCGTCGCGGCACAGTTTTAAGAAAAAGCCCTCGGGCTTGTATGAGGGAAATTGTGCAAAAACCTCTTCAGTCGGCATAAGAAGGCGCACGCGTTCTTCATAGGAAAGCCCTTCAAGCTTTTCTATCGTATGTGCGTTTTCTATTGAAAAGCTGCCGCTTTTCAACCTTCTTAACGATGCCATAGCACCGCCGCAGCCAAGCGATTTTCCTATATCGGCGCACAAAGTGCGTATGTACGTGCCCTTACTGCACGTAACATTTAACGCATAGTCGTTATCTGAAATGTACTGTGCAGAAATGCTTTTTACGGTTATCTGCCTGCTTTCGCGCGGTATTTCTATACCCTTTCGCGCAAGATCTACAAGCTTTTCACCGCCGACCTTCAACGCCGAATACATGGGCGGTATTTGCATTATATCACCCTGAAAGGAAGAAACAGCGCGCAATACGTCGCTTTCCTTTGGAATATTTTCGCACACGGTAAGAATTTTACCGTCTGTATCCTCCGTATCGGTGGTTATGCCAAGGCGCATAGTTGCCAGATACGTTTTTTCATCGGCGGTAAGGTATTCGCCTGCCTTTGCCGCCCTGCCCACAAGCACGACAAGTACACCGGTAGCCATTGGATCAAGCGTACCGGTGTGACCTATTTTTTTCGTACCATACAGTTTTCTCATTTTGAAAACCACATCGTGGGACGTTATCCCCGCGGGTTTATCAACGGCGATAACGCCTTGAATTTCTTCTGTATTCATTTAATTACTTCCGATTATTATTGTTTTGCCGCCGTAAGAACGGGCAAACCCTTCTGCCTCTTCAACGTTGCCGCAAAGCACTATCGGGCAGGAGATGTATGCAAGCTGCTCGCACAAAAGGGCGCTTTCGCCTTTGTTTATGTTAACAAGGCAATAGCCGTAGTCTTCTGCTTGAATTTCGGCATCCTCGTAAAGATAATCCGATATTTCAAGCGCAGGGGGCATATTATCCCTGTCTATTTCGGCATATCGGCGCGTGTTGCACACGATATTTTCAAAATTAAAGTCAGCAGGGGCAACCTCGCCTATCGGCACGCTTTGCGTGCATTGCTTTATTTTTTTTATATATTCCTTATTCGTGCCGCAACACCCACCCAATATTCCGATACCGTTTTGCAAAGCAGAAGGAATATACGAGGCAAACTGTTCTACCGTAAGGTCGAATCCATCGCCCTTGGGAAGCCCTGCGTTTGGCTTTGCAATAAGCGTTACGCCAAGCCTGCGCGCAACGGGCGCGGCTTTTTTTAATATATCTACTATCAAATCGGGGCCAAACGAGCAGTTAAGCCCGAAAGCGGTAACACCAACGCTTGCAAGCATCATTAACGAGGGTATAACCTCATCCCCGCAAAGGGTTTTTCCGTTTTTATCTACCGTTAAAGTAACGAAGACGGGCTTTTTTGACACTTCCTTTACCGCAACTGCACACGCCTTTGCTTCAAGTGCGGAAATAGCAGTTTCCGCCGTGAAGAAATCTACATATTCTTCCATACCCAAAACTGCCTGCTTATACTCTTCTACGGCAAATTCAAACGTATCGTCGCCCATTGGGTAAAACATTGCACCGCACGGCGCTAAAGAACCGCCAACCAGCCTGTCTTTTGCTATATCGCGCGATATTTTTGCAACCCTTTGGCATATTTCGCGTGCAGAATATTCTGCACCGTTTTGCTGAAGATTACGGGGTGTTGCGCCGAAGGTACAAGCATATACCGCATCAGCGCCTGCGTCATAATACCCGTTTTGTATTTCTGCCAACGCATCGGGGTTATCAAGCACCCAAGCTTGAACGCTTACCCCTGCGGGCATACCTTTTTTTATCAGCTCTGTTCCTGTTGCACCGTCAAGCACGAGTGGCAGCTTGAATGGAAATTTATTACTATTGCCCATTTTATACCCTTTTGTATTTAGTGCCGTTGGGCGTATCTTCAAGAATGATGCCTTTATCTGCAAGCTCTTTTCTTATGCTGTCTGCAAGGGCGTAATTCTTCGCCTTCTTCGCCTCTGCCCTTTGAGCAATTTTTTCAAGTATTTCAGAATCGTCGTCTTTGGATTCTTTCTTGTTGATACCCAAAAGCACCGTTAATTCGTTTAACACACCGTAAACGTACTGTGCCGTTTGTTTTGAAACACCCGATTGACCGTTTATAAGGGTATTGGCATCTTTAACCAGCTCGAATATTGCGGAAATACCGTCGGCGGTATTCAAATCGTCATCCATAGCTTTAATAAACTGCTCGCGCCTTTCGTCTGCAGATGCACAAACGCCGTTATCAAGCTCGCCTTCGGGGGCGTTGTTTATGTAAAATTTAAGGTTATCCTCGCAGTTGTGTATTCTTTCCAATGCAGATGCTGAAGAAGAAAGCACCTCGGCAGAATAGTTAACCGGCTTTCTGTAATGCGCAGAAAGCAGGAAGTACCTTATAACGTCGTAACCGTATTTTTCCGCAACGTCGCGCACGGTGAAAAAGTTGCCCAAGGATTTAGACATTTTTTCGTTATCTACCGAAATAAATCCGTTGTGCATCCAAACGTTTGCAAACGTGCATCCGCACGCCGCTTCGGATTGTGCTATTTCGTTTTCATGGTGGGGGAAGGCAAGGTCTTTACCGCCGCAATGTATATCTATCGGCTGACCGAGATATTTACGAACCATTGCAGAGCATTCTATATGCCATCCCGGGCGGCCCTTGCCCCAGGGGCTATCCCACGAGGGTTCGCCGGGCTTTGCCGCTTTCCACAATGCGAAATCAAGCGGGTCGCGTTTTTGTTCGGAAACGTCTATTCTTGCGCCTGCCTCCAATTCGTCAATAGGCATATGGGAAAGCTTGCCGTACTCTTTGAATTTTTTGGGCTGGAAATAAACGTCGCCGTTTGATTCGTATGCATAGCCTTTTTCAATAAGGATATTTACTATTTCGATTATGCCGTCTATATTTTCGGTTGCCTTGGGGTGGATAGTTGCCTTTTTAATTCCCAAGCCTTCGGCATCGGTAAAATATTCTTTTATATACTTTTCGGCAACCTCGGAAGAGGATATCCCCTCTTCGTTTGCTTTTTTGATTATTTTATCATCAACGTCGGTAAAATTCTGTGCGAAGGTAACCTTATAGCCTCTGTATTCAAGATATCTGCGCAGCATATCGAAAACAACGAAGCATCTTGCGTTGCCTATGTGGAAAAAGTTATACACGGTAGGACCGCAAGCATACATTCTTACGTGGCCTTCTTCTATGGGAATAAGTTCGGTTTTTTCCCCTGTCATTGTGTTAAAAAGCTTCATATTCTACCTCGATTTAAATTTCAGTTTTTTCTTCCAAGCGTTTTTCAAGCTCGTCTATTCTTTCGCGCAGGCGTGCAAGCTCTGCCGAAACGGGGTCGGGAATGTGTATTTGGTCAAGGTCGGCACCTTGCTGTGCTTGATCAGGCTTTTTGGCAACCGCTTTAGCGGGAATGCCTACCGCCGTTGTATCTGCAGGCACTTCATGCAGCACGACAGCACCCGCGGCTATCTTCGCATTATCGCCTACGGTAAACGGGCCAAGCACCTTTGCACCCGCACCAACCATTACGTTATTGCCCAAGGTTGGGTGGCGTTTGCCTACGTCTTTACCCGTACCGCCAAGGGTAACGCCTTGATATATGGTACAGTTATCGCCTATTTCGGCAGTTTCACCGATAACGACGCCTGTGCCGTGGTCGATAAACAGCCCCTTGCCTATCGTTGCGCCGGGGTGTATTTCTATACCCGTGGCAAACTTCGCCGCCTGGCTTATCGCCCTTGCCGCAAAGGGGTGTTTTTTGTTTATTTTATGCGCTACGCGGTGCGCCATTACTGCGTGCAAGCCGGAATACAGCAGCAAAACCTCTGATTTACTCGTTGCCGCAGGGTCTCTTTCCATAATAGACGCGATATCGTCGTTTATATCAAGCACGGTATCTGCCATTGAATCTATAAGATCAAGTGCGGCATTGCCGTATTTTACCGCTTTGTGCATTTTTGCAGATGCACTTGATAACGGATTTTTTTTAGTTTTTTTCATACTGACCGTTCCTCTTCCAAACAAGTCTTTATTCCCACGTGGGAAGCTGTATGCCGTTTTCTATCAGCCACAAGGGTGAAACGAATACGTCGCCGACTGAAACGCTGCAATGGATCCTATCGTCTTCCCCAAAGCCGCTTTCATCGCCCTTGGCAATTTCATCGCCTTGTTTTACCTCGTCACCTACGGTAACGTCTGACACGTCAAGCCTTGCGTACCACGAACGTACACCGCAGCCGTGGTCGATAACTACAACGCCGCCCCAGATCTCGCTTTCTGCGGCAAAAACTATCTTACCGGACGCCATTGCCGTTGCACTGTCGCCCTTGTACAAGCGTGAATCAATGCCTATATGGAAGTATTCCGTTTTTTCGCCGCGGAAATATATGGGGTTGCCGTAGCCGGTTTTATAATCTTGCCTTTCGGTGGGGAAAAGCATTTTATCTTCTGCGTGCCATTCGCTGTATGATTCGTATTCGCAAACGGAGGATATCAACGTTTTTAAAGCGTTAACGTTTTCTTCCGTTATATATTTCTCGATAGTAGAGCTTTTCAAACTAAAGTTCTTATCGTTATATTCTCTGTCTGTAACGGTGATAGTATATGTTGACCTTTTTTCACCGTATTCCAACGATACCTCGTACGTACCCGGATTTGTAGCGTACGTCGTTGGTATGATAGCATACGAAACGTCGCCTATCGTATAGAATTTCGGACTTTCGCAAAGCTTCGGGCTGCTTTCGAATTTCAGCTTTGAAACGTCTGTATTTCTTGCCGCCAAAACTGCAACGCCGCCCTTTTCAACGTAGGGCTGGCCGGTTATTTCAAGCGTGGTAGTCCATATTTTGAAGTCGGCAGATGCTTTTACGGTACAAGCAAAGCGGTATTTACCGTTGCCTACGCCGTTTACGCCGTCTTCCTCTCTCCATTGTACTTCTATTTCAAACGTATATTTCGTCGTTTCGTTGGGGTAAACACCCGTAAATTCTGCAAACGGGCGTTTTACGCTTTCGCCGTTTTCCGGCGTTACGGTAACGTAAACGTCTGCATCAAGCGGCTTTCTTGAAAACAATATTCCAAGGTCGCCCGAATACACCGTACCGATATTTTTCACCTCTTCGGTAACGGGCACTTCAGACTGAACGTACTCGTCTTTAATATTCTTATACCGCCACGAAAATTCGCACGGGTCTATCTTCACACCGCCTACCGTAAGTGTAGGTATTTCCCACGTGTAAAGAAATGCTGCCTCGTTCAACGCGGCAAACGCCCTGCCGCTTTCGGTAGGTATTCTGTAAGGCACCTCGTCTGCTGTGTTGTAATAATATATTTCGTTCATTTTTTGAAGATTCATGTAAACGGAATACGTTTCCGACGTATTTTTACCGTTCAACGTAATCTTGAACATGGGGAACATCAAAACCTCTTCGGGAATGCTTTGCACCTGCTCGCCCAAAAGAAATTTCGAAACAACGTCAAGCTTTGCTTTTTCGTTTATAGTTACGGGGGTTATACCCGTAGGCTCTATCACGGCGGATTGTATCATATTAGGCGATTCCGCCAGGGTGGTGAAAGGCGGATTGTATGATATAAAAGCCACAACGGTAGGGATAAATAAAATTACTACCATTACCGCAACCAAAAATTTATTTTTCATTTCAAGCCTGCCTTTCTTATCTTTTTCACGCGTTTTGCAGCATAATACGCGCTTCCGTGTTTATTTTTCCATCTTCCCTTACGGTGCGGAAATATATTTCGTTTTCTTTTCTGCCGGAATAAACCTTGATAACCTCGCCCAAGGGTGCTTCTGCGGCAAAATTTATAAGCATACCCGAAATATACATTCCCTTTTGGCCTGTGCCGCGCACGTATGATAATTCGGGCAAAAATGACATATACATATCGGGGTAATTGGTGTTGTTCATATGACCGTTAAGGTCGATATCCGAATAAAGTATCGTTTTTTCCCCTGCGTAGTGCATTTCCACATCGTCGGGAACGGTAAACCTTTTAGGTACGGATATACTGCAAACGTCGTCATCGTGCGTTTGGTCGTTGGCATATTCGCTTACGCGAACTATTTTACTTGCATTTTCGATAATTGCCCAGTTTGCTGCCCCCTCTGCCACGAGAACGTCCTTGCAGAAAACCTTATACAATCTTTCGATTACAACGCCCTTTTCTTCTTTTACCCAGCTTTCAACGCGTATTTTATCATACGCGTGAAGCGGCGAAAACACCGCCATATTCATTTTACAAAGTATGAAGCCCCTTTTGCGGGCAGCCATCTCGTCTATCGTTTTTTCGCCGTTGGGCATAACACATCTGCGAAGGTGCATATCTGCACATTCCTGCATTCGTTTAAGAATCGCGGATGCCTTCATGTTGCAGAAGGCATCCTCATCGTGAACGCTTACAATAAAATCAGATATTTCTTTCATCAGATCTTGCCGTTAGAGCCAAGAACGTTGATAAGCTTATGGCGAACAAGCTCTTTAATTTCTGCCCTTGCAACGCCAAGATAGTTTCTGGGGTCGAACACTGCGGGGCTGTTTGTAAATACCCTGCGGATACCTGCCGTCATAGCAAGGCGAATATCAGAGTCCATATTTATCTTACAAACTGCGCTTGCAGCTGCTTTGCGAAGCATTTCTTCGGGAATACCCTTTGCGCCGCCCATAGAACCGCCGCACGCGTTGATTTCGGCAACAAGCCTTTCATCTACGCTGGACGCGCCGTGAAGAACGATGGGGTAACCGGGCATTATTTTCGTGATTTCTTCAAGTATATCGAAGCGAAGCTTTGCTTCACCCGAGAATTTGAACGCGCCGTGGCTTGTGCCGATAGCGATAGCAAGGCTGTCAACGCCCGTTCTGGAAACGAATTCTTCAACCTCGGAGGGCTTTGTGTAAGAAGCATCCTCTGCGGATACGTTTACTTCGTCTTCAATACCTGCAAGCTTACCAAGCTCGCCTTCTACTACCACGCCTCTTTCGTGCGCGTAATCAACGACCTTTTTGGTAAGTGCAATATTTTCTTCAAATGATGCGTGCGAGCCGTCTATCATAACGGAAGAAAAGCCTGCATCAATACATTCCTTGCACGCTTCGAAGCTTGCGCCGTGGTCAAGGTGAAGCGCAAGGTCGATACCTGTTGTTTTCATAGCGGCATTTACCATGCCCATAAGATATTCTTTACCTGCATATTTCATCGCGCTGGAGGAAACCTGCAAAATAACGGGCGATTTTTCTTCTGCACACGCTTCTGTAACAGCTTGGATTATTTCCATATTGTTAATATTGAACGCGCCGATAGCATATCCGCCGTCATATGCTTTTTTAAACATTTCTTTAGTTGTAACAAGTGCCATTTTTTTACTCCTTACTTTAAAATAACATTATTGATAATATTATACGCAATAAATAAATACAAATCTATATTTTTTACTTAATTTGAAATGTCAGATATTAACACTTTTTTAACTGTTTTTTTACTTTTGACCTTTGCATTTCAAAGGAAAAAGCTCTGTTTTGCCGCAAAAAACCGCAGAAAAAAGATTCTGCGGTTTTAATTTATTCGTTATATGGTATCGCCGTCGATGCGTACTGTATATTTTTTTACCATATCACACGGGTGGTACGCCAGCTTTGCGCGCCGAAGCCCTTCGTTGCCCATATCCTCTTCCCTGTTGACGTACAGCACGCCGTTTACGGCGTTGTGACTTGTAAACTCGCGCACTATCATCTGGTGTGCGCCGCGTATTTCCTGCAATGCTTTTTCGATACGCACGAACAGCGTATCGCCCTTTACCTCGCCTATTGCAAAGGCAAGTATATTGCCGTTTTTATCTGCCAATGCACCCGCCGATTGCCCGTATATATCAAGGTTTAAAAGTATTTCGGGGATTTTTCTGTGCTCTTCCTCAAGCATAGGTGTTTTCGGCTTCGATTCAAACAGGGCGTTTGCAAATGCTATAACGCGCGCGGCATTTTCCCCCGTGACGGGGAAATACTGCCAGCTTGGGTTATTTTTTTCGAAATAATTTGCGTGGTTGCGCTGGCCGTTATACCTTCTGCCTGAAAACGTTTTCAAATCCTCTGCGTTATACAAATATTCCCACCAATCGGGTATTGGCGTTGCAGTTGTTGAAAAATTCGCGCACAGGTGTGAAAGGCCGCCGCTGTCTGTTATAAGCGAAACGCTTTTAAATTCACCTATAAGGGCGTTTATACAACCGTTTACGTCTTTTCCAACAGGAAGGTCGAAATACGTATTACCGTCGGCAAAGGTACTTTTTATAACAAGCGTTTCGTTATAAATACAGTATTCGTATGCGAAGAAATCGCGCCATATCAGCGCATTTCCGGCGGTTTCATCAGAAGAACGGCTTTTCGTTTGCGAAAAAAATCCGCGAAGCATTTCTGCATTTTGCAATTCTATCGGTTTAAAGGCAAGCATATATCTAACTTATTTTTTATACGTAATTATTGCAGAAGAATATTTTTCTTCAAGCGTAATTGTGATATCCTTTCCGCTTACAAAGGTGTTTTTACTGTCAAAATCGTAAAATTTATATTCGCCTTGCAGCTCTTTAAGGGATATCTGCGCTTGTGCGCAAGGTGAATCGGCGCGTCTGAACGCCATTATTACGCCCTCGTCCTTCGCCGGGTCGTGGTATTGCCAGATAACCCACGATGTACTGTCAAGCCCTGATGATGCGTGGTTGTGGAAGTGGTGTATAAAGTAATCCCTTATAGATTTATACTCCTTACAAATACCTGCAAGCCACTTAACGTCTTCATCGCTCATTGCGTGGAAAACAGTTGCGTAGCATCCCATACCCCAGCTGGTGGAATACGTGCTTCTTGCCGCGTACGTATCGCCCTTCTTTTTGGTGGTACAGCCCGTGCAGGGTATCAGCCTTGAAGCATTTGTGTTATGGGTATTCGTAACGTCGGGGTTGGGGTTGAATACGCATTGATAATCCGTTCTGAAAAACGGAATCGTTCTTTGAAGCGTTTCAATATCTATTCTTCTTCCGCCTGAAGCACAGTTATCTATTATAAGGTTCGGAAATGCTTCAAGCAATCTGTCCCACACCTCGTACAAGCCAAGCGTATGGTAAATTTCCGTTATACCGCGCCTGTCGGGCTCGTCTGCCTTTGCCCAGAAAACGTCGGGCGTGCAGTTAAAGTCTTGCCTGTAACATGAAATATCAAGTGTTTCAATGTGCTTTTTCAAAACCTCGAAATAGTAATCGCGCACTTCCTTTTTTGAAAAATCGGCAAGCAGATAGCCTTGGTCTGCATCTATAAAATATTCGGGGTGTTGCTGTGCAATGGGTGTTACGGCGGTTGCCTTTTCAAGGTCGAACCAAAGCATAAAGCCTGCGCCTGCCTGCTTTGCGTTGCGGCAAACCTCTTTAAATTCGTCGGGGTGGGCATCAAGCTTTATTTCCCAGTCGCCTACCTCTTCTGCCCAGATGCTGTCAAAGTTGCAATCGCTTTTCGCTTTTTTGCCGTTCCACGCTGCATCTACCCAATAATGGTCAAAGCATACGCCGTTTTCGCGGAATCTGTTTATGCGGTTTATCATTTCTTCGCTGGAAAGACCGCCCCAGAACAGATTTGCAAATATACCGTGGTTGTTTTTAACTACGTTTTTGGGCGTATAGTTTTCGCGCATAAGGTCGCGGAATTTATTATATTTATCGTCGTTTTCGTTATACTCCATAACGAGTATTGAAGCGCCCCTTACCTTTTCGCCCGGCTTAAGGTAAAAATCCGCATAGTGAAGGCCTGCCTTCATACAAACGCCTTCTTTTTGATTTTGAAATTCGGCAATCCAGCTTCCCGTCCAACCGATGGCGGCTATATATCCCTTGCCCTTGCAAGCGATTTCAAAAAACGGCATTATTTCATCAGACCCTCTGCCCTCGCCGTTTTCGTACGAATGCTTTACGTTTGCGCCGTGAAAATAATCGGTATGAAAAGAAAATTCCTGTGCAGACCTTTCGTCGTCGTAAGAATACGCCTCCCCTTCTACAAGGCCCTGCATCCAAACTATCTTGGGTGCTTCATCCGTATAGCGGAAGCCCATAAATTCGTGAACGTATTCGGGCAACGGAAGCACTACGTCGCAATCGCGTATTTGCGAAAGCTTTTCGCTGTTTTCCGATGAAGTATTTTCATACCACACGACCCATTCAACTGCGTCGAATTTTTCGTGCTTTTTAGTAACTACCGTCGTTTTTATCGGGCCGTTACCGTTTTCGTACGGTTTTCCGCCGTACAGAAAAGAAAACTGCGGTTTTATCATATAATTCTCCAATCCTCCGCATATGCGGTAAATGTAAATAGGTATTTTATAAAGGTTTTATGTTCGTATATAATCAAAGCACAGCGCGAAGCAAAACACCGTGTTGCGGCTTGTTTTCCCGTGTTGAAGGGTTACTGAACAGTCAGCTTGCATATTGCAGGCAACATAATAACCGCCCTTGGAGTATAGCACACACAAAGGCGGTTTGTCAACATTTACAAGTAAAGTATATCTTTAAAATCTTTTACGCAGGCAAGCGCCCCGTCGTGCTTGATACCGCCTATTGCGATAACCTTCATACCCGCGTTTAACGCCGCGTTTATCCCCGCAGAGGAATCTTCAAATACGATAGTTTCCTCGGGCTTACAGCCGCAAAGCTGTGCGGCAAGCAAAAACAAGTCGGGTGCGGGCTTTTTCGGCAAAGGAAGCGACCCGTCGCACAATGCGTTGAAGTATTTCAGCAAGCCCAATTCTTCTGATATTTTCTTTGCAAAAATACTTGAAGAAGCAACGGCACATTTTATTTTTCTGCCGTTTAAAAATTGCAAAAATTCCTCTACGCCGCCTATTTTATCCTTTTCGGAAAGGTTTGCCGTTATTTCGGTATAAACGCGCTCTTTCGTGTCGCCTACGATGCGCTTTTCTTCATCTGTAAGGGGCTTTTGCGATTTATTCGCAATGTAGTTTACTATATAATCTCTGCCCGTGCTTTTCAAAGGCAGATATTCTTCATCACCGATAACTACGCCGTGCGGTTCGCCGCCTTTATTCCACGCTATCAGATGGTATTTTTCGGTATCAACCACTACGCCGTCGAAATCGAAAATGCAGCACTTGAATTCGTGGGTGTTGCCGTTTTTATCCTTTATACGCACACAGTCGGAAAAGCCTTGCCTTATCAATTCCGCAAGCTGTTCATTTGCGCAGGCAACCGCACCGCTGTCGCCAAATCGGTATTTTTCACCTTGCAAATTGGTTACCACGGCGCCCGCCTCTTGACAAATAACGACGCCCGGCGCTATATCCCAAAGATTGGTGGTGATAACCACCGTACAATCCGTTTTGCCTTGTGCAACGTATGAAAAATCGTAGCAAGCCGCGCCAAACATCCTTATTTTTGCGATTCGCGGATATAGATATCCCATGCAATCGTGCTGGGCAGCGGCAATTTCCCCGTTCATGTGGGAATAATCCCCTATGCTGGCTATCGCGTTATTAAGCGTTACCGATGAATTTACGCGTATGGCTTCCCTGTTGCAAAACGCGCCGCAGCCCTTTGATGCGTAAAACATCTTATCCTCCCACGGAAGATATATAACGCCAAGCACCGCCGTTTGGTCTTCAAACAAGGCGCATTGCACGCCATGTATCGGTATATCCCTTGCCATATTACACGTTCCGTCTATGGGGTCTATTACCCATGTTCTGCCGCACAGCTTTTGCGTGGGGGCTGTTTCCTCGCCGTGGATATTGTCGTTTGGAAAATGCGCTTTTATCACGTCGGACAGGTATTTTTCTATATTAACGTCAAGGTCGGTAACAAGGTCGAAACGGGATTTTTGCGTTACCGTTCTGTTGCCGTTTGCCAACGTTTGGTACGCATATTTTATTTTTTCGGTTATTATTTCAATTTCGTGCGAGTAGTTCATAATTAAAGCTCAAATCCTTCGCCGTATCCGTAATGCTCTGCAACGTAGTCAACGTCTTTATCACCTCTGCCCGACAAGCAAACAAGGATAGAGCCGGTGCCATGCTCTTTTGCGTATTTCATTGCGTATGCAACTGCGTGCGAGCTTTCCAAAGCGGGTATAATACCCTCGTATCTTGACAAAGCAAAGAACGCTTTAACTGCTTCTTCATCAGTAGCCGTAACGTAATTTATTCTTCCGCATTCGTGCAGATATGCGTGTTCCGGTCCTACGGAAGGATAGTCAAGACCGCTGGCAATAGAGTAAACGGGGGCAGGATCGCCTTTTTCGTCCTTCAGCATGATGCTTTTAAAGCCGTGCATTATACCCGGCTCGCCGTAAGACATAGACGCCGCATGGTCGCCGTAGGTGCTGCCTTTACCCAAGGGTTCAACGCCGTATATTTCAACAGGGTCTGCAAGGAAGCCCGTAAACATACCGATAGAGTTAGAACCGCCGCCTACGCACGCAGTTACGGCGTCGGGCATGATACCCGTCATTTCAAGAAACTGTTCTCTTGCTTCGATACCTATAACAGACTGAAAATCCCTTACAACCAACGGGAACGGGTGCGGACCGAGAACAGAGCCGATGCAGTAAATAGCATCTTTATATTCGTTCATATAAGCGTCAAACGCATCATCAACAGCTTCCTTCAAGGTCTTCAAGCCGTGCGTTACGGGTATAACCCTTGCGCCGAGCATCTTCATTCTTGTAACGTTGGGCGCTTGCTTTGCAATATCAACCTCGCCCATGTATATATCACATTCCAGCCCGAAATATGCAGCTGCAGTAGCAAGCGCAACGCCGTGCTGACCTGCGCCCGTTTCTGCAATTATTTTTTTCTTACCCATGTATTTTGCAAGCAAGCCTTCGCCCATGCAGTGGTTAAGCTTGTGCGCGCCCGTATGGTTCAGATCCTCGCGCTTAAGGTATATCTGGCAGTTACCAAGCTTGTTTGAAAGCCTTTCACAGTGATATACCGGGGTGGGCCTGCCTTGAAACTCTTTCCTTATACGGCGCAATTCGCTTATAAATTTTGCGCTGTGGCATATTGCTTGATACGCATCGCTTATTTCTTTAAACGCAGGCTCTAATTCTTTAGGAAGATACGCGCCGCCGTAATTACCGAAAAAGCCGTCTTTAGTGGGAAATTCTTTTGAATATGTTAAAAAATCTTTGTATGTTTTCTTTGTTTGCATGATATTTCTCCTTATTATTTTATATTACGTATTATTCAGCATCTGTTTTACACAACGGCAAGACGCCATCGCTTTGATAAAATAAACATTTTAAGCCTTCCGTTTTGAAATTTATTTATAGCGGCATTAAAGTAAAAAAGCCCTTGTCCGAAATAGGACAAGAACTGTAAAATTCCTGCGGTACCACCTAAATTGACGAAAATCCGCCCTCTTTGCCGCATACGTCGTATATGCGCACCCGTTTAACGGTGGGTTGCCGTCGGCCATTACTTGCAAATGCGTTCCTGCCGCCCTCATAAGCCCATTCGCGTTTCGTTAAGCCACGGCTTGCACCTACCGCCGCATCTCTGTTGACCGCTTGAAACGTTACTTTTCTTAATCAAAGGTTTTCAATATACTACCCACAATTATACACGAGGCGATAAATTTTGTCAATACCCTATATGGAATTTTATTATTGTTAAAATTTGAAGCCAATGTTTACAAATATAATTATAATATTGTATTGACACGTGCGCACTCAAATGGTAATATAATTAGGTTGCTAACAAAGATAAAGGGGTGTAAAAATGTCTTCACCAAACGAACACGTAGGCAAACGCATCACCAACGTTGCAAACCGTCTGCGCAGATATCTTGATAACGAAACGTCACGGCACGGGGTAACGCGCGTGCAAGCGATGATACTGCGCTTTTTGTTGCAAAACAGCAGCAGCCCCGTATATCAGCGCGATATCGAGCGCGAGTTTGGCATACGCCGTTCTACCGTTACAAACGTATTGCAGCTGATGGAAAAAAACGGTCTTATCTGCCGTTTTTGCGACGAAAAGGATGCCCGAATGAAGCGAATAACGATAACCGAAAACGGCATATCTGCAAACGCACGCGTAAAGGGCACTGTAAACGGGCTTGAGGCAAGCCTTTTGTCATCTCTTAACGCAGATAAAAAGCAACAGCTGTTTGAATTGCTTGAAATCGTAGAAAATACACTTATAGAATTGGAATCACAAGGAAAGGATGGTGCTGTAAATGATCAGACGGCTTTCAAGGTACATTAAAGGATTTAAATCCGTAACGATGCTTACACCGCTTTTTATGATTTGCGAGGTTGCGCTTGAAATCGCAATACCGTATCTTATGGCGATCATAATTGACGAGGGCGTTGAAAAAGGCGACATGGCGCTTATTGTAAAAACGGGCATAACAATGATAGTTATGGCAATGGCTTCGCTTGTGTTCGGCGCGTTCGGTGCGATATTGGCTTCGAAGGCTTCGGCAGGCTTTGCAAAAAATCTGCGCTTTGCTGTTTTTTCAAAAATACAGAATTTTTCATTTGCCAACACGGATAAATTTTCAACCGCAGGCCTCGTTACCCGCATAACGACTGACGTTAACAACGTACAAATGTCGTTTCAAATGATGATAAGAATATGCGTTCGCGCGCCAATTATGCTGATAATGGCGCTTATTATGGCGTTTTCGATCAACGCCAAGCTATCGATGATATACGTCGGAGCAATAGCGTTTTTGGGAACAATACTGTTTACCATTGCCGTAAAATCGTTTCCGAGGTTTAAGTTCGTATTTGAAAAATACGACAAGCTGAACGAAAGCGTTCAGGAAAACCTTACGGGTATGCGTGTGGTTAAATCCTACGTAAGAGAAAAGCATGAAACCGAAAAATTCCACAAGGCGTCCGGATTTATATACAAATGCTTCGTTAACGCCGAAAAGTTAGTTGTTATGAACGGCCCCGTTATGAACCTTACGATGAACACGTGCATGGTGCTTATCGCGTGGATAGGCGCACACATTATCGTTAATTCAGGCGGAGACGATATGACTACGGGCAATCTTACCAGCTTTCTTTCATATACGATAAACATTCTTATGAATCTTATGATGATATCCATGATTTTCGTAATGATGACGATTTCCAAATCCTCGGCAGAGCGTATAGTAGAGGTTCTTGACGAAAAGCTTGATATAACCGACCCGACAGACCCCGTAACAGACGTTAAAAACGGCGAAATAGTATTTGAAGACGTTTGTTTTTCATACTCTAAAAACGAAAACAACCTTAATTTAGAGCATTTAAGCCTTACGATTCCGTCAGGTGCAACGGTAGGGGTAATAGGCGGCACGGGAAGCGGAAAAACAACCTTCGTTCAGCTTATTCCGCGCCTTTACGACGTAACAAGCGGCAAAATAACCGTTGGCGGCGTTGACGTGCGCAATTACAGCTTGCGCGCACTGCGCGACAGCGTATCTATGGTATTGCAGAAAAACGTTTTGTTTTCCGGCACGATAAAAGAAAACCTGCGTTGGGGCAACAAGGATGCAACAGACGAACAGATGCAAAACGCGTGTATATCGGCACAGGCGCATGATTTTATCATGTCGTTTCCCGATGGATACGATACCGTTATAGCGCGCGGCGGCACGAACGTATCAGGCGGGCAAAAGCAAAGGCTTTGCATTGCAAGGGCACTTTTGAAAAACCCCAAGGTTCTTATTCTTGATGACTCTACAAGTGCGGTAGATACGGCAACCGATGCAAAAATACGCCAAGCGTTCGTACAGTACATTCCCGACGTTACGAAGATAATAATTGCGCAAAGAATTTCTTCTGTTGCCCACGCCGATATGATAATCGTGCTTGACGAGGGCAAAATAAACGGCATCGGCACACATGAAGAGCTGTTGCAAACGAACACCATATACAAGGAAGTATATGATTCGCAAATGAAGGGGGCTGATTTCGATGAATAATCAAAAAATGAGAAGAAGAAACCCCGTTCCAACCATATTGCGAGTATTAAAATACGTTATTAAAGATTACCCGTTTGCTTGCGTTATAGTATTGCTGTGCCTTATTGCAAGCGCGGTTACGACCGCATACGGCACGATGTTCTTTAAACTGCTTATTGAGGATTATATCGACCCGATGCTTAAGGGCGTTCCCGATGCACCCACGTTTGACGACCTTGGGCGCGATATACTTAAGGTTGTCGGAATGTACGCCTTGGGCGTGCTTTCGGTATTCGGTTCTAACAGGCTGATGGTAAACATCTGCCAAGGCACTTTGAAAAAAATAAGGGATAGCTTGTTTGAGCATATGCAAACACTTCCTGTTGGGTATTTCGACAGAAATTCCCACGGCGATATAATGAGTATCTATACAAACGATACGGATACCCTGCGCCAGCTTATCAGCCAAAGCATACCAAACCTGATATCGTCAACCGCTTCCATCATTTCTTCTGTCGTATCTATGCTGATACTGTCGCCATTGCTTACCGCCGCGGCGATATCGGTAGTTATATTTGCGGTTATATTTACAAGAATACTCGGCGGCAAAAGTGCAGGCTTTTTCCGCGCTACGCAGAAAAATATCGGCGCGTTAAACGGCTATGTTGAAGAAATGGCAGAGGGGCAAAAGATAGTAAAGGTATTCAACCACGAGGATGAAGCCATAGAGGAATTCAGCCGCCTTAACGATGAATTATACGTTACCACCAAAAACGCAAACGGCTTTGCAAACGTGGTAATGCCGATAATGGGCAATCTTGGCTATCTTAACTACGTTTTCGTTGCCATAGTAGGCGGTTATATGGCGATAAACGGCGTGGGCGGATTTACGCTTGCAAGCCTCGTACCGTTTTTACAGTTTACAAGAACGTTCAATATGCCTATTTCGCAGGTTTCACAGCAGATAAACTCCATTATCATGGCAGTTGCCGGTGCAGAAAGAATATTTGCCCTGCTTGACGAGCCGGCCGAGGAAGACATCGGCTACGTTACCCTTGTAAACTGCAAGGAAGAAAACGGCAAGATAGTAGAAACGAAGGAACGCACAGGCAAATGGGCTTGGCGCCATCCGCATTCAGCAGACGGAAGCGTTACCTACACGCCCCTTAAGGGTGACGTAGTATTTGAAAACGTTGATTTTGGATATACAGATGAAAAAATCGTTCTTCACGATATAAATCTATACGCACGCCCCGGTCAGAAGGTGGCGTTCGTAGGCGCAACGGGCGCAGGCAAAACCACTATAACGAATCTGATAAACAGATTTTACGATATCCAAAGCGGCAAAATAAGATACGACGGCATAAATATTGAAAAAATAAAAAAGGCAGACCTTCGCCGTTCTTTGGGCGTGGTTCTTCAGGATACGCACCTTTTCACGGGAACGGTTGCCGACAATATAAGATACGGCAGACTTGATGCCACCGATGAAGAAATACGCGCGGCGGCAAAGCTTGTAAATGCCGATTACTTTATCAGTCATTTGCCTAACGGATACGATACGATGCTTACGGCAGACGGTGCAAGCCTTTCGCAAGGGCAAAGGCAGCTTTTATCCATAGCAAGGGCAGCCGTTGCCGACCCGCCCGTTTTGATACTTGACGAGGCAACGTCAAGCATTGATACCAGAACGGAATCTATCGTAGCTGCAGGTATGGACAGTCTTATGAAGGGCAGAACCGTATTCGTTATCGCACACAGGCTTTCCACCGTGCAAAACGCAGACGTTATAATGGTGCTTGAACAGGGCAAAATTATAGAACGCGGCACGCACGACGACCTTATTGCCCAAGAAGGCAAATACTACACCCTTTACAGCGGAAACGCAAAGGATAAAAAATAAAAGCACAAGCCTTATAAAAGCAACCCCGACAGGCGTTAAGCACGCGTTCTGTCGGGGATATTTTTATATAAAATACGAAAAGCACCCTTGCTGCGTGGTGCTTTTTCGTACTTTTTAGGAAGATTTATAAAGAAGAATTCCGTTGTTTTCGTTACTTTTTTGCCCTTACGCGTTCAATTACAAGCACTGCGGCAAGCATCGCAAGGGAAGATACCGCTACCGTTGCGGTTTTTTGGCGTCTTATTCTTTTGGCAAGCAGTTGATAATCGCCGTGGTGCGGGGGGCAAACGTAGCCCGTATGCACGGGTGCATCGCGGTAAAAGCCGCGGCATACTTCACAAGATTTTATATGGTCTTCTATTATTTTTTTCGTTTGTCTGCTGGCGCAGCCGTCTTTATACACGCCGCACAGATCTTGTATTAAAGCACATATCATTTCATCAATTCCTTTTTCAGCATTTCTTTTGCGCGGTGAAATATCACCTTTGCGCTTGATTCACCTATTTTCAGATACGAGGCTATCTCGCTATACGGCAGCCCGGCATACACGCGTAAAAACACAACGTCGCGGTATTTTTTCGGCAAAGCCTGAACAGCGTTACGAACCGTTGTGGATTCGTAATTGCTTATCATGATATCCTCGGGATTTTCTTCGTTGCTTTGGCCTGCAAGCTCAAGCCCGACAAAGGTTACCTTATGCTTTCGCAAATAATTGAAATACGTGTTTTTGGCTATTGCGGCAAGCCACGTAAACATCTCGCAGCTGCCGTTATATTTTCCGAAAGAAACGTACGCGCGGTAAAACGTTTCCTGCGTCATTTCTTCGCACAGGCTGGAATCACGGCACAGATTATAAAGAAACGCATACACACGCGGAAAATATTCGTTATATACTGTTTCGAATCCGTTCATGCCGCCCTCCTTCTTTTCTAATCGGTTAATACCAAAAAAACGCAAAAGGTTACAAAAATATTTAAAAAAAATTCCCGTTTGGGAATTTTTTTTAAAATACTGCGGGCATTCGGCAACGGTAAATTTGTGCCGAATACCCTGCTACACTTTTTAAATTATATACCTTATTATACGAAATTACAAATTTTCAAGGTTGTACGGCGTGCGCTGATATACGAAGTAGTTCAACCAGTTGGAAAACAGCAAATGCGCGTGCGAGCGCCACTTGTTCGGCGGGCGCTTCGTTTCATCATCATCGGGAAAATAGTTGTACGGCTTTTCTATTTCAAGCCCTTTATTTTTATCGCGGAAATATTCAAGTGCAAGCGTATCGTAATCGTATTCGCAATGCCCCGTTATAAAAAAGCGCGAGGCTGAATCGTCGCATATTAAAAACGGCCCTGCTTTTTCAGACGTTGCCAGCACCTTAAGGTTAAACGCCGCTTCCATATCGTGCATATCTATTTCCGTATGGCGGGAATGCGGTGCAAGAAACGTTTCGTCAAATCCGCGCACCATCGGGTGAACGGGTACAAGCACCTTATGTTCAAATATGCCAAACATCTTTTTATCAAGCATATGCTTGTTTATGCCGTAATAGTAGTACATTGCTGCCTGCGCCGCCCAGCAGATAAATATCGTAGAGCAAACGTTTTTTTCTGCCCATTTAAATATCCTGCACAGCTCGTTCCAATACTTAACCTCTTTAAAATCAAGGTTTTCCACGGGCGCACCGGTAATTATCAGCCCGTCAAACTTGCGGGTGTAAACATCGTCGAAATCGGCGTAAAAAAGCCCCATATGCTCTTCAGAATAATTTTTTGATTTATGCCTGTCAACGCGGATAAGCGTAAGCTCGACCTGCAGGGAGGTGTTTGAAAGCAAGCGTACAAGCTGTGTTTCCGTTACCTCTTTTGTAGGCATAAGATTCAATACCGCTATTTGCAAAGGGCGAATATCCTGATGTTCTGCCCTTAATTTATTCATAACAAATATATTTTCACTTCTTAAAACTTCTGCCGCGGGAAGCCCGTCGGGTATCTTAATAGGCATAGCCACCCTCCTTATACGATATTACCGTATATTTTACCACACAATAGAATCTATTTCAAGAGAAGATTCGGAAATTTAGAAAAAAACATTGAAATATACACAGAAAACCTATAAAATTTAAAATGAAAATTTTTATACCGACTGTGCAATAAAATACCCTTTCGGTGCATTTATTATATGACAGGAGAAAATACGATGTTGTATATCAAGGAATTTTCGTCGCCGAAAACAGCCGAATACAGCAATACCGAGCGAAATGTATTGTTAGAATCGTACATTGCAACCGCCGCCGCAGGCGACACGGCAGGCATTGCAAGCTTGTATGAAGAAACGAAAAGCGCGGTATATGGTTTTGCCTTGTCTATTTTGAAAAACACCTTCGATGCCGAAGACGTTATGCACGACACGTACATTCAGGTATTTACAAACGCTTCCCTTTACAAGCCGAAGGGCACCCCCATGCCGTGGATATTGCAGATAACGAAAAATCTTGCATTTATGCTTTTGCGAAAGAAAAGCAAGCTGCAGCTATCGCAGGTGCAAGACGGTGATATTTCAGATTTTGCAGACTTTACCCAAGATGTGTGCGACGGCGTTTCCGTAACAAGCGCGATGCTGTCCCTTGGGCAAACCGAAAGGCAGATAGTAACCCTGCACGCCGTGGCAGGCTTGAAGCATAAAGAAATAGCGCGCGTGCTTGACATACCCTTGGCAACGGTGCTTTCAAAATACAATCGAGCCGTAAAAAAACTTAAAAAAATACTGGGAGATGAAAGCTGATGTCGGAAAAATTCGAAAAAAAATTAAAACAGGAAATAAACGATATTACCCCCGATATTATTGACAAAGTGTTATCATCTTGCCAAGAAAAGAAAGGGGCAACCAAAATGATGCAAAAGAAAACGAAAAAGAATTATTCCGTTATTGCCGCAGCGGCTGCCGTAGTATTGATATTCGGTGCAGCCTTCGGTGCTTTCGTATATAGCGGAAACAACGCAATAGATACGGTAGTTTCTATTGATGTAAACCCCGGCGTACAAATAACCGTAAACAAAAACGAAAAGGTTTTATCCGTTACAGCAACAAACGACGACGGCGTTCAGATACTTAAAGACCAAAACTACAAGGGCCTTCCCATAGAAAACGCGTTAGACAGTATCGTTACGCAGCTTACCGATATGGGATACGTTGATATAAACAAAAACTCCGTTTTGGTAAGTGTTAAAAGCGGCGATAAGGAAAAATGCGAGCAAATGCGCCAAAGGCTTTCACAATGCGTGAAGGAATGCTTTGCTGAAAAAGGTGCAGATGCCGCTATATTAAGCCAATCCGTAACAGAATCATCAGACGTTTCGGGTCTTATGCAGGATTACGGTATTTCCGAAGGAAAAGCGTTGCTTGTTGACGAAATATTAAGCCAAAACAACCTGCTTACAGCAGATGAAATTGCAAATCTTCCCGTAAACGACCTTAACCTTATAATCTGCACAAACGATATGCAGCTTAAAAAGACAAACTGCACAGGCACACCCGCAGACAAAGGCTATATAGGTAAAGACGCGGCAAAGGCTGCAGCCCTTTCCGATGCGCGCATAAGCGAAGCAGACGTACAGAAAATAAAAGTAAAAATGGATTGTGAAGACGGCATAATTACCTACGAGGTTGAATTTACCGTAAACGGCACCGAATACGAATACGAATTAAACGCAATAAACGGCGAAATAATCGATATTGATATTGAAAAAGACGACGATGACGACGGCAAAAAAGACGATATCTCCACCCCACCTGCAGACATTATAACAAAGGAAGATGCCCTTAAAACGGCACGCGAAAAAGCGGGCGTAAGCGCAGATGATATCATTCACGAAAAAGCGTCGTTAGATAAAGACGACGGTGTTTATGAATACGAAATAGTTATTAAAACAGAAACGACAAAATATTCGTATGAAGTAAACGCATCAAACGGGCAAATAATTTCAGAAGCGATAAAAACGCTTCACGCCGGCAACGGTACAGGCAATGGCAACAGTGCAGGTAACGGAAACGGTGCCGGTAACGGTAATGGCAACGGTTCTGGAAATAAGCCCTCGCAAAATACGCATTTACAGGATTCATATATAGGCAAAGGAAAGGCCTTGAATATTGCATTGCAAAAATTCAATCTTTCATCAAACGACGTGATAAAAAGCAAAATAGGCCTTGATGAAGACGACGGCATAGTTGTATATGAAATAGATATAACGACTGCAAGCGTTAAATACGAGGTGTCGCTTAACGCTTTAACGGGCGAGATTACCGAGTTTGAGCATAAGGATATAAAATCAAACGATTCGCAAATCCAACCCCCGCAAGAAAATCTTATCAGCGAAGCAGATGCCTATAACGCGGTAATAGCACACTTCGGCATATCCGCACAAGACGTAATATCAAGCACTGTAAAGCTTGATAAAGACGATGGGGCTTATGAATACGAGGTGGAAATAAAAACAGCCGATTTTGAATACGAGGCAAGCGTAAACCCTTCAAACGGCAATATAATCAAAGCGGAAAAAGATAACGACTGATAAAAAAACAGCTACCGTACGAAAGAAACGATTCTTTCGTACGGTAGTTTTTTTAAAATCAATCGGGCAGCTTCATATCGCCGTCGTGTATTTTGCCCGACCTGCGAAGAAGCTCTGAAAACAAAAGGCTTAACCCCGCAGGTAAAATAAAATACATCAACGCTATTTTTATAAGCACCTCTGTTGTGCTTGCGCCTGCGGCAGTCATATCTGCAAACGACAATATCGGCCCTACAAGCCCTGCCGTGCCCATGCCCGAGCCTGCCGCAGAGTTAGTCATTTTAAAAAGCATTGTAGAAAGCGGACCTAATATGGCACTTGCAAGTATGGGCGGAAGCCAAATTACAGGCCTTTTAATTATATTGGGCATTTGAAGCATGCTTGTACCCAAGCCTTGCGCCAGCAAACCGCCCATTTTATTTTCTCTGTAACTGATGACGGCAAAGCCTATCATGTTTGCGCAACAGCCGACCGTAGCCGCGCCTGCCGCAATTCCCGAAAGATTAAGTATAACGCCGATAGCAGCCGAGCTTATCGGCAGTGTTAAAAACATACCCATCAATACGGAAACGATTATTCCCGTTAAAAACGGCTGCGACTGCACGCCGTATTCTACAAGGCTTCCAAGCCACGTATTAAAGCTTGCAATCGGTTCACCCGTTATCATACCGGCAAATCCGCCAAGCGACACAGCCACAAGCGGCGTAAGAATAATGTCTATCTTCGTGCGGCCTGCAACAAGACCGCCAAGCTCGATACACACGTACGCGGCGATAAACGCGTTCAACGGATCGCCCGCACCGGATAAAGCAATATTCTGCATTGAAGGTATCTTCGAGGCAAACGCACCGATAAATCCGCATGCCGCCGCCGAAAAAATAACAAGGGGCTTTGCATTAAGCTTTACGGCAACGCCACAGCCGATACCTGCACCCGTAGCAACCTGTGCCACAGCGCCTATATTAGAAAGTATAACGCCTGTTTGCCCGGGGATATATACGCCAAGCTGTTTTAATATAGTACCTATTATCAACGTAGAGAAAAGGCCCAACGCCATACCGGAAAGCCCGTCTATAAACAGCCTGTTTAAATAACTTTTCAAAAGCCCCCACGGGGTTCTGCTTTTTTTCTTTGCCATATTTCCTCCGTAAATCTACCGTTTTAACGTGCGGTACATAGCACAAACGGAAATTTACATTTTATAGATATCCTCGCCTTTAAGCAAGGCTGCCCCTGCGTTGATAAGTAATTTTTCAGCCAATTCCGTAGGAGTTGCACTTATAATAATGCACGCGTGCTTTTCATCGCCGGGGGTAAGAAAAGCGTACATATAATCTATACTTACGCCTGCACACGCCAAAAACTGCATCGCCTCGGAAAAGCTGCCGGGTCTATCCTCTATTTTTACTGCCAGCACTTCTGTAAGTGCAGTCATCAAGCCTGCTTTGCGGCAAACCTCGTCTGCCTTGTCGGGTTCGTTAACTATCAAGCGCAAAATACCGAAATCCGTCGTATCTGCGATAGACAGCGCGCGGATATTTATGCCCGCACTTGCCAAAACACGAGTGATTTCCGCCACCCTGCCCGATTTATTTTCCATAAATATTGAAAGCTGCTTAACTCTCATAACATCCTCCGTTATTTTATTATTCTGCCGAGGGGGTCGGGTTAAAGAAATCACCCAAGCCTACCCCGCCTGCGTTATACATTACCATAACAATATCTGCCCCGATCTTCGTTGCATATTCTGCTGCGGAAAAATCTTCAATGTGGCGAAGGTCAAGAATGTGTAATTCTTTGCACGCCAAGGCAAGATAAGGCGACGTAACGCGCGAAAAACTATCCTTTATAAGAACTATTTTTTTATCGTTTACTGCTTTATGGTTCGTTATTATCTGCAGGTCGTGGTCGGCGTTAAGATATACGCTGTAATTTAATCTGCCGAACCTGACGTCAGGTGAAAAGCTTTCAAAACAGAAAACAGATTCGTAAAACGTGCCGCTTTTTTCTTCACCGCTTGTATTAACAGTCATTTCCGTATCGAATTTCGGATATATCAGCGTAAAATCATCTACGGGGGTATAAATACGGCCAACGCGCGAGCCCTGCGAGCCTACGAAGCATTGTTCGTACGTTTCTTGCGTATAGTTATCGAGATTCGTTACTTGTTCGTCAAACACGAAGCCATAATCGTTTTTCAATTTTTCGCAAATTTTTTGGTGTGCAAAAAATCCTGCTTGGGTAGTCCAATGGTGGTCGGTTTTAAAAAACAAATCGTAATGGTCATACCCTGCGTCGTGTATTTCTTTTTCAAAATCTATATAATCTATATCTGATTTTGATAAAAGCTGCATAAAATTCGATATATTTCTGAAGCCGCTGTATGTACCCGTGTGCAACTGGCTATCGTCTAACCTGCATACCTTTTCAGGCACTTGAAGATACAGAAAATCTATGCCGTTATTGCTTAAATAATCTTGAAAAACCTCAAGCTCTTCCAATTCGGCCGTTCCTTCAATTGCATTTTCTTCAACTGCACCGTTTGTAAGATATCCGTTTTTAAGCCTGGTAATATCAGCACCTATATCGTAAACGTAGTTTTTACCGGTTATACCGTGGTATGCACCGTTAAGGTCGATATAACTATCTCTTAAAGGGGAGTTGACAGCGTCCCTATCCTTAACGAACAAAAATATATCTTTAAGCAGCGAAAGCGATAAAGGTCTGTCTTCAAATTCTCTTACGGCGTTTTTCGTCGTATTTACACCGTACATAACGGCAGATATACCGAGAAAAACCGTAATGAAAACAGCAAATATTTTATATTTCATTCCATTTTCCCCCTATCAGAAATTAAAGTAAATAAACGGGTTGTACGAGCCTTTGACTATACAGCTTACCGCTACTATAAACACAACTGCCAACGACAAAGGATACACGGCATCCGCTATCTTCGATGATTTTATTTTTTCGGGCAGATACTTGAAAACGGGAATACTGAATAAAATTGCAAATATAAATTCAAATTTGTTTTCCGACAGGTAGAATACGGCATGGTCGCAAATGATACCCGAAGCACCTATACCGAACATATTCTTCATATATTCAAACGCTTGGGTTATCGTTTCTGCTCTGAAAAGCACCCAGCCCATAATAACGAAAAACAGTGTGTAAACCACGCCGAAGCCCTTCAGCTTTTCGGCAAAGCCCGTTAATTTTTCTATGGTTATCAATGCAAAATACATCAAGCCCCACAAAATAAACGTCCAGTTTGCGCCGTGCCATATGCCGGTTAAAAACCATACCGCGAACAAATTCATCACAAGGCGCGATTTTGTTTTTACGCGGCTGCCGCCGAGGGGAAAATATACATAATCCCTGAACCACGAGCCCAACGATATATGCCATCTGCGCCAGAATTCGGAAACAGAGCGTGAAATATACGGATAATCGAAGTTTTCAAGAAAATGAAAACCGAACATCCTGCCAAGTCCGATAGCCATATCCGAATATCCAGAAAAATCGTAGAATATCTGGAACATATACGCAATAGCGCCTACCCATGCAAACACAACGCTTCTTTCATTTGCGCCAAACGCGGCATCTGCCGCTATTGCCAATACGTTTGAAAGCAGAACCTTTTTGCAAAAGCCGACAGCAAAGCGGCAGATACCCTGCGAGAAATCCTCTATCGTTTCCGTGCGGTTATGTATTTCATCCGCAATGGTCTGATAACGAACTATGGGGCCTGCTATCAGCTGTGGGAAAAACGATATGTACAGCGCAATATTCATAGGATTTTTTTGTACCTGGCCGTTACCCCTGTAAACATCTATAACGTACGACATAGCCTGAAACGTGAAAAACGATATTCCTATCGGCAGCGCGATAGAAGTTACGGGTACAGAAACGCCCAGCTTGTTTATGTTATCAAGCGTAAAATTGAGATATTTGAAAACGAAAAGTATCCCAAGGTTAACGACGACTGCAAGCGCTACGGACAGCTTTCCCACTTTCGGCTTTTGCCTGTTTTTATCAGCCAAAAGAGCAAGCAGCCAGTTTACGATTATAGAGCCTATCATTACCAGAACAAACTTCGGTTCTCCCCATGCGTAGAAAAACAAGCTTGCAACGGTAAGCACAAAATTCTGCATAGCCCTGTTTTTTCTGAAGCAAAGATAATACAAGGCAAGAACTATAGGTAAAAACGCAAAAATGAATATAAGGCTTGAAAAAAGCATTTTATCCCTCTTTTTTACACTACTGTGTTTTACTTTTGTTTATACGTTATTCAGCGCAGTTATAACCGTCTTCAAACGCTTTTACGTTTGTTTGCTTTGTTTTTTCGGGAACGGTTGACAATATTTTATCTATCCATATCTGCTTGTCGATATGCAAAAACTTTGCAGCCATACCGAGAAGCGCCATATTTACCGCCTTTGCAGAGCCTGCATTTTCCGCAATGGAAAGTGCGTCTGCACAAATCGTTTTTATGCCCGTTAAGCGTATTTTTTCAATTACGTTATCGGGGTAAGAGGCTTTGCCCGTTATTACAGGCATAGGGTCTATCTTTTGCGTGTTGGTTATCAAAATTCCGTCGGGCTTAAGGTACGACAGCCAGCGTGCGGATTCAAGCTGTTCAAACGAAATAAGGATATCCGCTTCACCCTTTTCGATAACGGGTGAAAACACCTCTTCCCCGTATCTTACGTATGTAACAACGCTTCCGCCCCTTTGTGACATACCGTGAACTTCACTTACCTTTACGTCGTAATCCATGTCGGTAAATACTGCACCCATGATTTTAGAGGCAAGCAGCGTTCCTTGACCGCCCACGCCTACGATAAGTATATTTTTAACCATCGTTTTTACTCCTTTCATCTTTCGATTGCGCCAAGCTTGCACGCATACGTGCAAACGCCGCATCCGAGACATTGATTCGGGTCGATAACGGCTTTGTTTTTACCGTTTTCACCCTTCTTTACGGATATTGCGGGGCAACCGCAGGACAAACACATTTTGCACCCGATACATTTATCGTTAACCTTAAGGGGCGCAGGGTGCTTTATGCCTTTAAGCAACGCACACGGACGGCGCGAAATAATAAGCGACGGTTCGTTTGCGTTCATTTCCTCTTCTACCACTTTTCTTACACCGTCAACATCGAAGGGGTCAACCACCTGTATGCGTTTGATGCCTATCGCCCTTGCAAGTGCCTCTATATCTACTGCAGAGGTGGGGTCGCCTTTTATGGTAAGACCGTTTGCAGGGTTGTTTTGGTGGCCCGTCATACCGGTGATGGAGTTATCCAACACAACAACGGTGGAAAAGCCTTTGTTATATACGATATCTATCAATCCCGTAATACCCGAATGGATAAACGTTGAATCGCCTATAACGGCAAGCGAATTTTTACTTTCTGTACCGAGTGCCTTGTTGTATCCGTGAAGTGCGGAAACGGAAGCACCCATACAAATACAAGCGTCAACACCCGATAACGGTGCAGAAGCGCCAAGCGTGTAACAGCCTATATCACCGCTTACGTACGGATTATATTTTTTAATTGCGTAATAAAATCCTCTGTGGGGACAGCCGGCACACAAAACGGGCGGGCGGGCGGGAATTTCTTCCGGGAATTCTACCATTTGCGCTTTTTCGCCGCTTACTGCCGCTTTTACGGTTGCCTGCGAAAATTCGCCAAGCATAGAGAATATCTTTTTACCCGTAACGGCGATGCCGTTTTTAAGGCAATGGTCTTCTATAATACTGTCAAGCTCTTCAACAACGTACAATTCATCTACCTTTGATGCAAAATCCTTGATAATATCAACAGGCAGAGGATTTACCATACCAAGCTTCAGATAGCTTGCTTCGTTTCCAAACGCTTCCCTTGCATAGTTGTACGTAGTGCCGGCACAAATGAAGCCCTTTTTGGTTGAAAAATATTCAACCTTATTGATGGGGCAGTTTTCTGCCCATTGTGCCATTTCCGCCATGCGTTTTTCAACGTGAACGTGGCGCGGGCGTGCCATTGCAGGCATCATTACGTGCTTCATTACGTCTTTTTCGTATTTTACGGTTTCACGTTCTTCCCTTTCGCCAAGCTGTACCAAAGAACGAGAGTGCGATATTCTTGTAGAAAGGCGAAGCAAAACGGGTGTGTCGTATTTTTCTGAAAGCTCGTATGCCAAAACCGTAAAATCACGGCATTCGGCAGAGTTTGACGGCTCTAACATAGGAACCTTTGCACCTATTGCATGGCGGCGGGAATCCTGCTCGTTTTGAGACGAGTGCATACCGGGGTCGTCTGCAACGGCACACACAAGGCCGCCCTTTACGCCTATGTAAGACATTGTGTAAAGCGGGTCGGCGGCAACGTTCAAGCCGACGTGCTTCATAGCGCAAAAGCTTCTTACCCCGCCGATAGATGCGCCCGAAGCAACTTCAAACGCTACCTTTTCGTTGGGCGCCCATTCGCTGTACATTTCTTCATATTTTGATGCAACCTCTGTAATTTCCGTGCTGGGTGTACCCGGATATGAGGAGATTACCTTTACGCCTGCCTCGTAAAGACCGCGGGCAACCGCCTCGTTGCCTAAAAGCAATGTTTTCATATTATTATTTCCTTTACTTTAATATTTCTTCTATATTGGCTTCGCTTAATAAATGTATTACGTAATCAGGTGTGTGTGCTTCAAACGCTTCTTCATCTATGCTGTGCTGCCACATTGGCTGCATATATACGGATGAAAAATCGTCGCACAGAAATTTCATTATACCGGTGGAAAAAGAATCACGTACGAACAAGCAATCGGGGTATTCGGTGTTTTCCGTTTTTACCGTATATGCAGTGCGTATATGCGCGCCCTGAAGCGCGTATGGCTTTACCTTTTCGTATAACGGATTTTCGTTTGTAAAATTCGGGGTGAGAAAATAGGCAGCCTCTGCATAGGCTTCTTTACCGTCGGGTATAAAATTTCCCGCTATGCAGGATACGCTTTCTATTTTAAAATCATCTTCCGTATGCGTTTGTATATGCGGAAAATCTGCCTTTATTATCTTATGAAGCTCGCAATATGCGGCAAACGATGCATATTCTGTCCAATGGGTGTCCGTTTGATATACAAGCGGATATCCTTTATTCTTCGCTTGCACAAGCACGTCTGTAAGGTCTATATACGTTATATCGGCAGATTTCAGGGCGTTGCCCAACTGCGTTCTTAACGATACTGAACCCTTTTTAAGGTGCTTAGGCGCATATTCTTCGTATAATGTCTGCGGATTGGGAACAACGGCAATTATCAATTTTGAATTATGGGATTTTACGTATTCGTTTCTTTGCTTCAGGATTTTCACAAGATACCGAAGTGCGTTTTCGTCTAACGCGCTTTCGCCCGTATAATCTTCTATATGCGATTTTAAAAACAACTGCGAATTTTCCCCTGCGTAAAAATCAACAAATTCTTTATTACAAGTGCCGCCTACCGTTACTTTTGCACTCGCGTTACCGCAAGATATTAAATATTCGGTATTTTTATTTTCTTCTGCCGTAACGGATACGAAAAACACACCGTTTCTTGCCTGTGCGGAATACTTATTTTCTCCGCACACGGCAAAAACCGTATTTTTCGAGCACATACCGCCTATTACCGCCGTTTGTTTATCCACATAGTAAACGCCGTTTATTAAAAGCGTATCTTCTTCTTTAACCGTGGTTTCATTATCTTGGCTTTGTACATCAGACGTATCCGTGCCGTTTTGCACGTTTTGTGTACATGCACACAAGAAAATTAAAAGCACCAACAGAAAAACCAGCCTTTTCATTACAGAACCGACCTTTGATTATTGATTTCTTAAATCTACTACCCTTTTTGCTTTTCCAACGAATCTTTCTATGCTTTTCGGTTCTGCTAAAGTAACCTTTATTTCAATACCGAGGATAGCCTTGATTCTGTCGTGTACCTTTCTTTGAAGGGCTTCCAATTCGCCGTAGCGTGCCAGCAGGCTTCCGTCTGCCAATTCAACCTTAACCTCAAGGTTGTCTGCGTACCCTTCTCTGCGTACGATAAGCTGGTAGTGGGGGGATATCTGCGACATACCTATCAACGCGCTTTCCACCTGCGTGGGGAATACGTTTACACCCCTTATTTTAAGCATATCGTCGCTTCTGCCTATTATCTTGCTCATCCTTGCGGTGGTTCTTCCGCAAAGGCACGTTTCGTAGTTTATGTTCGTTATATCCTTCGTTCTGTAACGAAGCATTGGTATGCCCTTTTTGGTAAGGTTTGTTACCACAAGCTCGCCCGTAGAGCCCTTAGGCATAACATCGCCCGTAGTTGAATCTATTATTTCGCACAGAAAATGGTCTTCGTTTATATGCAAGCCGTTTCTGTAAATACATTCGCCCGACATACCGGGGCCGTTAAGCTCGCTCATTCCGTAGTTGTCGGTCGCAAAGAAGCCGTTGCCCCACTTTTGTTCTACCTCGTTACGCATTTCGGGGGTGCAGCCCTCGCTTCCGAGAAGGCCCAATTTAAGCTTATAATTATCCATGGGAAATTCGATACTTCTTTCGCGTGCCGCCTCTGCAAGGTATATACAGTACGAGGGCGTTGCCACGATGGTATCCGTACCGAAATCGCGCATAAATTTAAGCTGCTTTTCCGTATTGCCCGACGAGGTGGGAACAACGGTTGCCCCTATTCTTTCAAGCCCGTAATGCAAGCCAAGCGCACCTGTAAACATACCGTATCCAAAGCATATCTGAACGATACTTTCATCCGTTGCGCCTGCGGCAACGACAAGGCGTGCCATCTGTTCTGCCCAGTTATCAAGGTCTTCCCTTGTGTAGCCCACTACCGTGGGGTTGCCCGTAGTACCTGATGATGCGTGGATACGCACGATATCCTTCATAGGTGCGCCGAACATTTTGAAGGGGTAATTATCCCTAAGGTCCGTTTTGGTTGTATAGGGAATATATTCAATATCGGACAGTGTTTTTATCTTATCCGCCGTAACGCCTGCCTTTTCCAGTCTTTCGTGGTAAAATGGCACGTTGTTATAGCAATAATCAACCATTGCCTTCAGGCGTTGAAGCTGTAAGGCTTCCAATTCTGCGCGGGGCATACACTCCGCGTCTTTATTGTAGATATTTATTTTTGACATTATCGGTTCTCCCTTCGGATCACTTTACTTTTACAGAATAAAATTCTTCGTTTACTTCTTTCGTTTTGTTTATACCGTTATATATCAGTGTACCTGCCGCGCACAAAACGAAGGACAATATCATTGAAGCACACGCAAAGTGTGCGCCCATTGCGGAAATAGCCACGGGTGTGCCGAAAATATTCAAAGAAGCGGAAAAACCGCCCAGCTTGCACACCAATGGGGGCAATGCGGTGCAAAAGCCGCCTATGATACCGCACCAAGCACCTACACGGTTAAGCTTTTTCCAGAAAAGCGATAAAATATACGGTGCCATAAACGAGCCTGAAATAATCCCCCACGAATACGACATCATATCAAGTATGGGCGTATCAGTAAAGGCAATAATGAAAGACATTACGATAAATATAATCGAAAGTGCCTTGCATATTATACCAACCTTAAACGGCGATGCTTTTTTTGCAATATACGGCTGTACGAAATCCATCGTAAGCGTCGTAGATGCCGTTATCGTAATTGAAGAAAGCGTAGAAACGGATGCGGATATCAAAAGCACCACAACGATGCCCAGAAGTATCGTGGGGATTTCTGCCACGTCAAGCATATTGGGAATAACGTAATCCTTACCGCCTTCGGGCAATTCGTTAAAGAACAAGCGCGAAAGCGAACCTATAAAGTATCCGCCGCCTGCGATAATAAGGCAAAACAGCGTTGATATTATCGTACCGCGCTTTACCTCCGCCTTATCCTTTATGCCGTAGTATTTATGTACCATTTGCGGCAATCCCCACGTGCCGAATGAGGTCATTAAAACAGTACCCCACAAAGCAAGATGATTTGCCGCTGTAAGATTAAGCTCTTCCGTTTTTTGTACGATAGCCTGCATGCCGTTAGCAAAGCCGCCTACCTGCTGCGTTCTGAATATTACCACAATAAGCGCGATAACACCGCCTATCATTATAAACCCCTGCAAAAAGTCTGCCTTTAAAGTTGCCGCGTATCCGCCAAGCACAACAAGTATTGCTGCCACGCACGCTATAAGCACACAGCACAGCACGTCGGGAATACCCAAAACTACCGAGCAAATGCTTGTAAGGCCCTTATAAACAGAAGCGGAATACGGAATTAAAAATATGAAAATAACAAAAACGCAAAACTGCTTCATCACGTTGTCGTTAAAGCGTTTATGGAAAAACTGCGGCATCGAGCGTATATCGTGCCGTTTGGTTATATCCCTCGTTCTGTTAGCAAGCACGAGCCACGCAAACAAAGCACCGAAAATCGCATTGCCGACACCGGGCAGAACGCCCCAGATACCGTAATCCCATCCTGTCGAGCCTGCATATCCTATAAACATTACGGCTGAAAAATACGCCGTACCGTACGAAAAGGCGGAAAGCCACGCACCTGCATTACGCTTGCCGACAGCAAAGTCGTCTGCGTTTTTGGCAGAACGGCTAGATAAAACGCCTACTATTATCATCACCGTCAAATAGATTGCGATGGTGATATATATCACCGTTTCCTTACCCATATCAAACCTCTCAAAACCTATGTATATTTAAGTATTATCTTCCTTTTTTGTTTTTCTTTTGCGGCAAAAGCGCAATTCCCTGATAACCGAGATAATACGTAAAGAATATCACAAAAACAGAGAAAAGCGGCGTTATCGTATATGAAAACGGGTTTGAATTTATATCCGCGCCGTTGATAACTATGTTTTTGAAAATACCCATATAAAAGCCCTGTATCACGCGCAAGCCTGCGTTGGCTACCGTATATACACCCTCTGCCTTTTCACCGATAAAGTAGGAAACAAGCGTTATTACCGAAAGTATAAAGTTAGGTATATTTGCCGCAAGGCCGATATAAACGGGCTTGGCAAAATTTTTTCTTGCCCTGTGGGCATCTACCCTTATACGGTCCTTACCGCCAAGCGTCCACATAAAATCGTACACAATGAACATATAAAGCAAAACACCGGCCAACCCCGCACAAAACATTAAAACATCGTTTTCAAGGGTTGCCCCAACGGTAATTATACCGAATATAGACATTGCAAACTGTGTTAAGAATAACTTCAGGGCATCATACCCCGAGGATTTAAAAAAAGACATTATTCCTCCTGTTGATTGCCGTATCAGCAAAAATATTTACACTTATACATTATAAAACATTTTATATATATATGTACAGAAATAAACGATTAACAAAATTTAAATATAAATCAAATATCGCGCTTTATTTTCTTTTTCGTTTAAATAAGCAAAGCGCCATTACCAACGGAAAGAATATCGAACAGGCAATACCGCACTTTAAAGCTATTTGCTCTGCCCCCATATTTGCAAAAAATACCGCTTGCGACAGCGTTTCGGTATGCTTTATCGCCGCATCAGACACGGCACCCGCTATCCATGGGCCTACCGAACAACCGATATCGCCCATTACCGAAAGCAGTGCGAACATCGCCGCACCGCCTTTTGGAAAATCCTCTCCCGCGGCGGCAACGGTACCGGGCCACATCAAGGCAACGGAAATACCGCACAAAGCACAAGCGATAAGCGAAACTACGCCGTTATTAACGAAGCATATCAAAGCGTACGACACAACGCACAGGTATGCAGATGCAAAAAGCACTTTTTTTAAATTTATTCTTTCGCCGAATACGCCGTAAAGCGTTCTGCACACTGCCATACACAAGGCAAACGCGCACATACCGAACAGGTCGCCTGCAAGCTTTGGCATTTGCAGCCCTTTTTCTGCAAAAAAAGATACCCACTGCGCTATCGTTTGTTCTGCCGCACCCGAGCATACCATAACCACCATAGCCACCGCAAAGCCCTTTGCCGTTACTATTTTACCAAGCGAAACGTTTTTTTCCGAAGGTGCGATTTTCGGCAGCGGAACCTTAAAAAACATAACAAGCGCGATTATCGGAACAGACGCCCACGCTATCGGTATAATATTTGCGCTGTTTTGAAAAAAGTGCAAGCACAACGTGGATATAAGGCAAACGCAAACGTGTCCCCAGCAATAAAACGAATGCAGCAGCGGTATTTCCACCTTCGTATTCGTATCGGGTATTTCTGATACCACGGGGTTAAGCAGCACCTCTATCAAGCCGCCGCCGACGGAATATATCACCACGGCAACCACAAGCCCTATATACGGGCTGAATAAGGTTGGAAAAACGACAAGCCCGCATAACCCCGCGGCACACATGGCGTGTGCCGCTATAAGCTGGGCGCGCAACGGCAATCTGCCCGACAGCCTTACACAAACAACGTCGGTGCATATCTGAACGCCGAAATTTATAAAAATAAGCCGCCCCAACTCTTCATACGAAAGGCCCAGACTGTTTTGAAAAGATACGAAAAGCAATGGGGCAAGATTTATAACGATCGCCTGCGTAAAAAAGCCGAGATAGCAGGCGATCTTTGTATTTTTAAAACTTTTCATTTTTTATCCTCTTTACCGAAGACGTCGGAAAATAAGCCCGTTTTCAGGGCAGAAAGTACCCCCTTGTAAACCTTGCCCGAAAACGCCGGGCAGATATTTGAAAACGCCGTCATACACACGGCGTCAACGCTTGGAAACATCAACGGTACGCCAAGCTGCACGCCGTTTACTATGCGCCTTGCTATAACGCTTTTATCTGTTGAAATAAGGTCTATCAACGGGTGGCCGTCTTGCTTTTGATGGCGCATTATGTCGGTTTTAGAAAATCCCGGGCAAACGAGGGATACGAAAATATCCTCTTCCTGCGCAAGGGCGCGCGTAAAATCCGCCAGCGCCGCCTTGCTTGCAGAATAAGCGCACGTGCCCGCCAAGGGCGAAAACGCCGCACTGCTTGAAACGTTTACGATACACCCCTTTTGTGCTTTAAGCATGGGCAAAAACACCTCGCACCCGTAAACCGCAGACATAAAATTTACGTTCATAACGGCTTGTACCTTGTCGGAATCGGTATTTTCAAATCTGCCGAACGGCGGAAGCTGACCTGCGCAATTTATCAGCACTTGAACGCGTATGCCGTTTTTTTCTATCCGGGCAAAAAGCCTTTGCCATTCTGATTTTTCTGAAACGTCAAGCAAAAAAAACTTAAAATTCGCCATTTTCTTGCCAAGCGACCTGCAAAAGCGAATCATTTTTTCGCGGCTTCTGCCGATACCGATAACCCTGCAATTATATTCGTTTATAAGTATTTTCGCAATTTCGCCGCCGAAGCCGCCCGTTACACCCGTTAAAACAACGGTTTTTCCGTTAAGATCGTACATACTTACACCAATTACTTACGCCAAGTGCGCTTTTAATAATTCCATCGCCTCGCAATAGCCTTGCAAGCCGTGCCCGGCGATAGTTTTTATGCACGCGCACGAAACGTATGAATGTTGGCGAAACGCTTCCCTTTTGGATATATCGGATATATGCACCTCTACCGTGGGGATACCTACCGCCTTCAGCGCATCGGGTATTGCAACGCTTGTATGCGTATATGCGGCGGGATTTATTACGATAGCATCCGTTTTGCCGTACGCGCTTTGTATTTTATCAACTATATCGCCTTCGTGGTTAGACTGATATTCTTCAACCTCAACGCCCAATTCGTCTGCCTTGTTTTTTATCATCGTTTGCAGATATTCATACGACTGCTTGCCGTATATATCCGGCTCTCTTTTTCCAAGCATATTTATGTTAGGGCCGTTTATAACGAGAAATTTCATATATTAAACCTACCTTTAACCGCCGTTTGTGGGGACGCCGAAAAACCAGCGCCCCCACAAATCGTAGTTTATTTTATAACTTTATTTGCGTTTTCTTCTACTGCCCTTGCACGGAATTCATCAACCGTCATTACGCCGATATCGCCTGCTGCCCTTTCGCGTACGGAAACGCCGCCGCTTTGCATTTCTTTTTCACCGATAACAAGCATATACGGTATTTTTTCAAGCTGTGCCGCCCTGATCTTGTAGCCGATCTTTTCGTTGCGCTTGTCGCACGTTACGCGCAAGCCCGCTTTTTTAAGCGTTGCACAAACCTCGTCTGCGTATTGCGCTTGATCGTCGCCGATGGGAAGTACCCTTATCTGCTCCGGAGAAAGCCAAAGCGGAAGTGCGCCTGCGTATTTTTCAAGCAAATACGCAATAGTACGCTCGTAGCATCCCAACGAGGTGCGGTGAATGATATACGGATACTGCTGTTGGCCGTTTGAATCCGTATAGGTCATATTAAACTGGCGTGCAAGCATCAGATCCACCTGTATGGTAACGACGGTATCCTCTTTACCGTGAACGTTACGCATCTGCACGTCAAGCTTCGGGCCGTAGAATGCGGCTTCGCCTGCCGCTTCAGTAAATTCCATACCGATATTGTTAAGTATATCGCGCATAAGACCCTCTGCCATATCCCATTCTTCGGGCGTGCCGATATATTTTTCTTTATCGTTGGGGTCCCATTTGGAAAGTCGGTAAGAAAGGTCGCCTATAAGGCCAACGTCTGTCATAACCTCTTTAAGAAGCTTTACGCAGTTTTTAAACTCTTCCTCCAGCTGGTCGGGGCGAAGAACAAGGTGCCCTTCAGATATTGTAAACTGACGCACGCGGATAAGGCCGTGCATTTCGCCGGAATCTTCATTTCTGAACAGCGTTGACGTTTCGCCGTATCTTATAGGCAGATCTTTATAAGAATGCTTTTCTGCAAGATATACCTGATATTGGAACGGGCACGTCATAGGGCGCATTGCAAGCACCTCGCTATCCGATTGGGGATCGCCGAGAACAAACATACCGTCAAGATAATGGTCCCAGTGGCCCGAAATTTTATAAAGGTCGGATTTTGCCATAAGGGGCGTTCTTGTCATAACGTAGCCGTATTCGTTTTCTTCCTTATCCTGAACGTAGCGGTTCAATATTTGGAACAGCTTTGCTCCCTTCGGCATAAGGCAAGGTAATCCTTGGCCGATGTATTCGCTTGTTGTGAAATATCCAAGCTCTCTGCCGATCTTATTATGGTCGCGTTTTTTCGCTTCCTCTACTGCGGCAAGATGGTCTGCAAGCTCCTGTTTAGAGGGGAACGCCACACCGTTTATACGCTGAAGCATCTTTTTAGAGCTGTCGTTATCGTGATACGCGCCCGTGCATTGGATAAGCTTTATCGCTTTTACAGCGCCCGTAGAGAAAAGGTGTGGGCCCGTGCACATATCAGTAAATTCGCCTTGGCGGTAGAATGATAAAACCGCATCCTCGGGAAGAGATTCGATCTTTTCTATCTTATAGGGCTGGTCTTTCATAAATTCCAGCGCTTCTGCGCGTGAAAGCACGAATCTTTCAATTTTAAGATTTTCTTTTACGATTTTTGCCATTTCGCCTTCGATCTGCTTAAGAATATCGGGCGTAAACGACGTTTCGCAGTCTATATCGTAGAAAAAGCCGTTTTCCGTTGAAGGACCTTTATCAAGCTTTGCCGAGGGAAACAGGCGCAAAACAGCCTGCGCAAGAATATGCGAAGCCGTATGGCGGAAAATAAGCTTTCCTTCTTTATCTGCGAAGGTAAGCATTTGTATTTCGCAATCCTCGTTTATAGGCTGTGTAAGCTCGGCAGGGATGCCGTTATATAAAGCGGCAAATACCGTTTTATCAATAAGGCCCGATGCTTTTGCGGCATCGTAGATAGTTACGGGAACGTCGGAAGAGAACATTTGCCCGTTTGAAAATTTTACGTTTATCATCGTTGTATCTCCTTTAATATAATTTACCAAATTTTGTACGAGTCGTGAATTTCGGCAAAGCAGCTTTGTTCATATTCTTCAATGGGAAATTCGCGTACGTAATAGCCCTTATTCGTTGACAAATATACCTTTGCGACATTATCGCTTGCGGGAATGTCGTACTGCAGATTTGAGGCTATAAAAATATATGAATCTATGTCTTCGTATATTTTGTCGATTATTGCACTTTTGCCCGAGGCTGTGTATTCGTCTTCAAAGCCGATACGATTACCGTCAGATGTGAACGCGATACACTTGCCGTATTTATCAAAATTATAAAAATACGAGGTGTAGCCGTTGTCGTGCGCCTTGGAATAATCAGAAAACTCCACCGTTGCGGCGAATATTTCAAGCGGTTTTTTGCCGCCCTCCTCCGGGGCTTCAACGGTTTCTTCGTAATATTGCAATATTGCCGTTGCCTTTTCCTCTGTATATTTGGAATCGGGCTGGGGCAAGGGCGGTGAAAGCATTTGCAGCGCGATAAGCCCTGCAAGCTGTGCTGCAAAAAGCAAGCCGCAAGCAATCAATATAATTTTGTATCCCTTTTCTCTCATACAACATTCCTTTCTGTCTTTGCTTTATATAAACCGCGGTAAATTTGCACCTCGGCAAGCAACTTTATAAAAGTGCGAATGGAAACGGTAACGCATAAAAAAACACCCCGAGAAAAGCACGGGCTTTAAAAAGCCGTGCCTTCTCGGGGCGGTTTTCCGCGGTTCCACCCGAATTTGTTTCTTGTTTTGCCTGTAACGGGGCATACCCGCGCCGCCATTTCCTGCGGCGTTTATGTAAGTCGGTACCTTTTTTGCTTTTTCTGCGTACCCTTTTCCAGCATACAAGGGTTTCTCTGGCCGCAGATACGGCACGGCTTCTTACATTTACCTTTCAACGATATATTTTAAGTTATATTATTTTCTTTTTTTAAGATTGTACGAGGAACGTGGATTAACGATCTCTCTCCAATCAAGGTCGCCGCGTTCAAGCGCGCATATCAGCACTTCCGCCGTGGCAATATTAGTTGCGACAGGTACGTTATGAATATCGCACAAGCGTATAAGGTCAAGCGCTTCTTCCGTATTGGAAGCGGGCATGGTATCCCTAAAGTACAGCAATACGTCTATTTCATTATAGGCTATGCGCGAAGCGATCTGCTGTTCGCCGCCGTGCTCGCCCGACAAAAGCCTTTCTATTTCAAGCCCTGTAGCATCGGTAATATATTTACCCGTTATCCCCGTTGCACAGAGATTATGTTTACTTAATATGCCGCAGTAAGCAATGCACAACTGCGCCATCAATTCTTTCTTCTTATCGTGTGCAATAATAGCTATTTCCATTGCCTTCTCCTTATTTAGTCAAAATCTTTTTTCTCTTGATAGCTTTTACCCCTTTAAGAATAGGAATGTATCTTGCCCCTGTTTTATCTGCAATTATGCGGTCTGCAATATTTGAAAACGCCTTTTCTGAAATAAACGTATCCTCGCAGGCAAGCACGCCGCTTTCCTGCGCGTAAAACAAATTTCTGTCGTACGGAACGACCCCTAAAAGGGGCACACGCGTTTGGTCGATAATATCATTTATACCGCAACGGCGGTTTCGTTTGACCGAATCATAATCAAAATTATTAACTATCAATCTGGGCTTTACACCTGATTCAAAGCATATATCTGCGCTTTTTTGCGCACCCCTTAACGACGCGGGGGTATGGCATGCTACTATCATCGCTTCATCCGCCACGGCAAGGGCGCACGCAAGCGAATCGTTGTCTGCACCCGGGGTATCAAAAAATATGTAGTCTAACCGTTCTTCTTTTGCGATATTCCTGATAACCTCTGCAAACTTTTCGGGTACAAGCTTATCCTTGCAGTTGTACGGCGCGCCAAGAAAAAACAGATTTTCCTGATTTTTATCAACCACCATCGCCGTAGAATACGCACACCTTCCCGATATTACGTCGCTTATATCAAACATAACGGAATTTTCAAGGCCCATTATCAAGTCAAGCGCGCGCACATCAAAATCAAGGTCGCAAAGCAACACCCTTTGGCCGCGCTTTGCAAGCTGATACGCAACATTGGCGATCACGGTTGATTTTCCCACCCCGCCCTTCAGCGAAGCGGAAACAAATATTCTCGTTTCGTTCATGGATTAAAGATTATCTTTCCGTAGAGATTTGGCGGGTCATACCGCCGAAAACCGATCTACACATTGCAATGGGGGTACTCCTTCCCCAAATTCATTTTACCACATAACAAATCTTTTGTCAATAAAATTATAAAAAAAAGTTAATATTTGGAAGGTATAGTTATAACGTGTAGTCCCTATTTACGGTAAGTGCGATCAAAAGCTGCACGTCGTCGTCTGCAGCGGCTTTATTTCTTCCTATTTTTCCGCATTTATCGCATTTGTGGACGATTATATACCCTTTTTTTGCATCGGGCAACACCGATATCGGGCGCATAACGCCGCGGCACTCGTTCATACGGTCGCCGGGGTTTTCATCAACGTGAAGCGAGCATAAGCATTTTGGGCAATGATTGCGCGACGTGTATCCCAACGCGCTTACCTCTTCGTTACAGTTTACGCAAGTAAAACCGCTGTCGTTTTTAGAAAAACGCTTTGTTTGCATAAAAAATCACCTTTTGCCGAACAATAAGCTCGGCTTGTTTTATCCGCTAATATAAAAATGAGATTGAAATCAGTATATAAAGCCGTTATTTGCATTTGTATTTTGTTGTCGCTGTGCTGCGCGTTTTCTTCCGTATGCTTCGGCGCCGTGGCGAACGTACAAAACCACAACATGGAATCCCCCGAAACGTCATCGCAGCAGCCGCAGGCAATATCAAACCAAGAAATGCAGCCGTACTCCGTACCGTTGTTGATAACGGTAGGGGTTATCCTTGCATCGGTATTTGCTTTGGTTATAGGCCTTGGCTTGGCATATAAAAGCAGATAAAGGCAAAAACACGGCAGTTATAGCAACGCATCGGGCATCAGGGCGTATGTTTTAAATATTTCAAAGCTGCAGCCCTCGCCCGTTACGTCAAATTTACCGTACATATCGTCTTTTTTCGCACCAAGGGCTTTTTCTTCCAGATCGGAAAAGAAATTTTCGTTTATTTCTTTTTCATACGCTTTTTCCTGAAGGGGGTATTTTTTTATTATGTGAACGCCGTATGCACTTTCCACCCTGCGAACCTCGCCCTCTTTCATTTCAAGGGCGGCTTGAAGAAAATTCGCCTCGTACGAAGAATCCTTCGTAAGAAAGTACCCGTCTGTATAGTATGTCATTCCCTCGTCTTCGTTATATTCTTCTATAAGCTTTTCAAAATCCTGTGTTTGCGCCTGCTGATACAACGTATCTGCAAGGGCGTTTTTTTCTGCTTTTTCCGAATCGGTAAGCTTTTCCGTTTTGTAATATCCCGTAGAGGTATCTACGATTTTTTTACCATCGTCGTCAAGAACGTATTTGTCAACCGTATTTACAAGCACGTGTTTAACGCGTGCGTACGTGGCTTGATAGTACTGCTCTTTTTCTTCCGAGGTAAGCTTTTCCGCGCCTGATGTACCGTACAGATATTCTTCCACCATTGTTTTTTTCAATTCTATACGGTATATTTCCTCCAAGGCGGATATATTCAGCTTGTATTTTCCCAAAGCGTTATTCAGGGCAGAACGCGACCCTGCCCCCGTTATATCCTCGGCTATGCATTTATCAACGGCGATATGCAATTCTTCCCTTGCGTCTTCAGATTCGCCTATGCCGTATTCATCATACAGATGCATACAAACGACAAGCCTTTTCATATAATCGTCGGCACGTTGTTTCGTAAGGTCAAACAACGTTTGCCCCTCGGCATCGTTTTGCCAAAAATCCTCTGTATAAGACGATTCTTCAACCATGCCGTATTCGATAAACGAGTTTAAAAACGTGGTTTTGTAATACGCCATCCAATAGGAATACTGCTTTTCCGTTATGCCGTATTGCCCGTAAGATAACACGTATTCTTCGGCTTCCGAGCAGCCGCAAAGCAACGTAAACAAGCATATTAAAGCAAGCAGTGCGCTTACTGTTTTTTTCACCGTATCAGAACACGTACGTCCAAGATTCACTGTATTCCACCTTATCTATTCTGTATTTGTCTATTACCTTTTGGTTTACGGATATTTGATCGAAATACCCCATTACCTTTTGTTTGAATTTTTCTTCTTCTATCAGCTCTTCAAAATTCTTAAAATCGCTTTCGTTTTCCGTATGGTCGTACCCCTCGTCGTCAAGCGGAAGGCGTTGCAAAAGGTGCAATCCGTAGCTTGAACGTATAAGCTGCACTTCGTTTTCAGCCATTTTCATTACCGTATCGGAAATATCCGAAAAATACGTATCGGACGAAGCCGTCTGTTTATTAAAGTAGTGACCGTAGATATATTTTTCAAACGAAAGCTCTTCGGTGTATTCTATAATAAGATCGTCGAAATTTTCGCCGTCTTTCGCGCGTTGCAAAAGACCTTGTGCAAGGGTAAACTTTTCATCCCATCTTTCGTCGGATATTTCTTCGGTTATGGCGTAGCCCTCGCTGTCGAACTTGATCTTTCCGTTTTCGTCATATACAAAATCAACGTCCATTATATAAAGATGCTTGTACCTGTAATAATTATCGGTATAGTACGCATTTCTGTCTTCCTTGGTAACTATTTCTTTACCGCTTTCGCCGTAAAGGTAATCCTGCACTGCCTCTGCCTTTGCATTATTGATAAAGATATCGTACATATCGTTTATATCCAAGCCGAGGGCTTGCATCAGCTCGTCCTTGGCAAACTCCTCTTCCCCGCCTACGCCGAGAATCAGCCCGTCAAGAATACTTTGCGCCTCTGCCTGTTTTTCTGCAGAAAGGGTAAGGCGATACTCGTCAAACAGATATTCTGCCACCAGCTTTGATTTTATTGCAGTAAGGGAAACGTCCTGCAGATAATCGCTTACCGTTACCCCGTTTGATGATGACGCCCAAAATTCCTCCGTATCGTCCTCGCCAAAGGAATATATCCAATACGGGCGGTAGCAGGACATATAGTACGCGTATATCTCCTCTTCCATGGTAACGCCGCCTATCTGAAGTGCGTAATCGCCGAAAATCTTTTTTATCTGCGCGCAAGACGGCAACGCCAAGGCAACGGCGCACAATAAAACTGCGGCAACCGCCTTGCGAAGCGTTGCTGTGAATTTATACTTTCTCATATTTTTTGCCTTTCAACAAAATTACACATTATAAGTGGTATTATACATCGTAAAGCCGATAATTTCCACCCATACGGTGTTAGATTTTATGTCGATTTTTTAAACTATTATAAAATATATACTTTTACCCTGATTTCCGAACACAGTTTTCTTCATATCCGCGGTTGACTTTTTTAAAAATTAGGTGTATAATACCACCGTACGCCATGTAAAAACGCAAGGGGGGGGATATTTATTAAAAATTGGTTGTTCGTGCTTAATCCGTTACACCCGTACCGCGACCATAATTCAAATCTGGTTCTGCGCCTGATTCCTTATATGGACGTCAATGCAAAGATCTGTACGCTGAACGACTCTTACGAAAACAAAGGTCTTCCCAAAAAAATTGACGGATTTCCCATTTCTTTCGCAAAAAGGCACAAATGGTTTGAAAAAGCGGCGATGAAATTATTTAAACTGAAATTAGGTGAAAACACTGCGTTGGAATTTGTTTACAGCATAGAACATTCCTTATCAGCTCCGTTGATATTTTCAAAGCCCGATGTAATCTTTTCTGTATATCACCGTTTTCATCCTTATTTTTCGGCGTCATTGCTAAAACGGAATGCACAAAAACTTTTGTTTTTACTTGATCCAACCGATGCCATGCTGGTTCTTGATGAAAGCGCGGATAAAGAATGGAAGTGGCACAAAAAATTACTTAAAAACTACGACATTGTTTTCACCACACGCTTTATTAAAGACGCGATGGCAAAAAAAGGGTACGAATTGTATGCCAACCGCGTGGTTGAAGTGTCGTTTCCCATGGTTACGGGATTTTCAATCAAGCCCCAAAAAGAAAAGTCTGACGATCAAAAAATAACTTTGGCATTTCCGGGCAAGTTATATCCACACCTAAGGTCACCGGAATATTTTTTAAAAATAGTCTCAAAGCTGGATAAGCGTTTCAAGGTGATATTTATGGGCTCGGGCTGCAAAGCGGTTATAAACAGCTTCTCTGTAAATACAGAAGCCGAGATAGTCGTTTTGGGCGCGCAAGAATATAACGTTGCACAACAAGCAATGGCTGATGCGGATATTTTGATAAATATCGGAAACTCTGTTCCTGTGCATATGCCGTCAAAAACGCTTGAATACATAAATACGGGCAAGCCGTTTGTTAATTTTTACAAATTAGACGATTGCCCAACGCTTTACTACACAAAAAGATATCCGCTTTGCTTGAATTTCAGCGAGAAAAACGAAGATATCGATACAGTGGCAAAGGAATTTATTGATTTCTGCGTGCAGTCAAAGGGCAAGCAGCTTTCACAGGATTGGATATTTGAAAACTTCAAGGAATGTACGCCGCAATATATTGCAAAGCAAATAACCGATGCCTGCGCGGAATTATAAAAACGACAAGCTTATATCTTCCAACAGATCCAACTAACACATCGGATATATAATCATTTCAAGTTTAACGAGGTTATCATCAATGGAATACAGAACGAAAGTAATTATAATATCTTGGGTATTGATAGCACTTTCTTTGATACTTATAGTATTTTGCTTAGGTATGCTGTCGCACCAAAATACGGTTATTCCAAGCAGCAAAGACTCTTACGACCGTACGATCGAGCTTTCGAAAACTTCAAGCCCAACGAAGATCATAGTCTATGGCGACGATTGTAAATTCAGAAAAGAGGTATCGTTTACGCAAATATCCTCAATAACGAAGGAAGCGTTCGAAAACAACAACGGATATGACTGCAAGATCGTCGTTATAAACGACATAAACAACAATGCAGAACTGAATAACGAGGATTTTGATATTTTAAAGGCGCACGTGCTTGAAGGCGAATACGATCTTTACTATTTCGGCAGCAGATATCTGGCGCGTTTTGCGGAAGCCGGCTTTGTCAGCACACCGTTTTCAAATAATGCGGGCGGATTTAAGCTGGCGCACCGTAAAAACTCTTCAGACACAAAAATAACGGAAATAGTGTGGGCGCAAGAAGATAAAACCGCCTACGAAAAAGACGGCGGATACCTTGGGCAGCTTATATTTACGCATATAAGACACTCATATTACGAAAATGCATCAAATTGATTTTAAATAGCATTATTGTTTTGCAACAAACGGCACGTACTGCCGTTTGTTTTTTTATCGCAAATCCCCCTATGATGCGTTCTACCGTGGCGCGCCCTTGAATATAATGTTTTAACACATCAAAAAGGGGATTTTTTTATGAAAAATACGGAAATTGATCTTAAAGGCCTTAAAGTATCCGCGGGATTGAAAAAAATACGCAGCAGGACAAGGCTATGCTACGTTGTATATCCGCTTGCATTTTTCTGCCTTGTTTTGGGCGTCATATTTGCACTTGAGGACGGCATCAGAGTGATTGCATCTTCGATTAAAAACGCAGACGGTACCGAAGATGCAACAAAAGGCACATCGGAATTATTGCTTGAGGAAACGAAGGCAGAAGAAACGGAAATACCAAAAGCTCCGCACCAAGAAATACCGTACGTAATGGGTATAGACGACCTTGAACCGCTCGGTCTTTCCGAATACTACTACCTTAACCGAGACGTTTTGCCCGATGATATTTACGGATTTAATTACAATTTAGTTCCGCAGGGGCACAAGGCAATAGTGCCGATATCGTTGGCGCGCGAATCCAACGGGGAGGAAATGTATATTAAAAACAAAACCGACTACGACATAAACGCAGAAGACTACGTTGATTTTAAACTTCCCGAATACACCGAAACAGACGAATACACCGTATTGATAATCCACACGCACGGAACAGAAGCATATACCCCCGACGGCGTGCTTTCCGACGATCCGAACGACCCGTACTTTACACGCTCGGAGGATAACGAAGAAAATATGGTTTCCGTAGGTGCCGTAATGGCAGAAATATTTGAAAAAAACGGTATAAAAACGCTTCACCACACCGTTGCCGTTGATACCACGATAGACGATTATTCAAAAGCATATTCCGCATCTGCAAAAATAATAAAGGATACTTTAAAAAAGTATCCTTCGATTAAATACGTTTTCGACGTTCACCGCGACGGCGTAATGCTTTCCACCGGCGAAAAGGCAAAAGCCGTTTGCCGCGTTGACGGAAAGCTTGCCGCCCAGGTAATGACCGTTGTGGGCAGCGACTTTCTCGGCCAAGACCACCCCAACTGGGAAAATAACCTTGCCTTTGCCGTACTGCTTCAAAACAGACTTGAAGAAGCCTACACCGACATATGCCGCCCCATAACCTTAAAGCAGGGCGCGTTTAACCAACATTTAAGCCCTATGGGACTGTTATTGGAAATAGGAACAGACGGCAATACGCTACAGGAGGCAAAATATTCTGCCGAAATACTTGCACGCGAAATTTCCGCATTGATAACAAACGCAGATTAAAGCTGCATACCCTCGCCCATTAAAAACGAATATATAAATCTGTACAAATGCTCGGGATTTTCAAGGAAGGACCTTTCCATTCTTTTGGCTTGAAAATCAGTTTCGGCATTTACCGTAACGGAGATGACCTGTTTACCGCGTCGAAAAACCGAAAGACGGATATCCACCGTACCGTCTTGCGCGGGGGTCAGCTCCGTTTTAATTTTCGTTTTGCTTTTTTCAAACGACAAAAGGCGGATAGCGTTGCGTATCCCTCTTTCGCGTATATATCCCGCGATATCACCCTTAAGTGTTTTGGCTATAAACTCGCCCGCGGGGGTAATTTCGTACATATCGCCTTCTGTCTGACGTACGAAATTTGAAGCCTTAAGTTCTTCAAACTGGTCTATAAAATCAAAATTGCTTACAAAATCGTCTTGCACGACGATATCGTTTATTTGTGAATACTTCAACGGATAATCAACGTAAAGCATCAAGGTAAGTATATAAAGGCGAATATCGCCCGAATCTTTCAAACGCATTTTTTAAAGCCCCTTATTTATATTTTTGCTTTGGGGTATAATTTTATCATAAAATACTTTCAATATTCAATATTTTGCCGTGAATTTAGTAAATTTTTTTTGAATATCTATTGACATTGTTAAAAATTGTGCTATAATTAGGTTAGGATATTTATACAGATTTTGGCGCAATTAGGCAGGGGGTAGTACCAATGGCAGAAGACATAGACGTTTCCCTTGCCAAAAACGGCAATACAGATGCCTTCGGCCGCCTGCTTTCATCATACTATCCGTTGATAGTTGCGCTTGCAACGCGCTTCCACAGTGAGGGGTTATCTGCAGGCATCGGCGTGGAAGACCTTATGCAAGAAGCAAGCATTGCTTTTTACAACGCCGTAAAAACGTACGAGGTAGGAAAGCATACCACCTTCGGGCTTTACGCAAAGATCTGTATGAAAAACGCTATCGTTTCTTTCGTAAGGAAAAACTCCGATTCGCTTCACACCGCGCTTGACGAGGCAATGCAAAAAGACGAATCGACTACCGACGGCGAACCGCTTGGCTGGCTGATATCGGTAGAACAGACGGAGGATCTTAAAATAAAGATACGTTCCCTTTTGACAGAATACGAGTATAAGGTTCTTATCTGCCACGTATGCGGAAAATCCGCCTCGGCAACGGCGAAAGAGCTTGGCGTTAGCGAAAAATCCGTTTATAATGCAATTGCACGGGCAAAAACCAAGCTGAAAAGCTTGATTTGATATATTTTATGTCCTGGTAGCTTAAGCAGAGCGTTGATTTTCAAAGGTGACGGTCAAAGTCCGTCCGGGGGCAAAATAAATAATTTTTATCCTAATTAAAGCGAGGTACCAAACATGTACGAAGACAAGACATTGGTTTGCAAAGATTGCGGTCAGGAATTTGTATTCTCCGCAGGTGAGCAGGCATTCTATGCAGAAAAGGGTTTCCAGAACGAACCCCAAAGATGCAAGGCTTGCCGCGACGCTAAGAAAAACGCAGCCAAAGCCCCCAGGGAGTTCCATACCGCTGTATGCGCTAAGTGCGGCGGCGAAGCGAAAGTTCCTTTCCTTCCCAGCAATGACAAGCCTGTTTACTGCAGCGATTGCTTCACACAGATAAAGAATTCCGAAAACTGATTCAGTTAAGAATAAAAAGCGCACCCATGGCAATAAAAGCCGTGGGTGTCTTTTTGCTTTTATCATTCTATATAACGGCAATCCGTCAATACGGGCGCATGATACCCACGGCAAAGCGCCGCGCACGCCAAAGAAAGCATTTGCCGCCGCATTGGGCAATTCATCAAAATGATGCTTGACAAATAACCGCATCCGTAATATAATATACCAATAAAACTATTTGGAAAAGAGATAACAATGGTATATAACGATATATTGCAAGCCATGGGGCACACCCCTATGATACGGTTAAGCAACAAAATGGTATCGGAAGATTCGGCAGAGGTGCTTGTAAAGTTTGAAGGCTTGAACGTGGGCGGTTCTATCAAAACGAGAACCGCGTACAACATGATACTTGAAGCGGAAAAGCAAGGCATAATAAAGCCCGATACTATTATAGTTGAGCCTACAAGCGGCAACCAGGGCATCGGTCTTGCGTTGGTTGGTGCTGTACGCGGCTATAAAACGGTAATAATAATGCCCGATTCCGTAAGTGAAGAACGCAGGCTGCTTGTTCGCCACTACGGTGCAGAGGTAATACTTGTTCACGATGCGGGCAATATAGGTGACTGCATCGACGAATGCTTAAAAACCGCCTTGCGTATGCAAAAGGAAGACGCGCGCGTATTTATCCCTCAGCAATTTGAAAACAAGGCAAACCCTATGGCACACCGCCACCATACCGCACTTGAAATAATGGAGCAGGTTGCCGCACCGATACACGGCTTCGTTTCAGGGATAGGAACGGGCGGTACTATAACCGGCATAGGCGAGGTGTTAAAGGCGCAAAACCCCGATATAGTTATCTGGGCGGTAGAGCCTGAAAACGCCGCTATTCTTGCAGGCGGTACGATAGGAACGCACATTCAGATGGGCATAGGCGACGGGCTTATCCCCGACGTTCTTAACTGTGAAATATACGAGGATATCTGCATAATAACAGATGATGAGGCAATAGCGACCGCAAAAAATCTTGCAAAATTCGAAGGCTTGATGTGCGGTATTTCCAGCGGAACAAACGTTGCCGCGGCAATCAAATTGGCGAAAAAATTAGGCAAGGGAAAAACGGTAATCACCGTTCTGCCCGATACGGCGGAAAGATACTTCTCTACCCCGTTGTTTGATTAAAAATCAGCACACCGTACGGTAAATTTACACTTAAACAAAAATAATTTTATAAAACCGCAGATAACCGTTCTGCGGTTTTTTATTGTAAATACCATGCAATTCTCACAAAAGCAACGCCTGCAAAATTTCGGCGTTTTTTAATCATCACGCACCAAAATTGCCACATTAACGCGATGTAAAAATTAAAATACGGCGTTTTCACCTGTAAAAAAACGCCAAACGGCAAAAAATGTTAAACAGTAATTAATAATATTTTATTGAATATAAACGATTATTTATGTTAAACTACAAAACTGGAGGGGTTTAGTGTGTAGCAGTTAATTTTGCGCACATTTGTGTGGGCACATTTTATGTGCTCAAAATTAAATGTTATGCACAATATTCCTTCAAAAATATATTTTTTAAAGGAGAATGAAATGTTCGAAAATTTCAAAACTTTCAATTATGAATTGGCAGGCCGCCCCCTCGTTATCGAAACGGGCAAAATGGCAGGTCTTGCAAACGGCTCTTGTCTTGTAAGATATGGGGACACGTCTATTCTCGCTTGCGCTACTGCATCCGCAAAGCCCCGCGACGGTATAGATTTTCTTCCCCTTTCGGTTGATTTTGAAGAAAGGCTTTATTCCGTAGGCCGTATTCCCGGCGGTTACTTCCGCAGAGAAGGCAAGCCCACAGAAAAGGCTATTCTTACATCCCGCGTGATAGACAGACCTATACGCCCCCTTTTCCCGAAGGACCTCAGAAACGACGTAAACCTTTCTTTGACGGTTCTCAGCGTTGATCACGATTGCTCGCCCGAAATCGCCGCTATGATCGGTGCTTCGGTTGCGCTTTCTATTTCCGATATTCCGTGGAACGGCCCTATCGGCGGCGTATTCGTTGGCATGGTAGGCAACGAATTTATCATCAACCCCACGGCAGAGCAAAGGGAAAACAGCACCCTTGAATTGACGGTTGCCGGCAGCAGCAAAAAGGTTGTAATGATAGAAGCGGGCGCAAAGGAAATATCCGATGAAGATATGTTCACCGCTATATTGCTTGCACATGAAGAAATCAAAAACATCTGTGCATTTATCGATACGATCGTTGCTGAAGTAGGCAAGCCCAAATTTGAATACGACCAGCACGACGTTGATCACGACTTGTACGAGGCTATTAAGGAATTCTGCGAAGAAGACGTTAAAAAAGCCCTTGATACAGACGATAAAAAAGTACGCGATGCGGCACTTAATATTATTACAGACCGCATTTACGAAAAATTCGACGAACAGTATCCCGAATCACACCCGATGATGGACGAATGCTTGTACAAGCTTCAAAAATTCATCGTTCGCCGTTGGCTGCTTGATGAAGGCAAGCGCGTTGACGGCCGCCGCCTTGACGAAATTCGCCCCTTGAATGCAGAGGTTAAGCTTCTTCCCCGCGTTCACGGAAGCGGTATGTTTACAAGAGGTCAAACACAGGTTCTTACCATTGCTACGCTTGGTTCTATCAGCGATATGCAGATACTTGACGGTATCGACGAAGAAGAATCAAAGCGCTATATGCACCACTATAATATGCCCGGCTTCTCCGTTGGCGATGCTAAATCCTCAAGAAGCCCCGGCAGGCGCGAAATCGGCCACGGTGCTTTGGCAGAACGTTCTTTGGTTCCCGTTCTTCCCTCCGTTGAAGAATTCCCCTACGCTATAAGACTTGTTTCCGAGGTTATTTCCTCTAACGGTTCTACCTCGCAGGCTTCCGTATGCGGTTCCACACTTGCATTGATGGATGCAGGCGTGCCGATAAAAGCACCCGTTGCAGGTATCTCGTGCGGTCTTATTACAGAAGGCGACAGATGGATGACTATGATAGATATCCAAGGTCTTGAAGACTTCTTCGGCGATATGGACTTCAAGGTTGCAGGTACGCACAAGGGTATCACATCTATCCAGATGGACCTTAAGATCGACGGTCTTACACCCGAAATAATCCGCGAAGCACTTGCAACGACACACAAGGGCAGAGATTATATTATCGACGAGATAATTCTTAAGGCTATTGACAAGCCGCGCGACGAGGTTTCCGAATACGCGCCCAAAATGGTTTCTATGCAGATCAACCCCGATAAGATTCGCGAGGTTATCGGTTCAGGCGGTAAAACAATTCAAAAGATCACCGCTGAAACAGGCGCAAAAATTGATATTGAAGACGACGGCTCTGTATTTATTCTTGCCGTTAACAAGGCAAGCTGCGATGCGGCAAAGGCAATGATCGACGCCATCGTGTTCGAGCCTGAAGCAGGCTGCTGCTACACGGGCACCGTAACAAGGATAATCCCCATAGGTGCGTTTGTAGAGATCGCACCCGGAAAAGAAGGCCTTGTTCACATTTCCAAGCTTGACAACAAGCGCACTGAAAAGGTTGAAGACGTTGTTTCCGTTGGCGACGTTATAACTGTTAAATTCCTTGGCATCGACGACAGGGGCAGAATGAACCTTTCCAGGAAAGACGCACTTCCTAAAGTAAACCTTAACTGATCGTTCCTGTAACGGAGGGGTTTGGTTGAAAAACAGTTTTCAAAGAAGGCGCGCCACGGTAAGCAATAGGGCATACCGCAGGGCGTACGGCGGGGTTGCACCCGTTACGATAGTAATAATCGCGCTTCTGGTGCTGGTGATAATAACCCTTTCGGTAATTATCGCAGGCTACGTTAAAGAAGACGCCAAGCAATCAGACGAAACTGCCCCGCCTACAAGCGGGGCAACTTCCGATTTTACGCAAACGCAAGCACAGCAAACAGAGCCAACAGTTGATCTTTCCGCCTACGACAGCATAACGCTTTCGAAGGAGGATATGGCTTTAGGCGATCTTGTGCTTGTAAACCGCGAAAACGGATACAATATATCCCCATCTGCCTCGCACGTAAATCTTTACAATAATAAAGACAGGCATTATTCGGTTGCGCTTTCAAGCATCGCGTTAAGCCAAGAGGCGTTCGACGCCCTCGGCAGCATGACCGATGCGTTTTACAGCGAAACGGGGCTTGAAATACTTCAGATAACCTCGGGCTTCCGCACTAAAGAGCAGCAGCAGGAATTTTACGATGCTATGGTATCATCTGCAGAGGATGAAGGATATTACGAATTACCCGGTTATTCAGACCACCACACAGGGCTTGCGTTCGACGTAAAGCTGTACCTTAGCGACGGCACTTCCCTTTCTTACGGCAAAAACGCCGAAAAGCACGCCAAATGGGTCGTTGACAATTACCACAAATATGGCTTTATAATGCGTTATCCCGGCAACAAGACAGAGCATACGGGTATCATCGCAGAGGGCAATCACTTCCGCTACGTTGGTATTCCGCACTCGGTTTATATGCACGATAACGACCTTTGCCTTGAAGAATACGTTTCGTATTTGAAGCATTGCACCATTGATTCACCGTTAAAGGTACTAACGTCGGGTAAGGTATATTACGTTTATTACACGCAGGCAACAGGCGAAGAAACGACCGTTTACGTGCCAAAGGTGCCTTATACTGTATGCGGCAATAATACAGACGGCTTTATCGTAACCTACTGTACCGAATAGCTGCGTCTTTACTGCATTTGTCAGAATAATATTTCTCTGTTTCGCGCTTTGCAACACTGTTAAGGCGCAAAACTGCAGGCACGTTTAAAAATATCATAGCACAGGTAAAAAGGTCGGTAAGCGTCCACATAAATTCGGGCGTTACAACAGCACCTGCAAGTATGCATGCACAATAAACGGCTAAATACGTTTTACAGGCAAAGGTGCTTTTGCAAAGAAATTCCACGCACTTTACCCCATAGTACGACCAGCATATCAACGTTGCAAATGCAAAAAACGCAATGCAAACGGTAATTATGTGATGCGCGCTTTTGCCAAAATATACGCCGTACGCTTCGTTTGTTATACCTACGCCGCCGTAGTCGGCACTGCCTGCTATATTTGGGCACGCACCAAGTATTACAAAGGCGGTAAGCGTACACATAACGATAGTATCGGCAAAAACCTCAAACATTCCCAAAAAGCCCTGTTCAACGGGGCTTTTTGTATTTGCCCCCGCGTGCGAAATAGGCGAAGTGCCTGCGCCCGCCTCGTTAGACAGGGCGCTTTTTGCCGCGCCGTGCTTTACCGCCTGCGAAATAAAAAATCCGCCCGCACCGCTTGCGGCTTGATTAACGCCGAACGCCTCTTTAACTATTCTTACGAAAATATCGGGTATTTGCTGTAAATTTTTAAATATCGCAATAAGCGACAGGGCGATAAACACGGCAGTCATCAAGGGTACCGCAAGCGACGTAAAGCGGCTGATGCTTTTTATGCCGCCTATTACTATCACACCGCACAAAACACAAAGCACCGCCCCCGTAGCCCAGCACGGCACACCGTACGTTTCGTTTATTGCCGCAGCCGCAGAGTTTGATTGTATCACACAGCCCGAGGCAAGCGACGAGGCAATACATAAAACACAGAATATGCGCGCAAGCGTAATATTACCCATACCGTGAAAAATATAATACATAGGGCCGCCGCGGCAGCTTTCCCCTTCTTTATATCGGTATTTTACCGCAAGCACCGTTTCCGTATATTTTATCCCAAGCGAAAAAAAGGCACATATCCACATCCAGAAAACAGCCCCTGCCCCGCCTAAAGACAGCGCAACCGCAACCCCTACGATATTGCCCACGCCAAGCGTACCTGCCAAAGCAACGGAAAGTGCCGCAAAAGGCGAAACGCCCCCCTCGCATTTGGTGCAAAACAACGATTTTATGCCTATGTACAACCGTTTCGGGCGAAGAATACCCATTTTTACCGTAAGATATCCGCCTGCTAAAATAAGCAAAACGGGCAATATCGGCAATGCTATATAAGCGTTTATTTTTTCTAACACAAAATCACCCCGATAATGTGTATTCGCCGTTGCCTGATTTAATTACACCGATATATTTTAAAAAAAGCACTTGAAAACACACCGCAATAATTATATAATGTATCCGTGGGAATTTTCAGCCGTTTTTCTTCATACAATATACCAATATTTGAAAAGGAGAACGCGTGTGAAGTTTCAATATATCCGAATGTTATCGTTCGGGCTTTCGTTTATTTTTGTTTTTTACGTATTTGCAAGCGTTGTGTATAAGCAAAACGCCGCCCTTCCCGTGATGAACAACGGCCGGCAAAGCAAGCAATACACAATAGTTATAGACCCGGGCCACGGCGGCGAAGACGGCGGCGCAACGTCTGACGGGGGGATATTGGAAAAAACGCTTAATCTTCAGATATCTCTTAAAATATCAGCTATTTTAAAAACGCTGGGTATTCGCCACGTTCTTACGCGGGATACCGACGTAATGCTTAACAACGGCAATACCTCGCATAAAAAAATGCACGATCTGCAAAGCCGCGTAAATACGGCACGAAGATATGAAAGCTGTATTTTCGTAAGCATTCACCAAAACAAATTTTTTCAAAAAAAATACAGCGGGCTTCAGGTATATTACTCTAAAAACGATCCGCTTTCCGCAACGATTGCCGAAGGTATTCAATCAAGCGTGAAAACGTATCTTCAGCCGAACAACGAAAGGCAAACAAAAATGGCAACGTCTGCAATTTACGTGCTTGACAGATTGCATTGTCCTGCCGTGCTTGTAGAATGCGGCTTTCTTTCCAACGATGAAGAGGCAGGGCGTCTTGCAAGCGAGGAATACCAGAAAAAATTGGCGTTTGTACTGTCTGCGGCGATAATCACAAACGTTTATAAGGAATAAAAAATGAAAAACACTACACAATTTATCTGCGAAGAATGCGGATACACCTCTGCAAAATGGCTTGGCAGATGCCCGTCGTGCGGGCAATGGAACACCATGCAGGAGCATGAGGTTATCCACGAATCAAAAAGCACCAACAAACGGCTTTTATCCTTTAAAGATGAAGAGCCCGTGCTTCTTTGCGAATCACAAATAGAAGAATATATCCGTTCTGATACGGGCTGCGGCGAATTAAACAGGGTTCTCGGCGGCGGCTTGGTAGATGGTTCTGTAGTTTTACTGTGCGGCGAGCCGGGTATCGGCAAATCCACCCTGCTTTTGCAAATAAGCAGTACCGTTGGCGAGGGCGGCGCGGTTTTATACGTTTCAGGCGAGGAATCAAAAGGGCAGATAAAGCTTCGCGCCAACAGACTTAACGCAAACGGAAAATCACTTTACGTTCTTACAGAATCAAACGTTGAAAAGATAATAACGCATATTGATAAAGTAAAGCCGTCGGTAGTTATTATAGACTCCGTTCAAACGATGTATTTAGACAGGATAAATTCCGCACCGGGATCTGTTTCGCAGGTGCGCGAATCTGCAATGTGCTTTATAAACAAAGCAAAAAGCGAAGGGATATCCATTATTCTCGTCGGCCACGTTAACAAAGAAGGGGCAATCGCAGGGCCGAAGGTGCTTGAGCATATGGTTGATGCGGTGCTGTATTTCGAAGGCGACCGCCGACAGGCTGTGCGCGTTATACGTGCGGTAAAAAACAGATTTGGTTCTACAAACGAAATAGGCGTTTTCGAAATGCGCGATAAAGGTCTTTTCGAAGTTCCAAACCCTTCTGAAATGCTTTTATCGGGCAGGCCCGTAGGCGTTTCGGGCAACTGTACGGTCTGCATGGTAGAAGGCAGCCGCCCGTTGCTTGCGGAAATACAGGCGCTTGTTACAACAACGTACTTTCCTGCGCCGAGAAGAACGTCAAGCGGGTACGACGTTAACCGCGTTTGCCTTATCATTGCCGTGCTTGAAAAACGCCTTGGTCTGCGTTTTTCATCGTTTGATGCGTATATTAACGTAATAGGCGGTTTGCGCGTGGACGAGCCCGCCGCCGACCTTGCTTTGGCGTTGGCGCTTGTATCAAGCATTAAAGACGTTGCATTCCCCGACGATATCGCCGTTATGGGCGAATTAGGCCTTGCAGGCGAGCTTCGCGCCGTTAGCGGTGCGGTAATGCGCGTTAAAGAATGTGCGCGCCTTGGCTTTAAAAGGGTAATGGTGCCCGAACTGAATGCCGACGAATTAAAGGATATACGCGATATAGAAATTGTAAAGGTAAAAAGCATCTTCGATGCTATAACTATTTTTGAAAAATGACAGATAATAAAGAATTTGAAAGCGCCTGCCTTTTCGAAGGCATGGTATCTATATCCGCCGTTTTAAATTCCGAATTAAAGGCGCGCAGGATATTAAAGGTTTTATTCGACGAAGGTAAGAAAAAAAGCAAAAAACGCCAGCTGGACTACCTATCCTTAATGGCGCAAAAGCATGGTTTTATTATAGAATATACGACTGCCGAGCATCTTGATGCAATAACCCAAGGTAACACGCACGGCGGTGTAGCTGCGTACTGTACGCAACGCGAAATACCCGTTTTAACAGAAAAGGATATTGTGCCAAACGGCTTTTACGTGTATATCGACGGCGTTGAAGACCCGTATAATTTCGGTTATACACTTCGTTCCGTTTACGCCGCAGGGGCAGACGGGGCAATACTTTCCCCCCGCAACTGGATGAACGCCGCAGAAACGGTATGCAGGTCGTCTGCGGGGGCTTCGGAAAGGCTGCCCTTGTTTACCGCGTGCGATGAATTGTGCGACGTATTTAAAAAGAAAAAATATAAAATCGTATGCGCGGGAATACGTGATTCCGTAAGCGCATACGATGCAGATCTGTCTAAACCGATTTTATTGATAGTAGGTGGTGAAAAACGCGGAATTTCCGCCTGCGTTTTAGAAAAAGCCGACGTTATAGTTCGCCTGGAATACGGTAGGGATTTTATGCAGTCGCTTTCTGCCGCATCTGCCGCCACCGTGCTTTCGTTTGAGGTGTTAAGGCAAAACAGATGATATAACACCGCCGCCTATTACCTCGTCGCCATCGTAAAAAACGGCTGCCTGCCCGGGTGACGGGGCGCGTTGCGGCTGTTCAAAATCACATCTTACGCCGTTTTCACACGGGGTTATTACCGCAGGGCTTGCTTCCTTGCGGTATCTTATTTTTACCTGCAAGGATATCGGGTGTGTAAGCGTATCAAACGGGATAAAATTTACGTTTTCGCAAAATACCGTTTTTTTCATAAGCTCGTCCTCTGTGCCTACTACAACGGTATTGTCGCTTTGGCGTTTATCCGTAACGAATATTCTGCCCGTTGATGAAATACCAAGCCCCCTGCGTTGGCCGAGGGTATAGTGAAGCCTGCCCTTGTGCGTACCAAGCACCGTTCCGTTTGAAGAAACGAAGCTTCCCTGCGGCATTTTTCCATAGCGCGATTCTATAAAGCGCGCATAATCGCCGTCAGGCACGAAGCATATATCCTGCGAATCGCCCCTGTATGCGCAAGGCAAGCCTATTTCGCGCGCATATTGGCGTATTTGTTCTTTATCGCTGTATTCCCCAAGCGGAAAAACCGTATGCTTAAGGGCGTATTGCGTTAATCCGTAAAGAACGTAGCTTTGGTCTTTATCTGTATTTTTGGCTTTTAAAAGGCGGTATTTGCCGTTTTCTTCCTCTATACGTGCATAATGCCCCGTGGCTATCATGTCGGCATTTTGCAACGCCCTTTGCAAAAACGCGCCAAACTTCAACGAAATATTGCAGTTTATACACGGGTTGGGGGTTTTGTCTTCAAGGTAGGAACGGCAAAACGGGGCAATTACCTCTTTTTCAAAAACGTCTTCAAAATCGTATATTTCAAGCGGAATACCAAGAAAATCGCATACCCTTTGGCAATCGCGTATATCATCTTCCCCTCCGCAGCGCAACCGCATGATCGCGCCCGAAACATCGTACCCCTGCTCTTTAAGCAATGCGGCGCATACGCTGCTATCTACGCCGCCACTCATTGCGACTGTTATTTTTTTCACTGTACAGCCTCCGTTTTTGCTTTTTTAAATAATTCCTCGTACGCTTCTTTTGTAAAGCCGTTTTTACCGTACGCCGCGGCACTGCCCGCGCAAACGGCGCTTTTCAGGCAATCCTCTTTACCGTATTTTGAAACGTATCCGTATATATAACCTGCAAGCATACTGTCCCCCGCGCCAACGGTGTTGAACACCCGCATCTTTTCGGGAACGGGGCATTTAATAATACCGTGCCCGCCTGCGAGAACGGCGCCGTTTTCACCTGCTGATACAAGCACGTTTTGACAACCTGCTTTTATCAGTTTTTTTGCACCTTCTTCTACACTGCCGGAAAATATCTGTGCCAGCTCGTAAACGTTGGGCTTTACCAAAAATACGTTTTGTTCTGCACAGCTTAAAAGCGTTTTTCCCGTTGTATCAGCTATTACAAGTGCGCCGTTTTCCGTTGCCTTGGCGCAAGCCTCTTTATAAAGGTCTATACTGCAATAAGGCGTACTGCCGCAAACGGCAACGATATCGCCTTTTTTTACTTTTGACAGCTTGTTAATAAGCTTTTTTGCGTTTTCTTTTGATATTTCCGCACCCGATGCGTTAAATTCGCCCGTTTTGCCCGTTTGTGAAAATACGGTTTTAACGTTTATGCGCGTATTATCCTCGCATTGAACGAAATCGCAGCAAAGCCCCTCTTTTTCAAGAAGGCGCATAAGCTCGTCACCCGAAAAACCGCCGCAAAAACCAAGCGCCATGTTTTCAACGCCAAGGGCAGACAGCACGCGCGAAACGTTTATGCCCTTACCGCCTGCTGAAAACCTGCAATCGTGCGACCTGTCGGGCAAGCCGTTTTCGGCAAGCCCGACGAAATACATATAATAATCAAGTGAAGGATTGAACGTTACCGTATATACCATGGCAAACCCCCGACATTTTTATCTGTACGGGATTATACCACATTTTTTCACCAAAATCAATAGTATAATCTTGATACGCGGCGGTACGCCTCTTCTACTTGTTCTTTGGTATATTTGCTTGCACGGCCCGTTGCCGCATCGTTGTAAAGCTCTAAAAATACGTCGTCGGGCGTTCTGCCGAACTGCATCATTATACCGCATATTTCGGTAACTGCCCTTTCGTTATTTTCCGCATCTATCGTTTTAACAAGCTTTTCTCTTACCTGCCCTATCAATTTTTCATAGTACGAGCCGTACAAAGCTTCAGAAGCTTCAGTATTTTTCCCCGTCAGGCTGTCGTAAAGCTTTTGCACGTCAGATGCCCTTGCTGTTTGTGCAAGATTTTTCATTGCATCGTTGTACATAACCGCGTAGTACGCGTCGCTTTTGCCCGATGAATTTCCGGAAGAACCCGAAGAAGACGAGCCGGAAGAAGAACCGCCTGACGAATCCGAAGATGACGAACCACCGGACGAGCCGGATGAAGAATTTTGTGCAAGCTGTGCCTGTTGCTTTTCTTTATCAAGCTGATACTGCTTTTCCTGCCAATAATTATCCTGTTGAAGCTTTTCTTTTTCAAGTGCAAGCTGCTCGTTTCTATACGCGGCGTCGTCAAGCTCGTCGTCAGCCTTTATCTGCGCCTGCGCCCTTTGTATTTCTATATTGGCAAGCTCTTCGTTTTTGATACGCTGAAGCTCTTGCATGGCATCTTTTTCTGATTTTCTTAACGCGCTTACGTTGTTTTCATAGTTTAATTCTTGCTTTACCCTTGCATCGGTTGCAACGCCGCTGTTGGCGTAGCCGCCCTCGGTAACGAAATAATTAAGGTATTTTTCCGATTTTGCCCTGTTTCGTGCAAGCATATCGCGGCTTTCGGCGTATTCCCTTTCGCTTTTTGCAGATTCGCCCTTGTACCTTTCTTCCGTAAGTTGGCGCAAGGTGTCGTAAACTATCTGTATATTTTCTTTTTTATCCGTATTAAGCAATTTTGCCAGCATTTCATAGCTTTCGTACGTTCTCGTATCTCTGTTATATGATGACATTTTATACCTCCTCTTTCAAATAACCGTATATGTAAACCGCGCCGTTTCTGCCGCTGTACGTACCCCAGCCGCCACCGCCTGCACCCATAGGTGCGCGAACATCGTCAAGCGTTGAAGCGCCGCGCGCACCGCAGCCGTAGCCAAGACTGTCGCCGCCTGCGCCGTAAACGTTTGCACCGTTTGGCGGCGTTGCATCTGTTGCGCCTATTCCTCCGCCGCGCGCTGCCGCAGTGTAGGCATCGCCCCCTTGACCGCCGCCCGCGTAGGCGTAAAAATAGTTTTCGTCGTTATCTTGGCTGTCCATGGTCGTAACGCTGCCGTATTTGCCTGCGGTCATTCCGCTTACGCTTTCACCGCCCGCACCAACATAGACGGTGTGTTTTCCGTTTAATTTATACCCTATCATCGTTGTAACAGCTCCTGCACCGCCGCCGTGGCACACGTCACCCGAATAACCTCCGCCGCCACCGCCTACGAGAACTACGTCGTATATACCCGTAAACGATGGGAATTCCGCAGTATCAAACGTATAAACTCCCGGGGTGGTATAGCTTTTTATAAGCCGTCTGCAAGGCATGTACGTATAGGTGTTATCCGTAAGGGTAACGTTTGTGATCTCGTCTTGTATTTGGGGTATAAGGGTGTCGTTTATGTAGGATTGTATTTTTTTTGCCCCTTCGTCAAACTTACCCTTTATCTCTTCGGTGGTATATTCCAAAGCAGAAGGGCGCGTAGGCAAGGAAGCAACGATATTAAGGTCGTCGTTTAATTTATCTATCGCCAATTTTCTTATCCTTTCATTTTACTTTGTCGATATAGTTTATACTGCACCAGGAAAGTATCTTTTCACCGAATTTACCCGTTTTTCTGTTAACCTGCCTACCCAAAAGTATGCATTCGTCACCGTTACGGTAAACCTTGTTTCCTTTTGAATCCGATGTTTGCATTATCTCGTAATCGTAATCGGTAACCCAAGACGGAAATGGGTTTCCGTTGGGGAAATACGTTTTAACCGTACTTTTTATGCGTACGATATCGCCAACCTTAAACCCCGTTAAAGGAATGTATATTCTTTGCCCTGTAAATATAAGGTTTGGGTTTTCTATACCGTTATATTCAGCCAGATCGCGGTAATCCATACCGTACGATTTGGCTATTTTAGAAAGGGTATCTCCCTTTTTTACGATATATACCTCGTCTTTTTCGTTTGGGGTTTCAGGCAAAACGGTTTTTGAAAGCGAAAAATATTTTCCTATAACCTGCGCTTCGGCTTTGGCTATTTGCCTTAAATTTTCCTCGTCAAGCAAAAAGGCGCATTCAACGGGATTGGTGTGAAATCCATGCTCGATTATATACGAATACTTTACGCCCCCGCCGTTTACGGAATTGCGTATTACCCCGTAATAATCGTATGTTTTACCGTTTTGCTCGTACGTTCTGGTCATTACGCCTCGTTTGTAGGTTACGGCAGTTTTTTTCTTCATCAGAGATACTACCGCATCTGTAAGCAAATGCGCCAATTCTTCGCTTTCTTCAAGCTTTACCGAACGAAACGTCGAAACGCCGCACGCCTTCGACGTGCCGGCGGCGTTTGAATGAAGCGAAATAAAAACGTCTGATCCGTTATAGACCGCAATTTTACCCCTTTGGGCAAGGGTTGGGTCATCGTTTATATTTTTTCGTGTGATCTCTACGGTCACGCCGTTATATTTTTCAAGCTCGGTTTTTAAAAATCCGGCAAGCTTAAACATATTCGTGCCTTCGTAATAGGCAGTGTCTATTCCCCTGTTGGCAAGCCTGCCGTGCCCGGGGTCAAGTGTTATAACTATCATGATCATTCTCCTGTGGATCATCCGATACGGATTTTATAAAATCAAATGCTCCGTTTGAAGCAAACGAAACCAATACGGCGTTTACGGGGCATATCAGATATTCACCGATGTTGCCGTTTGCGCCGTTGAAATACGCCGCGCCTATCAAAAGTATCAGTGCGGCAAGATAAGAAACAAGCCTTGTAGGTACACCCTTAAACGTTTCTTTAAACGCTTGCGTGGTTATATTTACCGCAAGGCACGCCCCCGCAAAAGTGCCGAGGGCACTCCAATCAAGAAAAGTATTTATTTCCAAGCTGATTTATCACCTCCTATATACCGAAAAAATGTGCAAGCACGTATCCGCAAGCACCCGAGCAAAGTGCCGTTATCACCGCGTTTACAACGGTGTTTAACCTTAATTTCGGAACGTTTTCCAACGACGATATCCTTGCATCGTGATTTTGCAGATTTTCGTTTGTGTGCTTCAACTCGCCCGTTAAAAGAATCAACGTTTCGGTTATCGTTTTTATTTCCTTCGTAACGGTTTTTATTTCATCTATCTGGTGCTGAAGGCTTTTTATTTGTACCTCGTGCCGTTCTACCGCGCAGGAAAGCTTTTCATCAACCGCATTTTGTATCATCTTAATACTACCCTTTCTACGGTAGCCCTGCTGTCTGCTTCGGAATTTTCAAGTATCAGCCTTATACTGTCAAAGCGGCGCAGCCGTATTCTTCGCCTTACCACAGATGCGCCCGTTTCACCGCACGCAAATGAAAAATTGGAAAAATCAATAGCAGAAAAATCGACCACGTTGTTTGAAAATTCACCGTTCGAGCCAACAAGCACCCTTTCGCCGCTGTTCGTCAGAAGCGTTACGGTTACGTTGCTTTTTCCTTCAGGCAAAAGCGATGCATATATTCTGTACAAGCGTTTTTTATCTATCGTGCCGAAGTTGGCAAAGCCGCTTTTCCAAACGGCACTGTACGCTTTGCCGTCGTCGGCATAGATATTTTCGTCAAACAGAAAAACATCTTGATTACTGCAAAACAGTATCTGCCCGTTGTATTCAAACATACGGTCGGCGTAAATACCGTCAAAGCAGTACCACGAATCTATTTCGTAGTTATATATCCATACGATGCCGTCGTAATATATCCAAACCTCTTTTTTTGCTTCGTAATCAAACACCTTCGCGTTTGATAAAAATTCGCTTTGCAAAGCCTCGGATATTTTATCCGTCAGGCATACGGCGTTTCTTTCGTCGCGTACGGTGGTTGATTTCCACAAATACGCACCCTGCTTGTTTATCGTAAACGGGTAATTATCTATCAAAACACCGCCGCCCGTAATACAGCCTATCTTACTGTTTAAAGGATATATCGGAAAGGTTGGCTTTTCGTACCCGTCGTAATCAACGCTTGAAGGGGAAATATACCACGCATCGCCCTGTGTAAACACCGCAAGATTCGAATAATGGCGAACAAGCGCGGTAACGTCGTAAGTGCCGTCGCCAACGGTAATGTAGTTTTCCGCAGGAAAATACGCAGGGTCTGCCCCTTGGGCGGTAATATCGGAATAATAAATTATATTTCTGTCGCCGTAAACGAACACCCTGCTGTCAAAATCACCGCCGTAAACACAAAATTTTTTATCGCGCAGAAGTGCCATCATCGGCACTTGCGAGGTTGAAAATTTAAACGTTACAACAAGACTGTCTGCAACGCCCCCTGCAGGAGTATATGAAAAAGTAAGCTGTTTCGTACTTGAAGAAAACGTATATTTTTCAGAATCGACAACGCTGCCGTTTTCCGTTACCTCTACAATGCTTGAAGCCATATCGGGTAAAACGAATACCGCACCGCTTCCCGAGGGGGAATACGATATCTTCGCTTGGTTGATTATCATGTTAAGCGATTCAAAAACAGTTCCGCCGCCCGTTTCGGGTGCGGTTACGGCAATCGTCGGAACGTATGGGGCAACGATTGAAAATGCGTTGTCTTTAAAAAGGTACATATCGTTTCTTGAAATTATATATACCCCGTCGGCAAATTTGAAATATACCAATTTGTACGAGGTGGATAGCGCGTACGAAGCAATGGGGGTAAGGTCAGGCAGCTTTACACAGTAAAGCGTACGCATTACTCGGTAAAACATTATTTCACCGTCAACAAAAAAGTCGCTTGCACCGCTTAAGGTACACAATTTTTTGTATCCGCATCTTTTCTTAAGCTTGCCCGCAGGCGTTATGCGGAAATTACGCATATATTCTGCAGACGATATCGTGCTTGTAACGTTTTTCGTACAATCTATACCGTCAAAGTGGCTTACCGTCATCATATTAGACGGTGTTTTTTTGAACAACGCCATACTTTTACCCCCTTTATCAGATTTCGGAATATACGTTCGTTATGGGGTGTCTTTCGGCTTGTACCGATTCGACAGCCGCCGCGCGCACGCGCACGTATTCCGTATTTAAAAATGCGGCAAGCTGCGGATTTTCGTCTGCAACAAGTAATACGCCCAGCCGCAGGGCGCATAAAACCGCACACGCATCACAAAGGGGAAATTCGTCGTTTTCGTCGTATATTTCCCCACAGGCGGGAACGTCTTTTTCCGCATTGGAAGATATAATTTTATCAAGCTCGGTAAGCTCGGTTACAACTGCCCCCAACAAGGGCGGCAAACGCCGCCCAAGTTCGGTAAAGTCTAAAGCGCCTTTTTCCTCGCCTATGTATGATGCGGTCAGCTCAAAAATCTGCGCACACTTCATTAAGATGCAGATTCGTTGCCAACGGCAATATCAAGCACGTAAAATTCAGAAGGGTAAACGATCTTCGCGCCGTAAAGGTGCAAGCCCTTAACCGCATCTGCAAAGCGCTTTTCGGGGCGATACGCTTCAACCTCGTTAATTTGTTCTGCAAATGCAACTGCCCTCTTCGTTCTTGCAAAGCATTTATATTTGTCCCCTACACGCTGAATATTGTTAGAAACGTAAACCCTGAATCCGAGAAATTTACCGATACAGCCCTTATCAAGCTCTTCCTCGTTGCTTGTACCGTGGATTATCTTTGATTTTACTATTTTTGCCGCAACCGCGGGGGAAACTTCAAGAATTATTTCTTCGTTGCCCGGAACGTTGCTTTCCATCATTTTTTGGTGAACGCCAAGCAAAAAGTCAAGCGCTGTATCCGAAGTAAACGAACTGCTTTCTATCGTTTGATCTGCACTTGCAGATGTATAAAGGGAATAGATGTATTTATCCGCCTCGTCGGAAAGGGCAGATGCGGCAAGGCGCATAGCCTCTTGCATCAATTTGGGTGTTGATTGTGCAATATCAATATCGTCGATAACGAAATTGAACGCCTTTGCCCTGTCGATAACCAAGGCGCGCATCGTATCGCTTAATTCCTCGGGGGAAGACATATCAACGTTTTTTTCGTAATCAAAAACGCTTACGGGGTTAAGGCCGATAATATTTACCATATCACCGATATTTTTTATATCGCCTTCGTAATCGCGGCTGCAGTTTTTTACCGCAATGTATTCTTTATCAAGTTCTCTGTAAAGAGTTTCACTCCATACCGTGGGAATAAAATGTGTAAGTGCCATAAATAGTTCCTTTCTTTAATAAAAAATGAATATATGTACAGAGGCAATGCCTCGATTTTTTTATTTAATATTCAATACAATGTTTTTTTACTTTTAAGACAATTATTTGAAAAACCCCGACGAGCCCATGCTTTTAACGATATTATCGTAATTGTCTTTAATTTGCTTCGGCGTCATACTGCGAACGTCACTTTCGGTGTATATACCCTGCGTACGCGTGGCTTTTCCTATTCCGCCGGGGGAATTTTGTCTGTTTTTTTCGTTTTGTTGCTTTATTTTTTCACAACGGTCGGTAAAATCCCCGTATGCGCTTGAAAGATTTTTCCCGTCCTTTACTTGTTCCCAAACGGACGACGGAACACTGTCAAGGTCTATCGTTGGATATTTTTCGAAAAATTCTTCCGTTTCCGTACCGAATCTTTCATTATTGTTCAAGTTCATCAGGCGGTATATCTCCCTTCGTGTTTTGCATAAGCTCCTTATCCCTTATGATTTTATCTATAAGATTTTTCTTATCGGCAATAATGCCTTCGGGCAATCTTTCAAGGTAATCCTCAATCGCGATAAACCCGCCCGAAAGCAGCTTGTCAAGCGTATTTACAGATACTATCTGCGAATACTTCGTACCTGCGCCCACATCTACCCTTGCCTGTAAAACAGACCCTTTAAATGATTTTCTCGGGGGCAAAACGCCGCTTGTGCCGACGCCCTGCTCGTTTTCGTACGGAAGCAAGCGTTCTTCGGGATAGTATTCGAATATCATATCTGCCCAGTTAAGCGCGATATCTTCAATGCACGCATAAAGATTCTGGCGAAGATTTTCCAACGGCAGATTTGAAGATTCCTGCAAGGCAAGAATTGCCGAGGTGTTGTCAGGCTCTACCTCGCCAAGGGCGGCGTCTGTCGCGCCCATCAATTCCTTGGTGTGCATCATAGTCAGATTTATAACGTCCAAAAAGCCGCTTTGCATATTTCCAACGCCTACAACGGCGGCGGCTTCTCTTACGTCGCCGCCCTTTACGCCGATTGCCTCGCCTACCTCGTTTGTCCATTCGGAAATAAGGGTTTTGTCGTAAACTACCTTCGAAAAGGCAGTGTCGGTCATGTGCTTCATAACCATTGCATACGCCTTGTTTATGTATTTTTGGTTTGGTATCAGTGCACTTATGGGCGAATTGCCTATAAACGAGCCCTTCGTATTATCCCATGCAAAATATGCAACGGGATAACGGTGCATCGTCGTACTGCACGACTTTATAATTACGCTTTTGGTGCTTTTTTCCCACACGATGAAGCCGTTTTCGTCGCGGGTGAATTTAAGCAGAAACGTTGCGTATTCTTCATTTTCGCTTTCAATGTCGAACATTTCGCCCGCACCCGTGCCGTCGCGCTCGTCGGCGGTTATTTTTTCTATCTCGCGTGCAAAAACGCCGTTTGCCTTCGCCTCTGCGCGAAGATTGTTAACGGTATCGCGCCCCGATATCATCACGTATTCCTGCGCTTGCAGGTCGCGGCTGTTAACGTTTGAAACGAACAGATCGGTATTATCGCAAAGAACCGTTCTTATATCACCCGTATAATCCTGCCCCGTTTTTATATCGGGGTCCCAAAATGTATAAAATACGCCGTCGCCTGATATGGCGGCGTCCTTTAATGCTTCGCGCACAAGCTTTTCCATTTTGTCTTTATCCATACGGTACGCGGCGTTTCTGTTTAACAGGTCGATACCGTCGGATATTTGTTTTTTCAGCGCTTCGTCGTTTACCACGGGTAAAGAATCGTCGCTGTAACTAATGCTCACCGGTTGCGCGGTGGCTGTGCTTATCATATAGGAAACGATACGCTTTATAATATTGAATACAGGGGTGGGCAATCCGCCCGAATTTACGCCGTTCCACTGCTCGCCGCGGTAAAACCTTTCGTTTTCGCGTACGGTGGTATAAAGCCCTATACGGCGCTTGTATTCAATACCTGCAAGGTATTGCTCCCACGCTTTGGTAATGCTGTCCATTTATTCTCCTTCTGCCGAAAGTGTCGGTTTTTAATAGTTCGCCACGTTGTTTCGGTTTTCGTACCGCCTTTTTCTGGCGTAATATTCTTCTTCGGCGGTAGATGCGCGCTGTATGCGCGACATAACTGCGTACCGCAATGCCTCGGGCAGGTGTGTTATCTCGTGCGGCGATTCAGAGGCGTCCTCTGCTTTTATCTTGTCGTACGTTAACGACGTTAAGCACCGCACCACCTCAGGACAGGAGGAAAAAAACCGCAAGGTGGGAACACCGCCCTGCCCGCATTGCAAATACTCTCTTAGGGCGCGCCAACCGGGCACGCGCCTGTTATCCGCTTTTATAAGCGGGGGCAATCCGTGAACGGAGGACATTATCTCAAATCCCGAAAGCCCGCTGTCTTGCCGCCTGTTCCATAGGTCGGGCGAAGCGGCAATATAATCAATATCAAGCCCGCGGCACACCTGCGATATCTGTTGGGCAGCAGCAGATAACGTAAGACCGGGGCGAAAAAATTCCTTTTCTACGTAAACGTTGCCTTCCTCGTCACACGTAAGGCAAACGAAGGCAAGCATATCAAACCCATAGTCAAGCCCGCCGATACGCCGCGCAAAGCGCGAAAAGGCAAACGGCTTTACAACGTGCAGGCTGTGCGATATTTCCGAAAAAAACTGCCCCTCGAAAATATCCCATCTGCCCTCAAGCCACGCGGCACGTAAATCCGCAGGAAGCGAGCGCAGCCGCTGGATATAATCTGCGTCTTTTTGCATAAGCACCGTGTTATCGTATGCGGTGGCTTGTACGAAGGCGTAATCTTCGGGTTTTTCCCCATCGTTGTAGCGCCTGTCTATAAACAACCGCTTTACCCAAGCGTGACCGATGCCGCCGGGGTTACACGAAAGATACATTCTTTTCGGAAAGTCGTTTGCACCGCGCAAGCACGCCTTCAAGGCGGCAAATCGGTATTCGGTAAGCTGGGTGGCTTCATCAAGGGCAATAATATCGTATTCTTGCCCCTGGTACTGCAAAGTATCTCCATCGTCTGCCATATAACCCAATTTTAAAACCGAGCCGCCCGGAAATTTAAAGCATTTACCCGTTTCGGAATACGTAACGCAATCGCCCAATTCTGCGCGCAGGGGCAAAATATGGTTGTATTGCAATTCAGGAAAGCTTCGCCTTATAATAAGGCAGCGTATCCCGGGGTAGCGTAGGCACAGTAAAACAAGCTTACGCCTTAAAGCCCAGCTTTTCCCCCCGCCCCTTGCACCGCCGTACGCGGTATATTTCGCCTTGGAACGGAAAAACAGCTTTTGCTTTTCGTTTGGTACGCCTTTAAGATAAAGCGTCTTCACTCGCCGTCGTCGTGGTCGCATATAACGGTCAGACCACCTGTATCCTCCTCGCATTTTTCTTCACCGCCATAACCGAATTGGCTTTTAAGGTAAAGATTAAGAACAGATGCGGATATTTTTTTCGTTCCGGAATTAAGTGCCTCGTCTTCAAAAACAGAACGCGCAAGCTGTGCCTGCTTTGGAAATTTTTCGCAAAGCTTGTTGTATTCGTCCTGCGTAATTTGCATAAAACGAAGAAAGCCTGCCAAATTCGGCAATCGGTCGTTTTCGTTGCAAACGGCAGTATATTTTTCTATCGTCTGTAAAAATCGTTTTTTGTTATTTATACTTTTCAAGATAACCTCACGCAAGGGTCTTCATCAGCTCGCGTACGCTGTCGCACCCGAATATCTGCAAAACGTCGTCGATATCGAATTTTTCCATGCAGTCGTTACAAAATGCATCATCAGAGGTTACGATGCCCTCGTCATCTACAAAAAATTCCCCACAATACGAACATTTGTTCGTATATTTTTCATCATCGTCATTCCCTGCCGGACACCCCCTTAAATGAGGGGATGTGTAACAGTATTCACACATACAATACCTCCATTAAAAGCAAAAATCCGTTTCGCCTAAAAAAATGCCCGTAATATTGACATTGTGGGCGAAATATGATATAATAAAAGATAGGTATCATCAAAAAAGCACGAAGGCGCAAAAAATCGCGCAAACGAAACTTAAAAACAGAAATAATGGCGCACACCACACCAAAACCGCCATTTCTGATGATGTGCATATTATACCACAAAAAGGCAAATTTGTCAAGGGAAAAATCGGAAATTTACGAACAAAATAGAACGCTTGTTCGATTTTACAATAAAAATCACCCAAAAAAGGATGTAAAACCGTGGAAGCTTTATTGGAAAATATATTGTCTTTATTGAAAAAAGACGGCCGCCCCACGGGCGATTTTACGCGCGCCTTGGGCTTGCCGGCGTCTGCCGTGTCAGATTGGCGGGCAAAAAAAAGCCGTTCATATACCAAATACCTACCGTTGATAGCGAATTATTTCGGAATTACGGTAGATATGCTGATAAACGGCTATGCAGAAATATACACCGCTTGCACCGATTCACCGGGAAAGCTGCCGATAGTATCGCGTATTCCGGAAAGCGGCGCACCCGTAACGGCGGATAATATCGAAGGGTTTGATTTTGCGTGCCTTCGCTTTTCGCACGAATATTTCTTTTTCCGCCCGAGGGATGAAGAAAATACCCTTTACCTTATCCACCGCCAAAACTATGCAGACGACGGCGATACCGTGTTGATTCGTTCAAACGGCACGTCGCTTATATGTGCGTATAACACGCACGCTTCAAACATTATCTATACGCCAAATAATTCCGAAATACCGCCAATGTGCTTTTCAGAGGCACTTTCAAGGCAGATAACGGTAGGCACGGTAACGGAAATACGAAAAAAAATAAAGTAATAACAGGTATTTGTAATATGGAAGAGTATTCCTATTTAAATCTTTCCAAAATCATAGATATGGCGTCGTACGCAGGCAAGATACTTTTGGAATCAGGGTCTGACATTGTGCGTGTGGAAGATACGATACGCCATATTATGCGCTCTTACGGGGTTCGCGATTTTGAAGTATTCACCGTCGCAAACGGTATTTTTATCACAAGCGGAAATTGCAAAAAAACTGTATCTGCACCCGTTCGGCACGATTATTTGCGAATACGGTCAATTCCGCTGATATCAACTAATCTCGGTAAGGTAGATGCGGTAAACTCGCTTTCAAGGGCTATTGCGCACGGTCAATACCGCGACGTTGACGAGGCGTTCACCAAGCTTTGCGAAATCGACTGCATGAAGCCGCCGCGCCATCTTATAAAAATGGTAGGCTCGGCGTTTGCATCGTCAGGGCTTTGCTATATGTTCGGCGGAAATTTCGTAGATTCGGCGATAGCCTTAATAGTGGGCTTCATATTTTACGCTTCCGTTCTGCTTTTAGATGAAAAAAAACTGTCGCGCCTGCTTACAAACATAATTTGCAGTTCCGTCTTAACGGTGGTCGCGGCATTGTTTACAACGTACGTTGCAGGCGATATGGATAGGGTAATAATCGGCTGTCTTATGCCGTTGGTACCGGGGGTATCGTTTACAAACGCCATACGCGATATAGCGGCAAGCAACTATATATCGGGCGCAGTTCGCTTGATAGATGCGCTTGTTACCGCGTTCGGTATTGCAATAGGCGTAGGCATAACGATACTTGCGTTGCAATTTATAAACATACTGTAAAGGGGTGCAGAAATGAACGTTTTTATTGAATATTTCACACAAACCCTTGCAGCGTTTTTTGCAACGGTCGCATTCGGCATACTGTTTTCCGCACCGTGGAAGCAATATATTCCCTGCGGTATATGCGGCGCGGTAAGCTGGCTGGTATATTATGCGTGCGCCACACCATTCGGCGTGGTTTACGCAACGTTTTTGGCAACGCTTGTAATAGTTCTTTTATCGCGCTTTATGGCAATAATACGCAAATGCCCCGTAACGGTGTTTTTGGTGTGCGGAATAATTCCGCTTGTTCCCGGGTCGGCAATATACTATACGGCATATCATTTTTTTATGGACGATATGGCAAACGCGACGCATTACGGTCTTTTAACTTTCAAGCTTGCCGCGGCAATCGTTTTGGGCATGGTGATTATCCTCGCTATTCCCTTACCCCCGTTAAGGTCTGCGTTAAGATTCCACAGATAATAATTCCCGACGAGGATATAACGTCCTTCGTCGGGATTTCATTTATAACAAAGCACCGCTTCGGCTTCATGGCGGCTTCGCCACACTGTTTTGTATAAAAAATCAGGCAGAGGTATTTCTGCCTGATTTTTATGTTTTTTTTACTGTATTTCGCCAAAAAGCGCAAACGTTTCTGCCGAAGTTATCTTAACGTTTACAAATTCACCCGTTTTGTCACACTCGCACGGAAAATGCACAAGCTTATTTCCACCCGTACGCCCTGTGAACATTTCGCTGTTGCTTTTGCTTTTTCCTTCACACAGCACGCGAAACGTTTTTCCCACACACGCAACGTTTTTTTCTAACGATATGGCGTTTTGCACGTCAAGCAATTTGCGGAAACGCGTGTTTTTCACCTCGGGGGATATTTGCCCGTCGTATTCTGCCGCGGGCGTACCGGGGCGCGGTGAAAAAATAAACGAATATATCATATCGTATCGTGCACGGGCTACAACGTCAAGCGTTTTTTGAAAATCCTCTTCCGTTTCTTTTGGAAAACCCGTTATAATATCGCTTGTTACGCAAATATCGGGTATTTTTTCGCGCATATAATCAAGCAATTCAAGATATTGTTGTGCTGTATATCTTCTGTTCATTGCCGAAAGTATTTCGTCGCTTCCCGATTGAAGCGGCAGATGAAAATGCGGTGCAACCTTTTCACAGCGCGCCATTACGTCTATCAAGCGCTTGTTGGCATCCTTCGGGTGCGAAGTCATAAAGCGGATAATAAAGTCACCCTCTACGGCGTTTATATCTTCAAGCAACGCGGCAAAATCGTATTTGCCGTTGTAATCGGGCACGTCAAGCCCGTATGAATTTACGTTTTGCCCCAAAAGCGTGATTTCCTTACAGCCGTTGGCGGCAAGCAGGCGTATTTCCTGCAAGATATCCTCTTTATATCGGCTGCGTTCCTTTCCGCGAACGTAAGGAACGATGCAATACGTACAGAAATTATTGCATCCGTACATAACTGAAACCCACGCCTTATATTTGTATTCTCTGCAAACGGGAACACCCTCTGCAATGCTGCCCGCACCGAAATCGGAATAGAATCCCCTTTTGCCACCTTTAAGCCTTGCATAAAGAAATTCGGGCAATCTGTGCAGCATCGACGTACCAAACAGAAAGTCAACGTACGGATAGCTGCGCTTGATATCGTCGCATCTGCGTTGCTGCGATACCATACAGCCGCATATTGCGATTATTAAATCGGGGTTTGCCTCTTTCAAGTGCTTGTATTGCCCCGTTAAAGAAAGTGCCTTTAATTCCGCATGCTCGCGCACGGCGCACGTGTTTACGATTATAAGGTCTGCTTCTTTTTCGCTTTTCGCGGGAAGATACCCCATTTGGCGCGCCATGCCTGCAAGGCGTTCGCTGTCTGCTTCGTTTTGTTGGCAGCCGTACGTTATAACGCAGTAAAGCAAATCGCGGCATTTTTGCGTTGCCCTTTCAGATACGATCTGCGACACCTTCGCCATATAATCAAACTGCTTGTCTATTTCGTTTTGCGTTATTCTTGTGGTTATTCTTTGCATTATAAGTTATTAAGAAAATCAAAAAACAAAGGTGAACCGCCCGAATGTATAAACAGTATGTTTTTACCCTTTATGCCGTTTTCGGAAAGATATTTTTCCATACCCAAAAACGCCTTGCCCGTGTAGGTGGGGTCTAATTCGATACCGTTTTTAGCCATCATCGCAACGCAGGTGCTTGTTATCTCATCATCATAAAGGCCGTATCCGCCGCAAACGTACTGCGCGGCAAGATTTATCTGCGCCTTGATATCGTCTTCGTTAGGCTTGTCATCGCGGAAGAAGCGGTAATAATTGCGTATATGCTCGCCCAATTTCATCGTTCCGCGTTCATACGTACGCGCGGTAGATATGCCTACTATCGTGGGGTGGTGGCATTCGGGATCTTTAAAATCAGGATGAAGCAGCTTGCCAAGGATAAGCCCCGCCTGCGTCGTACCTGCACCCGATGCGCTGAATACGTAATCAAACTTAACGCCCGTTTCCTTTTGGTATTCGTATATTTCGTTATACGCGTCTATATAGGCAGACGCCTGTACCGTTTCAGAACGCTCGTCGTGAACGTAGTGGCACTTTTTGCCCTCTGCCTGCAATTTCTTTTTAAGCTTTTCAACCTCAACATCAACGTCTGCCTTGGCACAACGTACGATTTTTGCGCCGAACATTTCCGTCATACTGCCGTTGAACGCCTTCTCACATCCGTGGTCGTCATCAACCACGGATATCATATAGCACTCAATACCCATAGAACAGCAAAGGTTTGTCGTTACCCTGCAAAGGTTGGAAAATTTATTTCCGTACGTTATAAGAACGTCTGCCCCTTCTTTTTTCATATCCAGAAGTATCTTCTGCCCGATTCTTACTTTATTGCCGCCAAATGAAAACGGCTGCAGATCGTCTCTTTTAAGATAAAACGTATTTTCCGTATTATGTAAAGGAGATATAGGATGTATGGGCGTTTTACACACCGCGTATTGAAGTTCCATTTTAAATATCCTTTCAAAAATAAAGTATATGTATTATATCACAAACAAGCCCTTTTGTCAACGGATGGAGCATTTTCAAATAACGTATCCGCCATCTACACAAAGCGTTTGCCCTGTGATAAAATCTGCGTTTTCCGAAGCAAAAAACAGCATTGCCCTTGCAACGTCATTCGGCGTACCCGCCCTGCCAAGTGGAGTTTTTTCTATTATTTGCATTTTGTCATCTTCGGTTAATCTTGCATTCATTTCCGTTTCGATATAGCCGGGTGCAATACAGTTAACCGTTATACCGTTGGGCGCTTCTTCTTTGGCAAGTGCTTTCGTAAAGCCTATTACCGCCGCCTTCGATGCAGAATAATGCACCTCGCAGCTTGCGCCCGTTAACCCCCACATAGACGAAACGTTTATTATTTTGCCCCTGTTCGACCTTAAAAGCGGCAAAAGCGCTTTCGTCGTTAAAAACATACCTTTAACGTTTACCGCCATGGTTTTATCCCAATCACCTTGCGAAATATCGCCAAGTACGCCGAAGTGTGATATACCCGCGTTGTTTATCAAAACATCAAGCCCGCCAAACCTGTATTCACAAACAGACGCCATTCTTCGTACCTGCTGTTCGTCGGTTATGTCGCATTGGCACGTATAAGCCTGCGCACCCTTTGCCAAAAGCATGGCGCAAAGCTGTTCTGCGCGCTGTTCGTTTTTGTTGTAGTTTATCATAACGGAATAACCGTTTTCGGCAAATAATTCTGCCGCCGCCGCGCCTATCCCGCGTGACGCGCCGGTTATAAGTACAGACTTCATTTTGATTTACCCCCAAAAAATATAGACAAAAAATCAATCAAAATTTCATATTTTAAAATACAAAAAAGTAAAATTTGCGGATTTTTTAATTATTTTTGATATTTTTTTAAAAAACTATTGACAAGCGATATTAAGTATGCTAAAATGTGTGTAGAAAATGAATTTGTTTATCATGGTTTGCAGAATTTTTAAGAAAGGCAGGCAACAAATATGAAAAAAATAATATCGTTGATGATAGTTGTTGCCGTTCTGTGCACGTCTTGCGTTTCTCTGTCAGTATTGGCAACGGAATCGCATGATTCGGGCAGCTTTTCAGATGAAGTGCCGCATGAAGAAAATCCCTCAACGGGTGATTGCCTGTTTATATGCTCTGTCGTCGCGGCGGTCGTAAGTCTATGCGTGCTTTATCTTATAATGCGAAGAAAATACATAAAGTAAAAAGCCGAAAGGCTTTTTTCTTTTTTTCGTATATTTTCAAATTCGCCTGCATACCGTAATTAAATACTAACTTAAAGGCGGTGTTTTTTCCATTTGCAAATGTAAAGTATTTGTTAAGCATCCGTAGCAAATGTCAAATATGACAAAATACCTCTCTTTTTGCCTTTATAGTGCTGTTGACTTTTTATTTATTTTGTGTTATCATGAAAGTAGGGATAGTATCACTATTATAAAACGAGTAAATTTCTTATTACAGGTTCGGCTATGAAAAAATTTTTGTGTATTATATCTTCTTTTGTTCTGCTTTTCTCTTTAGGCTGCACTTCTGAAAAAGACCTTAACGAAAAACGTCTTACCATCGTTGAAAGTGTAACCAAATGCAACGCCATAGAAGAGGATTGGTTTTTCGCCTACGACAGCGAGGGCGAATGGTATAAGGTGCTTTGGCCCGATACAGACAATCTTTCCGAAGGCGACGAGTTAACGGTTTTTTATGAAGAAATAACGGAAATTTCATACGAATCGGGCTACCCCGACGGATATACCCCAAAACTGCAAATAACGGCAAAAAAGGTGAAAAAGTAATATGCAAAAGCCCATTTTCGTAGTGATATCAAAAACAAACACAACAGTGGGTACGCAAAGCTTGGCAAATGCATATAATCACGTGTCTATTTCCTTTTCTAAAGACCTTAACGTGATGTACGCCTTTTCGCGCTACCGCATAAATTCGCCGCTTGTGGGCGGCTTCGTGGCAGAAAAGCCTGCACGGTATCTTCTTAACGATATCCCTACGCCGATAAAAATATATATGCTTATGGCTGATGAAGAGGATTACGACGCCATACGCGGCAAAATAGATAAATTTGCAAAAAACAGAAAACGCTATATATACAACACCTACGGCGCAATAGCGCGCAGTATGGGAAAAGAAAAAAAGGTTAAAAACGCATTTACAAACGTTGAATTCGTGTGTAACGTGCTTGAGATAAAGGGCGTTAAAACGATACAGCATCTGGAAAGAGAGTTAGAGTTTTTCCGTGTTTACACGGGCACGCTTGAAAAATATCTTCACGGCGAATACGAGTGCGACGACGTGTATTTTTCCCGCCGCCATCCTATGAAGGTGGTTGGCGAAACGGTATCGCACTTTGCAAAATTAACCAAGCGAAGCATATTTGGAAAATAATTCGGAGGTTTTATGATAAAAGCATCAGATCTGTTCGATCTTTCACATACGATAGCAGCAGAATTTATAAATTCATTCGATCATCCGTACGAAGCACTTCCGCACATAAAAGCATACGTGCAAGATCTTTGCGAAACTCTTGATAAAGACAGGTACTATTCCCCGGCACCGGGCGTGTGGATATCAAATTCCGCAACTGTTGCACCCACGGCGTATATCGCCGCACCCACTATTATTTGTGCAGGTGCCGAAATAAGGCACTGCGCGTACATTCGCGGCAGCGTAATAGTCGGTCAAGGGTGCGTTGTGGGTAATTCTACCGAGTTGAAAAACTGCATTCTTTTTGATAACGTGCAGGTTCCGCACTACAACTACGTGGGCGATTCTATTTTGGGATATAAAGCGCACCTTGGCGCAGGCGTTATAGCTTCAAATTTAAAAAGCGATAAATCCAATATTTCGATAAAATGCGGCAACACCGTAATTCAAACGGGGTTGCGTAAGTTTGGCGCACTTGTAGGCGATTTTGCAGAGGTTGGCTGTAACAGCGTGTTAAATCCCGGTACTGTAATAGGCAGAGGTGCGGCGGTTTACCCCACAAGCAACGTGCGCGGGGTAATTCCCGAAAACTGCATATTTAAAAATGCAAAAAATATCATAATTAAAAAAATGTAATTTAAAGGGGAAATATATATGGGTCGTTTATTTGGTACAGATGGCGTAAGAGGTATCGCCAATGCCGAGCTTTCGTGCGAGCTTGCAATGAATATAGGCAGGGCGGCGGCATCTGTTTTAACAAGCGGAACAAGGCGCAGGCCCGTTTTCGTAATAGGAAGCGATACGCGTATGTCGTCTGATATGCTTGTTTGCGCGGTAACAGCGGGGCTTTGCTCTGTCGGGGCAGACGTTATAAATCTCGGCGTAGTGCCTACACCTGCAGTTGCGTATCTCGTAGGAAAATACAAGGCCGATGCAGGCGTGATGATATCCGCATCGCACAACCCTGCAAAATTCAATGGTATAAAGCTTTTCTCGGGCGACGGATACAAATTGCCCGACATGATAGAAGAACAGATAGAATCCCTCGTTTTAGACGAAGAAAATGCTTCCATTCAGCTTCCCACAGGCGGCGAATTGGGCAAAATATACAGCGGCTATAACGCAATAAAGGATTATACAGACCATATAAAATCCTCTGTTCCAAACTCGCTTGACGGGTTGCGTATCGCGGTGGACTGTGCAAACGGCTCTGCCTCGGTAACGGCTGAAAAGCTGTTTTCGTCGCTTGGGGCAGAATGTACGTTTATGAACTGCACGCCCGACGGCGAAAACATTAACGACAAGTGCGGCTCTACCCATATGGAAGGGCTTGCCGCATTCGTAAAGGAAAACGGGCTTGATGCAGGTATCGCCTTCGACGGCGATGCAGACAGATGCCTTTGTGTTGACGAAAACGGCAACCTTATCGACGGCGATATGATAATGGCTATCTGCGCGCTTGACCTTTCACAAAGAGGAAAATTAAACAAAAATACGGTTGTCGGCACTATAATGACAAACTTCGGCTTTGGAAAATTCTGTGAAGAAAACAACCTTCGCTTTATCGCCACCAAGGTAGGCGACAGATTCGTGCTTGAAGAAATGCTTCTTGAAGAATACGATTTCGGCGGCGAGCAATCGGGCCACATCATCTTCCGCGATTTTGCCACCACGGGCGACGGACAGTTAACCGCAGTGCAGCTTCTTTCCCACATGAAAAGAAGCGGAAAGAAGCTTTCCGAATTGGCAAGCGTAATGAAGCGCTATCCGCAGGTAATGGTAAACCTTGAAATATCTGCAGAAGGCAAATTGCAGTTCTATACGAACAGGGTCGTTAAAAACGCACTTGATGCAGCCAAAAAATCGCTTGGCAAAACAGGCAGGGTGGTGGTACGCCCCTCGGGTACAGAGCCTTTGATACGTATCATGGCAGAGGGCGACGACGATGCCGCCATCAGAAAAGCAGTAGATGATATCGCGCAAACCATAAAAGAACAGTTGATAAAATAAAAAAGATATAATTCCCTTCGGGGTTTTATATACGCACTTCGGTGCAAGCCCTGAGATTATAAGTAGGGGGGAAAATCTCAGGGCTTTTTATTGTTTACCGAAAACAACCTGCAGGTGGTTCGATAAAGGATATTTTCGATTAGTAATTCCGCCGCAGCGATAGGCTCCTTCTGAAAGGAAGCTGTCGAGCGAATGCAGACTGAGGTACAGTTCGTAATGATAAAATTCAGCAAAACGGCACTGTAACGCAGGCCCCTTCCACCGCGTTGCGGTTTCCCTTCCTCTTTGAGGAAGGCTTTGAATTGCCACGTCTGTGGCGGCATGCCAAATGCTTCGGTGGGCTTTAAGCCCCGCCGGCAACACGCCCTTATAGGGTTAAGCAAGCCGCCGGATTAGACGGCGGTGGTTATGACTTGCCAAAATATCGTTACTATATAAAAACGCCGGCGCAGTTGCGTCGGCGTTAAAGCTTATTTGATAAAATACGTTTATTATTTTTTCTTTTTAATAACGAAGAACGCCGCACCGCCTGCCAGCACTGCAACACCCACAACAATAGCTATTATAACAGATGTGGAAGATTTTTCTTCATTTTTCGCACCGCTGCCTACATCATCGGTATCGTTTATACCTGCGGTCGCACTATCAGTTTCAGGCTTCGTTTCGCCATCTGCTTGCGTATCTGTTACAGCTTGCGTGGATTCGCCGTCTTCAACAGGCGTGCTTGCCTCGGTTGTTGTAGATACAGCTTCGGTAACGGCAGATTCGGGCGCACTTGTTTCAGGCGCGCTTGTTTCGGGGGCACTCGTTTCGGGCGCACTCGTTTCAGGCGCGCTTGTTTCGGGGGCGCTTGTTTCGGGCGCGGACATCTCTGAAGCGAATACTACAATCGACTTCAAATCAACGTCGTCGTCAAACGCGCCTTCAACGATGTTTATTTTATCCCAATCCTCTTTCTCGCCGTCATAATATATTTTTTGAAGATTCTCGCATTGAAAAAATGCTGATTCGCCAATAAACGTAACGCTTTTTGGAATTTTGATATAAGGCAGCCTCCTGCAGGCGTTAAATGCTGTATCCTCTATACGCTGCACCCCATCGGGAATAGTTACCGAGGTAAGCTTTGTGCAACCGCCAAACGTTCCCTGCTTTATGCTTTTCACACCCTTGGGGATAGAAATAGATGTAATAGACGAGCATTCCGAAAAAGCAAACGAATCTATATCAGTAACGCCGGCAGGTATCCTTACAGATTGTATGCCCGTGCAACGCACAAATGCATTTACGCCTATATACGTTACACCGTCGGGAATGTTCATCGATGTAATGCCTTTGCAATCAAAAAACGCAAATTCATTTATTCTTTTAACCGTATCGGCAATTTTTACAGAGGTTACATTTTCACACTTGTGAAACGCGTAAGCGCCAATACTTGTAATGCCGTTTTCAATAACTATTTTTTTAATCCATTGGCGTTGCGGATACCATTCGGCACGGTCGAAATCGTAGCCGCTGTTTTTCATATCTCCGCTGCCGCTTATAGTCAGCGTGCCTGCATCGTCAATATTCCAGGTTATATTGCTTGCACTTGCAGAAACGGCTGCAAGCGGTGATACGGAAAGCATCAATACCGCAAGCAATACGGATAAAAGCTTTATTTTTTTCATATTTTCCTCCGATAAGCGTTTTACGCTTTCATTTTACTGTCAAGCAAATAATGCTTTTTAAACCTATATATGTAAAAAAGCTTCTTACAAAGCAATCCCGCAAGCCGTTTTCACGGTTTGCGGGGATTTTTGTATATAGATTATATTTTAGGCTTTCTGTCAAGTGCGATAACAACCTTGCGGTTTGTTTCCTGCCCTACGGAGAAGGTAGTTACACCTTCAATATCCTGCACTTGAGAGTGGATAATGCGGCGTTCCTGCGCCGTCATCGGTTCTAACGTAATATTTCTTCTTGTCTTTCTAACCTTTTCTGCCGTGCGCTTTGCAAGGTTTTTAAGCGTTTCCTCGCGCTTTGCGCGGTAGTTTTCTATATCAAGGTTGATGCGAACGTATTCCTTACCCTCTTTATTTCTGTTTGCGGAAAGGTTTACAAGGTACTGCAGTGAATCAAGCGTATCGCCGTGGTGGCCGATAAGCACGCCTGCATTTTCGCCGCTAAGCGTTATTTTAACGCTGTCGTCCCCTTCGGAAACGTTGATTTCCGCATCTATGCCCATATTGGCAATAAGGGTCTTCAAAAAATCTGTTGCAGTTTCAACGGGGGATACCGTATATGTTATCTTTACCTTTGCAGGCGTTGCCCCCATTCCGAGGAAGCCCTTTTTAGCTTCTTCCAGAACCTCTACGGTAACATCTGCAACGTCAACACCAAGCTGCGCGCATCCTTCGGATACTGCCGCCTCGGTAGTTTTGCCCGTAACAACGAGTTCTTTTTTCATTTATTTATTTCCTTCACTGTTGTTTTCTTCGTTTTGTTCTTTGTCTTCGCCTTTGATATCCGCCTTGGATATCATTGCGTTTTTGCCTTTTTTTGCAGCGTTTTCTTCGCGGTGCTTTGCGAAGATGCCGTCGTCTTCCATCGAATCGTCTGTGCCCCTTCTGGGAATATACTCTTCATCATCGTCTATATGGTGCAAAGAGCGTTTTGCCGCATTTTGCTTGTTCTGTACGGCCTGTGCCTTGCGTGCAGCGGCAGCCTCTTTTTCGGCTTCCTTTTGAAGGCGCTTTATTTCTTCGTCCGAAAGCTTCGGAACGGGGAACATTTTTGAAAGCGCTATCTGCTGTGCCAAGCCGAGAACATTCTGATATACCCAGTAAAATGCAAGTGCAGTGGGCAAGCTATAACTGACAAATGCAGACAATGCAGGCGCCAATATATCCATCATTTTCATTGAAGGATTGTTTTGTACGTCTGCGCCTGCGGGCTGGTAGGTGAATTTTCTTTGCAATTTCATCGTTGCGTACATTGCAATAAATACCACCACCGGAACAAGGAAATACCACAGCGCCTGCTCGTTCGGCTGTATAGCTAAATCAATAAAGCCGAAAAGCTTGAAGTTAGGCATTTCTTGCTGTGTAAGACGGTATGCGATATCTTCTTTAAATACTGCCCAATCCGTTATCTGTGCGCCGTTTACCGTTGTAGCACCTGTGGGAACTACGCCGTCAACGGGCAAAGCGTCGATAATCTTTTGCGCGTTGCCTTCACCGCTGATAAAGTTAAGTATCTTTATAGTAGATGTATAGGCATTTCCCGCAGCATTCGATACGATACCTTGTACGCGGTTATACGCTTCGGTTACAGCCTCTATCTGGGCAACGCCGAAACGGCACACGTAGTAAAGAGGATTTTGGATTATCGCATACAGAGAGTAGAGTATTGGAAGCTGTAGCAGCATGGGCAGGCAACCGCCGAATTGGCTGTACCCTTCCTTTTGATACATCTCCTGTATCTCCATTTGCATGTTTTGCTGTGATGTTCTGTCTGTACGCCCGTTGTACTTCTTCTTTATTGCTAATTCCTTCGGGCGAAGCGATGCCGCTTTAACCTGGTTTTTTTGCTGTTTTATTCCAAACGGGAACAGAAGCAACTTGATTATCAGGGCGAACAAAAACAGCGCCAAGGCATAATTATGGAATGATATCTTGTCGCAGAATATCATTACATATTTCAATAATTCGGCAATCCAATCAAACATTTACGCGCCTTACTCCTCTTTTTTTCTTTTTTCTTTTCTTCTTTTTTCGGGAACGGGGTCATACCCGCCTTTACAAAAAGGGTTGCACCGCAGGATGCGCCACAATGAAAGACAAAAGCCCACAAAAAAACCGCGCTTTAAAAATGCCTCATACGCGTATTGCGAGCATGACGGCGTAAACCGGCAGCACGGCCCTTTCAAGGGCGAAATAAACCGTTGATACAAACGGATAGCATACATAAAAACGTATTTCATCCAATCAGCATCCCCGTTTTTTTAAGACCTTCGATAAGGTCATTATACACTTCGTTGGTTTTTACTTTTGTCGCTTCTTGTCTGGCGGCGATAACTACCAGATATCCCGTCTTGATTTTATGTGTTTTATGTGCTTGATAAAAAGCCTCACGCATGACCCTTTTTGCCCTGTTTCGGGCGGGTGCACCGCCGAGTTTCTTAGTGACGGTAAAACCGACACGGTTAATCCTCGATTTTAATGGATTTTCTCGCTGTAAACGGTTGGCGTGATAATCGGGTAAAACATACACGCAAACGGTACGCAAAACGGCACGCTTGCCCTTGGCGTACGTTTTTGAGAATAAATGGTTTTCCTTAATGGCATAGAACTTCATCGCTTATGTCCTGCCTGCTGGTATAAAATTTTAAATAAAATTACACCCTCGCCGTTCGACGAGGGGGTAACGGTGTTACTGTTAATCAGTAAGTAAGCCTTGCTCTGCCTTTGGCGCGTCTTCTTTTAAGCACTTTTCTGCCATTGGCTGTTCTCATTCTTTTTCTGAAGCCGTGTTCCTTTTTTCTTTGGCGTTTTTTAGGCTGATAGGTTCTGAGCATTTTGTCTCCTCCTTTAATATAAACGGAATAATTATATACAGATGCCCCGATTACAGCACCGACATAATCTGTTACTGCTTGTATTTGACAAGCGGTATTATTATAATGTAAAGCAATGGGTTTTGTCAATAGAAAAGCACGTTTTTATTTTGTAAATTTTTTCAAAACCCGATTTTTACATATAATTACCGCATAAAAGACATTTAAAAGGGCAGAATATATTCGGCGCAGTAAAGATTCTGCGCGAATCAAATAAAAAAGAAAGAAATGGCAATTATGAAAAAATCGTTTTTATTGTTCATAGCCGCCGCAGTTACCTTTACCCTGTGCGCCTGTGGCGGTGACGGCACAGATACCCAAAAATCGACCGCTAAGGTTACAGACAAGGCAACCGCCCCCGTTACGGAAACGGTAACTCAAAAGGATACTACCTCTACCGTAACCGACGGCGTAACGGTTATCCCCGACGATACCGCCGCCGAATCCGATAAAACGGGCCTTGGCGACCTTATAACCGACGCGGTAAGCGAAGCAAATTTTCTTAAAGACAGATATATGAAATAATCGCACCGCCGTATTTTTTGCTTCATGCAAGACGCAGTCTTGCGCTTCATAAAGGCGTCAGCCTTTGCTTCATGCTTGCAAAGCAAGCGCTTCATTACAAAAACTGCCCGAAAGGAATTTTCATTCTTTTCGGGCGTTTTTTCGTACGCGGCAAATAATGCCTTCTGTATTGCGTATTTTTTAGCGATTGTTTTTACATTGCTTCATCGCACACGACACGCGGCGGGCAAAATCCTCGTCGGCGGCGGCAAAATACGAAAGCACGCGTTTAATTATATCGTGCTTGCATAAATAAAGCTCTACGGCGATATTTTCCGCAAGGGTGTTTTTTTCGTTTTCCGACATTAAACGGTATCTTTCACCCGCTTGGGTAAAATCATCTTTCGGGATAACGGGGTGCGGCTGCACCGTTCCACTTGCACAAACGGGCGTAGGCGTTTGGATATTTGAAGGGCGCGGTTCGTTATTATTAAGGCTGTTTGGCGAATAGTTTATTGCCCCCGGTATAAAGCGGTACGCCATTTTCCCGTCGCGCTGGTTATTATTCGGCATAAATTTCGGGCTGTTTACGGGTAGCTGCGCAAAATTCGTGCCTATTCGGTAACGCTGTGTATCAAGATAAGAAAATACCCTGCCTTGAAGCATTTTATCTGCCGAAAATTCTATTCCCGGTACTGTGTTGCCGGGGCAAAAGGCAGATTGCTCTACCTGGCAGAAAAAGCTTTCGGGATTTTTATTAAGCGTCATCATGCCGACGCGTATAAGGGGAAATTGCCCCTCGTCCCACGTTTTCGTATCGTCAAGCACGTTAAACGGCTGTTGGCGCGCCTGCTCTTCCGTCATTAACTGAACGCAAAGCTCGTATTTGGGATAATCGCCGTTTTTAATAGCTTCGTAAAGCGTGCGCACGGCTATGTCGGGGTCTGCCCCGGCAAGATATTCCGCCTCTTGCCGCGATATCGTTTCAAGCCCTTGCTGTGTTTTCCAATGATATTTTACGTAGCGCCTTTCCGACTTGGCATTCACCCAAACGTACGTATTTACGCCAAAGCCGTCAATACGGCGGTAATCCTTTATAGTGCCTCTGTCTGAATAAAGCCACGTTATCATATGGGTGGCTTCCGGCGTTAAAGAAACGAAATCCCAGAATCGCTGCGGGTCGCGCAGATTAGTATCGGGCGCAGGCTTCAGCGAATGAATAACGTCGGGAAATTTTATCGCATCGCTGATAAAAAATACGGGTATGTCGTTGCCAACAAGGTCGTATATGCCTTGGTCGGTATAGAATTTCACGGCAAATCCGCGCGGGTCGCGTACCGTATCGGCAGAGCCGCGCCCGCCTATAACCGTAGAAAAACGCACAAACACCTCCGTTTGCTTATACGGCGATTGCAAAAAATCCGCAGTTGTATATTTGCACATGCTTTGGTACGGCTTAAATACGCCAAACGCACCTGCCCCCTTTGCGTGAACTACGCGCTCGGGAATGCGTTCTCTGTCAAAATGCGCCATTTTGTCGATAAATCTTACGTCTTGCAATACGGCGGGGCCGTTTTCGCCAACCGTTGCCGTATTCGTATCGTTGCTTATAGGCCTGCCCAAGGAATCCGTCATGTATTCCGCCTTGGGCATTTGGCTTGGTTTAAAGTTGTCCATATCTACTCCTGAATAGTTATTTTGGAATTATATTCCTTTATTAAACATATGCAGCCACTGAAAAACCGCCACGAAAACACACAATAATAAGGAAATTTATTTTTTGTTAATAATAGATTAAATAAAAATTGATGATATAATCTGCACAATTTGATATCATTATTTTGCATACTTTTTGTATATTTTTAAAAAAATTTCTGAAAGGAAAAAAAATGAAAAAACTTATTGCACAATTTCTTTGCGTATGTCTTGTTTTTACGTGCGTTGCATTAAGCTTGCCGCAACAGGCAGACGCGCTTTCTTACTCAGGCTCTGCATCGTATAGGTCGGGCAGATTTTACGCCGCGTTAACGAACGTAAAATTAACGGGCGACCAAAGGCGCGACATAGTCAGCGTAGCAAAAACGCAGATAGGCTATCAGGAAGGCGAAAACTCTTCACATCTTTCCGGCGAAGTAGCAGGCGGTAACAACTATACCGAATACGGCCGTTGGTACACATCGCACAAGGGCACCTCTTACAACCACATCTCTTCGCAGTGGTGTGCTATGTTCGTTTCGTGGTGTGCGTATAACGCAGGTGTAAGCACCAGCATAATCACGTGCGAGCAGTACACCGAAACACAGGTAAAGCTGTTTAAAAACCAAGGCAGGGCACACAGATGGTCCACCGTTCAATCAGGGGCATATACACCGAAATCGGGCGATATCGTTTACTTCCTTTCGTCAAGCGGTGCGGCAAGCGGCAGAACGGTTAACCACGTTGGTATCGTTACCGGGTGGGACGGTTCGACCCTTTACACCATCGAGGGCAACACAAGCTCTGCATACTTCAGCACAGACGGCGGCTGCTGCTCTGATAAAACGTACAGCATCTCCAGCACGTACGTTGCATACATATGCGACCCCGCATACGAAGATAATTCAGAGGTTCTTTCAGACGAAGTGCGTTCTTCAGTGTTTGATGCAAATTATTACGCTGAAAAGCACGCAGACCTTAAAAACGCCTTCGGTACGGATGAAGAGCTTCTTTACAATCACTTCAAGGATAACGGCATGAAGGAAGGCCGCCAGGCAAGCGCTATATTCGATGTTCAATACTACGTACAGAAAAACAGCGACCTTACGAGTATTTTCGGCACAGACTACGTAGCCGCGTTAGAGCATTTCGTTGAATACGGCTACAAAGAACCGAGATATACTGCTAAATCGGTTGACGTCGGCACAGACTTCTTCGCAACCATAAACTACAAATCCGCAGGGTTGGCAATAGGCGTTTCGGGCACGAACGTCGTTACGGCAACGCCCGATTCATCTGACAGTCAGTTGTGGTATTTTGAAAGAAACAGCGACGGAAGCTACGTAATATCCAACTACGCTTCGGGCTTGGCACTTGACGTTGAAAACGGCTCGTATTCCTTAAGCACTAACGTGCAGATAATCGAAAAGGATGGAACGAACGCGCAAAGCTGGTTCATCTTCGAAAACTTAAACGGTACGTACTCGCTGCGTCCGAAATGTGCCCCCGCTTGCGTGCTTGATATACACGCGGCATCCACAGCTGCAGGGGCAAACGTTCAGATATACACGTACAATTCAACCCCTGCACAGCAATTTACCATAACGAAGGATACAAGTATCGTTTTTGAAAAAGAATTCGACTGCAAATCTGCCGAATGTGAAACGGCAACCTCTGAAGGCAACGTTGTAATGACGGGCTTCACCGCAGGTACTGATATCAGCCAAGCGGTTGATATGTTCAACGATACTTGCAAAATATTTGACGAAAACGGCAGCCTCGTATCAGACGGAAGGCTTTGCACGGGATACACCATTAAAAAATACATCGGCGGTATCGAAGCAAACAGCGCTATCGTTATCGTAACGGGCGATATCACGGGCGACGGTGCAGTTACGGCAAAAGACGTTATCAGGGCGAAAAAGAAAATGTTAAACAGCCAAACCAAGGGCTACCTTGCGGCAATCGATGTTGACGGCTCGCAAACCGTTACGGATTCTGATATTACGGTAATTTCCGGTTTGATAAAATAATAAAGTAAAAAACGCCTCGTGTATTATGCAAGCCTGCATAAGCACGGGGCGATTTTATATTTTATCGGGCTTAAACGATATACCTTTGCAAAATACGATATAAGCACGGTATATATTATTGTGAAATATTCCCTATACTGATAGTTGACAAATCAATTCTTCGGGTATATAATTTCAAAAGTAAAATATATTCAAGGGGCAGATCATGAAAATAATGGACATACACTCCCACACGTATTTCAGCGCGTGCGGTGCAGATAAACACGAGGATACAATAAACGCCGCGATAAACGGCGGCATACAGCTTTTCGGCATTTCAGACCATTGCTACGGCATCGGTGAAAGGCGCGAAGAATACATTCGTATAATCAACGAAATGAAAACTGCCTACAAAGGCAAAATACAACTGCTTTGCGGTATAGAAATTGCAAGCGTTCCCGGTTTGGGTATAGACGACCCGAAAACGGTGCAGGGCTTCGAATACTGCCTTATCGAGCATATCGACCGCGACGAAAGCACCATAGGCATGAATATTTTCGATTATGCAAGCAAATTTACCTGCAAGGCAGGTATCGCCCACACCGACCTTATCGGTATGGCAAAGAAAAAGGGCATACCGCCCGTTGAGTTTCTTGCCCGTTTTGCACAACACGATATTTTCTGGGAAATGAACGTAAATCACGATTCGATACACGGTTTTTCGCAGCACCAATACGTGCTTGATTTTCTAAAAGATGAAGAAACACAGCGCATCGTTAAAGAATCGGGTATAAAGCTTTCCGTCGGGTTCGACGGCCACCGCGTGTACGACTACGACCCGCAGCGCGTTATCGCAATGAACGAGTTTATTTACAAAAACAACTTCCCCATGGTAGAATTTTAACCCTTTTTTTGTTTTCGCAGTTGGGCAAAAAATTCCGAAAGCAGAAGCGAAGCCTCGTTTTCCATAATTCCGCCGATAGCCGTAGGTATGTGGTTAAACGGGTATTGGCATACGTCAACAACAGTACCGAAGCCGCCTGCCTTTTCATCTTTTGCGCCGTAAAAAACACGGTCAATTCTGGCGTTTACTATTGCACCGGCGCACATCACGCACGGTTCTAACGTAACAAACATATCGCACCCGTGCAAGCGCCAGCCGCCCAGCCTTTTGCACGCTTCATCTATCGCCTTCACCTCTGCATGGTGTAAGGCGTTTTTTTCAGCTTCGCGCGTGTTGTATGCACAGGCAATAATTTCGCCGTTTTTAACTATCACCGCGCCAACGGGTACTTCGCCAAGCTGCAACGCCTTTTTCGCTTCCGAAAGTGCACGGTTCATATATTGTGACACCTGCTCATATGTATAATTCATAGCATTTGCAACACCTTTTTTTGTTTTTTCATATAATAGCGTTGTAATATATTGATTCAACGCCGTTTTTCTCTTGTATTTTACAACAAATATGAAGAAAAATCAACACTTATTCATAAAATATAAAAGATTTTAACAATTTTTCACGCACTTTCGGCGGATTTTGTGCAATAGGACTAAAGATAACAGAAAAAGTTTATGCATTCTGCCGAAAGGGAAAGTTTGTTAAACGCTTGACAAAAACTTGATTTATTAAAATTTTTTTTGTAAAATAATATGAGAATTTGCAAAACAGCCTCTTTAAAAAACGATTTTACGGAGATTTTTAATGAATATAATAAAACGTGCGGCAGCGCGGTTATGCAAAAAGATAAAGCAAAACCCCGCGCTTTCCGCCAAGATCGCCGTTTTCGGTACGATGCTGTGTATCTGTATTACGTACGTAGGGGTAATATGCTCTTACGATGTTGTAACCGTTGCATATGCAGACGGTGTTCGTCTGGGCGTTGTTTCCCAAACGGGCGACGTTTATTCTGCCGTTTCAAAGGCAGTGGGCGATGCATCGCAGATAACGTATCCTACACCGAAAACACCGAACATCACGTTTGAGCTTTGCGTTACAAACGGCGAGGTACAGCCCCTTACAAAAGACGGCGTATATAATCTGATGTACGAAAACATCATATCCGGTTATAAACAAATGTACGTAATGTTTGTTGACGGTAAGTTTGCCGCCGCAAACCCCGAAAAACAAGTTCTTTGCGATATTACCGATGCTATTTCCGAAAGCATCTACGCGCAAAGCAACGGCGAGGCTATAATAACCTCGAAAATAGATATCAAACAGCTTTATTGCGACGGTGCATACGCACTTGAAGACGAAAGAATAGTTACATATCTTACAAACGACCTTTCTTACGATGTAATGCTTGAAACGGGCGATAACGTTTTGGAATTTTTCTTTGAAGAGGATTCCGACAAGGCAATGGCACCCGGTATTTTGTTACCTTCCGCCGGCGCACACCTTAACACAAGCGTTTCAGGCACTGAAGGCGAAGCTGAAGTTAAATACGTAACGGTAACGGAGGAAATTCCCTACAAAACGGTTTATGTACCGAATAACAGCTTGTTTGAAGGCGTTTACGTTAAGAAAACAGACGGCGCAAGCGGTTTAAAAACCGTAACGCTGGAAATACTTTACCGCGACGGTAAGGAAGTATCAAGAACGGCAATATCCGAAGAGGTTATAACCCCCGCAGTTGATAAAGAGGTTTACGAGGGTGCAAAGCTTCGCCCAAGCACAGCCTCAACAGGCAAATATATAATACCTATTAAAAAAGGCAGCTATACTGTTACAGACAGATACGGCGACCGCGAGCTGCTTGGCAACCACCGCTTCCACTCTGCCATAGATTTGGCGGCAAATAAGGGCGTTACTATTATGGCGTCAGACGGGGGCGAGGTTATAAAGGTTTCTACGACGGGCTCGCTTGGCAAATGCGTTGTTATCCGCCACGACAATGGCGAACAAACGTCTTACGCGCATATGTCTAAAATTTCCGTTTCCGTCGGCGACAAGGTTTACCAAGGCCAAAAAATCGGCGAGGTAGGCGCAACGGGTCTTGCAACGGGCTACCACCTGCACTTTGAGATAATCGTAGGCGGCGAAAAGATAGACCCTGAAAAATACATTGCATTTTAATTAACGTTTTGCGGGGCTTCCGAAAAGGAAGCCCCGCAATTTTATTGTATAACGAAAACCACCTGCACCAAGTAATTGCTTTGTAATCTTAAAGGTAAATACGCCCCAAGAAATAGTATTGCAGCCCGTCCGGGGTGAAAACGTAAAATAATTAAGGCACGCTTCATTTCGAAGCATGCCTTAATTTCAACCCTTTAATAAATATATCAATTTAAACTTGCCTTTTGGGCAATGATATCAATCGTTTTAGTTTTATATAAAATATATTTATTACGCCTTTCGGCGGTCAGAACTTTATTTCGCGTAGTCCACCGCGCGGCTTTCCCTGATCATATGCACCTTGATTTGACCCGGGTATTCCAATTCACTTTCGATTTTCTTAACGATCTGCCTTGCAACTGCAATCATCTGATCGTCGTTAACCTCTTCAGGTTTAACCATTATGCGGATCTCGCGCCCTGCTTGAATAGCAAAGGACTTATCAACCCCGCTGAAGCTTTTTGCGATCTCTTCCAATTTTTGAAGCCTTTTAATGTAATTTTCAAGGTCTTCACGGCGTGCGCCCGGCCTCGCCGCGGATATCGCGTCTGCCGCTTGTACCAATACGGCAATTATAGTTTGTGCTTCCACGTCGCCGTGGTGCGCCTCGATAGCGTGAACTATCTCTTTATTTTCCTTGTACTTTCTGGCGATATCTACGCCTATCTGTACGTGAGATCCTTCGATCTCCTGCGTCATTGCCTTGCCTATATCGTGCAACAAACCTGCACGCTTTGCAAGATTAACGTCAACCCCTAACTCTGCAGCCATAATGCCTGCAAGATACGCAACCTCCATAGAATGGTTAAGTACGTTCTGCCCGTAGCTTGTGCGGTATCTCAACCTGCCAAGCAGCTTAACAAGCTCGGAATTGATACCGTGGATACCCGTTTCAAACACAGCCCTTTCGCCTGCCTGCTTGATGGATATATCCACCTCGCGCCTTGATTTTTCAACTGTTTCTTCGATTCTTGTGGGGTGTATTCTGCCGTCGGATACGAGCTTTTCAAGCGTGAGCCTTGCAACCTCTCTTCTAACGGGGTCAAACCCTGAAATCGTAATTGCCTCGGGCGTGTCGTCGATTATCAGATCGACACCCGTAAGCGTTTCAATAGTTCTGATGTTTCTGCCTTCTCTGCCGATGATCCTGCCCTTCATTTCGTCGTTAGGCAACGCAACAACGGATACGGTAGCTTCCGCCACGTGCTCTGCCGCGCATTTTTGAATAGCAAGAGAAATGATGTTTTTCGCTTTGGTTTCCGCTTCTTCTTTGAATTGCGCTTCGATCTCTCTTATCTTAGCGGCTTCTTCGTGCCTTACTTCGGATTCGATATGCTCAAGCAATTCGGCCTTGGCTTCTTCTGCAGTCAGCCCTGCAATTCTTTCAAGCTGTTCTAACTGCTTTGCTTTGATCTTTTCGATCTCGTCAGTCAATTCGGTGTTTTCGCGGATCTTTTTGTTAAGTGTTTCTTCCTTTTTGTCAAGCGCTTCGTGCTTTTTATCAAGTGCTTCTTCTTTAGCAACTGCCCTGCTTTCAAGGCGAGACACTTCTTTTCTGCGTTCTTTAATATCTCTGTCAGCTTCAGTTTTCTGACGGAGAATTTCTTCCTTCGCTTCTATCAACGCTTCTTTTTTCTTGGTTTCTGCCGTTTTAGCAGCTTCATCCACGATTTGCTTTGCCTTTTCCTCGGCAGAGCCTATTGCCGCCTCTGCAACCTTTTTGCGGTACAAAACACCTGCAAAAATACCGATTGCAAGGAATACAACGGCGCAAGCAACAGCGATGATAACAGCGGTCGTTATTGATACTGTCATAGTGCCAACAAATTCCCTCCTTTTCTATTTGTTTTTAAATGAACGATTGCGGTAAATATTGATTTCTATAAATATAATACAATTATAATATACCACATATTACATTATAATTAAAGCCGGTTTGTTTGTCAACCACTTTTCCCGAAATACGTTGTAAAAATCAATAAAAATTTACCTTATATTCTTATTTTTTTAGCAAAAATTATACGGTATAACTATTTCGCACGTTCCTTCAAAATCCTTGAAGTGGGCTGAAGCACCAAGCTCTTGCATCCATTTGCGTGTTTTTACGGTTGCAAATATATGCGTATCGTATCCCTTGCCGGCATCGTTGTCCCACAGCCATTTAGGCGTCGGCCACAAGCACCCCTTCGGCATTACCGCCTGATAAAAACTGCGCTTTACGCCGTTTTGCCCGTGGTGCGCCATTTGCACGAAATCGCTTTTAAGCTTTTCTTCACCGTGAAGCTGCAAAACGCGGTCGCCCGCCTCTTCGCCAAGGTCGCCCAAAAACAAAACCCTTTGCCCTTCGGCATACATCATAAAAACAAGCGAAGAATTATTAAGAACGTTTTCTTTAAATACGTCCTCGCACGCGTAAAGCGTTTCAAATTTAACGCCGTCGATTTCGCAAACGTCACCGATTTGTGCCGTTTGCACAACGCCCCCAAGCTTGCCGAATGCCGATAAAAGCGCCTCGTTTGCGTAGGCAGGGTCGCCCGTGCAGGTTTGATAAAATTCGTCGTTTATCATTTTTGAATACACGCGGTTTATCTGTATTTTATCAAAATATTTATCAACGATAACGCCGAAAGCATCAACGTGGTCGATATGGTTATGCGTTAAAAACCACGTTTCAACAACAGGCTTTTCGCCGTTTGTAAGCTTATATAAAAAATCCAGCAAATACTCTGCATCACCCTTGTTTCCGCCGTCTATCACTGCCAATTTTCCGTTTTCGGTTTTAATAACGTACGACATCATCTGCACGGGTGTTGCTGATTTAAGTTGATATAATGAAACGCTCATTTTAAGCCTCCGTTTTTTTGTTTAAACTTTACCATAAAGCAAAAGCAATGTCAATAAGATTGCAAATATTTGCATACATAACATTGACATTGAAGAAAATATGTTGTAAAATAACAAAAGGCAAAACAACCGAAAGGAATATATATAAATGGCAAATTACAGAATACGGCGCATAAACGACGAAATGACGCGCGAGCTTTGCCGTATAATACGAAACGTAAAAGACCCCCGCGTATCCTCCTACCTTGTAACGGTAACCGGGTGCGAGGTAACGCAGGACCTTAAATATGCAAAGGTTTTCTATTCGTTTTTAGACGATGCCGCCCCCGACGAGGCAGAGGCAATTCGAAAAGACATAAAAAAAGGGCTTGAAAGCGCAAAGGGCTTTCTTCGCAGAGAGCTGGCAATGACGCTTAATCTCCGCGTAACGCCCGACCTTGCTTTTATACCCGATACGTCTGTTGAATACGGCGCAAAAATATCGGGCATTTTAAAGCAGATAAACGAAGAAAACAAAACTACGCAAGAAGAATAAAGGGCGAAATATGAACTTCGAACTCGGTAAAACAGACGTTGCGGTAGTAGGCGCAGGCCACGCAGGAATAGAGGCGGCGCTTGCCTGTGCAAGAATGGGGCTTGACGTTATACTTTTCACCATGAATCTCGATTCGGTGGGAAATATGCCGTGCAACCCCTCCATCGGCGGAACGGGAAAGGGCCACCTTGTTTTTGAAATCGACGCACTCGGCGGGGAAATGGGCAGGGCGGCAGACCTCGTAACGCTTCAAAACAGAATATTGAACAGGGGCAAAGGGCCGGCGGTTCATTCAAAGCGCGTTCAGGCAGATAGGGCAAAATATCACGCAGATATGAAGCACACGCTTGAAAAAACGAAAAACCTGCGATTGTATCAGGCAGAGGTAACAGACATAATACGCGACGAAAGCGGCGTATTATGCGGTGTAATTACTGCACTTGGGGCAATATTTCATTGCAAGGCCGCCATTATTTGTGCAGGTACATACCTTAACGCGCGCGTTATCGTCGGTGAAAGCACGGTGCAATCAGGGCCTGACGGAATGCTTCCCGCTTTGGGTCTTTCATCAAATCTTGAAAAGCACGGCGTTAAATTGATGCGCTTTAAAACAGGCACGCCCGCAAGGGTGCTGAAAAGCAGTGTTGACCTTTCCGTTTTGGAAGAACAGTACAGCGACAGCACTGTTCCCTTTTCATCACTCACCACTAAAGAAGAAATGGCACAACGGCCCGAATTGCCGTGCCACGTGGTATATACAAACGACCAAACGCACAAAATAATAAAAGAAAATCTTCATCGTTCGCCGCTTTACGGCGGCGTTATAAAGGGCACGGGGCCGCGCTATTGCCCAAGCATTGAGGATAAAATCGTACGCTTTGCAGACAAACCGCGCCACCAGCTTTTCGTAGAACCGCTTGGCGAAAATACAGAGGAATTATATATACAAGGCTTTTCGTCTTCATTGCCTGCCGACGTACAGCAAAAAATGCTTCACACGCTGCAAGGGTTTGAAAACGCGCAGATAATGCGCCACGCCTATGCGATAGAATACGACTGTATCGACCCCACCCAGCTGAAGCACACGCTTGAATTTAAAAGCATACCCAACCTTTACGGCGCAGGGCAGTTTAACGGCACCTCAGGCTATGAAGAGGCGGCAGCCCAAGGCTTGATTGCAGGCATCAACGCCGCGTTGAAATTAAATAACAAGGGCGAATTTGTGCTTCGCCGCGACGAAAGCTATATCGGTACGCTTATAGATGACCTTGTCGTAAAGGGCACTAACGAGCCTTACCGAATGATGACGTCGCGTTCGGAATACAGGTTGCTTTTAAGGCAAGACAACGCCGACGAGCGCCTTACCCCATACGGGTACGAAATAGGTCTTATAAGCGAAGAAAGATACGCTGAATTCAAAGAAAAACAGCAAAAAATAGAAAACGAAATAAAGCGTGCCGCCAAGGCAAGCATTCACCCGTGTGAAAAGCTTGACGAAATAACCGACAAGGCACAAACGGAAAGAATAACCGTTACAATGAAGCTTGCCGACCTTTTAAGAAGGCCGCAGCTTTCGTACGAATTGCTTCTTCCCGTTGACGTTTCGCGCACCGAAACAGACGAAAGCGTTCTGTACGAGGCAGAGGTTAAAATTAAATACGAAGGGTACATTAAAAAGCAGCTGTCGGCAGTTAAAGCCGCACACAAGCTTGAAGCAATGAAATTCCCCGAGGATATTGACTTTAAAAAGATAAAGGGCCTTCGCATCGAGGCAATGCAAAAGCTTGATGCACAGCGCCCGCAAACCGTGGGTGAAGCATCAAGGATAAGCGGCGTTTCCCCTGCGGATATATCAGTATTGCTTATCTACCTTGGAATAAGATAAAAAAAGAAAAACCGCAAATTTAAAGCCCAAGGCTTATGAGCGTTCTCATAAGGATGTTTACAAATTTCGGCAGAGAACCTGTTTTCTCTGCCGATTTGTCTTATAATGATACGGGTGATGAAAAATGGACGAACTTAAAAATCGCAAGACCACTCGGTTGAAGGGTGCGGACTATAATCGAAATCAAGCCGTGTTTCTCACGATATGCACGAAAGAAAGACGCTGTATTCTTTCTCGTATTGTAGGGACCGGCGATAAAAGAGAACGAAAAATAAGAATTTTTAGGAAATAGAAACTTTGAAGTTTACACATTGTGGTATTGAAGTGAATGGAGGAATGCAAGGGTGAAAAGGAAATACAGAATACTTTCTTCCGGAGGAATAGACGAAAAGCTATATGTAAACATAAATGGGCATAACCAGTATGTTTTTATTAGGGGAAAAGATATTGATAACCCTATTATTCTAAACCTTCATGGAGGACCTGCGAATCCGGATGCTTTCTTGACATATGAATTTGCACAAGCGATAACTCATGAATTTACATATGTTTCGTGGGACCAAAGGGGTTGCGGCAGAACATATTATAAGAACAAACATATTGACCCTAAAAATGAGTCAACCGATTTTGAACAGGCCATTAGAGATGTTGATGAGCTTGTTAATTATTTATGTAAGCGTTTTAAGAAAAACAAAATAATCATTATGGGACATTCTTACGGTTCACTGCTGGGTGCCGGTTATGTTGCAAAATATCCCGAGAGAGTTGAAAGATATATTGGTATCGGTCAATCAATATCCATTAAAGACACACAGAAAATGAACTATAACGAAGTGGCTTATTTATTGAAGGATGATAAGAAAAAAAGTGACAAACTCACAATGGCGTACAAATGTTTGCAAGAGAGTTTTAGCCTTGAAAATCTTATGAAGTTTCAGCGAATAACATTGCCCTGTTTTGTTGGGAATATGCCTGATATAAAGCAGACTAATCGAATAAAACTCATATTATCATCACCGGATTTAGCATTCACTGATATTAAATGGTTAGCGGGCATGTTAAACTTAAAGGCACACTATGCTAGAAACAAAAAACTTTTGGATTATACGCTGTCTGCTAACATCTACCATATTGGAAATGAGTATTCTGTTCCTATGTATTTTATTTCGGGAGAATATGATAAGAGTTGTCGTGTTGAATTACTTAAAAAGTATTTTGATAGAATTATAGCACCGAATAAAAAAATAGTGATTATGAAAGCGTGTGGTCATTCACCACAAATTGATGAGCCAATGCTGTTTGCAAAAGAAGTAAAGAAATTACTTCAAAATTAGATTAATTCAACCCACTTGCAAAAATAAGCTTATCAGAG
>JAZQHC010000037.1:0-69606 GCA_045540335.1 Eubacteriales bacterium
TGCGGCGTGATTTGGTTGCGCAACGGTTGAAATGTTCACATAATTGTGTTACAATAAAAGAAAAAGGAGAAAATCTTATGAGTAACATTTCCGAAGCAATTTATTCAAAAATAAAATCGACCATAGACTCATGGTCTGAAAATGGTATTTATGCTATTTCGTTTTTTGTTTATTCCAATGAAGCATATCAATACAAAAATTATAGTAACATATCCACATTTGCCATCAGTTATAATACAGAGGAGGATTGCAATGGTGCGGATCTGTATGATGAAGAACGCTGGAATTATGCGTTTTGGAGGCAGGACGAAACTCCCATCATCGATCCCGATGAAGAACCTGAGATGACCAAACTTCTCTTTGATTGGTATAAAGAAAACGGCATTTCCGACATAGGTAAAGAAGATGACGATTGCTATGACAGCAATTTTAATTACATTGGAAAAGGACCTATTGGTCATTATGAATTATTGCAAATCGTTTCGGAAGTTGCCAACAAATTACAGTCGGAGGGATATATTGAACAACACTTCGGCAAAAAGATTCCTATAATTGTGCATGGCTTGGAATATGCATGGTATGACATTGAAGCCACAACAAAGGCTAATCCTCATGGAGAAGCAGACACTTTTATGAAAGCAATGAAAGAACTCGGTATGATTCCGTAATAATGAATAATACTACATAGATTCGTTTACAAGCATGGAGTAGCACCCCGGAAGACAGCGGCATAGTGCAACTCCCATCAGCGCCAAGGGATAAGTCTATCCGCTGACCTTGAAACACGGATCGATTTCGAAAAACTTGCAATATGGATCTATTTTGTAGTGGTATCACAAGAAAAAAGCCATTCGCGTAAGCGAATGGCTTTTTTCAGTTAAATCCGCCGTTGGCGGAAGAAATCCACTTTCGGTGGATGAAATCGCTTCGCGATGAAATCTGCCTTGCGGCAGGAGATGGAGGCGGATTTAATTTCATCTGAGGCGGTACGCCGAAGATTTCATCCGAGCTTGCGCGGATTTCATCGTGCGCAGCACGATTTCATTGACTTTTTAGCGATTTTATGCTATAATAAGCGAAAGAGGTGATAACTATGGCAGAAAACAAACTTGCAGATATGTCAACCGAATTTGCGGTTAAAGTATTGAATTTGACAGACGGCATTAAAGGCCATTATTCTTTAGCCAATCAACTTGAAAGAAGCGGTACAAGCATCGGTGCAAACATCCGAGAGGCAAAGTATGCCCACAGCAAAGCGGATTTCGTTGCAAAATTACAGATTTCTCTCAAAGAGTGTTATGAAACAGAGTATTGGATCGAGATTGCGCAAAAGGCAAATATCATTTCAGAAGAAATTGCAAAAAATGTTCTGCACGATTGCGGTTCCATCCGCAGAATGTTGATCGCCTCCATCAACACGGCAAAATCAACAAATCCGTGAGTCCTTTTCTCGGTTTTCGATTTCACAAAATAACGGAAATGCGTTATAATGTATGCAAAACGAGAGAAAGGAATTTACTATGAAAGATTTTTGTGAAATATTTAAAGCATTGCGTAAAGAAAAAGGATTAACGCAAGATCAAATAGCAGAAGTTTTGGGTACATCACCCCAAACGATCAGTCGTTGGGAAACGGGAACCTCATGCCCTGATATTACGATGTTACCGGCAATTGCTTCCTATTTTGACATCACCACGGATGAACTCTTAGGAATCAAAAAGCCTGTTAAAAAGCAAAAAATATTGTATATTCAATTTCGCTGGCAAGAAAGTGCTGACGTGGTAAATAAATATTTGGACGAAGGATGGACGATAAAGGAAGTGCAATCTCACCCTTTATATGATCAGCATCCCGAGGGTGTTGTTATTATCGAAAAAGTAATTTACGAATAATTAAATTCACATACTATGGTACATAGCTTCGTTTGCAAGCATGGAGTAGCACCCCGGAAGACAGCGGTAAAGTGCAGCTCCCATCATCGCCAAGGGATAAGTCTATTCGCTGACTTGAAAACATGGATCGATTTCGAAAAACTTGCCCTGCGGATCGATTTTGTAAGGGTGTGCCAAAAAATCCAAGTCGCAAGACTTGGATTTTTTCATTTGTATCCGTAGGACACAAATGAACGATGTTGCACTTCGTGCAAATGATGTGCTTCGCAATGATGTGGGCTTACGCCCAATGATGTTTCGCTTCGCGCAAACGTAATTATGCCGCTCGTTTGATGCACCAAAATGTAGTTGATTTTTAACTTGAAGTATGGTATAATGAAAAAGGAAAGGCGGTGAACTCTCTATGGAATTTTTTCATTGTAATCACGATGAAAAACATCTGTCATTACACGATTGTATTGCTGAACGGGCATATTTTGAAAACGGAAAGTTGGGATTTGAATTTAACGACGGATTTTGGATTTCGCCAGATCACCCCGAAAGTAACCTATCCAATCTTGTAAGAACAGATTTTTCAAAGGTAGAGTACACATTGGAAGACGGTGCAGACTACGACGTTACAATATACGTTTTTAAGAACAATTTTTTCAAAAAAATAATTCGTATTGAATGGACAATTCAAGAATTGCTGAATAACATCAACAGCGGAAAATGCAAGCTCGAATTTCTATATCAATACGTTGATTATAATTCAAGAATTGTTGAGTGTGAGTTGAAAATCAATAAAAAACCATATCACCAAGAGTGTATAATGAAGATATCTGCGCCCCAAGTCAGTTATTATTGGAATAATTTGCGCGAGGATTGTCCATGGTAATTTTTACATGAAACAACACTCAGATAGATAGCTGTCAAGTCCCCCATCGTCGCGCTTCGCTTCACGGCGCGTACGCGCCGCTTCATGATAGCAGAGAATTGCAAAGCAATTCGCCGCGAGTGCTTCATATCGCCAAAGGCGGTGCATCATTAAAGCAAATAATGCTTCCGCCTTGATTTATTTGCAAAAATGTGATATAATCTAACCGATAAGAATTTGTAGGAGGTTTATTATGGAATCGAATGTATTGATACCTTTAATATTTGCAGGACTATTCCTAACGATAGATATTGCAATGTTCATTAAAATGATATATTTATTAAAGAAAAGCAAGGATGACACGGTAGAAAATTTAGGAAATAAATTGAATCCTTATCTATACGCAACAGAAATTGTCAGTGTATTAATGGCAATCTGTATGATTATTGTTACAGTCATGAAATAAACAACAAATTGGAGGATATTTATATGAAATGCCCCTACTGTGGCAGAGATATGAACATAGGATATTTATTTAACGAAAGAAAGCCCAATCAATGGATACCGGCTAATAAAAAGCCGCCTATATGGGTAAAGTCAGTAGCTGACGGTGGAGTTAAATTGAATAACAAGTTGGGTATAACAGGATATAAAGCTGCCGCATATTACTGTAATAACTGTAAAATTATAATCGCATCAACGACAGAATAAATCACAATTTGTTGAATTGACGGTATCTGTTGGTTAAATGGTTTTTAGGTTATCCAACGTATTGCCGCCAATTAAATACAAAAAAGACGACTCTGCAAACGAGCCGTCTTTCTTACATTTAAAGCATTAAAGTTTTATTTGACACATTCTACCTTGATGGTGTTCGTATTGCCGGACGTGCCGTTTATCATACCGCCGGTTAACACCACGTTATCTCCCGACTTGAGAGAAAAGATGCGTTGTGCGTGGTTAAGCCCCTGGAAAAATACGATATCGAGAGAGTTGTATTCCTCACTCATAACAGGCGTTACACCCCAGCTTAAATTAAGCTGACGCCACGCACGCTTGCTTGTCGTGATGCCGATTATATCGGCAGGACAGCGGAATCGGCTGACCATACGCACGGTATTGCCTGAAATTGAGTTTACAACAATGCATTTTGCCCCGACGTCTATCGCCATTGCGCACGTTGCGTGGGATATGGCATCGAGTGTATTTCGTATTTTGAATTCCGTTGACACGAACCAATTTTTGTAATCTATTCTTTCCTCTGTGAATTTTGCTATCTGCGCCATGTTCATAACAGCCTCAACGGGGTATTTGCCCATCGCCGTTTCACCGGAAAGCATAACGGCTGAAGCCCCGTCGTAAACGGCATTTGCAACGTCTGATATTTCCGCCCTGGTAGGTCTTGGATTCTGTATCATAGATTCAAGCATTTCCGTTGCAGTGATGACACGCTTGCCAAGCAGACGGCACTTCTGTATAAGATATTTCTGCACTGACGGCACTTCAACAAATGGAATTTCAACGCCGAGATCGCCGCGTGCTACCATAATTCCGTCTGCGATGCTGCATATTTCATCTATATTGTCAACACCGGAACGGTTTTCTATCTTTGCGATTATATTTATCGCACTGCCGCCGTTTTTGTTTAAAAACTCACGAAGTTCGGCGATGTCTTCCTTTGTTGACACAAAGGAAGCGGCAATAAAATCTATCTCGTTTTCTATACCGAACAAAAGGTCTGACATATCCTGATCGCTTAAAAATTTATGCTTCAGTACCTTATTGGGGAAATGCATACTTTTTCTGTCGGAAAGAACACCGCCGATCTTGACACGGCAGACAACATCGTGCCCTTTTATTTCTTCGACGGTAAAGGCAACAAGTCCGTTGTTGACGGTCACTGTGTCGCCTATTGAAAGGTCATCGGTCAGATTTTTGTAGTTTACCGAAACTCGTGTCTTATCACCGTCAATATCGTCTGTTGTGAAAATGAACGCGTCACCCTCGTTAAGCGTGATATTTTTTTCTTTAAAAACACCTATTCTGTATTCGGGACCCTTTGTGTCAAGCATTATTGCTATCGGCAAGCCGAGTTCATCTCTGACGCTTTTTATAAGGTCTATCAATTTTTTATGTTCAGCATGTGTGCCGTGCGAAAAATTAAGTCTTGCGACGTTCATTCCCTCAAGACACATTTTTGTAAGCGTTTCTCTGTTATCGCACGCAGGACCTATCGTGCATATTATTTTTGTTTTTCTCATAATAACCTCCAAAAGCGTTACCTTGACATTATATCATCTTTTATCAAAAAAGTCTATACCGCACAAAATTTTTATATGTAGAAAATACGGCAAAAATTCAACGAAGCGCACCTACGGTACAGGGGAAAGTTTGTGTGCGCTTCGCTTCATGGCGCTATGCGCCGCTTCATGCGAGCAAAGAATTGCAAAGCAATTCACTGCGAGTGCTTCATATCGCCGCAGGCGATGCTTCATTTTAAAAAAAATGTGCTTATTTCAAAATTCAGATTTGGATATGGTTATAATTTTACGTAATAGTTTTTGACAAATTCGCGGTACGCTTTTTTAAAGCCCGTTGAATATCGCCTGCTTAAAAGGGCTTTGTCCCCATTTGACATGATAACGCAGTCGTTTTCTATTTTAAAAACGAAATACATATTTATAACATATGATTTATGCGTTCTGTAAAAGCAAAATTGCGGAAGCAAGCGTAATGCACCGCCCATCGTTTTTGAACAAAACATTGCTTTTGTGCACGTATGTATTTTGCAATACTTGCCATCGCCCGCGATCATAACGATGTCATTGGCGGGGATAGATACTTGCCCATCGAAATCGTTTATAATTATAGGGTGCAGTCTTTTTTGCTGTTGAATATATGAATCAAGCATTGCGTATATTGCATCAGCGCAGATGGGCTTATCAAAAAATCTGTATGCGTTTACTTCAAATGCGTTTTTTATAAATGCATCTGGATAGCTTGTTATAAATACGATGCTGCAAAGACTGTTTTTTAAACGCAGCTGCTTTGCTGTTTCCAGCCCGTTGATATCAGGCATTTGAAAATCTAAAAAAACTATATCAAAATTAAGCTTGGAATCAAGAAATGATTTTCCGTTTTCAAATTCGTATATATCCAGTTGAATTCTTCTTTCGGATTTATAGGAGGTAATGTATTCGCGCAGCTCTGTTCTGAAAATTTTTTCATCGTCGCAAATTGCAATTTGCATAACGTACCCCCTTATAATTTAGTGTTATAATATGTTTACATTATACCTTAACAGACAGTTTTTGTCAATAATTGAATGTATAGAATGAAAAATTATACTTGAAAGTATAATCAATATATGCTATAATGCGTGTAGTAAGTTTTGACTGTGTAGGATCTAATATGAATAAAACGACCAAACAAATATTGTTGATAACGGCTTTATACGCCGTTGCCACGTTTATATGTTATAATGTTATAAACTATACCCTCAGCGGTTGGGATCTGCTTGGCGGTATTATAGTGATGCTTTTAACGCTGCCGATATATTTTCTTCTCGTAACTATACCCATATACGTAAAAATATCAAAAGAAATAAAACAAGCCCCTGCGCTTTTGAACAATAAATTAGAAAAGGTTTTAAACACGCTGTCTATATGGTGCGCTTGTATATCCGCCGTTTGCTTGATACCGTGTTTTATTGCGATAAACTTCCATATAAAAAACGATGTTTTACGCATGCTTTTTTCTGATGCAGCGATCTATACAACGTTTTTTTCATCTATTATCAACATTTCCGTTTTGATAAGCAGAAAATTATCTTATTTGGTGGTTTTTTTTGCACAAAAATCAAATAAAAACGTAACTATAAACAGTAAAGGTGTATTTGCTTTCAGAATTTTCGCAACCGTGATCGTGCCGCTGTTACTGCTAATTTACGTTATCGGTGAAGTGATATAAACGTTTGCTTTTAAAACAGAATAAAAAAACAAATTGCCCAAGCGCATAACGTGCTTGGGCAAAATTTTTTAGTTGTTTTTACACAGATTCTATAAGGCAGACTGCGTGTGCGGCAATGCCTTCGCCTTTTCCCGTAAATCCAAGGTGCTCTTCCGTCGTTGCTTTAACGTTAATACAGGAAGGAGCAACGCCGAGAACAGATGCGATGTTTCTTTTCATCATTGGGATATGCGGCGCAAGCTTAGGCGCTTGGGCGATAACCGTAGCATCAATGTTTACAAGCTTGAAGGAATGCTTTTTCATCAGCAGGCAAACGTTTTCTAACAGCAGCATGCTGTATATGCCCTTGTATTTGTCGTCTGTATCGGGGAAGTGCTTTCCTATATCACCTTGACCCAACGCCCCGATTATGGCGTCGCAAACTGCATGTATAAGCACGTCTGCATCGGAATGCCCATCAAGCCCGAATCCACATTCGATAAATACGCCGCCGAGAACTAACTTCCTGTCTTTTGCGGTGGCGTGTACGTCATATCCGTGGCCGATTCTGATCATGATATGCCCTGCCTTACTTCGTTTCTTTTCTGTGTTTTAAAATACCTTCTGCAATGCGGATATCCTCGGGCGTGGTTATTTTTATATTTTCATGCCCTGTATCGCACAGAAATACTTTAAATCCGATACGCGTTACAAGCGAATTATCGTCTGTCGCATCGAACCCTTCTTCTTTCGCGGAAAATGCCGCCGCGCGGTATATATCCGTTCTGAATATTTGCGGTGTTTGTGCATGGCGAACAACGTTTCTGTCTATGGATTCATCTGCTATAAATCCACCCTTGTCGCAGATTTTTATCGTGTCCTTGGCACAGCAGCAGGCGGTTGCCCCGCCGAAGCGATATGCCGCCTTGCACACCTCGCTTATCATTTCGGGGGTTACAAGGCAACGCGCCCCGTCGTGTATGCTTACAAATTCGCTTTGCTTGTCAACCACGGAAAGACCGTTTAAAACGGATTGTTGGCGCGTTTGTCCGCCCGAAATAACGTGTGTTATTTTTTTGAATTTATATTTTTTGATGATCTCGCCGATTTCGGCAAATTCATCCTTTCGGCAAACGAGAATTATTTCGTTTATGTGCGGGCACTTTTCAAATTGGCGCACTGTGCGCGCAATTATGGGCATCTGGCATATCTCCATCAACTGCTTCGTTTTATCAGAGTTCATGCGTTTGCCCGTGCCTGCGGCAACGATTATTGCGCTGTTAAAATAACTGTCTTTTTCTTTGCCGAAAAGCTTTGTTAATATGCCCGTTTTTTTGCCTGACTTACTCATTCAGCGTAGTTGTAGCCTGCAAGAAGGGCTTTTTGGTTAAGCTCTCTTAACTCTGCTTTAGAATCGGGAACGGAAGCGGCAAGCTTTTCGGAAAAATATTCAAAATCGAATATTTTCGTTTTAGCTATAACGTAGCCAAGCATGATAACGTTTGCAAGCTTGGGTGCGTTCATTTCGTTTGCCATTTCGGTTGCGGGGATTCTGTATGCGGATATATCCGTTCTTTCTGATTTTTTTGATATAAGCGTGCTGTCAGAGAAAACCGCACCGCCTGCAACTACCTTGGGTTCAAACTTATCAAACGAAGGTGCGTTGAAGGCAATAAGAATATCGGGCGTATTTACCAGCGGCGAGCCTATCTCCTCGTCGGATACGATAACGCTGCAGTTGCACGTACCGCCCCTTTGTTCCGGCCCGTAGGAGGGAAGCCAGGTTACGCATTTTCCCAACTGCATACCTGTTTTAGCGCATTGTTTGCCTGAGAACAAAATTCCTTGGCCGCCGAATCCGGCGAATAAAATTCTGTTTGTCATAATAATCCTCCTATCAATAGCCCGTGGTGTCTTTATATACACCGAGGGGATATATGGGTTTCATTTTTTCTTCAACAAACTTCAACGCTTCAACCGGTGAAAGACCCCAGTTGGTGGGGCAAGTTGAAAGAACTTCTACAATGGAAAGGCCTTTTTTATCTATCTGCGCTTGGAACGCCTTTTTAATAGCCTTTTTAGTAGCCCTTACACCCTTAACATCGTTTACCGCAACGCGTTCGGCATATGCAACGCCGTCAAGCGTGGACATCAATTCGCAAACGTGAACGGGGTGGCCCTGAATGTTTTTGTCACGGCCGTAGGGTGAAGTTGTAGTTACCTGGCCAAGCATCGTCGTAGGTGCCATTTGGCCGCCTGTCATACCGTAGTTTGTGTTATTTATAAAGATGATAGTTATGTTTTCGCCTCTTGCACCGACGTGAACCGTTTCAGCAGTACCGATAGCGGCAAGGTCGCCGTCGCCCTGGTATGTGAAAACAACGTTGTCGGGGTGCGTGCGCTTTACACCCGTAGCAACTGCGGGTGCACGGCCGTGTGCCGCTTCTATCATGTCACATTCGAAATAATTATATGCAAATACCGCACATCCTACAGGGGCAACGCCTACTGTTTTGCCTTCTATACCAAGCTCGTCAAGCACTTCGGCAACAAGCCTGTGAACGATACCGTGCGTACAGCCGGGGCAGTAGTGCATGGGTACGTCGGACATTGCGTTAGGTTTTTTGAATACTACCGACATTATTTATTACCTCCCATTTCTTCGATCTTTGCAAGAACGTCTTCAACGGTCATCATAGAACCGCCCGTTCTGCCCAAAAATTCTACGGGCTTGGAGCATTCGATAGCCAGCTTAACGTCTGTTATCATCTGGCCCATATTAAGCTCTACCGTAAGGAATTTGCTTGCCGTTTTTGAAAGTGCAAGCAACTCTTTTTCAGGGAACGGCGAAAGGGTGATGGGGCGCAAAAGGCCAACCTTTATACCCTTTGCCCTTGCTGCTGTAACTGCACTTTTGCAGATACGGGAAGTAATACCGTATGCAACGATAACGATATCAGCATCTTCAGTCATAAACTGCTCGCATCTTACTTCGTTTTCGTCTATCTTCTTGTATTTTTCGTATCTTGCCAAAACGGAATTTTCAAGCTCTTCGGGGTTAAGGAAAAGAGAAGTGATTATATTCTTTTTACGTTTGCCCTGGTGGCCGCACGCTGCCCAATCCTTTTCGGGAATTTCGCGTTTTTTGATAACGTCGAAATCAACAGGCTCCATCATTTGGCCCAACGCACCGTCTGCCAGAATAAGAACGGGCACGCGGTACATATCTGCAATATCAAACGCTTCACAGGTAAGCTCTGCCATTTCCTGAACGGAAGAGGGTGCAAGCACGAAAAGGTGCATATCACCGTGGCCGAGCGCTTTCGTTGCCTGATAGTAATCTGCCTGCGAGGGCTGAATGCCGCCAAGACCGGGGCCGCCCCTTTGTACGTTAAGAATAACGCAGGGCAGATCGCAACCTACTATGTAGCTTATGCCTTCGCTTTTAAGGCTGATACCGGGCGAAGATGATGACGTCATGCAACGCGTACCGGAAGAAGCCGCACCGTAAATCATGTTGATTGCCGCAACTTCAGATTCTGCCTGCAAGCAAAGACCGCCAACCTTCGGCATTCTTTTTGCCATGTATTCGGCAATTTCAGTCTGGGGGGTTATAGGATAACCGAAGTAATGCAGACATCCCGCTTTGATAGCAGCCTCTGCAATGGCTTCGTTGCCTTTCATAAGTACCTTTGCCATATTTATGCCTCCTGTTCCTTTTCAATATCTTTTTCAACCGTTATAACGGCGTCGGGGCACATAGTCGCGCACATAGCGCATGCAATACAAGCACCCATATCCGTAACTTGTGCGGGGTGATAACCCTTTGCGTTAAGTACGGAGGTATCAAGCGATACGATTTTTTTGGGGCAGGCTACAACACAAAGCCCGCACCCCTTGCACCTTTCGGTGTTGAAGGTTACTCTGTTCATAATTCCTCCTAAAATAACTTTTTTGTTATATTCTGCATTGTAAACACCTCTGTATTACAAACGGGCATCTCTCCCATTACCGAGGTGAATTTTATATTCAAGCCCGAAAGGCGAGAAAATTCTTCAGCGTAAGAAAAAGAATTTTCAATATCTTCCTTTTGGGTGAATTGACCTAAATTGGAATTGTTTATACAACAAGTGCATTTTAAACGGCTTCTTGCTTCAATCTCTTTCAATATTTTCATTGCGCCGTCGGGCGTTTCGGTTATAGGGCGGTACATATTGAAAACGTATGCCATTTCGTACCCGAAAGAGGTTATTTCTTTGTTAAAAAAGCCGAGTGCCGCCGCACCTAAGCTGTCGCCCCCTACGTCGAATATACAAACACCGCCGTTTTTAAGGTGCGGAAATACCGAATATACCTCTGCCGGGATAGATGGAATATCAACGTTTGTATTAGCAAATACAGGGGCGATCACGTTTATATTTTTTTCTTTCATAAGGCTTTCTGCATCTTTTGTGCGGAAATATGGGTTTACGGTATCAAGATCAACGATCGTAACGTTTTCGCCTGCTTCGGCGTATTTAGTTGCAATATTTACAGAAATATTAGTTTTACCGCTTCCGAAATGGCCGGTAACGATAATAAGCTTTGAAGAAAAAAACATATAAACCTACCGCAAACTTGTATAATTAATCAACATTATACCACATATACCAACATATTTTAATATAATAAATAATTATCGTAAATGAATTTTTTGTAAACTTTATGTCCGACGTGATACAGTACATTTTTGCGTATTAAAAAAACTGCGTATAAAAAAAGCCATTGATGCAAAGAATCATAACAAACAAATAAAAGGAGAGAAAATATGTTTAAACACGAAAAAATGCTTTTCCACCCTGTGGAGGTAGAAAGACCGAATCCGCAGTACGCAGCCCTTTTGCACGAACAGCTCGGCGGGGCAAACGGGGAATTAAAGGCGGCGATGCAGTATATGTCGCAAAGCTTCAGAATAAAAGACCCCGAAATAAAAGATCTTTTTTTGGATATCGCCGCAGAAGAGCTTGGCCACATGGAAATGGTGGCGCAAACGATAAATCTTTTAAACGGGCATGAGGTTGATGCTTCAAGCGTTCCTGCAGGAGAAATACAAACGCACGTTATTCTCGGCTTGAATCCGGGCTTGATAAATGCTTCCGGCTATTCGTGGACGGGTGACTACGTTTCAGTAACGGGCGATCTTTGCGCCGACCTGCTTTCAAATATCGCCTCCGAACAGAGGGCAAAGGTGGTATATGAATATCTTTACAGGCAAATAAACGACAAAAAGGTGCGCGAAACGATAGATTTTCTTTTAAACAGAGAGGAAGCGCACAACGCTATGTTCCGCGAAGCCTTCAATAAGGTTCAGCACAGCGGTTCAAACAGAGATTTCGGAACGACTAAGGCGGCGAAGATGTATTTCAGTATGTCAGAACCGTCGCCCGAAAACAGCCGATTTACAAACGTAGGCGGCAACCCTGTATCATTTAATTGATCGTTGCGAAAAATGCTTGACTATAACTTGAAAAGATAGTATAATCAGATCTGTAAGCGGTACAACGCTTGCAGATCTTTTGTGTTAAGTGTTTAAAAGAGAGGAAGTATATGAAAAAGATCGTTGTACTTTTATTGATAATATCCGTTTTCCTTACCGCGTGCGAGAATAAAAACAATGCAGAAACCACGGCTTCAAACCTTCCGCAGGCAGATGCATCGTGCACGCATGAAGATGCCGACGGTAACGGCCTGTGCGACAATTGCAAGGGGGCGGTAACGGTAACGGTTGATTTTTACGCCATCAACGATTTGCACGGCAAATTTGGGGATACTGATGCAAATATAGGGGTTGACGAGCTTACCTCGTACATAAAAAATTCAGGAAAGGCTGATGATAATTATGTCGTTCTTTCTTCGGGCGATATGTGGCAGGGCGGTTCGGAATCGAACCTTACAAAAGGAAATATAATTACCGAATGGATGAACGATCTTGATGTTGCTTCGATGACGCTGGGAAACCACGAATTTGATTGGGGCATAGAATACATAGTTGAAAATGCCGAAATTGCAGAATTTCCGTTTTTGGCAATCAATATATACGATAAAAGTACAAATCAATTAGCTGATTTTTGCACACCGTCCGTTATTGTCGATCGCGGCGGAATACAAATAGGCATAATCGGTGCTATCGGTGATTGCTATTCATCTATATCGTCAGACAAAACCGAGGGGATATATTTTAAAACAGATGCAGCCCTTACGTCGCTTGTAAAGGTAGAATCAGAAAAACTTAGAAATGCAGGTGCGGATTACATAGTATATTCGCTTCACGATGGATATGGAAGATCGAAAAACGGTGTATCATCAATAGACGGCAACATGATATCCTCGTATTACGATATCGAGCTTTCGAAAAACGGATACGTTGATATCGTGTTTGAAGGGCATACACATAAAAATTACGTTCTTAAAGATACATACGGCGTTTACCATTTGCAAAGCGGCGGCGATAATGAAGGTATTGCCCATGCAGAGGTTACTGTCAATTTTGTTACGTCTGAAAATACGGTAAATACGGTGGAATACGTTTCTTCCGACAGGTACGCCTCTATGCAGGATGACCCGATAGTTAAAAAGCTTCTTGAAAAGTACGCTGAAGAAATTTCACAAGGATCTTTGTCAATAGGCACTAACGATATTAAGCGTGAAAGCGACTTTTTGTGCCAGACCGTGGCAGATCTGTACTACAAAAAGGGTATAGAACGCTGGGGCAGCAGATATGATATCGTTCTTGGCGGTGGGTTTATTTCCGCCAGAAGCCCTTATTACCTTGCATCGGGCGAAGTAACGTATGCAATGGTACAAGCTGTATTTCCGTTTGATAATCCGCTTGTGCTTTGTACGGTAAGCGGAAAGGACCTTAAAAACAAGTTTCTGCAAACCTCAAACAAAAACTATTTCGTTTCTTACGAAAGCACGTTGGCATCACGTATCGATGATAGCGAAACGTATTTTATCGTGGTAGATACCTATACCTCGACTTACGCGCCGAATAATCTTACCGAGGTAGAAATGTATAATCCGAACATATTTGCGCGCGATATTCTTGCAGACTATATTGCCGCGGGCGGCTTTACAGATTCGGGTAAAACTTATCAAAAACTTTCCATACCTGAAATAACCGTAATAGGAAACGCCCTGGCGGATAATGCCCAAACGGAAGAAAAGTATATTACCAAAGGAAAAATAACGCAGATACACAATTCAAAATACGGCAATATGACAATAGAAGACGAAGATAAAAATACCCTTTACATATACGGCTTATATGATGCTTTGGGCGAAAGATACGATAAAATGGCAAATCCGCCGCAGATAGGCGACGTTATTACCGTATGCGCCCATATTAAAAAGTTTGTTGATAAAAATACATCGCCTGCATTGGTAGAGCTTGTAAATGCAAAGCTGTACGAATAATTTAATGGATAAGTAATGTAATAAAAACACCCGAAGAAGAAAACATCTTTTTCGGGTGTTGTTTTTAGTAATGAAGCGTTTGCCTTGCAAACGTGAAGCAAAGGCTGAACGCCTTTATGAAGCGCAAGACCTTGTCTTGCATGAAGCGAAGCTGCGCTTCACGGACGGAAACATCTATTATTTTACGATGTATCTCATAAATATGGGATGGTGGTCAGACGGGAAATCACCGTTAACCTTTTCGTTGCAAACCCTGTAAGACCTCAAGTTGAAGTCGGAAGCGGATGCAAATACGTAGTCAAGCACTCTGTTATCTGCACCGAAGTTTGTAAACGTAGATGCTTCATATCTGGAAGCGGCGTTCTTCGCGCTGTCAACAAAGCCGTTTGCAATTACGTTGTTGTAAGTAGCAGAGCCGGGCGTTGTGTTAAAGTCGCCTGTGAGAATCGTGGGGTAATCACCGTAAGACTTCAAGAAGTTATAAAGAACACCAAGCTGCTTTATTCTTATTGCGTCGTTCGTATATTCGACGTGCGTGTTAACTACAAGTATTTTCTTGCCATCGTCGATTCTTTGAAGAAGTGCATAAGTAAATATACGAATATAAGAAGAATCGGGGAATTTAGAAACAACGTCAGGTGTGCCGGAAAGCCACTTTGTGCCGCTATCTAAAAGCTTGAAAATGTGCTTGTTGTACATGATTGCGCTGTGCTCGCCTTTAGAACCGCCTTCACGGCCCAAGCCTACGAAGCCGTATGTGCCGCCAAGGTTGTTTTTAAGCAACGTCATCCAGCTGGGGGTAGCTTCCTGAATACCGATGGTATCGGGCGTGTAGCTCTTCATCAAGGAAAGAACTCTGTTTGTTCTTGTCGTGTTGAACTGACCGCAATATACGTTGAACGTCATTGCAGACATAACGCCTTTAGTAATGTTGAAAAGCTGTGCGTTTGTAGAGTTGGACGTCCAAATCTGAACGTTTGTCATATTTGCTGTGCCTGCTGCTGCAACGTCTAAAACAAAGTTTTCGGACAAAGCAGAACAGAAGGTGTACTTACCGTCTTTTTCATAGATAAACCAACGTTGTGCAGCAGATCCGTTGCCGGGTGCAATGTAAACGTTTGTACCGTTTGCAGCACCGCCCTGTACTGTAAGAACGTAGTTTGTTGTGTTGTTGTTTACGATAACGTAGCTTCCGTCAGACTGACGTTCAAAACGCCATACCTGGTCGGAGTTTTGCGACGGGGAGTAAATTATTACGTTAGTGCCCGAAACCGCAATGTTCTTGGAAACGTAAGAAAGGGAGATGCTTGCGTTGAAGCGTGTACCAAGGTTTGCAGGCTTGGGTGCTTCGGGTTCAGCGGGTACTTCAGGTACTTCGGGTTCAACAACGGGGGGCGTGGTGGGTTCTTCGTTTTCTGTGTTATCGTCGGATACGTCAACAGTAGTGATCTTGAACTGTTGAAGCGCTGCGCTTGCAAACGTGCTCATATACACATTTGCACCTGCGGAAGAGCTTGCAGCCGTAAGAACGCATGTAGTGCCGCATTTTGCACGCAATGTGTAAGAACTGTTCTGGTTTTGGAAGATGTACCAGCGTTGTGCGTTGGTATCGTTGCTTGCGTAAATGTCAACGTTTGCGCCGGAAGCACGGGATGCCGCATAAACATCAAGCACTTTGCCTGTTGCGTTGTTTGTGATCTTATAGCTTCCATCGCTTTGGCGTGTAAGCAGCCATGTTTGATTTGCGTTATCGGGGTTTGCCGTAACTACGTTATTGCCGCTGGCAGTTACGTTTTTGCTGCCGGAAACCGTGCTGATAACAACGTTGATATTCGTACCAAGATCAACAACGGGGGCTGTAACGCGGATTTCGTTGATACCATTGCTCATAAAATGGTTCATTGCAGATTCGCGGTTAGAACCGAATGCTGCTTTAAGGTCGCCGTTTTTCGTAAGATAGTAATCAGTGCTGAAAATAGGGCTTGCCTGACGGCCCTCTTTAACGCCGTGGTTTACAAAGTGATTGTAAAGCTGTGATTCGTTTGTGCCGAATGCCGCTTTCAAATCCGCATATCTGTTGGCGTAATACGTAGCGTTAAAAACAACGGATTTAACGCTTGAAGAAATTGAAGCTGCTGCCATGGTCTGCAACGGGAATATTGCCGCAACCATGAGGATTGCCAAAAACAATGAAGTCAGTTTCGTGAATCTTTTCATAGTAACTCCTTTTTTAAAATATTTTTAACAATACTATTTTACAGTTTCAATGCGGTTTTGTCAAGTAAAAATATAGTTATACGCAAACTTTACATTCTATTAACATTCTATGACGAGTAAATATATGTATATTTTCCTAAAGATGAAAAAAACATCGGCTTTAAGACTTAAAAAGCTTTGCACCGGAGAAAAATACGTCGAACGAAAAAATAAAAAAATATGAAAAAAATCAAAAAAAGCTATTGACAAATTCGAAAATATGTTGTATCATATCGGCATGTAAACACTGTGAAGAAAACGGCGGAAAAAGATTTTTACAGAGAGTCGGCGTTTGGTGTAAGCCGATAGGATCAATTTCCAAAAAGCCACATCATTTCTGAGTGGGGGAGGCGAAAATTGCAGTAGCCTCTCACGATTAGCCGCGTTAAGGCGAAGGGCTTTGTGATGAGTCCGAAGTGGCATTTTATGCAAGTTGAGTGGTACCGCGGTGCTTTAACCGTCTCAAGGCTGGTAGTAGCTTTGGGGCGTTTTTTGTTTTTCACTCAAGCCGCTTTGAACACCAGAAGCAAACCAATTTCAAAAGAAAGAAAGGTATTGTAAAATGGAGAAAACGGATTTGAAGAATCAATTGTGCGAGGTGGCACAGAGAATCAAAACATTGCGCGAGATCATGGGAATTACCCCTGAAGATATGGCGCAAAAAACAGGCTTAACAACAGAAAATTATCTTAAATACGAGTCGGGCCAGGTAGATTTCAGCTTTACATTTATTTATAAATGTGCAAACAACCTTAATGTTGACCCCACAGATCTTATAAAAGGCGAAAGCCCCACGCTTTCAAATTATACCCTTACAAGAAGCGGCGAGGGCTTGCCGATAACGCGCCGCGAGGGCTGCAAATATCTTAACATGGCGCCCTTGTTTAAACAAAAAACGGCAGAGCCTTTTATGGTAGAGATGCCGTTTAACCCCGCAGAGGTAAACGCACCAATCAAGCTTTCCACACACGAAGGGCAAGAATTTGACGTTATTATCTCGGGAAGAATGAAGGTTCAGATAGGCAATCATACCGAGGTTTTGTGCCCGGGGGATTCGATATACTATAACTCGTCTGCACCGCACGGAATGGTAGCGCTTGATCCCGAAGGGGTTAAGTTTTACGCAATAGTTTTGAAGAAAACGGAAACTGCAGAAGAAAAGGATAAATTCCAGCAGATCGTTTCGCAAAGAAAAGCAAGAAAAGATGCACACGCTTCAAGCATTGCGGCAAATTTCATAGATACCGAATGCGATGAAAACGGCGTGTTGAAGAAGATATCCTTCAGAAACGAAGATAAATACAATTTCGGCTTCGATACGGTAGATGCGCTTGCGGAAAAGTGCCCCGACAAGCTTGCAATGCTGCATGTTTCTGCAGATAAAACAGAAAGAAGATTTACGTTTGCGGATATCAAAAAGTATTCCGCAATGACTGCCAATTACCTTGAATCCCTCGGCATTAAAAAAGGCGATAGAGTTATGCTGGTATTAAAAAGGCATTATCAATTCTGGTTTGCTATCGTTGCTTTGCATAAGATCGGCGCAGTTGCGATACCCGCAACGAATCAATTGATGCAGCACGATTTTGAATACAGATTCAAGGCGGCAGGGGTAAACGCAATACTTTGCACGTCAGACGGCGACGTTGCACACCAAGCAGAAATGGCGGCAGCGGCATGCGGCGGCGTTCCTGCTATAAAGGTTATTGTGGGCCAACCCAGGGAAGGATGGCTTGATTTTAACGCAGGCATCAGCAAAATGTCTGACGTTTATGAAAGAAGAGAAGATACCGCCTGCGGATTTGATCCAATGCTTATGTACTTTACGTCAGGCACTACGGGATATCCCAAAATGGCAACGCAGGATTACAGATACGCTATCGGCCATTACGTAACGGCAAGATATTGGCATAACGTAAACCCCGAGGGCTTGCACTTCACTATCTCCGATACGGGCTGGGGCAAGGCTGTTTGGGGCAAGCTTTACGGTCAATGGCTGTGCGAGGCGGCAGTATTTACCTACGATTTTGACAGGTTTGATGCAAACGAAATATTGCCAATGTTTGCAAAGTACAATATCACTACCTTCTGCGCACCGCCCACCATGTACCGTTTCTTTATAAAAGAAGATCTTTCAAAATTTGATCTTTCAAGCATAGAATATTCAACTACGGCAGGCGAAGCGCTTAACGCCGAAGTGTTCGAACAATGGCGCAAAGCTACGGGATTAAGCATAATGGAGGGATTTGGCCAAACCGAAACTACGCTTTCTATATGCAATCTTGTCGGCACAACGCCGAAGCCCGGTGCAATGGGCAGGCCCAGCCCCCAATACGACGTTGATATAGTAGATGAAGACGGCAACAGCGTTCCCGTAGGGGAAACGGGTGAAATCGTTATCCACGTTGATAAAAAGATACCCTGCGGTCTTTTCAAGGGCTATTACCGTAACGATGAAAAAACGAAAGAGGTATGGCACGACGGATTGTATCATACCGGCGATACTGCTTGGCGTGATGAAGACGGATATTTCTGGTACGTTGGCAGAACAGACGATGTTATCAAATCCTCCGGTTATCGCATAGGCCCGTTTGAGATCGAAAGCGTGATAATGGAGCTTCCGTATGTGCTTGAATGCGCCGTAACCGCAGTGCCCGACCCGATAAGAGGGCAGGCGATAAAGGCTTCTATCGTGCTTGTAAAGGGCAAAGAGGGAACAGACGAGCTGAAAAAAGAAATTCAGAACTATGTTAAAGAGCATACTGCCCCTTATAAATATCCAAGGGTGGTACAGTTTATGGAAGCTTTGCCCAAAACGATAAGCGGTAAGATAAAAAGAAACGAATTAAGATAACGAAATAAAATAAAAAAAACGGCAAACGTTTGCGGTTTATATCAGCCGCCAAGCGTTTGCCGTTTTGTGCATTTTTAAGATTCTTTTTGCTTTATTTTTCGTTGAATAACGGTGTTGATAATTCGAAATATAAGTAAAATCAACAGCTCGGTAACGATGATAAAAGCTATTTGCATTGTCCATTCAACGGTTACATCAGGCCCAATGTACGTATAATTCGGCGTTGTCGGCATATGATGTGTTTCTATAACAAAACAAGCACGGCTGATATTTAACGTATTAAGGCAGAGAAGTATGTTTCGTATGCCGAACAAGATCAACGAATACCTAATGCCTTTTTTTTGCACCAAAAATACGAGAAATATTACGATACATACTAAAACCATTGCAGCACCGATAATGTAAAAAATATCTATCGACCCAAATCCGATTATCTGCGAATACGGCGCTGTGATAAATAGAATTACGGCAATTACAAAGGCAATCAGCTGAAGCACGTTCATTTTTTGGGTTACAGGGTCGATATCGTTACAATAAGCTTGATCCGTTATCCAACAAGAAAATCTGTTTTTTACAACGAAAAAAATATAAACAAGAAAAATTGCTATCGGCAAAAGAATATTCAAATAGCTGCTAACGGCAAGAACGCTGTCTATATAATTGTCAACACAGATAATAAGCGGAAGCGAGATGCACAAAACGGATATTATCGCAAAAAAAGCCCTATAAGAAAAATTTCCCAGCACGTTGTTGAACTTTTTTAACGTATCTTCATCAACGTTTTCTGTAAACAGCTCTGCTTCGTTTTTTATCTCTTTCATTTTGCCTACCGCACTGACAGTAATAACGAAAGCGGCTATTTCGAACAACGTCATCACCGCGTATCCTATGATGGGGCGCATAAAACCGTACGATATACCAAGCATACATACAAGACCGACCGCACAAAGAGATAACGATATCAGTATTGAAGTTTTAAATTTTGAAACAGAACGGTTTATAAGAATTTTTATTTGTTTTTCAACCTTTGGTTCTGCCCTTTCTTGATCGCGTTCCGTAAATATACGTTCGCCCTTTAAAAGCTCGTCGCAGGTAACGCCGAAAATTTCCGCAATGGCAGGTATTAAGGAGATATCGGGCGCGCATTCGTTACGTTCCCATCGGCTTACAGCCTTGTTTGATATATTCAGCTTATCTGCCAATTCCTGCTGCGTCATTCCGTTTGCTTTGCGCAAGGCGGCAATAAATGTACCTATTGTTTTCTTTTCCATAAGAAAGCCTCCGTAGTTTTGATGCCTGTATTCTACCGTTTTAAGACGAAAATTTGAAGACCGTAAAGCGGGATTTAATCTCGCAAAGCGGGAAAAGTGCCGTTTAGACTGCTTTTTTTTAAAAAAATCGGCTGAATAACCGCTTGCGGTACGTATTATATACCCTTTGAAAATCAAAGTCAATAATTTCTTTGTCATTTGCAAAATTAAAGCATTTTTAAATCGGGCATGTAAAAATTTACAATATATTGCGAAAAAGTTTCTAATAACATCTTTGGAAAAAATGCAATGTATGATATAATTATAAATCAAAATTCAGTTATGTTGTAAATACCGAATTTGTATATGATGATTTATAAAGATTAAAGGAGAGCATATAGATGAAGTTAGGTATCGTAGGTCTTCCAAACGTGGGAAAAAGCACGCTTTTCAATGCTATCACAAAAGCAGGGGCAGAATGCGCAAATTACCCGTTCTGTACGATAGAACCGAACGTGGGCGTTGTTCCCGTGCCTGATTATAGATTGGATGTTTTGGCAGAAATGTATTCCCCGCAAAAATATACGCCCGCAGTAATCGAATTCGTAGATATTGCAGGGCTTGTAAAGGGTGCATCACACGGCGAGGGGCTGGGAAATAAGTTTTTGTCCCACATTCGCGAGGTTGATGCCGTTGTTCACGTGGTAAGGTGCTTTGAAAACGAAAACATCATTCATGTGGAAGGCGACGTTGACGCTATACGCGATGTTGAAACTATAAATACAGAGCTTATACTGTCTGATATGGAGATAGTTCAAAAAAGAATAGACAAAGATGAAAAGCTTCTTAAAGCAGACAAGTCTATTTTACCTGAAATAGAATTTTTAAAACGCCTTGCCAAACATTTTGACGAGGGTAAAACCGCCCGTTGCATTGAAATGGACGAGGATGAAAGGCAAATACTTGCAACACTTCCGCTTCTTTCTGCCAAGCCCGTTATATACGCGGCAAACGTATCGGAGGATGAAGTTTCGGGCGAGCCTATCGGTAATAAAAACTACGATGCTTTGAAGGCGTATGCCGAGGCGGAAGGTTCGGAAATAATACCCGTTTGTGCTTCGCTTGAATTTGAAATAGCCGCCCTTGACGAGGAAGAGGCAAAGGCCTTCCTTGAAGAGCTTGGTATGGGCCAAAGCGGGTTAGACAGGCTTATTAAAGCAAGCTATAAATTGCTTGGTCTTATCAGCTTCTTAACGGCAGGCCCGCAAGAGGTACGCGCGTGGACGATAAAGCAGGGCACTAAAGCTCCGGGTGCTGCAGGAAAGATACACTCTGATTTTGAACGCGGCTTTATCCGTGCAGAGATAATCGGGTTTGATGAATTGGTTGCCTGCGGAAAGAATATGACGGCCGCAAGAGAAAAGGGTCTTATCCGAAGCGAGGGTAAAGAATACGTTATGCGCGACGGCGACGTTACCCTGTTCAGATTTAACGTTTGATATAAAGCAAGAAACGAAAATAAAAAACGGCAAGTTTCTTTCGGAACTTGCCGTTTTTTGGAGCTGCTAGACAGAGTCGAACTGTCGACCTCATCCTTACCAAGGATGTGCTCTGCCAGCTGAGCCATAGCAGCACAACACTTGTATATTATCAAAAAAAAGGTGATTTGTCAAGTGTTTTTGCGAAAAAAATAATATTTGGGGTGCAAAATGATAAAACAAGCAAAATGGGCGTTTATCGGCTGCGGTTGGGCAGGCGGCGATATGGCGGAAATATTTGCAAGATCGAATCGAAAAATATTTGCCGTTTACAGCCGTACGTATGAAAAAGCGTGCGACTTTGCAAAAAAATACAACATCGAAAAGGTGTATAAAACGGCAGAGGAGTTATATTCAGATAACGATATAAACTGCGTTTATATAGCTACACCGCACAGCAACCACGCGGAATTTATTGAAAAGTGCGTTAACAGCGGAAAAAATGTGCTTTGCGAAAAGGCAATAACCGTTAATCACACCCAATTATCGCGTATAAACCGTTTAGCAAGCGAAAAAGGCGTTACCGTTGCCGAGGGAATGACGGTTTATAATATGCCTTTACACCGTGCCTTATCGAAGCGTGTTTTAAGCGGCGAATTCGGAAAGGTAAATCTTATACAGGTAAATTTCGGCAGTACGAAAAAATACGATCCGAACAACAGATTTTATAGTAAAAGCTGTGCAGGCGGTGCTATGCTTGATATAGGCGTTTACGCCCTTGCACTTGAAAGAATGTACAGCAGCTGCCGCGTTGAAAGCGTATCTTCAAGCGCGGTTTTTACAGAAAGCGGCGTAGATGAAGGCTTCGGTGCGGTAATAAACAGAAAAAACGGGCAGATAAGCACTTTAACGGTGTCTTTAAATTCAAAGCTGCCGAAGCGCGCAGTTATATCCTGCGCAGATGCGTATATAGAAATATACGATTATCCGAGATGCGACAAAGCAGAGATAGTGTATCTGAATAAAGAAAAGGAAATATTCCAAATCGGAAACACGAAAGACGCACTTCTTTATGAAATAGAAAATTTTGAAAACAACTGCGATATGCTTCAGAACCATACGTACGACGTTATGCAAATCGCCACGGAAATGCGTAAACATTGGGGGCTTGTGTATCCTTTTGAGGATTAAAGCTTGCTTTCTATTTCGTTTTTTAACCGTTTGATTATCTTTTTTTCAAGCCGCGAGATGTAAGATTGGGATATACCAAGTGCATCTGCGGTTTCTTTTTGCGTTAATTCACGCTTGCCGTCAAGCCCGAAGCGCAGGCTGATTATTTGCCTTTCACGCGGGTCTAAACCGTTTACTATTCGGTTTATCATACGGCGTTCTTCGTCTTGCTCGATATCGTGCGATACTGTATCTGAATCGCTTCCGATAACGTCGCATATAAGAAGCTCGTTTCCGTCGTAGTCAACGTTAAGGGGCTCGTCAAGCGACATTTCGTTTTTTAAATAGCTGTTTTTTCTTATGTACATCAATATTTCGTTTTCTATACAGCGCGATGAATACGTTGCTAATTTTATGTTTTTGTCGGGATCGTACGTGTTTATGGACTTTATCAATCCGATAGTGCCTATCGATATAAGATCCTCTATGCCGATGCCCGTGCTTTCAAATTTTTTTGCAATATATACTACAAGCCGCAGATTTCTTTCTACAAGTATTTTTCTTGCACAAGGGTCTTCCTTTAACCGTTCCATTACAGATGCTTCTTCTTCCGGTGTGAGGGGCGGCGGCAGCGTTTGCGAGCCGTTTATATAAAAAACGGTATTATCTTCCACCTTTAAGCCGAATATTTTTTTAATTATTTTTTTTAACAGCATATTATTTTCCTTTCTTCTATTCGCAAATGTTTAACGGGGCAACACCTTCAAACCCCGAAAAATCTGTTTTTTCTCCTGCGGCTATCACTGCGCGTACGTTTATTTGCCCGCTTGACGTTTTTACCGATACGTTATCCGGCAAAATGCCCGTAAGCACACCGTTTCCCGATGCGGTGGAAATCGGAATATAGCGAAGCTTTGCCAAAACGTCTTTTTGCAAAAGTATGTCTTCAAATTTGCAGCCGATCAGTTGCTCTATTACGTGCGGCGGCACGACTACGACGGGCGCACCGCTTAACGGTTCAACCAACAGATTTCCGCTATCGGCAAGAACGCGTATTTTGCAAGATCTTTGCCCAAGCACTGCCGTAATATCGGCGTGCTTTACTGAGGTGCTTTTTAAAAAGATCCTGCCTGTTATGTATGAAAGCAAAAGACAAGCCGAAACCACAAGCACGAATACCCAAACGGGTATTTTTTTTTCGCTTGAAAAATCGGTGTTTATATTTACGTTGTAAAAAAGCTTATCCAAAAAAGAATAGCTTGATGTAACCGCACCGCCGCACAGTAAAGAAACGCCGTAAAATATTATGCAAAGCTTGATATATCTTTTTTTCGATTTTGGATATGCAATAAAGCACATTAAAAGATATACAGCAATATTCAAAAGCAAAACGACGGTATTGCTTTTTATAAAAAGCGCAAAAACACCGTATATACCGCCAAGTAAAGATGCAATGCATAAAAGATGGCGTTTTGCCTGCAAATGAAGCAGTTTTCCGCTTATATAAAGCGAAATAAGATCCATTGAAAAATTTATAACGAAAAGTATATCACCGTAAACCGTTGTTTTCACCTTATCCCTCCTTGCAGATAAATTATATATCGAACGGGTTGATTTTTTTGTCATACCGTGGAGCAATCTAAAATTTAACTTTTAGGTTATATCTGCAGAAAATTTGAAAAACAGCACTATTCAGAAGCTTTTGTATAAAAATCACATTAAAGGATATAATTTCATTATCACAATAAGTATGCAAAGGGTACGATCTATGAAAAAAGGGCAGTTGTTAAAGGGGATAAAAAAAAGCCTTGCGCGCGCAGGTGATATGCGCTGTTCGGAAATAGCAATAAGGGAAAACTATTATTTATTGGCGCAAAAAGGAAAATACGCCTATAATCAGATAGCGCACAGTAAAGAAAAATGCTATGAACACGTTTTGGATATATTGTTTATTCTTCAAAGATATCATTTTGATATATCGCAAGATGAGCTGTTCAAAGAGGTAAAGCCGCTTAAATTAAGCGATGGGGAATTAAAGCATCTGTATGAAATAATAGTATATTGCTGCCTTTTTTCCTTGGGCGAAAACAAAAATAACGACAAAATAATAAATTTTATAAGGCGTGCAGGCTTTTATGATTATAAACGCTTTTACCGTCTGTTAAGCGAGCTGGAAAAGGTGCTTTTGCTTAATCACGATTATAAAATAAGCGATGAAGAAACACGTCAGTTGTATGTTTTCGCTTTAAAAAAGTACGCAAAAAAACATAAAATGCCGATTTTGAAGGCTGCCGCAAAGGTATCCGAAGGCGGTATATCGCAAGTATTGTTCGAAAAACCGCACCCGATAGCAGAAAAACTGTATTTTGCGGTTATTTTTTCTTTTTTTGCCTTTTTGGCTTTATCCGAGGCTTTCGTAATATTTTTTCCGTTTTCTTTTTCGGCGATTTTGCCCTTTTTGCTTTCACTTGTTCCTATTTACGAATGCTCTGTATATCTTACCAATTATTCTTATTCAAAGCTGTTTTACCCGCGCGTAAAGCCTGCGTTAAACGTAAACGATATACCGAAGGAAGTCAAAACGCTTGCAGTAATTACTTCATTGTTAAACGGCAACGATACCGACGTTTTTGAAAAAATCGAACAGTACTACGTAAGCAATAAATACGACGGGCTAATGTGCGGTATTCTTGCCGATTTGCCCGACAGCGACCTTCCCGAAGAGCAGAATGACCTTAATATCCTGAAAAACGCCGAAATGGCAATAGACCGCTTGTGCGAAAAATACGGCGATATCTTCTTTTTGTTTTGGCGAAAAAGAGAATATTGCCCAACAGAGGGTAAGTTTATTGCCCCCGAAAGAAAGCGTCTTGCCGTGGGGCAGCTATGCAGTCTGCTTTATACCGGAAAGGGAAATATCGAGGTATATGGAAGCCAAAATCTGCTTTTCGGCACGAAATATCTTATAACGCTTGATTCCGACACCGTATTGCCCCCCGGTACGGCAATAAGAATGACAGCCGTGGCAGAGCATCCGCTTAACCGCCCCAAAATAGACGAATCTGCACGAAAGGTTGTAAAGGGGCACGGTATATTGCAGCCTGCGGTAGATACGCTGATATCGTCTGCGGCAAAAACTCCGTTTTCGCTTATTTCTTCAGGCAACGGCGGCGTTCAATCGTATAGATCTGCAAGATTTGACGTATATGAAGAAATATTCGGCAAAGGAATATTTTGCGGAAAAGGCATAATAAACTGCGAGGCGTTTTGTAAAACCGCAATCGATATCTTCCCGTGCGAAAAAATTCTTTCGCACGACGTTGTCGAGGGGTGCTTTTTAAACTCAGGTATGATACCGAATATTGCCCTGTACGATTCTACCCCGTCAAATGCGAATGCATATTATAAACGATCAGACAGGTGGATCAGGGGCGATCTTCAAACGTACGCTGTTTTTAAAGGAAAATACGTAAAAACAAAAAACGGAAAAGTAAAAAATCCGCTATCCGCCTTTGATAAATACAAATTGTTTGATAATCTTCGCCGCGATATTACCCCCGCATTTGCTGTATCCGCAATGATAGCAGGTGCTTTTTGTAAAAGATACGTATGTGTTTCCGTAGCGTTTTTTTCTTTGTTTTACGTTATTATCCCTGCCTTTGTTTCGTTTTTGGAATGTGTAATTTCGGGTGCTTTCGGCGTTAAAAGAAAATTCTATTCTTTTGCCGTTTCGGATTTTTGGTACGCTTTTTTGTATTTAATGTGGAAGATATCTGCTGTTGCACACGATGGGTACGTTGGCGCAAAGGCTGCTGTTACATCTTTATGGCGCTTGAATATCAGCGGTAAAAATCTGCTTGCATGGGTAAGTGCATCACAAGCGGAAAAAACGTTAAAGGGCAGTCTTGGCATATATCTGCTTAAAGGCGCATTTTCGGTTTTGTGCGGCTTTTGCTTTTTGTTGTTCGTTCCCTTCGGTATATATCGTGCATCAGGTGTGCTTTTTATTTTAAATCCCTTTGCAATGTACCTTTCTTCAAAGCCGGTAAAGCAAAAAAGCAAGGCGTGCAGCGAAAACGACCGAAAACAGCTTGCAAAATACGTGCACGATATGTGGCAGTATTTCGAAGACTACGTAAACGATGAAACAAATTATCTTCCGCCCGATAACGTTTCGTTTATCGGCGGAGAAAAAATAGCACAGCGTACCTCGCCGACGAATATAGGGCTGTACCTTATGTCTGCCATGGGCGCGTATTATTTTGGTATTTTCGGCAAGGAAAAGCTTTACCAAGTTATAGAAAAAACGGTTTTTACCGTTGAAAAAATGAAAAAGTATAAGGGCAATTTGTATAACTGGTACGATATAACGAATATCAGTACGTTGAATACGTTTGTTTCTTTCGTAGATAGCGGCAATTTCGTCTGCTGTATGGTGTGCGTTAAAGAAGGTCTTGAAAAAATATTTTCGCCTAACGATAATCTGGTAAAAAGAATAAACGCCTTAATACTTCAAACCGACCTTGGCTGTATGTACGATGAAGAAGCGAATATGTTTTATATCGGTACAGACGAGGTGCACGGCGTTACGAAGGGCAACCATTACGACATGTATATGAGTGAGGCAAGAACAAGCGATTTTTACGCCGCCGCCCATGGAATAACGAAAAACCGACTTTTGTGCAATACTTCAAGAACGGTAATAGGCAAAAACGGATATATGGGGCTTGCCTCGTGGACGGGAACCGCGTTTGAATATTTTATGCCCGCTATATTTTTACCCGTTTATAAAAACAGCCTTGTAAGCGAAGCGTTAAGATTTGCTTTTAAACGTCAAAGGGAATACAGCGTGTGTATAAACGGCATGAAGCCTGTTTACGGCACGTCTGAATCTTGCTTTTTTGAATTTGATTCGGATATGAATTACCAGTACAAGGCGCACGGCGTACCGTCTTTGGCACTGAAAAACGGTATGGAAGATGATAAGGTTATCAGCCCGTATTCGTCTTTTCTTATGCTTTGTATGGGAAGTACCCCGTTTGAAAATCTTCAAAATCTTGAATTGTACGGCGCATATGGCAAATACGGCTTTTACGAAGCGGTAGATTTTACAAAAAGCAGGGTTAAAAACGGTTATGCGGTGATAAAATGCTTTATGTCGCACCACATTGGTATGAGTATTGCCGCAGCATGTAATTATGCATTTAACGATATCTTTGTAAGGTGTTTTATATCAAATATATTTATAAAAAGCAGCTTGTGCCTTACGGAAGAAAAAATACCGACGGACGCCCCCGTATATAAACGGAAAAACGGTGAAAGCCAAGACGTGATTTACGTAAGCGGAAGAAAAACGCAAATCCCCGTTATCTCAAACTGTGTTATATCAAATTCCGTATGCCGATACGAGGTTGCCGAAAACGGAAGGGTTGCCCTATATTACGGTGATATAGCAATATCATCGCCACACGCAAGCGATGTGTGCGATATTGCCTTCGGGGTTGACGTGTATGAAGAATCAAAGCTGTATCACCTTATGCAAGAAAGCAAACCCGTGTGCGACGGCTTAAGTGCGGAATTTTATATTGATAACGCAGCATCTGCAAGGCTTACGTTAAGCGGCACTTCAAACGTTTTTTGTATTCATACGGGCGCGGCAAACGGCGGTATAACCGTTATGTATTTTTCACCTGTGTGCGCAAACGAGGAAGAATATTTTTCACACGTGTGCTATTGCAGATTGTTCACACAGGTGAAATGCAAAAACGGAATTCTTATATACAAGCGCAAGGGCTTTTATTTTGCCGTGTGCTTAAAATCGGAAAAAGGTATTTGCGAATTTGAATACGGTACAAGCGTATCAGAATTGAATGAACACGGCGGAATTAACGAATATTCCATTACCGAATACGGCGCATCATCTGTTGAAAATACAGATTATTTCTGCCCCGTAGATCCGCTTGTGTTTGTAAAAAGCACATACGCCGATAGCTGTTTTCTTATATCGTGCGGAAAAAGCAGTGAAGAAGCTGAAAACGGTCTTATCGACGCACTGCACCGCGAGAATAATACCGCGTATAATAAAACGACGCTTGCAAAGCTGTATGCAACGGTTTTGCAATGCACCTTTCAATCGGAGGATATTTTGCGCGCCTTGCTTTTCAGACATCCTAAGCAAAGCAAAATGCACGGCAAAGATATGGATATTTTGTGGAAGCACGGTATATCGGGCGATGCACCTATATGCGTTTGCGACCTAACGAAAGACGATTTGAAAAGCGGATTTCCGCAAAGTGCCCGCACCGCCGTGCTTACGCATAAATCCTTGTTGATAAAGGGTGTGAAATACGATACGGTATTGTTGTATAGCGATAACGGATATGATAACGAAAACCTGAAAAGTATAGAGGCTGCCTTAAAATCCCTCGGTACGTTTGCCCTGCTTGGGCAGAAAAACGGTATATTTGCGGTTAAATGTGAAAGCTGCGCACAGCGTGAATTTTTCTTTGATATGTCGTTTTATCCGCATGAAGAAAAAAACGAGGTTCTTCGTGCAGACGTTGTAAAAAGCACCGATACAATGCAAAGCAACGCCGTGTATCGCGTTGGCGAAAGGGGCGTACAGATATATTCAAAGCCGATATTGCCGTGGAGCTTTGTATATGCAAACGAAGACTTCGGTTTTTTGCTTACTACAAGAACGCTTGGATACACGTGGTTTAAAAATTCCCGTATGGGCAAGATAACCGCCTGGAATAACGACCCATGCTGTGAAAACGGCGAAAGAGTGTACCTTATAATACGCGAAAAGGCGTACGACCTTGTACTGCACAGCAGCGAAATATCGTTTGGATTTGATAAAGCCGTTTACAGCGGTACGGTAGAGGGGGTAAGGTTTTTCCTTTGCGTTTGCTGCGGAGAAAGCGTTAAAAAAATAAACGTACAGCTAACAAATACGGAAAAGTTTGATATCCCCTGTGAGGTATGCTATAAAGCAGACGTGGTTCTTGGCGAAAAAACGAAAAACTGCGGTATTTTGCACGCAACGTCAGACAGTAAGCGTATAACCGTGTACAATACCTTTAACAATATGCAGGAATGCTGTATGTACAGTCCGCAAGGTACTGTATGCTCGTTTAACGGCGGGCAGTGTGCCGTAAGAAGCCGCGTGAAGGTAATGGCTGACAGCTCTTTGTGTGTCGAGCTTTTTTTAGGGGTTGAAAAAAGCCGTTTTGAAAAATTTACCTTTGAGCAAACAGCCCGTATTTACAAAAAAACAGTAGATGAATTTGTAAATGCCGTTACCATATGCACCGACGACAGGGACTTTGACGTTATGTTTAATTTGTTTGCTAAATATCAGGCACTTTATTGCCGCGTATATGCAAGGTGCGGATTTTATCAAACGGGCGGGGCGTACGGATTCCGCGATCAGCTTCAGGATATGATCTGTATTATGTACCTGAAAAGCGAATACGCAAGGGAGCATATATTGCGCTGCGCCTGCCACCAATATGAAGAGGGCGACGTAATGCACTGGTGGCACGTTTTGCCAAACGGAAGCGAAAAGGGCGTAAGAACGCGTTGCTCTGACGATATGCTTTGGCTTGTTTACGTTACGGGTAAATATCTGCGCGTAACGGGTGATGATTCCGTCTTGTTTACACCGGTTTTGTATCTCTGCTCTGACATTTTGCGTGATAACGAATACGATAGGTACGAAAGCGCACATCGGTCGGAAATGAAAGAAAGCCTGTATATGCATTGCGTGCGTGCAGTATGCAAAGCGTGCAATTTCGGCCCGCACGGCTTGCCGCTGTTCGGCAGCGGCGACTGGAACGACGGTATGAACAGCGTTGGCGGCGAAAGCGTTTGGCTGGCGTGGTTTTTATACGCCTCGCTTCTTGAAATGATAAATATGGCAGATATCGTAAAAGACGATACAGGCAAGGCCGAATATATCGCCGTAAGCGAAAAGCTGTATAACGATATAGAGAATTTTGCCTATAACGGAAAGTATTATATTCGCGGAACGTATGCAGACGGGCAGCCGCTGGGAAAAAACGGCGGATGTGAAACAGACGTTATACCGCAAGCCTTTGCAGCTATGTACGGCAAAAACAAAGAAAGAAAAATATCCGCAATGAATACCGTGTGGGATCAGCTTTATGAAGAAGAAAATAAAATGCTTTTGCTGTTCAAGCCGCCGTTTGATGAAAACGGCAGATACGCGGGTTATATCAGCGATTATCCGCAAGGCATACGTGAAAACGGCGGTCAATATACGCACGGTGCCGTATGGGGGGCTATCGGCTTTTTCGAGGCGGGAATGAACGATAGAGCTATAAAAGTATTGCGCGATATAAACCCGCTTGTGCGTTCGAAAAATGAAGCTGTTCGAAAAAAATATAAAGGCGAGCCGTACGTTTTCGCAGGCGACGTGTATAAAAACGGGAAAAATACGGGCAGATGCGGCTGGAGCTGGTATTCAGGCGCCGCAGGCTGGTATTTCACTGCCGTGCTTGAAAAAATGATAGGGTATAAAGAGGAAGAGGGCGGCTTTTATCTTTCCCCCGCTTTGTGCGAAGGGTTCGATTCGTTCAAAATTAAAATAAGAAAAAAAGGCACTTCGTACGATATCAACGTAAAAAGTGCAAAAGGGCAATTTTTTGAATTTGACGGGAAAGACCATACCGTTAGTATTTGAAGAAAGCAAAAAAATAAAGCTTTCCCGCGCGAAGGGGCAGTCGGCGTTGCCGACGTTGGAAAAAGGTTAAGCTTAAATCAAAGCTGACTGCGTAACGTCTTTTCCAAACGGACGCGTAAAGCGTCCGAGCCCCTTCGCGCGGGTAAAGCTTTATTTATATCCCATACTTTAATTTAATACGGTTAAATTTGTTTTTAAACGGGTCGGAAAGAAAAATTGCAAATACCGTGTTTGAAATTGTGTAAAGCGCCATATGCGGTAATGATGTAATCACCGCGGCACCGTACAAAGAAAGGGAAAAAGTACCGTTGTACGATAAAACGGTAAATACGTCCAACAGCAAAGAATAAACTATGCCGCCTGTGGCACAGTATAAGGTAAGGGCAAGCTTGCTTTTTTCAAGTCTTGAAGAAAGTGTTCCCGCAAAAAAACCTATTATCCCCCAAGCAAGCATTTGAAAAGGCGTCCACGGGCCTTGGCCGAAATAAAAGTTTGAAATAAGTGCCGACATACTTCCCACAAGAAAGCCTGCCTCGCTTCCCATATAAACGGCGGATATAACCGATATTGCCGTGATAGGCTTGAAAAACGGTATAAACCTGCCTATAACACACAAAGACGTCATTACCGCACAAAGCACCAGCCTGCGCGAGGTAGTCTTTTTCTTTTCAAAACCGCAGTAGAACAGCGCAACGGAAAAAACAGATGTAAGCGTTATTACGTAAACGTAGAATTTTTCTTTAAAAACGAAAGCGCCCGATATTGCCAAGCAGGGAATTATCAAAAAAACGATTGCGTATTTTAGAAGGATTTTTAATTTTGTCATACAGCACCGTTTTCTTTCAATATTTCAACGCAGTCGTCAAACGTAATTATTTTGTCGTAGCGGCGGCGCGTTATTCTGCTTGTGCAGGTGGTGTAAAACGCATTTTCTGCAAAAAAATCAACGGTGGGCTTTTGTGCGGTTATCTCGCCTGCAAACATCATGGCACATTCGTCTGCACAGCGTGCGGCAAATTCGGCGTCGTGCGTTACGGCAATAATACATACGCCCTTGCGTTTTAAAGCGTTTATTGCGCTTATTACGGTGTTGACGCCGTCTGCGTCAAGGCCTTTTGTCGGCTCGTCCAAAAGAAGTAATTTTTGGTTTCGCGATACTGCCATGGCAAGCGCAAGCAGCTGCGCCTGACCGCCTGATATATCATACGGGTGCATATCTAAAATGGGGGTGAAATCGTAAGGTATCGTGGTTTCTGTATAATTTGCCTCTTGCAGCTCTTCCTTTACGGTGTTTTTGCAAAAAACGGTCTGCACCTCTTGCGGCAGCATGGTAACCGTGTCGTAAATAGAATTTTTATATGCCTTCAACGGCTTTTTAAATAACTTTATACTGCCCGAATACGGCGTATTTATCCCGCAGATAAGCGAAAGCAGCGTTGATTTTCCCGCGCCGTTTCCGCCGCATATGCAAAGCACTTGCCCGCTTTTGGCAACTAAAGACAAACGGCGCAAAACGTCGCTTGCGGTTTTTGAATATCTGAAAAACACATTTGATATTTCAAGGCAGACGTTGTTTTCTTGTTTATCTTGTTGTTTTTTTAAGCTTTTTATATCAGATTTAAAATTATTTTCTATATAATTTTGCCCGTCCTTTACGGTAAGCGGCGGGGCATTACCGCCGAATTTTTCATATAAGCGCAAAAACGCAGGTAAAGAAGCTTGCAACGGTGCGTATTTGCATAATTTTTTTACGGCAGCTTTTGTTTCTTCAAAGCAAACTGCTTTGCCGCCATCAATTAGAAGTATCTTGTCTGAAATGGGCAAAAACGGCTCTATTGCGTGCTCTGATACTATAACGGTGCATAAAAGCTCCGTATTTATCTTCTTCAACAGGGTTATAAATTTTTCCTTTGATATTGGGTCAAGGCGAGAGGTTGGCTCGTCAAGTATTAAAATGTCGGGCCTTGTTACAACTGCCGCGGCAAGATTTACTATTTGCTTTTGACCGCCTGAAAGGCTGCTGCAATCCTGCCAAAGAAGGTCTTCTATTGCAAAAAACGATGCTGCCTCGCCTATGCGAAGCTTTATTTCTTCGTTGGAAAGGGCAAGGTTTTCAAGCCCGAAGGCTATCTCGTGCCATACCTTGTCGGTAACTATCTGCTCGTCGGGGTGCTGGCATACGAAGGATACTTGCAAATTGCCGTATTCAATACCGCCGGTTGATGTTCCGTTCGGCTTCAAAGCAGGAACAAGGTGCCTTAAAAGCGTGCTTTTACCGCCGCCCGTTGCGCCGCATACAAGCAAAAATTCCCCGTGATTTACAGAAAACGAAATATCGTTAAGTGCAGGCGTTTTTGCCAAGGGATATGTAAACGTCAAATTTTTGACAGTAAGTATTTCCATCTTAAAGACTCCGAAAATTCAATTATCAACGGTAAAAATGCAAGTAATGCGTAAAAAGCATACCCAACGTATGAAAAAACGTCGGGCTGTGATTGAAATACGGGATAAAATATCGTATTTGAAGGCAATGCCAGCACTACTGATGCAAATCCTGTAACGGTAAATAAAATTACGTAAAGCACGTCTGCAGTACCGAATTTGTAAAACGAAAAGCAGGTGCGCCTTTTTTGCCCGAATCCGCGTGATTCCATGCTTTCGGCGGTTATTATGCCGTGCTCTGTTGCCCAGGTTATCATAATGGATAAAACGCGTGCTTCAAAACGTATTTTTTCAATAATCGTATCGCATTTCGCAAGCCCCATAGCTTGTTGGGTAATTCTTACACGCTTGTATCTTTCCGAAAAAAGCGGCGTAAATCTTATTGCAGAGGAAGCCAAAAGGGCAATTTTTGGAGATATTTTTCCAAATAAATATATTGTTTTATCACTTGTCATAATTTTTGAAAACGACGAAAACCAATATATTGCAGATATCAGCGATATACCCGAAACCGTACCGTATATCAGCGCTTCAAGTGATATCGGCGTATCGTTTATAAAAAACAGCACGGTTGTACCATTGTTGTTTAAAAGCGGGTTTAAAGCTATCATAAGTATCAACGCCGACAACAAAAACAAATGGTGCTTTTGACTTTCAGAACGGTAAATATCAAACGATACAGCCCCTAAAAACGATAATACCGCAATTACGGGATCCATTGCGAACATCGGTATTCCTGCGGCAAACGCAAAAAAAACGATTACCGTCAACGGGTGAAAAAAATCAAAATTTCGCATTTACTTTATTTCCCGCCTTGTGCTTTGAAATGGTTTACTATCTCTTCGGCAAGCTGACGGTTTATACCTTTTATTTTTTCAATATCTTCAACCGATGCGCCCTTTAGCCTTTCAAGCGTTTCAAAGCTTTCCAAAAGAACGGCGGCTTTTTTCGGTCCAACGCCTTTTATGGCAGTTAAGGAAGAGGTTTTAAGACTTTTTCTTTTTGCTTTTTGCATTTTACCAAACGTGAAGCGGTGCACCTCTTCTTGAAGCTTGTATATAAATACGAATAAAGCGTCTGTGCGTGAAAGAGATATTTCGCAATCAGCATCCGTTAATGCACGCGTTTTGTGATATTCGTCTTTAACCATGCCGAATATCGGCACGTTGGCGTATCCGCGCGCGTCAAACAGATTACGTATTACAGAGGTGTGTGAGGCGCCGCCGTCAAGCAGGATAAGGTCGGGCAGAACGTCAAAGCCGGATGTTTTTTCCTCGTAATTATCAAGCCTTCTTCCCAACGCTTCAGCCATGGCGGCGTAATCGTCTTGCCCGTCGGTAGATTTAATATTGAAAACGCGGTATGCGCTTTTTTTCAATGTGCCGTTTTCGCAAACTATCATTCCGGCGGTGATATGCTCGCTTCCGTAGTTTGATATGTCGTACGCCTCTATCCTTTCGGGAACGACCTCCAGTGCAAGCGTTTTTGCAAGTGAAAACAAAATATCGTTGTTCTTTACCGCTTCTGTTTCATATTGTACTGCTTTTTGGCGGGCGTTATCGCATACCAAGCGGCATAGCTGTGCCTTTTCGCCCCTTTGCGGATACGTTACGGTAACGCTTTTTCCGCGCAAGGCTTCAAAATATTCAACCAACAATTCCGAAGGGGATTGAAAAACAGATTCGTGTATCAGAATCTCTTTTGGAACGTAACCGCGTTTTTCGTATATCCCACATAAGAATGATTCTATTTCCTCGTCACCGTCTATGGCGTACGCGCCAAGGCTGAAGCTTTCGGTATCGGAAATTATACCGCTTCTTATATAAAATACGGATATCACGCTTACGGGGTTGCCCCTGTAAATTCCTATAACGTCGTATTCGGTATCTGTTGCGGCAATAACCTTTTGGTTTTTATATAACGATTTCAGCGCGGTTATTCTGTCGCGGTATTTTGCTGCGGATTCAAACGCCAATTCTTCAGAACAGGCAAGCATCTTGTCGTTAAGCATCTTTACAGCGTCGTTTATATCGCCTCTTAAAACAGGGCGAACGGCGTCTGTTAATGCATTGTACTCGTCTTTTGAAATATTTCCCGTGCAGGGTGCACAGCAACGCCCTATCTGACTGTTAAGGCAAGGGCGAGTGCGTCCGATATCGCGTGGGAAAACCTTTTTGCAAGAGGGAATACCGTATATTCTGCTAACGGTACGCAATATCTCCCTTGCTGTTTGCCCGCTTGAATAAGGGCCAAAATACGTACCTGCGCCGTTTATTCGCTTGCGCGTTATAACAAGGCGCGGGTAATCTTCCTTTGTCAGTAATATATAAGGGTAGCTTTTATCGTCCTTAAGTTTGATATTGTACTTCGGTTCGAACTGTTTTATTTTGCTGTTTTCAAGGGCTAGGGCTTCCGTTTCGGTGTCGCACAGAATGTAATCAAAATCGTAAACGCTGTCAACCATTCGTTTCGTTTTTGCAGAATGGTTAGTGTAGTGAAAATATTGGCTTACCCTGTTTTTCAAAGTCTTTGATTTACCAACGTATATTACGTTACCCGCAGAGTCCTTCATTATATAAACACCGGGCCTTTTTGGAAGGTCTGATGCCTTTTGTTGTAAATAAGAAAGCCTGTCTGTTCGGCTTTTTTTTGTATTTTCAGACATTTTGCCCCCTCCAATCTTGGTGCGTTAAAAAACAAAAGGCGAAAAACCGTATAAGCCGCACAGCCGCGCCCAAAGGGTGCTGTGGCGCAAACTACGGTTTTCGCCGAAAATTCTATAATGATTTATGTCAGTCGGTAAGACCGCTTTCGATAAGCTCTTCCAAGCCGTTGATAGCTTCAACCTCATCAACGCCGTCTGCGATAACTGTTATCGTAGAATCCTTCGTAATGCCGAGGGAAAGAACGCCCAGTAAACTTTTTGCGTTTACACGGCGGTCGTCTTTTTCAACCCAAATGGAACACTTGTAAGAGTTAGCCTTTTGAATGAAAAAGGTAGCGGGGCGCGCGTGCAAGCCAACGCAAATGCGAACTGTTATATTACGGGAAATCATATCTTTATGCTCCTATCCAAAATAATGCTGTTTGTTTGAAAACCTATCAACAAAAAATAATTATGGATGAATTATATCAAATTTTATCAAAAAAATCAATAGGTATTTCGCATATTTTTTTATTTTTTTTCGAAATATTCGTATATAAGAGGAAATAAATGGTATTAAAACCTATATTTATTCTACGGTGTTCGGCGTGGAAATGTTCTTAATTTCTTTAACGGTAACCGTGCAAACCGACTGCTTTGAATGAAGCGTTATTTTTGAATTAACGAATAACTTCTCTGTCGAGCATAAAAAGCCGCCGTCGGTATCCCTGCCTGTTACGGTAAACGTACCCGTTATATCACATTTGCCGTCGATAGCGTTTTTTTCAAGCGAACCGTTTGCCAAACGAACGTACTGTACCGAATCGGAACGGGTGTACCCTTCCATAAGCATACCGAATTCCGCACCGTTTTCCAAATAGAATATATCGCCTGCTGTTATTGAAGAGAAAAACTGCTCGTCTGCCTGTTCTATTACGAATGCGATTTCTGCCGTATCACTGTAAACCGCAGAGGAAAGCGCACCTGCTATGGAGCTTCTGAAAAGTATCCCGATAAAGCATACTAAAACGAATATTATTATCAACAGATCGCAAAAGTTGAATTTTGCCTTTTGTTTCATTTTACTTTCCTTTCTGTTATTTCTTCTTGTATTCTATTTCCGTGCATACGCCCTCTGCGCACGCGCTATCGGAAGAAAAATATATTTTATGCCCTACTGCAACGGGCTGTGTGCCGATTGTAATGCTATCCCTATGGTCGGTTGCCTTTGCAGACAGTGTAAACGTAATATCGCACGAATCGGCATTTTCGGATACGGCAACCTCTTTAACGGTGCCTATTTGGTTGCCGTCGCTTCCGTAAAGTGCGATTCCTGCGGTAAATTTATCCGCTATGAACAACGGGGCGTTTTTGGCTTCTATTTTATATTCGATATCTAACGGTGCCGTTCCTTTTGCAACCGTTACCCCCGCAACGGAGGTGAATATAAACACCGTAATGGCAACGATAAGTAAAATATCGAAGGAATTGAATTTGTATTTAATCATTATTTGCCGCCTTTCGATCCGTTATACAGCCCATTTCATTTCTGAAATTAAAACGGCTTCCTCTTTTGCGTAGTTGACCGTTGCTTCGCCAAGACCCATTACGAGAAACATTAAAAGCAATGCATTGCCGTTTATTGCCTCACAGCAGTAAAATGCGTGCAATGCCATTGCAAGCACGGAAAACATCGGCGCAATGATATAATACGCAGTTTGTGTGCGCAATACGTTTGAATGCATACCGTAAAGCCCTGAAAGGCATATTCTGAAATATCTGAACAGTATCGAGATAAACAGTATCAAGCAGGGAATACCGAACATCCTTGCCAAGGAAAGATAAGAAGAAAGATATACCGTATCAGTTCCTACTGCGCCCGTGCCGCCTATCGGATATGCGGCAATATCTTTAAGTGCGCTTAAATTTGCTTGAGAAGATGCAAAGTCGTTTGTAAAAACGTTTAATATCATCGTTTTGCTGAATTGCGATATTATTGCAAAAACCGCAACGGTAGGTACTGCGGCTATCACCGCGGTGGCAAAGGTTTTTTTGCTGTACGTAAGAAGAAGCATATAAACCGTTATAAACGCGGCAATATACCCGCCTAATGAAAGGGTAAAAATAAGGCAAACGGCGCACATCAATATTATAACGTACGAGGTATTTTTCTCTCTATCAGTTTTATTTATCATTGCACAAAACAATACAAACGGTATCATTGCGGAAAGATAAACGGCAAATTGCTCTGCCAACGGGAAAACGGAAGAAACGCCGCTTGTGGCAGAATCAATTACTGTTTGAAAAACGTTTTCCGATATGCAAAGCCTGAAATAAGAATAAAGGCACGCCGACGTTACCGAAAGCACGCAAGTCATAAAGCAGCGTTTTATCCATTCGAAGGTAGGCATAAGATTTTTTGCTAAAAACAGGCATAGGGTAAACAACGCCATTTTTATACCGGTGTAAACGGCGTTGATGCCGCCGGGGGAAACGATTCCGCCCAATAAAAGCAAAATTGCAAAAAGCAATATCCAAAAATCCGAATACGAAAATTTGAATGTTCTCTTTAGCTGCAAAACCTTAAACATGAAAGAAATAAGCGTTGTAAATGCCGTAAACGCTAAAGTTTTTACTGATACGAACGGGAATATCAAAAACAAAAGAACAACGCCCGTTTCAGGCCTTCTTAAAACGCCGATGGTAAGAAAAATCCCGATAATGCAAAAAATTATCGTTTGCGGTGACGTAATGAAAACCAAAAGACCGCACGCCATACCAAGTATCAACGCAATGCCCGAGGGGGCGCGCTTTGCCTCTGTTTGATATATTTCGTAATTTCTTGCACCGATGATGCTGAAAATAACGAATTTTAAAAATTTATTCTTGTAAATGTAGCTTCCCAAAGACATTTTTTCGCGTAAAAGAGGTATTGCAAACAAAATACAAGCCCCGCTTATTACGGCTTGATACGCGTTAAACGTTACCGCTTTTGAAAAGTACGGCTTTATACTGCACATTAAAAGTGCGTAAATGCCAAAGGTCAAGATAAACGTACCTATATCGCGGCATCGGCAGCAAATAAGACTGTTTAAAACCGACCTCGTATGGCGTGCCAAAGGATTTTTACAAAGCACGCCTGCTATTTTTCTGCGGATGCGAAGCGTTTTTTCCGGATTTGATATTTTACCGATAAAAGCGGCAATAGCGCCGTTGTCGGCTTTGCTTTGTGTTTTATCGTACGAAAACATTACGCGTGCAAATGTGCTTGTGCGTGCCTTTTTGCACAAAAAAGCATATAAGGCGTAAAGTAAGGAAAAAACGAAGCCGTCCTTTTGTTTTTTTTGCAACTTACGCGGCTTTTTTTCGCGCGGTGTGTGGCTGCTGTTCATTTTATATATTACCGTTCCTTTTTTCGGCGTGGCTCATTTTGCTTTTCCGTATCCTTCAAAAGATCGGGGCGCACGCGCAAGGTTTTTTCGTATGCGGCGTTGTATCTGAATTCTGCAATCTTTGCATGGTTGCCCGATATTAAAACATCGGGTACTTTTTGCCCGCGAAATTCGTACGGGCGTGTATATTGCGGATATTCAAGCATTCCGCTTGCAAAGCTTTCTTCCTCGTAGCATTCTTTATCCGATAAAACGCCGGGTATCAATCGGCATACGCAATCTGCCAAAACGCAAGCGGGTAGCTCGCCCCCTGTAAGCACGTAATCACCTATTGATATTTCTTCATCTACTATCTGGTCGATTATTCTTTCATCAATACCCTCGTAATGGCCGCACAGTATGATAAGATTGTCGTATTGGGCAAGCTCTTTTACCTTTTCGTGATTAAGCGTTTTGCCCCCCGGCGACATATATATCACGCGTCGTTTTGCATCTTGCGGGATCTGCGCGCATATTGCCTCGAAGCAGTTGTATATCGGCGGGGCTGCCATCAGCATGCCCATGCCGCCGCCGTACGGGGTATCATCTACGCGGCGATGTTTGTCTTCTGAATAGTCGCGTATGTTGAAAAAATTCATTTCCACAGCACCCGAAGCCCTTGCCCTGCCGATAATGCTTTCCGACATGAAGGCATCAAGCACTTGTGGAAACAAAGTCATTATATCTATCCTCATTCTATAAGCCCCGGTATTACCTTGATATAAACCCCTTCGTTTATATCAACCCTTTTTATAAATTCATCTACGGCAGGTATCATAAATTCGCCATTTTGCGTTTTTACGGTATATACGAAGGATGCGGGCTTTTCAAGTATATCCGAAACTACCCCCAATTCTTCGCCGCTTTCAACGTTATAAACGGGCAAGCCTACAAGGTCGCTGAGAAAATAACTTCCGTTGTCTAACGGAATATCCTCGCGCTTTGCGTAAACCGTGCGGCCCTTAAGACGTGCGCCTGCCTCGGGGGAGGATACCCCACAGAACAGAACAACGGCAAACTTGTTTGCCGGGCGGCAACAAGATATTTTTAATTCCTCGCCGCTTTGTAAATAAAGGCTTTTTAAAGCCATAAAGTCGTCGGGCGAATCACACCAGAATTCTACCTTCATTTCGCCGCGTATGCCGTGGGTGTTGGTTATTCTGCCGATTTCTATAAATTCGGATAATTTTCTCATAAATACCTCTGAAATAACTGTATTCATAATAATTATAACACATTTTGCAAGGAAATTCAACAGATAATTTATATTATTTTATTACCAAATCTCGTATTTGTGCGCTATATGCTGTTTTTATTATCAAAATGACTGTTTTGTATGAATGCCTTGCTTCGAATATAAAGATTTTATGGATTTAACAAGTATTTGTGAGGAAAAAAGCGTTTGAAAAGCAGTACCTAAAATCCCGTAACGGCGCAAGTGAAAGCAGAATTATAATTTTTTAATCACAGTTATTGGCTTGTTGACCTTTTTTGCGTACTTTACGGTATATTCTGTGCCTTTTGAATATCCATCCCATACGACCAACACGGCATCTGCCATATCAACCATTTGTTCATTTCTTTATAAAGGTGCTGCTCGGCCGTATAGATCGTAACGAGGACGAAGTATATGTTTTGATATACGATGCATATCTGCATATTCTTCTGCAAGGGTGTCTATTCCATTTGCCCCGCCGCTTATGATTGTATCTACATTATCTGAGATATACGGCGAAAGATCAAAGCATTTAATACTGCGAGAACCGACTACCGCTAATTTCATAATATAAACCCCCTTTTCTTGTATATACTCATATAAGTATATACCTAAATAGAGAAATTGTCAACAGGGTATATATCTTATAAAATATATATCGAGGAGGGGTGTTAATGGTAAGACTAACGATAGACAAATACCTTGATAAGCGCGGCATTACCCGTTACGAGCTGGCAAAAAGAACAGAGGTTAAATTTCAAACGATAGACCGATATTATAAAAACCGTGTCGTTCGCTACGACAGTTACGTTTTAGACCGTATATGTTCTGCCCTTGGATGCGATCTGTGCGATATTATCCAATACGTTAAAGAAGATGAAAAACAATAATATTTTTTCTGCCCGAAGGATATTTATACAAAAATAAAAAACGATGCAAGGTGTTGTGCCGTATCGGCACAGCCGTTGCATCGTTTTTTGCTGTTATTTAAAGTAAAGTGCTTGGATTGGAAAAGTAATTATTTTTTTTTGATTCTTTCAAGCTCTTTTTCTTTTCGCCAAAGATAACTGATCCTTACTTCGGTTCCTGATAATATTCGCTTTATATTTTCTGTGTGCTTAATGAGTATTATTACCGCTATGGCAAACAGCATAAGCGCACCTATGATATCTTCTGATATTACAATGTAAACGATAGGGAAAATAACGGATGCAGTCATCGGAACGAAGCAAATGTAATCTGTTATCAAGGCAATTACAAGCTCTAAGAAAAGAAACACGAAAAATAACTTCCAGTTGTACATAATAAGCATTCCGCCGTAGCAAGCCAAGCCCTTTCCGCCTTTAAAGTGCATATAAAACGGAAAAATGTGCCCCAAAATACACGCAACACCGCAAAGCACGGCAGAGGATTCCACCTCTGCAAACAGATGCCGGCAAACGAATATAGCCAAACACGTTTTGCCTATATCGGTCAACGCACATAAAACGCCGGCAAGCTTGCCGAAGTTCAAAAGTGCGTTTGAAGCACCTGCATTGCCCGAGCCTATCTTCCGTATATCTACGCCCTTTATCAATCCAAGTATATAAGACGGATTAAAAGTGCCGACAAGATATCCTATCAAAACGCACAACAAACATTGTATGACCATAAATATCCCTCTTCCCTACATCGAAGTATATAACTTTTTGATTAAAATACGGCAAAATACCGTATTCTATGTATCGTTGCAAATAATTTCGGCGAAATTGTGAAAATGCCAATAAAAGCACGGCAAAAACAAACGATTACACTTTACACTAACAAAGAAACCTCAACCGAAGTTCAATTATGTATCAACTTTTTTTGAATTTTTTTGCACTGGTAAATATACGGAGAATCTGCAGCCATTTTGCGGAAGATTTTCAAAATCAATGCTTCCGCCGTGTAAGGTCAGTATTTTTTTAACAAGCGCCAATCCAAGACCGTTTCCGTTTTGCTTGTGCGAGCTGTCTGCTTGATAAAATTTGTCGAATATGTGCTTTTGTGCCTCTTTTGGAATACCTTGCCCCTCGTCGTCTATAACGAAATTCACGGAATCATCGTTTTTGCGAAGCTCTATGGTTATTTTGCCGCCGACAGGGCTGAACTTTATTGCGTTGTCGATAAGATTCGTCCATACGTGAAACAGCAGCCCGTCGTTACCTGTGAAGGTTACGTTTTGCATTTCAATATCAAAATCTGTTTCTTTTTCCGCCCATTTAGGCTCTAACAGCATAACGGCACGGCGTATTTGCTCGTCTAAACGGAAGGTAGCCGTTTTTGATTCTATGGCGGTATTGTCTATTTTTGAAAGCAATAAAATATTGCCCACAAGCTCTGAAAGACGCCGCGTGTTAAACAGGATTTTATCGATATATTCCTTACCTGCGGGGCTTAAATTTTCTTCGCTTTGAAGAAGCGTGGCGTAACCTTCAACCGCGCTTACGGGTGTTTTTATCTCGTGTGATACGTTTGAAACGAAGTCTGTTTTAAGTATTTCCGTGGCGCTTAATTCCCGCGCCATAAGGTTGAAGCTTTCGTATATGTTTTGTATTTCGCGTATCTTGCCCGATTGTTCAAGCGTGATGTTGAAGTTGCCGCTTGCAACTTGTGTCATTGCCTTGCTTAAACGTCTTATGGGGTACAGTATTTTCTGGTTTACGAATGCTGAAATGAAAAAGCCCACCGTAAGGCTGATAAGCCACAGCCAAAGCATTGAAGGTGTATCAAGCGCAACGTCTAAAACGTGCGATAATACCGTAGCAATACCAACCGTTGCCGTTATTTCGCACATAACGATAATGGTGAACATTATCGTTATATTCAGGCGCGGCTTTTCGTTTTTGTTTTTTTTCTTTCTTCTCACAGCTTTACCACCTTATAACCAAGACCGCGCATGGTTACTATTTTGAAATCCCCGTTATTCTTGAATTTTTCTCGCAATCTTCCTATATGCACCTCTACGGTGTGCGAATCTGTTTCGCTGTCGTACCCCCAAATATCGTCCATCAACTGCTGGCGTGTGAATATTTTGCCGGGGTATGAAGCCATTTTATATAACAGCATAAACTCTTTTTGCGGTAAAATAAGCCGTTCTGTTTCGGTTATTACAGCCAAAGAATCGTATTCCATGGTGGTGTTGCCGATGGTTTGCCTTCTTTCGCTTATCATTTTTGCCCTGCGTAAAAGCGCGCTTACCCTTAACAGCATTTCGTTTACGTTTATCGGCTTTACCATATAATCGTCGCTGCCTGAAAGAAAGCCCTTTTCCATATCGTCAAACGCATCCTTGGCGGTTATCATCAGCACGGGGGTAGAATCATTGCAGGTGCGAAGCATACGCACAAGCTCGTATCCGTCGATAACGGGCATCATAATATCTGATATTATAAGGTCAAATTTTTCGCGCTCGATAGCGTCCAACGCCTCTTTACCGTTGGAAACACCCGTTACGGAATATCCGTTTTTTATAAGAACGTGGCCGAAAAGCTGGCGCAGCTCCCTATCGTCTTCAGCGATCAGTATTTGAAACATATCGCAATACTCCTTATCAGAAATGCTTTTATAATACCGTGTTATATTCAACACAGCCTCAACCGTACTTCAACATTCGTTGAAAAATATCACCTTTTATGATAGCACAGTTGTAAAAAATATTCAAGGTGGATTTTGCAAATATATCGTCGGCGACGGCGTTGCGATAATTATCTTTTTTAATTTATTTATTATTTGTTAATTGAATTAAATAGTTGGATGTGATATCATTATAATAATATGTTCAAAATGGAGGAGTCATGGCTGAATTTATCAGATCGTTCAACAACGGCATCTACGGTTTTTTAGGGCAATTAAAATCCATGTCGGTGGTAGATTACATAGATATTGCAATAGTTGCCGTATTGCTTTACCAGCTTTACAAGTTTATCAGAGGGCGCAGGGCGGGGAAGCTTGCCGCAGGCGTTATGCTTCTCGTTTTGATATTCATTATCAGTGAATTTGCAGGTATGAATGCACTTGGATTTTTATTGTCTAATATATTCCAGGTGGGTATAATTTCCGTTATAATACTTTTTCAGCCCGAAATACGCTCGGCACTTGAAAAGGTGGGGGCAGAACCCTTCAGGGGTCTGCGTAATATTACCGACCAAAAATCAAACGCAGATATTGCAGTTGCAATAAAGCACCTTTGCGACGCCGTGTGCGATATGGCAAAAACGAAAACGGGCGCTTTGCTTGTAATAGAAAGAACCACGAAGCTTGGCGATATAATCAAAACGGGTACGGTTATAAACGCAAATATCACGTCTTTGCTTGTTAAAAACGTATTTTTCAATAAAGCCCCCCTGCACGACGGTGCGGCAATTATCGTAGGCACGCGCCTTTACGCGGCGGGATGCTTTTTACCGCTTTCCGAAAAGGAAGATATAATAGCAGACCTGGGCACAAGACACAGGGCAGCCATTGGAATGAGTGAGAACAGTGACGCCATAGTAATAGTGGTAAGCGAAGAAACGGGCACGATTTCAATGGCCTTGAACGGCGAATTACGAAGAAATCTTGATTATAACTCTCTTTCAAATCAATTATCCTCGCTTTTGCTTTCCAACACCAAAAAAGCGAAAGACGAGAAAAAGGTAAGCAAAAGTATCTTTAAATTCATAGGCAGAAAGGATGAAGACGATGGCAATTGAAGAAAACGCAGCCGTTGAAGGCGAGTATAAAGTAAAGCGCAACAAAATTGCAGACCATATTGCAAAGGTTCTTGCCGTGATAACCGCCGTTTTTATCTGGCTTTACGCTGTGGGTACTGATACGAGAATAGAAGAAAAGGTGTTTACTTCAAACGAAATAGAAATAACGGGTGTTGCAAGCCAGCTTTCCGTTATATACGGAAACGGCGAAACGGCAGACGTTACGATAGCAGGCAGATACTCTGACGTTAATGCAATGCGAAAAAGCGATATTCATGCATACGTTGATGCAAGCGGAATCACACAGGCAGGGCAGTATAATTTGCCCGTCAGCGTTAAATTGGATAACGGTATTACCTTGTCAAGCGTTTACCCCGAACAGATAACTGTTTATGTTTCCGTAAATCAGAAAAAACAAATACCCATTCAGGTAAAGCCCACCGATTACCAGATACCTGATGGATGTACGCTTTCGGCCGTTGTAAAGGGTGCAGGCTACATAACGGTTGAAGGGCCGATAGACGTGCTTGAAAATATATCCTACGCCGGCGCGCAGATAGCACCCGGTAAAATATCAGATTCGGTAACGATAGTTGCACCTGTATCGCTTTACAGCGAGAACGGTACGGTGTTTACAAGCCCGTACGTAACTATGTCGGCAAACGAGGTAACGGTGAAAGCAACCGTTCTTCTTGAAAAGGAAATACCTATCGTTGTGCAAAGCGCAAACGGATTTTATAACGAACATAATACGGAAATAACGGTAGATCCCCCGTCTATCACGGTAAGGGGAGATGTATCGTACGTATCTACCCTTAAAGAAATAGTTGCCACCACGGTTGACGAAACGCAGATAACATCAGATACGGTGATCTACGTTGCAATATCCTTGCCGGAAGGTGTAGAAAACGTAAGCGGATACGAAAGCGCTACCGTAAAGATCAAGCATACGGGTTCTGTTACCAAGGATTTCCTTATCGGCGCTGAAAATATTGTGATAAATAATGCTCCCGAGGGTAAGATATATCAGTTAGCAGAGGAATTTCTTACCGTTACCGTAAGAATGGATAAAAATAGCTCTTACTCCGCTTTTATGACGGCAGAGGATATAAGCGTAACGCTTGATTTTTCCGCGTATTCCGATGCCAACGGCAGATATAACGTACCTGCACAGGTGATTGTAAAAAGCAACGGCGATGCCGTTTATAAGGTTGGAAGTTATTATATGCCGGTGGTATTTTCATGAAAAAAATCATAATAACCGATATAAAAGTTCCGCTTTCCGCGTTTAAAACCAACAATGATTTTGATCTTTACGCTTTACAAGAGGCTGAAAAAAGGCTGAAGCATACGGATGCGTTCGGCTTTGCCGTTTATAAAAAATCGCTTGACGTAAGAAAAAGGCATTTACCAACGTTCGTTTACTCTGTATCTGCTTTTTCAAACGGCAATATACCGCAGATAAAAGGCGTTACGGTTTACGACGGCGATGCTTTCACGGTAAACCCGAAGGGAAAGAAAAAAGTGTGCGTCGTGGGCTTTGGCCCGTGCGGAATGTTTGCATCGCTGCTTCTTTCGGAATACGGCTTTGCACCCGTTGTTTACGAAAGGGGTGCAGACGTAGATAAAAGGGTCGAATTAACCGAAAGGTTTATTAACGGCGGCTCCCTTGATACGGAAACAAACGTGCAGTTCGGCGCAGGCGGCGCAGGTACGTTTTCAGACGGAAAGCTATATACCAGAATAAACGACCCGCTGTGTGATTACGTTTTAAAAACCTTGGTGCAGTTCGGCGCACCAAAGCAAGTGTTAACAAGTGCAAAGCCGCACGTCGGAACGGATATTCTGCGCGGCGTTGTTAAGGGAATATCGCAGCGCGTGTGTGAAAACGGCGGTATTATAAAGTACAACACCCGTGTTGATAAGATCAGTGAAGAAAACGGCAAAATTACCGTTAGTTCGTCTGATGGGTGCAAATCGCAGTTCGATGCGGTAATATTGGCTATCGGCCACAGCGCGCGCGATACGTACGATATGCTTTTGAAAAAAGACGTGTGCATAGTGCCGAAAGCTTATTCGGTCGGCGTCAGGGCAGAGCATCTGCAAGAAGATATCAACAACGCCCTTTACGGCAGCTTGTGCGATAAATACGGCGATATACTGCCCGTGGGCGAATATTCTCTTTCAGACAGAAACGCGGCAAACAGGGGTGTATATACATTCTGTATGTGCCCGGGCGGCGTTGTGGTTCCTTCTTCATCCGAAGGGGGCGAAATATGCACCAATGGGATGAGTTACAGTCAAAGAAACGGTAAATACGCAAATTCTGCAGTTTGCGTTTCAGTATTTCCCGAGGATTACGGAAATACCCCACGCGGTGCTATTGAATTTCAAAGAAAGCTTGAAAGGTGTGCCTTTGAAAAGGCAGGGGCTGATTATTCCGCCCCGGTTATGACGGTTGGCGACCTGCTTAATAACAGAAAACACTCACAGCCTTTATATACACCGTCTTATATGAACGGTAAATACACACTTTGCGACCTTGGGCAAATATTTCCGCAGTATATAACGAACGCGCTGAAAGAGGGCCTCGTTTCATTCGGGCGCAAATTAAAGGGATTTGACGCACCGCACGTTCCGCTTACGGGCGTAGAAACGCGTACGTCAGCCCCTGTAAGGATCATGAGGAATGACGATATGCAAAGCGTGTCTATAAAAGGTGTATATCCGTGCGGCGAGGGCGCAGGATATGCAGGCGGCATAACGAGTGCCGCAGTTGACGGTATGCGCGCTGCGAAAGCCGTTATGGAAGGTTGATCGGCATTTGCCGAATGAAAGGATAATTTATGATTGCAAAGTGCACGGTAATAGGCGTAAACGGTGATATTGCAACCGTCAGAACAGAAAGAAAAAGTGCGTGCGAGCAATGCCACGTATCAAACAACGGCAAAGGGTGCGGCGCGTGCGATCTTTTTCTTGGCGACGATAGCTTTACCGCCGAGGCGGAAAACCGTATAGGTGCGCGCGTAGGCGACGAGGTACAAGTGCAAACGCCCTCCTCTTACGTGATATTATCTTCCGCCTTGTTGTTTATATTGCCGCTTGCTTGTGCGGGGATATTTTATGCAGTCACATATTTTTGTATTTCAAATACGTACGCACCGATAGGCGCGTTGGCGGGGGTTTTGATATCGTTTTTTACGGTATTTGCCGCTGAAAAAAAAGCACAAAAAAAGAAACCGAAAATAGTAATAACCCAAATAATTAACGAAAAACGGGGATTAAGTGATGATACTCAGTAAAAATCAATGGATACTGAAAGAATATGATAAATTCAGCGCAGATGTGCTTGCATCCGCATTTGGGCTGAAATACCCCGTTTGCGCGTTGCTTGCCGCAAGGGGGCACAAAACACCCGAGCAAGCACGTCATTATCTTGAAAAGGATACGGCGGTACTGTACGATCCGTTTTTGATGAAGGATATGGATAAAGCCGTAAGGCGTATATTTACCGCCGTGGAAAACGGCGAAAAGATAACGATATACGGTGATTACGACGTCGATGGGATAACCAGCGTGTGCCTTTTGCACAAATACCTTGCAAAGCAAGGCTGCAACATCGGTTATTATATCCCCAGCAGAGAAAACGAGGGTTACGGCTTGAATACGGATGCAGTAGGAAAACTTATAGATAAAGGCACTACCCTTATAATTACTGTGGATACGGGCATAACTGCCATAAACGAGGTGGAGTATGCAAAGTCCCACGGGGCAGACGTTATCGTTACCGACCACCACGAATGCTCGCAAAGCATTCCAAATGCGTGTGCTGTCGTAAACCCGAAGCGTAAGGATAACGAATATCCGTTTAAGGACCTTGCAGGCGTAGGGGTAGTGTTTAAGCTTATATGCGCTTGCGAGCAGTACAGGGCAACGGGCAAAACTTATACAGACCAATCCGATACGGATGCGAATATCAAAGCGGTAAGCGGCGTATGTATTGATTATTCGGATCTTACAGCCATCGGTACCGTTGCAGACGTTATGCCGCTGGTAGATGAAAACCGCCTGATAGTAAGCTTCGGTCTTAACAGACTTTCACATGGGGAAAACATAGGCATTTCCGCACTTGTCAAGGCAAGCGGCAATGCGGATTCTTATAAAAAAATGACGTCGTCCGTAATCAGCTTTACACTTGCGCCGCGAATAAACGCCGCGGGCAGAATGGGCACGGCAGAAATAGCCGTACAGCTTTTACTTACTGATGATAGCGAACAAGCAGACGATATTGCACAGCAGCTTTGCCGTGCAAATGCAGAACGCCAAGGCGAGGAAATGAAAATAATGGCGTGTGCAGAAGAAATGATAAGCAGCGAAAATCTTGCCAAAACGAAAAAAATTCTCGTGCTTTCGCACGATAATTGGCATCACGGCGTTATAGGTATAGTTGCCTCCAAGCTTACGGAAAAATACAATATTCCGTGCATACTTATCTCATTCGAAGGGGCAGAGGGGGCAGGCAAGGGCTCGGGCAGAAGTATTGAAGGATTTAATCTTCACGGGGCTTTGCTTTACTGTGAAGATCTGCTGGAAAGATTCGGCGGCCACGCACTTGCCGCAGGACTTACCGTTTCGCGCGAAAGGTTTGATGAATTCAAGCACCGTATCGAGCAATACGCACAGGATAATATATCAGACGGTGATACGGTTAAAAAAATAGCCGTAGATATGCAGCTTGAACCGAAGGATATATCGCTTGCCGTAGCAGAGGAATTGCTTTTGCTTGAACCTTACGGTACTTCAAATCCAACGCCGTTGTTTATGCTTTCCGATGCTGACGTGGTAAGTATCGGATGCACTGCCACTAATAAGCATTCGCGGATCGTTTTGGAAAAAAATAACGAAAAATTTCAATGCGTTATGTTTGGCAGAACCCCCGAAACCATCGGTATAACCGAAGGGGATAGAATAGATGTACTTTTTAACCTTGGCATTAACGTATATCGAGGCAGTAAAAGCAGGCAAATGATAATACGCGATATTGATTTTTGCAAGCAAACGTCGGAATACATACTAAAATGCGCGCAAAGAGCGCGGCAGGTCATCAAAGGCGAAGAAAAGGCGCAAATGTGCCACATTCCCAACAGGGGCGAATGTGCGGCAGTTTTCAAGATGCTTAAGGATATATCAAACGGCTCGTCGGGGGTAACGTTTGTAACGCCTATATTGGAAAAGGGCATCGGATATGAAAAGCTGTTGATCATAACAGAGGTTTTTGCACAGCTGGGCTTCATTTCATATACGTGGAATACCCCGTGGGAATTGGCGTTTGATATTATTCCGCAATCTTCCAAAAAGCCGTTGGAGGATTCGCCTCTTTACAAAAGACTTAATCAAAATCTCTTTTCTTGAAATCAGGTATAGTTATGGAAGAAAACAGAAACGAAACATATATAACGATCCAGCAACTGATGAAAGAGCTGGATTCAACAGGCAAGCATTACGACAGGGAAAAAATACTTAAAGCGTACGATTTTTCCGCAATGCTGCACGAAGGGCAGTTTCGCCAAAGCGGCGAGCCGTATATAACCCACCCGCTTTCCGTTGCTTGTATTGCGGTAAGTCTTGGGCTCGATACGGATTCGGTGTGTGCGGCACTTCTGCACGATACGGTGGAGGATTGCGCCGATAAGGTAAATCTTGCCGTAATAAAGAAGGAATTCGGCCAAACCGTTGCCAATCTTGTAGATGGATTAACAAAGCTTGTGGAATTTCCTTTTGAAGACAAAGAAGAGGCGCACATGGAAAACCTGCGCAAAATGTTCCTTGCCATGTCGAAGGATATCCGCGTGCTTTTCATAAAATTGTGCGACAGGGTACATAATATGCGCACCCTTGATGGCAAGCCCGAAGAAAAAAGGCGCGTTATCGCGTTGGAAACGATGTATGTTTACGCACCGTTGGCGCATAGGCTTGGTATGCAAAAGATAAAGCAAGAGCTGGAAAAGCGCTCGCTTTCCTATCTTGACCCGATAGGCTATGAAGAGGTTCGCCACGATATTATGCGTAAATTTGGCGAAAATAAGGACTTTTTACAACGCGCCAAAGACCTTGTTTCGGAAAAGCTTGAAGAAAATAATATAAAATTTACCTTGCAAGGCAGGGTGAAATCGGTATATAGCATCTATAAAAAGATGTACAACCAAAATAAAAGCTTCGACGAAATATACGATTTTTACGCTATCAGAATAATAGTTGATACCGAGCTTGAGTGTTATACCGTTTTGGGTATTATCCATGATATGTTTCACTCTATGCCGGGCAGATTCAAGGATTATATATCAACGCCGAAGCCTAATATGTACCGAAGCCTGCACACGACGGTAATCGGGCGCGACGGCATTCCTTTTGAAGTGCAGATAAGAACGTACGAAATGCACCAGATAGCAGAATACGGTATTGCCGCAAACTGGAAATACAAAACGGGTGCGACCGCATCTGCCGATATCGACAAAAAATTAAAATGGATATCTGAATTTGTAGAAACGGAAAACGACACTAAAGACCCTGACGAGTTTCTTAATGCCCTTAAAGTGGATATTTTCCAAGACGAGGTTTTTGCATTTACCCCCAAGGGCGACGTTATAGCTTTGCCGTCGGGCTCTACTGTTATAGATTTTGCATACGCCATACATTCGGCTGTCGGCAATAAAATGGTGGGCGCAAAGGTAAACGGTATGATAGTGCCGATAGACCACGTGCTTGCAAACGGCGAGATAATAGAAATATTAACCTCGAGCCAATCAAAAGGGCCAAGCCGCGATTGGCTTAAGATAGTTAAAACGGGCGATGCGCGCAACAAGATACGCCAGTGGTTCAAAAAAGAACAGCGCGCAGAAAATATCGTAATGGGAAAGGCCGAAATAGACAGAGAGCTTCACCGTTTCGGATATACCTGTTCTGAAGCACAGAAAAACGAGGTGGTTCTTAACGTTGCACGCCGTATCGGCATACAAGACGTTGACGATGCGTATAACATAATCGGTTACGGCGGTCTTAACGTTTCGAAAATATCCGCCAAGCTGAAGGACGAATTTGAAAGAATAGTAAAGCCATCCACAGCGGAAAAGCCCACGCTTGACGATATGGCGCAGGCAAATAAGAAAAAGGTTAAAAAATCGACAAGCGGCGTTATTGTCGATGGCGTAGATGGCTGCGTTGTTAAATTCGCAAAATGCTGTACGCCTATACCGGGCGATGCTATTTTGGGCTTTATAACCAAGGGCTTCGGTATATCAATACATCGAAGCGATTGTGCTAATATCAGACCGCAGCTTGAAAATTATGAAAATAAAGACAGGTTCGTAAGTGCAGAATGGGCAAACAGCAAAGACGACGGCATGTTTGAAAGCACCGTATGCGTTGTTGCACATAACAGTATAAACGTCGTGGCAGACCTTACCGCCGCCGTTGCTGAAATGCGTGTAAACTTAATTGCGATAAATATGCAAAACGAAAACGGCGCGATAACGGTTAATTTAACGCTGTGCTGCCGCAATACAGAGCATCTGCACCAGATAATATCCCGATTGAGGGCTATAAAAGACGTTGAAAATGTAACGAGAGGATAATCAAACGATATGAGGGCGATAGTTCAAAGGGTAAATTCCGCAAGCGTGACGGTTGACGGGCAAATCACCGGCAAGTGCGAAAAAGGCTATCTTGTTTTTCTCGGCATAGGCAAGGAAGACGACGAGAAAACCGCAGAAAAGCTTTGCGAAAAGATAGTTAAAATGCGGATATTTGAAGACGAAAACGGTAAAATAAATCTGTCAATAGGGCAGGTTGGCGGCAGTATGCTGGTAGTTTCACAATTTACACTTTATGCAAATTGTGCACACGGAAACAGGCCCGAGTTTTTCTCTTCCGCCCCGCCGGATAAGGCAAACGCCTTGTACGAGCATTTTGTAAAACACGCAAAAACGCTTGTTGGCGAGGTTCAAACGGGCGTATTCGGCGCGTATATGCAGGTTGCCATTGATAACGACGGACCCTTTACAATCTATCTTGATACGGAAATGTTAAAATGAAGCTTATTATTGAAGGTGATATAGGCAGATACTATCTGCAAACGTTGTGCTTGTTGTTTTTTCCGGGCGCAAAATTTTCAGAATCGGAAGAAATAACCCCCACTACCCCTGTGGTTACGGTAAAGCTTCGCTGTGACAGCCTCGGTGCTGATGCAGAGGCTACCCTTGCCATAGGCGATAGGTCGGTAACGAAAACGCATAGGGAAGAATACGGCACAACAACAAAAAAGAAAACAGAAAACATGGCGGCAAGTAAGGCGTTTTTCAGTGCCGCAGAAACCTTTTTCGGATATACCCCGTCTTGGGGAATAATGACGGGCGTCCGTCCTACGAAAATAGTGCTTGATTACCTTAATTCCGGTATGAATAAAGAACAGACGGTTAAAGAATTAAGGCGCGAATATCTTCTTTACCCCAAAAAGGCAATGCTTGCGGCAGATATTGCAAGAAACGAACAGAAGATAATTAAAAAGTATCCGTTGGATACGTGCTCGGTGTATATATCAATACCGTTTTGCCCAACGAGGTGCTCGTATTGCTCGTTTGTAAGCTTTACTACCAAAAAGCTTCTTGCGCTTATCCCTGCGTATCTTGAAGCTTTGAAGGTAGAGCTTTCGCTTATCGCACGCCAAATAAAACAATCGGGGTTTAAATTAAAAACGGTGTATATAGGCGGCGGCACACCCACGACTTTAAGCGAAGCACAGCTTGAAGACCTGCTTTCCTATATAGACGAATTGTTTGATACTGCCGGCCTTGATGAATTTACCCTTGAAGCAGGCAGGCCCGACACCATAACGAAAAAGAAGCTGCAAAGCGCAAAAAATCATAACGTAACAAGAATAAGTATAAATCCGCAAACGCTTAATAATTTCGTTTTGCAGGAAATCGACCGCCGCCACACCGCCGAAATGTTCTTCAAGGCGTATGAAATGGCAAGGGAAAGCGGTATTCCCTGCATCAATACAGACCTTATAATCGGCTTGCCGACGGACCATTTCGAATCGTATTCCAACACGCTTGATAAAATAATAGAGCTTGCGCCCGAAAATATAACCGCACATACCTTCTGTGTAAAAAGAAGTGCGGATATTTTGAAGGAAGAAGGCGCAGATATCTACGCCAGGGAAAATTACGAGGTTTCCAAATGCGTTGACTATACGCAGATCATGATGAAAAAAGCAGGCTATATTCCGTATTATATGTACAAGCAGAAAAACGCCGTAGGCAATTTCGAAAACGTCGGTTTTTGCAAAAAGGGAACAGAGGGGCTTTATAATATTCTCATGATGGAGGAAATACATTCAATATTTTCCGCAGGCGCAGGTGCTGTTACAAAGCTTGTCGGCGAAAGAAACGTAAAAATAGAACGAATATTTAATCCTAAATATCCATATGAATATTTAGAGCAGGACCGTAACGAGGTTTTCTGCCAGACGCAACAAATGATAGAAAAGTTTTTCGTTAAGGCTTAACGAAAATAAAAGGAAAAAAATATGTACCTGTACGATAAAATATTCGCTTCCGAAAAGGAAAAATACGATTTTGTAAACGCCTGCGATAAAGATTTTTTCGGCAAGATAGCCGATGCCGCAGATAATATAGCAAAAGATAAGCATATTCGCTTTATATTGCTTGCCGGGCCGTCGTGCTCGGGAAAAACCTCCGCAACAGAGGTTATAACAAAAACGTTGATTAAAGACGGCCGCGGCGTTTTAAGTGTTTCGATTGATGATTTTTTTAAAGATTCCGCACAACAGAAAAAGCAGATACACAATGCTGATCAGAATATAGATTTTGAATCTATCAAAGCACTTGATTACGAATATTTTTGCGAATGTGTAAAGCTGCTTAAGGAATTGAAGCCAACCGCTATCCCCACGTTTGATTTTGTCATGGGAAGGCGCAGTGCATACCGCACGATGCACCCTGATGAAAATACTATAATAATATTTGAGGGAATACAGGCAGTTTACCCCGAAATAACGCGCCTTTTTAACAGCGATGAATGTAAAAGCGTTTTTATCTGTGTAGATACCGATGTAAATGCTTACGGCAGCGATTTTACGAAACGTCAGCTTCGATTTGCACGCCGTCTTGTAAGGGATAACCTGTTCAGAGGGGCAGACGCACAGCTTACATTCCGCCTTTGGAAGGGCGTTGTTGAAAATGAAGAGGTAAATATAATGCCGTACGCCGCAGGTGCGGATATACGCATAAATTCTTTCGTGCCTTACGAGGTAAACGTGCTTGCACCGTTTGTAAAAAAGGTACTTGCAGGGTTGCCTGATGGCTCGGAATATTCGCAAACGGCAAAAGAATTTTTGAAAAAGTACGAAAATGTTCCTGAAATAACGCATAAATACGTACCTGAAAACTCCTTTTTTACGGAATTTATAGGTAAAGAATAAAACGATTTTAAAGGAAAGATAAAAAGATGATAATTATCGGTGAAAAATTAAACAGCTCAATTCCCAAAACGATGCAGGCATACGCCAATCAAGATGATGCGTACGTAATATCGCTTATCAAAGCGATGGCAGAAAACGGCGCAGATTACATAGACGTAAATACCGCGCTTTGCGAAGACGAAATATCAATGATGCAAAAAATCACCGCTTTCGTTTTGGAAAATACCTCTTGCGGCGTTGTGGTGGATTCGCCCGATATCAACGTTATTTGTAAATGTGCATCTCTTATAGATAACAGGGATATTATCCTTAATTCCGTAAAATATGAAGAATTGCCCATTGCATTGCCCGTTATAAAAGGTAAAAACGCAGGCTTTGTTTGTATGCTTTGCCAGGATACGTTGGAAGAAAGGCTTGATGTAGCAGAAAAAACCGTTGCGTATGCCCGGCAAAACGGAATTTTAAAAGAAAAAATCTTCTTCGACGTGGCAACGCAATCAATAGCAACGGATAGCGAAAGCGCAATACTTTCGTTAAATACCATAAAAGCGATAAAAGATAAATGGTGCGATGTTAAAACCGTGTGCGGTCTTTCAAACGCTTCGTTCGGTTTGCCGAAAAGGGCAAGTATAAATTCCGCATATCTTACGTGTGCCGTTTGGCAAGGGCTTGACAGTGCGATTATGGATAACACAAGCCCCGTTATGCAAATGGCTGTAAAAGCAGCAGAGGTAATTGCAGGAAAAGACGAGTACTGCATGGAATATATTAGTTATGTGAGAGAAAATCAATGAAAACCTTAATACAAAACATTACCGTAATTTATGAAAACGGCTCGTACGACGATAAAATGTACGTTGCATACGAAAACGATCGTTTTACCTATATTGGAAAAACGGCACCCGAAGGCGTATTTGACAGAAAAATAGACGGAAACGGCAAAATGATGATCCCCGGGCTTTATAACTGCCATACCCATACACCGATGACGCATTTTCGCGGCATGGCAGAAGACCTTCCGCTTGACCGTTGGCTTAACGAGGCGATATTCCCCGCAGAGGATAAGCTTAACGGTCAGATAGCCGCACTCGGTACGACGCTTTCATGCGCAGAGATGATCGCAAGCGGCACGGTATCAATGTCGGATATGTATTTTTTCTGTACCGACCTTGCCGATGCAATAGGCAAAACGGGTATGCGTGCCAATATCTGCAGAAGCGTTGTTGCATTTGATGAAGGTGCAGACGTTAAAAATGATCCGCGCATGGCAGAAGGGGTAGAGCTGTTTGAAAAATTCAACGATACCTTTAACGGCAGAATAAAAACGGAAATGTCCGTTCATGCTGAATATACGAATACGGCAAAATCTTGCGAATATATAGCTTATCTTGCTGAAAAATACGGCTGCGGCGTGCACGTTCATTTATCGGAAACCGAAAAAGAACACGAAGAAGCAAAGCAACGCCGCCAAATGACAGCGTGCGAATTTTTCGAAAAAACAGGTCTGTTCAACAGCAGGGCAACAGCGGCGCATTGCGTATGGCTTGAAGACGGCGACGTTGATATTCTTGCAAAGCACGGTGTTTCAGTTGCACATAACCCTATAAGCAATCTGAAGCTCGGTTCGGGCGTTGCACCGATTGAAAAGTTTGTAAATAAGGGTGTAAACGTCGTTTTGGGTACAGACGGCGCCGCATCAAATAACAGGTTAAGTATTATAAACGAAATGAATGCTGCCGCGCTGATCCATAGGGGCTTCGGCAGAAAAGCAGATTTTCCGCGTGTTGATTCAATAGTTCCAATGGCTACCGTCAACGGTGCAAAAGCACAGGGCAGGGAAAACTGCGGAAGAATAAAAGAAGGCTTCAAGGCAGATTTTGCTTTGATAGACGTAACAAGATGTCACAATTTCCCGTCTTTTTCACCTATAAACACTTTGATATACACGGTTTATTCAACCGACGTTTGTATGACGGTGTGCGACGGCGAAACTCTTTACGAAAACGGTGTATTTAAAACGATAGATATTGAAAAACTTACGTTTGATATGAAAAGGTATAAATCTCTGTTTGCGGAGGGTTAATTGAAAACCGATAAAAAAAACACCCTTATTTCGGGTGTGTTCATACTTACTGCGGCTAATTTGCTTGTAAAGGTTATAGGCCTTGTTTTTAAAATACCCATTCAGCGCCTTATAGGTGACGAGGGTATGGGATACTTCAATATGGCGTATAACATTTATTCGTGGCTGTACCTCGTTTCAACGGCAGGGCTTCCCGTTGCGATATCCGTAATGGTAAGCGCGCAAAACGCAAAGGGCTATGGGAAAAACGCAAAAAAAGTGTTTTCCGTTGCCGTTGGGCTGTTTTCGATAATAGGCTTGGCGTGTGCGCTTTCAATGTTTCTTTTTTCACGCAAAATAGCAAGCGCCGTCGAAATGGAAAATGCGTATCTCTGCGCTATGGCGATTGCCCCTACGTTGTTTTTTGTGTGTATTTCCTCTGCTGTGCGCGGATATTTTCAAGGGTTTGGCAATATGGCTGTAACGGCGGTTTCGCAGGTTACGGAATCGGCAGGTAAGGTGATTTTCGGCCTTATTTTTGCAATTTACTCTATATCAAAGGGGTACCCTGTTTACGTAACTGCGGCATTTGCAATCAGCGGCGTTACCGTTGGAACGTTTCTTTCAATGGTGTTTTGCATAATTTGTAAGTCGTTTTTCTCGCCAAAATTAACAGGCGATGGCGATATTTCAAGAAAAACCGTTTTCAAACAGCTTATATCGGTTGCTTTTCCCATAACTGTATCTTCATCTATAATAGGCCTGATAAACGTGGTAGATACGGTGATTTCGGCAAGCCGCCTGCAGGATATCGGGTATTCACAAATACAAGCAACGGAAATATACGGAAACTATACAACGCTTGCCGTTTCGCTTTTCAATATGCCCACGGTGCTTATATACCCAATTGCCTGTGCGGTCGTTCCGCACCTTACGAAAATATTTACCATGGGTAAAAATGCAGAAAAGGTAATTTCTTCGACGGTTAAAACCGCTTGCGTAATTTCTGCCCCGTGTGCCGTTGGCCTTGGTGTGTTATCATATAACATACTTTCGCTGCTTTTTTTAAAAAGCTCTGCCGCGCTTGCCGCGCCTATGCTTACTGCACTTGCCCCGTCGGTGTTTTTCTGTGCAATGCTTTCGGTTACAAACAGCGTTCTGCAAGCATCGTCAAATGAACGGCTTCCCATTATTTCAATGATAACCGGTATAGCGGTAAAGCTTATCTCATCGTATATTCTTATAGGAATACCGCAAATAGGCAGGCTGGGCATTCCGCTTGGCACGTGTCTTTGCTATCTTGTAATAATAATAATGAATTTTATATTTATGTGCAAAAAAACACACGTTTCCTTCAACGTTTTCCAAACTTTTGTAAAGCCTGCTGTCTGTGCGTCGATTTGCGGCGCCTCGGCGTATTTTTCAAATCTTGCCGTTATGAAGTTTACAGATTCGTCATTTGCGGTTTTTCTGCCGATATTTGCAGCCGTTACGGTGTATGCAGTTTGCATATTTAAAACGAAAACGGTGGATAAATACGATATTTTGTATCTGCCCAAGGGCGAAAAAATTTGTTCAATTCTTGAAAAATTTAAATTGATATAAGGAAGAAAAAATGGATAAAAAAACGGAACTTAAAAACAAAACCAATTATACCTTCGACGATCTTCTTTCTGTGTTGAAAATTTTGCGTTCTCCGGGCGGATGTCCGTGGGATGCCGAGCAAACGCACCAATCCATAAGAGGGAATTTTATTGAAGAAGTGTACGAGGCTATCGAGGGCATCGACAATAACGATGATGAAATAATGAAAGAAGAGCTTGGCGACGTTCTTTTACAGGTCGTTTTTCACGCACAGATCGCCGCTGACGACGGCAGATACAATATCCACGACGTTATCAACGGCATCTGCCGAAAATTGATAATTCGCCACCCGCACGTTTTCGGTGACGTTACAGTTGGTTCTACAGAAGAGGTGCTTTCAAATTGGAATGCCATAAAAATGCAAACGAAAGGACAAAGCACCGCGAAAGAATCTGTTGAAGGCATATCAAAATCTCTTCCCTCACTGGTAAGAAGTGAAAAAATAGCATCAAAGCTTCATAAATATGGCGCACCGTACGCCACAAAAGATGATATTATCACTTTAAGTAAAGAACTTGACGGCGAAGAAAGCGTCGGAAAATTATTGTATGCAATCACATCATATGCAAAATCTCTTGAAATTGACGGCGAACAATCACTTTACAACGAATGTGGCCGCATTGCGGAGGATATGAAATAAGATGCTTTTTAGGATTTTTAATCTTATTCGCAGATGCTTTAAGGCACTTGTTGGTTATTTTCCGGATGCTAAAAAATTCGGTTTTAAAACCGCATTTTATATGTGGAAAGAATTCGTTTTTCCCGGAAGAAAGAATAAAAATTATATAAATGCAGTTGCAAAATACGTCGATAAATTTCTTGAACCTCTTACGGAAAAATATAAGGCAGGCGAATGGGAAAAAAATCCTGTAAAAAAGCATGATTTTGCCGGTAAAACACCGATATTCGTTTGTTGGTGGCAGGGGGAAGAAAAAATGCCCCCCATTGTTAAAGCTTGCTATGAAAGGCTTAAAAGCAAAATACCGGAAACTGCTGTTCTTTGTCTTTTAACCGAGGATAATTATACAAGCTATGTTGATCTGCCTAAAATTGTAATTGAAAAATATAACAATAAAAATATAACTCTTGTACATTTGACAGATATTTTGAGATACGCTTTGGCGCGTACGTATGGCGGTATGTGGATAGACAGCACCGTGTTTTTAACTGACGGGTTTGAATTTGACTTTCTTCAAAAGCCGTACTATACGCAAAGATTTAAAAGTGCCGAGGACTGCCCCGGCGAAGCTTGTATGGGCAAATGGTGCAATTTCTTCTTTTGCGGACAAACTAATAATATGTTGTTTTCGTATGTTTACGACGCACTTATATATTGGTGGGAAAAACACGATCGTCTTATTGATTATGTACTGGTTGATTATCTTATAAGAGCTGCATATTTTAATTTACAAAATGTAAAAGCTACTATTGATGAAATACCGCCAAATAATGAAAATATGTGGAATATGATAAGACGGCTAAATGAACCGTATGACGAGCAGCAGTTTGCAAGCCTTACCGCTTCCTGCGGCTTCTTCAAGCTTTCTTATCAAGGAAATCTGATTGAACGGTTAGCAGATGGCAGAAAAACTGTATATGCCCATATAATAGGCAAATAGGAGAATACAATGGCTAAGGTTAGCGTGATAGTACCCGTTTATAATGCTGAAAAATATTTGTTAGACTGTGTTAAAAGCATTCAATCACAAACACACACCGACCTTGAAATAATTCTTGTTGACGATGGAAGCCCGGATAGTTGTCCGTCTATATGCGATGCACTTGCGCAAGAGGATCAAAGAATAGTAGTTATACATAAGCAAAACGGCGGTGTTTCTTCGGCGAGAAATGCAGGACTTGATGCAATGAGCGGTGACTACGTTTGCTTTGTTGATTCTGATGATATGCTGCAGCCTGAGTTTGTATTATTTCTTTTGAAGGGTTGCGAAGAAAATAATTGTAAAATGGCATATTGCAATATGCTGCGTTTTGCCGAAACTTCGGAAATTCATGGCGTGTCACCGGTGTTTAGTGATCAAGAATCCAAGATGTTTGATACTAAATATGCGATTGAGAATTTTTTTAACACGTGGATGTGTCCGTACGTGTGTAATAAGCTAATAAAGAGCGAATTGCTTGAAAATATCCGTTTTCCCGATGCTGCACGTGCAGAAGATCTTTATGTGGTTTTCAGCTTGCTTAAAAAAGATTTTAATATTTTCGGTATGAAGTATTGCAGGTTGTACTGTTACCGAAATACGCCCAATAGTGCGATGACTAATAAGAGCCTCGCTGTTGACGATATAAAAATCAGGCTTAACGTATTTGAATGGCTAAGAATGCTGAAGGGATGCGAACGTACAAAGTACCGATTTGCAACACAAACTCGTGGGATTTTGATAGATATCATTCCCGTTCGTCCGAATAATGTTACGCCTGAATATAAAAATGAAATTTTGATGCTTGCGCGAAGATCCGTGAAGGAAATGTTTCTTGAAGTAAAGATGCCTTTTTATAAGCGAATACAATATTATTTATTGTATATTTCCCCAACTTCTTGGCTATTTGCAAGAAGAGTAATTCAAAAGGTATTTAAAATATCCATGTATAGAGGTTGATATGTGTAAAGTAAGTGTCTTAATGCCTGTTTATAACAGCGAAAAGTACTTGAATAAAGCTATTGACAGCATTTTGGGACAAACCTTTGAGAACTTTGAATTTATAATAATAGACGACTGTTCTACCGATAACTCGCTTAAAATAATTGAAAGCTATACCGATAAAAGAATCAAGCTTTTGAAAAACGACGTGAATTGCGGAATATGTAAAACGCTTAACAAAGGGCTTTTGCATTGCACGGGCGAATATATTGCACGAATGGATTCTGACGATATATCATCCTGCCAAAGATTTGAAAAGCAGGTGAAATATCTTGATGAAAACCCGCACGTAGGTGTGGTCGGCTCTTCGATAACGATAATCGACGAAAACGATCGCGAACAAAGAGTTTCGCATTTTTCGGATTCTGTTGAAAATATGCGCGTCGATATGTTTTTTGCGTGCGGCGTTGCCCACCCGTCAACGATGATAAGAAAAGATGCGTTTGATAATGCCGGAGGATACGATCACGATTTTTCGGGCGTTGAAGACCATGAAATGTGGTGCAGAATACTTGATAAATACCAGATCGTTTCGTTGCGCGAAACACTTCTTAAATACCGCGTTCATGAAAAACAAATAACGCAAAATCCATCCCCTCAGCTGCTTGAAAAGGTTAAGGTTATGAAAAGACGGCAAGTAAAGCGCATATCCGCAGAGCTTACGGAAGATGAATTTCTTGCTTATTTTGATTCGTGCTGCGGACGGGGCAGGGTGGAATATAAATACGTTAGTGATCTTAATAACGCCTTTGAAAAGGTTATAAAAGCAAATTCCGTATGCAAATATTATAACGAAGATATTTTAAAATGCACCATGGCAAACATCATAATGGGGTGGTGCAGTGCGCTGGATAAGAACGATCGCGAAACGGTAATATCAAATACGTCTTTGTTTAATAAGCGTACGTTTAAAAAGATCATGCTTGGGCGAAGCATTAAGAATGCCTTAAGACGGATCGTAAAGAAGTAAAAAAGATGCGGAACGTTAACGTTCCGCATCAGTTTGATATTTACGCTTTTTCTACCGCATCTGCGGCTTTTTCCATATGGTCGCCTTCGAAAAGCTCGATAAGGCCCTTGTCGCATTGATTTGCAAAATCCGGGTTTATCGGTATCTGCGCCAATACGGGTACGCCGAGGGCGTCTGCCTCTTCATGTACGCGGCTTTTTCCGTATATCTCAATGCGTTTTTTGCAATCGGGACATTCTAAATAACTGAAGTTTTCAACAAGACCCAATATGGGTATGTTCATCATTTTTGCCATCTCTGCAGCTTTGCCCACGATAAGGGAAACAAGCTCCTGCGGGGAGGTTACTATAATTATACCGTCAACAGGCAGTGATTGAAAAACCGTTAACGGAACGTCACCCGTTCCCGGGGGCATATCAACAAACATAAAATCTACTTCGCCCCAAAGAACGTCAGTCCAGAATTGCTTTACCGTTCCCGCTATAACCGGGCCGCGCCAGATAACGGGCGTTCTTTCGTCTTCCAAAAGCAGGTTTAAAGACATAACTTCAATGCCGGTTTTGGTAACGAATGGGAATATATTTTCTCCATCACCGTCGCAAATGCCGTGAAGCCCAAACGATTTTGGAATAGACGGGCCTGTGATATCCGCATCCATAATGGCGGTGCGATAGCCCCTGCGTTGCATTACGGTGGCAAGCATCGAGGTAACCAAGGATTTACCTACGCCGCCCTTTCCGCTGACAACGCCGATAACTTTTTTTACATGAGAGTGCTTGTTTTGCGGTTCGTATTGCGGCTTTTTAGAGCTGCAATTTGCAGAGCAAGACGAACAATCATGTGTGCATTCTTCGTTTGCCATATCATTTTCACTTTCTTATTACATTATTTATTCTACATTATATACCTAATTTTCACTTTATCAATGAAATTATTATATATAATTTTTAAACATTGACCGATTTATTCATATCTTTGGAATAAAAAAGGAATTTTTACACAGATGAAAATAACACAAAAAGATAAAAACCCGTTTAAGTATTCAGACAGTAATAAACGCTATCACACGTATGATTATTATATAAAGCATACGTTTGGAAAAAAATGTGCAAAGATCCCGTTGGATTGCGGGTTTACTTGCCCCAATATAGACGGAACCGTCGGCTTCGGTGGCTGTATTTATTGTTCTGACAGAGGGGCTGGGGAATTTGCGTGTTCGCCCGCTTTATCGGTTACCGAACAACTTAATAAAACGCGCCTCGTTATGGAAAAGAAATGGGCAAACTGCGGTATAATACCGTATTTTCAAGCGCATACGAATACGCACGCCCCGCTTGAGGTGCTTAAGCAAAAATATACGGAAGCCTTGGATTATCCCGATACGGTTGCAGTAAATATCGCCACGCGTGCCGATGCTTTGCCAAGCGAGGTGTGCGACTATCTTGCACAGATAGCCGAGAAAACCGTTCTTACAGTTGAACTGGGCCTTCAAACCGCCCACGATGAAACGGCTGATTTCATTAACAGATGCCATACAACCGCGGATTTTGTAAAAGGGTTTGAAAAATTAAAAAGCGCAAGCGAAAAAATAAACGTATGCGTTCACATAATAAACGGTCTTCCGCACGAAGATGAAGAAATGATGAAGCAAACAGCGCGCTTCGTTTCATCGCTGAAGCCGGAATTCGTTAAAATACACTCGCTTCACGTTATAGAGAATACTCCGTTGGCACAGATGTATAAAGACGGTAAAATAGAGCTTCTTTCCATGCAGCAGTACGTTGATATAACGGTTGAGCAAATACGTATGATGCCGCCGAAAACCGTTATTGCAAGGGTAACGGGCGATGCGGAAAGATCTATGCTTGTAGCGCCTTTGTGGGGGATTAAAAAAACGTGCGTTATAAATGAAATAGATAAAACCTTCTATTCAAAAAATGCTTGCCAGGGGGATATGATCAAGTAAATTTTACAGGTGAATTTTATTGAAAATTTATCAAGCTTGTTCAAATATCTATTGCAATTTTTAAAGAAGTATGATATTATATACAAACAGATGATGCTGTTTTACTTACAGGAGGATATTATGAAAAAAATCAGAATCGGCGTTATGGGTGTTTACCGCGGTACGAGTATGATAAATTACTGCCGCGTTGCAGACAATGCAGAGCTTGTTGCTATCTGCGATAAATGGGAAGAGGGTATTGAAAAACATAAATTAAGCCATCCCGAAGAAAATATTACTTACTACACAAGCTTTGATGAATTTATCAATCATGATATGGATGCTGTGGTTCTTGCCAACTATGCAAACGAACACGCACCCTTTGCAATAAGATGCCTTAATAAGGGCTTGCACGTTTTCAGCGAGGTTTTGCCCGTTCAAACGATGAAAGAAGCGGTAGAGCTTGTTGAAGCAGTTGAAAGATCCGGCAAGGTTTACGCATACGGCGAAAACTATTGCTATATGCCCGGCCCGAAGGAAATGCGTAAGCTTTATAAAGAAGGCAAAATAGGCGAGTTTGAGTATGCAGAAGGCGAATACGTACATAACTGCGAGCCTATATGGCCCGGTATTTCTTACGGTGATCCCAAACACTGGAGAAATAATATGCACGCAAACTTCTATTGCACGCACTCTCTCGGTCCGATAGTTCATATCACGGGTCTTCGCCCTGTTTCCGTTATAGGATTTGAAGGCACGAAGGCAGACCGCCGCAGACGTACGGGATGCAAGGGCGGCCAATTTGGTATTGAAATGGTTACCTTCGAAAACGGTGGTATTGCAAAAAGCATCCACGGCGACCTTTATAAAAACTCCATTTGGTACAGTATGTACGGTTCAAAGGGCAGAATGGAAACGTCAAGAGAGGATGCTGCTATCGGCGCGTTTAACCACATATACGTAAACGCAGATAAATTTGATGGTGAATATGCACCCGAGAACGTTGAAAGCTATAAGCCCGTAACAGAATTTCCCGCAGTTGACGCTTCGTTTGGCCACGGCGGATCTGATTATTATTCTATGTACAACTTCGTTGAAAAGATTCTCGGTAACGAAAACGCCGATATTATCGACGTTTATGAAGCGATGGATATGGGCCTTTCAGGTATGTTTGCATACCGTTCCGTTCTTAAAGGCGGCGTTTCGGTAGAAATACCCAATATGCGCGATAAGGCAACAAGGGAAAAATACAGAAACGATACGACCTGCACGATTCCCGAGGTTGCAGGTGATATGCTTATCCCCACGTTCTCTAAGGGTACACCCGAGATCCCTGCGGAGGTTTACGAAAAAATGAGAAAGCAATTCCAGGCAGAGCTTGCATCCGGCGAAGGCTACGTTGCCGCAGCATTTGCACAGGGAAGCACGGAAATGAAGAAAGAAGAACAAGAAGATGACAAATAAAGAGGAGATATTAAGATCCCTCTTTGCAGATGCTTCTGCGCAAGATATTGAAAGCCTTGCAATGTCGATCATATTAAATGATACATCACAATACTCACACCTTAAACGGTGTGAGTATTATTCTAACCGCTTAAAAAAATGCGGTAAGAACGTAAGTATCGGCGTTGGTGTAAAAATAGTTAATCCCGAATATATTTCCATTGGAGATAACGTTACCGTTTCAGACGGTGTAACACTTATTGCCAGGGGCGAAAAGGGTATTGAAATAGGCGATGGCGTAATGCTTTGCGATAGGGTGTATATTGATACCGAACGGCCTGATGAGGGATACGTTAAAATAGGAAAAAACGTTTATATCGGTACAGGAACGACGTTGTTCGGCCACGTTGGGCTTGAAATAGGCGACGATAGCCTTCTTGCACAAAATATAACGATAACGCCGTATTCGCACATATTTACCGATCCTTGCCAAAATATAGCCTTGCAAGACGGTCATACCAGACGGGTTACAATAGGCAGGGATTGCTATATCGGTATGGGCGTGTGTATTATGTATTCGGCAGATATCGGCGACGGGGCAGTTGTCGGCGCGGGCGCGACGGTGGTAAAACCTATACCGCCATATACGGTTGCGGTAGGAAATCCTGCCAAGGTTATTAAAGAAAGAAAATGATAATGAATGAATTGTTTTTAGCAAAAGGAAGACCGATTACGAAAGAAATGCGCTTGGCAGAGGAAATGAACTGCTACGACTTTTTGGATCAAATCGGTGTAGAGTATTACAGGATCGATCATGAACCGGCAGAGAATATGGAGCTTTGCCGCCGTATAGACGAGACAATGGGGGCGCAAATGTGTAAAAATCTGTTTCTGTGTAACAGACAAATGACGGATTTTTACCTTCTTATGATGCCGGGCGACAAGCCGTTTAAAACAAAGCAGCTTTCAAAGCAGCTTGGTGTTTCAAGGCTTTCCTTCGGCAATGCAGAAAAAATGTACGAATATCTTAAAATAAGGCCCGGCGCAGTAAGCGTGCTTGGCTTGATGAACGATACTGAAAATAACGTTCGCCTTCTCGTTGATGAAGATTTGCTTCAAAGCGAGTATATAGGCTGCCACCCGTGTGTTTGTACAAGCAGCTTGAAGCTTAAAACGTGCGACGTTTTCGGTATTATTGCCGAAAGGCTTGATCACGGCGTAACGGTAGTACGACTTGGTGATGAAGATTAATTAAGACGAGAAAACAACAAAAAGTATTATTTTATCTGTTGTCCTTAACGGAGAATTAGCCGGCACAAAACTTCGGCAGAGAAAACAAGTTTTCTTCCGATTTGTGCTATAATGGGATGGGTGATGAAAATGGATAACAAAAAAGAATTTCCGAAAAGAAAAGATATTCGCCTAAAGAATTATGATTATAGTTCTCCCGGTGCATATTTTGTAACCATCTGTACGGAAAACAGAAAGAATTACTTTTGGAACGGATCAATTGATCCGCAGATATTTCATTGGCGTTCCGTAGGGGCGAACTGTGTTCGCCCGCAAAGCCTGCCGTTATCCGATGTTGGCAATATCGTTTTAGACGAGTTAGAACGATGGAATCAAACATATCCTGCGGTATCACTACATTCCTATGTGATTATGCCGAATCACCTACATATAATAGTTGTTATTTCTGCCGATGAATACGGGCGACCACAGGTCACCCCTACGGTGGAACGGATGGTAAAACAATTCAAAGGTGCGGCAACAAAAAAAGATTGGTGCATCAATTTGGCAAAAATCCTATATTGAACACGTGATACGAAATAAAAAGGATTACGAAACCCGATCTAATTATATTTTCGAAAATCCGTTGCGATGGTACTACGATGAATTATATACAGAAGAATAGGGGTATGGGCATAACCCGATGCATTTGTAATACAAATGCGAAACTAGCGAGATAAAGGATTGATATATCAATGGCAAAAATTATATTATCATCATGCGACTTCAGGAATAGTGATTCCGCTAAATACATATATGACAATTTACCATGTCCGGTTG
>JAZQHC010000038.1:0-45391 GCA_045540335.1 Eubacteriales bacterium
CAACGAGAAAAGAATCAAAGAGAAACTTGGGTGGATGAGTCCGATACAATATCGCCTAAACGCCTTGGCTGCATAAAAATAGCGTAGCAGCCATCAAAACTACTACGCTATAAAAAAGTCTAACTTTTTGGGGTCACATCACACATCAGATGTGCAAACGGGGAATTTTTAATTACATTTTATTTATTTCGTTGATAAGCATTTCTTTCAGCAATTGGGGATTACAGTTTCCGCCAAGCTGCTTCATTGCTTTTCCGAACAGCGCCATTATCGCCTTTTCTTTTCCGCCTTTATAATCGGCAACCGCTTTGGGATCAGCTGCGATAACCGCCTTTACAACCTCTTCAACCTTACCTGTATCGTTTGATACGATAAACCCATTCTTTTCAGCGTATTCCGTGGGTACGATATCTTCTTCAAACATAGCGGCAAGTATTTTCTTTGCATTTGCATGTGTAACCTTGCCTTCTGAAATAAGAAGTATCAATTCACCAAGGGATTCGCCATTTATATCAAGGTCGTCCATCGTTTGCTGCTTTTTATTGAGTATCGTCATACAGTCTGTTATCAGTCTGTTTGCCACTTCCTTTGCCATTCCGCATTTTGCATACGCAGTATCGAAAACGTCACAGAAGGCCCTTGAAGAGATAAGCTGGTCTGCATCGTATTCACTCAAGCCAAGCTCGTTTATATACTTTTCCCTTTTTACACGGGGGCGTTCGGGAAGCGTTTTTTCTGTCTTTTCATACCATTCGTCATCGATAACTACGGGCATTATATTAGGATCCGGGAAATATCTGTAATCGCCTGCAGTTTCTTTATTTCTCATAGCAAAGCTTTTACCCTTAACATCATCCCAGCGGCGAGTTTCCTGCACAAGCTCTTCTGTGCCGTTTTCTATGGCGTCAATATGCCTTGACGTTTCATATTCGATAGCCCTTACGATAGCAGAAAGCGAGTTCATATTTTTCATCTCGGTTCTTACGCCGAGAACGTCACTTCCTTCCGGGCGAACGGAAAGGTTAACGTCGCACCTCATAGAGCCTTGTTCCCAACGGCAGTGGGAAACCTTTGCAAAACGAAGAAGCGAACGCAATTCTTCAAGATACGCAACAACCTCTTCCGCGCTTGAAAGGTCGGGGCGGCTTACGATCTCTATAAGCGGCACGCTTGTTCTGTTAAAGTCAACCAAGGACGTATCTGTCCAATCATCGTGAACAAGCTTACCTGCGTCTTCTTCCATATGGATCTGTTTTATACCGATCTTCTTTTCGCCGTTTGCAGTTTGTATCGGAACGTATCCATCAACGCAAATGGGCGCAAACCATTGCGTTGTTTGGTACGAGCAAGGAAGGTCGGGATAATAATAACTTTTTTTATCAAACGTTGTAGTTCTGTTTATTTTACAGTTTAGCATCATGCCTGCGGTCATTCCCAGATCAACTACATGCTTATTCACTATCGGAAGCATTCCGGGCATACCGCAGCAAGCGGGGCAAACGTGATCGTTTTGTTCGCCGCCGAATTTTGCACTGCAAGAGCAGAAAATTTTCGATTCCGTAGCAAGCTCAACATGAACTTCAAGTCCTATAACTGTTTCGTAACGCATAAATCTTCCCCTCCCTTAAAGTGATTGTGCAAGCTTCAGCAAGCTTGCATCGGACAGCGCATTTCCGACTAATTGAACGCCGTTAACGACTACTGCAGGAAGCCCCGTAACAGATGCAGGCGCAGTGTAAAGGCTTTCGCTATATGCAGTTGTATCATTACTGCAAGCAGGGCAATACGCCGTTTTAGAACATGCAGGTAACAATACTGCATCATATGTCTTGAAAATATCGGCAAAGGCTTCGCATATTACGCGCCTCATTCTTAATGCCTTATCATACAGCTTCATATAGTTTTCTGTTGAAAGCACGTAAGAACCGTACAGTACCGTTCTTTTAGTATTGTATCCGAATGCTTCGGTACGGCTGTTTGTGTAAAGCTCGTCAATAGTTTTATAGTTAGGTGTGCGATAACCGTATTTTACACCATCGTATCTTGAAACGTTGTTGCAAAGCTCGGCGGACATAAGCGTATTCCATACGGGTTTTGCGGAAAGCAGTATTTCACAGCTTATCTCTTCCACCTGAACACCGCAATCGGATTTGAATTTTTCTATCTGTGCAAGTGTTTTTTCATCTATCTGCGACAAAAATTCTTTTATAACCGCAATCTTTTTTATCGGGCGCGCTTCTTTAGCAGTATTGCACTTTTCTTCAGGCAGGCTTGTGCCGTCTTTAGCATCATTTCCGCAAATAGCAAACAAAACCTCTGCACATTTTTCCGCAGTTTCGGCAGTAACGCAAACCGCCTCTCCGGAGCATGCTGCAGGTATCGTACCAAATCTTGAAACTATGCCGTAAGTCGGTTTGATGCATACAAGATTTGAAATTGCTGCACCGCGCCTTTGTGCGCCGTTAACATCAAGCCCTATGCACGCTTCTGCATCGCCTGATTTTACGGCAACGCAGCCGGCGCTTTGATATTTTCCATCTTCGCTTGCTGCACCGAAATAAGAAGTTTCGCCCAAAAGGTCTATCGAAAATTCTCCAACGTTTACTTTTCCGCCTATATGATATTCTGCATTTTTAAGCTTTGTAACAACCTCCGCTTCAAACAAGCTTACATACCCTTCAAGCATTTTACTGCCTGCGGTAGTAGGCATATCGGCAGTTAATATCATATCTTCCAAAACGACGGTATTTTCACATACTTTATCGTTTTTAGTTATATATATACTCATTTTTCAGCCTCTTTCTGCCTTAATCAACAAGGCGCGGAACTTGCCAGTATCCATCTACTGTTTCGGGGGCATTCTTTTGAAGATCTTCCCTTTGGAACTTCTTAATCTCTACGTCTTCACGAATAATATTGACCATGGGCATAACGTGCACCATTCTTTCAACGTTTTCCGTATCAACAGAAAAAACAGGGGCAAAATCTTCTGCGCACCTCGCAAAAAACTCTGAAAGCTTTCCCTTTTCTTCTTCTGTAAGGGAAAGTTGATTCAATCTTTCAAGCCTGTGTAATTCTTTTTCGTTCATAATTAAAACCATCCCTTCTTATAAGTGACCGTATTAACGATCAATCTCTGATTTTAATATTTGCTTCTCTCAACTGTTGTTCGGTTACCTCGCCGGGTGCGCCCATCAACAGATCCTGTGCGTTTCCGTTAAGCGGGAAAGCAATTACATCTCTGATAGTTTCTTCGCCCGCAATAAGCATTATCATTCTGTCAACACCGGGCGCCATACCTGCGTGGGGCGGTGCACCGTATGAAAACGCATTATAAAGTGCGCCGAATTTCGCCTTAAGATCCTCTTCGCCGTAGCCTGCGATTTCAAACGCCTTACGCATGATTTCAGGGTTATGGTTTCTTACCGCACCGGAAGAAAGCTCTACCCCGTTGCATACGATATCGTACTGATATGCGAATATTTCAAGCGGATCTTTGTTTAAAAGGGCATCCATGCCGCCCTGCGGCATAGAGAACGGGTTGTGCGTAAAGTCTATTTTATTTGTTTCTTCGTTTAATTCATACATCGGGAAATCAACGATAAAGCAAAATTCGTAAGAATCTTTGTTTATAACGTCAAGCGTTTCGCCAAGCCATGTTCTTATTTCGCCTGCCAAACGGTTTACAACAGCAGGTGCATCGCAAATAAAGAATAACGTTTCGCCTTCTTTTATACCAACGAGATTCGTAAGGGTATCCCTTTGCTCGTCAGAAAGGAATTTCGCAATAGGACCTTTGTATTCTCCGCCGTTGAGGGTAAGATAGCCAAGGCCTTTCATACCAATGCTCATCGCGAATTTAAGGGAATCTTCAAAGAATTTCTTTGATCTTCCTGCACAATCTGCAACTATACCTCTTACAGGCTTACCTTTAAACAACGGGAATTCAACCGTGCTGAAAAATTCGGTAAGATCCTGAATAATAAGCGGGTTTCTCAAATCGGGCTTATCAGTACCGTATTTAATCATAGAATCTGCAAATGTAATGCGTTTGAACGGCGGCTTTGAAACGGCTTTATCAGTAAATTCATTAAATGTATTATATACAACCTTTTCTGCAACCTCAAAAACATCTTCCTGCGTAGCGAAAGACATTTCAAAGTCAAGCTGGTAGAATTCACCGGGGGAACGGTCTTGCCTTGCATCTTCATCGCGGAAGCAAGGTGCTATTTGGAAATATTTATCAAAGCCGGAAGCCATAAGCAACTGTTTGAACTGCTGGGGTGCTTGCGGCAAAGCGTAAAACTTGCCCTTATGCTTTCTGCTGGGAACAAGATAATCGCGCGCGCCTTCAGGCGAGGAAGCTGTAAGAATGGGGGTTTGAATCTCTAAAAATCCCATTTCTTCCATCTGTTTTCTCAAATAACTGATAACTTTCGAACGAAGAACGATGTTGGAGTGTATTTTAGGGTTACGCAAATCAAGATAGCGGTGCTTTAATCTGATATCTTCCCTTGTATTTGTAGATGCTGATATTTCAAAAGGCAATCCGGATTTACACGGGCCGAGAACCTCTAAATGATCAGCGCGAAGCTCTACCATACCTGTTTGTATTTTTGCGTTTATTGTATCTTCATCTCTTTGCGTTACTGTGCCCTTCACCAAAACTACAGTTTCTTTAGGCAAACCGTTGATAAGGCTTTCATCTGAAAATACTACCTGCGTGATACCGTAATGGTCGCGCAAATCAACGAAAATAACGCCGCCATGATCCCTAACGGTGTCTATCCAGCCCGTCAGCACGGCGTTTTTTCCGATATCGGAAACCCTTAATTCATTACAAGTGTGCGTTCTTAACATACTTAAACTCCTCCTTACGGATATATTATGCATATTATTAAATGGGATTTATGCAAATAAAAAATGCCCTTCATCCCCTATGGGACGAAAGACACACTTCCGCGGTACCACCCAAATTGGTTGCGGTAACAACCCACTTTTGTTTGTGTGCGGTTCTAATAACGGACTTCCGCGTTCTTCCGCAGCTTAGGAGCGTTTTTCACCGAATACCGTTTACCGTCTTGCACCCACCGACAGCTCTCTGAAAACGGAAGATCGCCTACTCTCTCCATCAACGCATTTTACACAACGGAAATATACCATACTATTACAGACTTGTCAATAGGATTTTTGAAAAATTTACTTATTTTTTAATATTATCATTAAAAACAAACATAAAAATTGAGGGCTAAACCAATCAGCCCTCAACTATAAATTTACATGATTTCGTTAAGCAAACGTTCATCATTGTCGATATTTTTAATTACCCTTGCAGGATTTCCTGCCACAACGCAGTTATCCGGCACATCTTTGGTAACGACAGATCCCGCCCCAATGATAACCTTGTTGCCTATATTTATATTTCCGATAATGGAAGAGTTCGCGCAAACGTACACGTGATCTCCAAAATGCGGAAAATAGTTACCGTTTCTTCCTATAACCACCCCCGGACCCACACGGAAATTTTTTCCCGCACCTGCGGTGTATATTACAGCAACGTTATGAGATATCATAAAGCCCGGACCTATAGCACCGCCGCCGATTTCTATGGTGTCAAGCGCGGGCAAAAACCATTTACTGATCTTTACCAAATGCGGATGATGTATCATGCGCAGATAGAATATGCTTCTGAATTCCTTATGTCTTAAAAGAAGATAATTTAATAACAGGGTTCTGCTTTTATGCTTATTTTTGAAGCTATCCCATTTTAAATTTCGGTCAACGTCGGCATCTACAAGATCTTTTATCGGTTTACCGCTTAAATTATACAAAACATCTGCAACGATGCACTTTATGCTTGAAAAATACACGTTCATCGGCTTAAACCTTCCTTATAAAACCTTGGCAAGGAAGCTTTTTAATCTTTCGCTTTTCGGGTTATCAAAAAATTCTTGCGGGCACGCTTCTTCAACTATTACGCCCTCGTCTATGAAAACTATCCTGTCTGCCACTTCGCGTGCAAAGCCCATTTCGTGCGTAACAACAACCATCGTCATACCTTCTTGTGCCAATTTTTTCATAACCTCAAGTACCTCGCCAACCATTTCCGGGTCGAGTGCCGAGGTAGGCTCGTCAAACAACATAACGTCGGGGTTCATGCACAAAGCCCTTACGATAGCAACGCGCTGCTTTTGACCGCCTGAAAGCTGTGCAGGGTAATTATCTGCTTTGCTTTCAAGATTAACCTGACGAAGCAACTGTTCTGCTTTTTTTCTTATTTCCGCCTTTGATTCGGCAATAGGCTTAAGATCTTCTTCATTATATGGCTTTTTAAAAAATTTATTTCTTCGTGCCCTTCTTGCCTTTTGTTTAGCCACGTAAATAGGTGCAAGCATTATATTTTCAATAACCGTTTTGTTATTGAAAAGGTTAAAATGTTGGAAAACCATTCCTATTTTTTGTCTGTGTATATTTATGTCAACAGACATATCTGCCAAATCCTCGCCATGAAAAATTATGCTTCCTGAGGTGGGGTCTTCCATACAGTTCAAGCAACGCAGCAGCGTACTTTTACCGGAGCCTGACGGGCCGAGAATAACTACTTTTTCGCCTTTATTGATCGTGATGCTTATGTTTTTCAAAACCTGCAGATCACCAAAGGATTTACACAGATTGGATACCTTTATCACTCTTTCTCAGACTCCTTTCCATGATTTTTATAAGCATACTTATAAAGAACACGAGAACAACGTAAATAAGCGCCATTGCAAGATACGGAACCATAAATTCATAACTATTAGATCCCATATAGTTAAACGCAACGTAAAGGTCGGTTGCACCAACAAAGCTTACTACGGACGTTTCTTTAATGAGCACGATAAATTCATTTCCCAACGTAGGAAGAATATTTTTAACTGCTTGCGGAACAACTATCTTCATCATCGTGGCCGAAAAAGACAAGCCCATAGCACGGCCGCCTTCCATCTGCCCGCTATCAACAGACAAAATACCGGCACGCATTATTTCAGAAATATACGCACCTGAATTTAACCCGAATACAATAACGGAAACTGCCACCGACGTCATCTTAACGCCGATTATCGGCAGCATTACATAGTAAAACAGCAGCAGTTGAACAACTATAGGTGTACCACGGAAAAAGCCTACGTAAAAGTTACATATTCTATTCAATATACGCGGTAAAAGCTTGTACTTCGGCATAACGCGCACGGTTGCTATCAGCGTGCCTATGCAAATACCTATTAGAAGGCCCAATACAGCAATTATAAGGGTATTTTGCAACCCCTCTAAAACGCGCTTGTAACCGCCGTAATCTATAAACTGCTGTATAAAGACTTCAATTTTTCTATCGAAATTTCCCATTGAAATTACCTATTCTACCACAAACGCCTCACCCGACAGGTGAGGTGTTTGTATAATGTAATGTTTTATCGATATTATGATTATGACATTTCGTTGATAGAATCCGTTATGCATTTTGCAGGTGCGGAGTCTATAACAACGATATTGATGTTTCCGTTTACAAGGTCTTGCACTGCAAGCGCACCGTTAGAATAGCCAACGCCTTCAACGGGAAGTGCTTCAAAGCCCCAACCGCCTTCGCTGGTGTCGCCGTTAACGTACAAAGCACCTGTGGTACCGTTTTGGTAACCGATCTTAGTATCTTTCGTTTTTGCTTTAAGAATAGCTTCAACGTCTTCTTTTGTTTTGCAAGCGTCAAATTCTGTGTTATCGCCGCTTACGATGATCTTTTGTGATGCCGTGTAGTAAGAGTCTGTAAACGTAACGTGTTCTTTTCTGTCTTCCTTAACTGTAAGACCTGCCATAGCAATGTCGCATTTGTGCTGACCTACAGAAAGACATACAGCCGTGAATTCCATGTTTTTAATAACAAGCTCTTTACCAAGTTTCTCTGCCAACAATGCGGCAATTTCCATATCTATACCAAGATATTTATCGCCCTCGGTATATTCAAACGGTTCAAATGCGGCATTTGTTGCTACAACAAGCTGATCTTTGGAAGGATCTTCTTCTTTGGATTCTACAGGTGTAGGTGTTCCGTCGCCGAAGTATTTATTACAAATTTCGTCAAACTTACCGTTTGCTTTTATTTCTGCAATAAAGCTGTTTACCTGCGCTAACAACTCGGGCTGATCCTTGTCAACACCAAACGCATATTCTTCTTCTGTAAGTGCAATGTCGATAACCTTTGTTGCCGCCTTTTTTTCTCCGCAGGCTGTGAACATTGTAAGAAGCATCAGCACTGCTAAAGTAAGTGATAATAACCTTTTCATTATATTTACCTCCAAATTTTTATGTAATATTGTACCACACATTTTAATAAATTGCAATAGGGTAATTCAACAACTTAAAAAAGATGTCAAATTCAGATATTTCCTGCGATCTGCCCTAAATAAATACCTAAAGACGTAAAAATCCAAAGCAGAATAAGCAGCGCGATAACTGCTATGGCGGTTGCTTTTACAGCTATTTTGATTTTTCTTATACGTCTTTGCTGTTCGATGGTTTTATCGTGTTTCATAAAATTTAATACTTTCCACTTGAATATAAAGCATGATGAGTGTAAAATTATCGTACTAAGGTTACTTAAAGCCTATATCAAAAAGCGAGGTAATATTGTGGAAGATAACGGATACCACCCCGAATTTGAGCCCTCAAGGGTTACTGTAATAATAAAGAAAATATTTAAATATGCCTTTTTAGGGCTTGTTATATTTATATACGGCTTTTTCATTTTAAGGTTGTGCACAAGTGAGCCTGATATGAAAATAATATGGACAGATGAAATGATAAATGCACGTGAAAAATCGGGCAGCGATTTCAAGCTGTACACCCAAAAGCAACACGTATTTATCGACGAATATAAGAACGTTCCCATAGATGAAAATTCTACCGAAACCAAGCGTTACGGATATAACATATCTATTTTTGACATGTTATACTGCCCCGAGGCAAAGCAGCTTCAAGTTACCGTAAGATACAACAAAAGCATAATGTCCGATCTTATGGATGAATACGGGATAGACGAAATAAACGGCGAGCCTTTCCTGTTCACATTGAATTTTGAAGATGGCACGAGAATATCAACCTACAAATACACCGCCTCACACACAAACAGATACTATTACAGATATCTGACGTTTGACAACGTCGATCTTGAAAAATACGAGCTGTTTGACTATAATCAAGAAAATTCTGCCATTGTTGACGAAGACGGAAAAATCCTTGCACATGAAACAGATGCAAGCGGCGGTAATATACTTTATGAAACAGATGAAAACGGAATGGAAAAAATATATCTAAACAACTACGTTTATCTTGATACGTATTTCATAGATGACGTAAATTTCGAAGAAACACCCATTTCATGCCTTATCGTATATGAACGCGCAATTCAATTAAAAGAAGTAGATTGGGAAAAAGCAGAAGAAAACACCTCTGTATTGATTCCCTCACCTGCTTTTAAAACAAAAGAATAACCCTGATATCAGGGGGGACTTTGCCCAACTTCTTTTTTCAGAAGTTGGGCAGTTTTATTAGTACACGGGAAACGTTTAAAACATTATTACACATTATAAACGCCCCGGTTACTATCAAAAAACAAATCAGTCAGCCTTCAACAGACCACCCCGAGGGGCAAAAAGCCCATCGGGGGAGTTTTATGCAATCTGTTTACCGGTCGTTATCAGAATTTCAATTTTTCTTCGATATATGCTTTCAATTCGGATATAGGTAAACGAACCTGTTGCATCGTATCGCGGTCGCGTACGGTAACGCATCCGTCTTCTACTGAATCAAAGTCGTAAGTAATGCAGAAGGGTGTGCCTATTTCGTCTTCTCTGCGGTAGCGTTTACCGATAGAACCTGCATCATCAAAATCAACCGTAAAGTCTTCAGCCAATTTGGTATATACTTCCATTGCTTGTGCAGAAAGCTTCTTTGACAAAGGAAGAACTGCTGCTTTAAACGGTGCAAGTGCAGGGTGCAAGCGCATAACTACCCTTGTATCGTTTTCTGCTATTTGTTCTTCATCGTAGGCATCGCAAAGGAAAGCAAGCGTTACCCTGTCTGCACCCAGAGAAGGTTCAACAACATAAGGAACGTAATGCTCGTTTGTTTCGGGATCGAAATATTCCATATTCTGACCCGAGCAATTCTGGTGCTGTGTCAAGTCAAAATTCGTTCTGTCTGCAATACCCCAAAGCTCGCCCCAGCCAAACGGGAATAAAAATTCAATATCAGTAGTTGCGTTTGAATAGTGGGAAAGCTCTTCTTTAGCGTGGTCCCTCATGCGGGTGTTTTCTTCTTTCAAGCCAAGTGCCTTAAGCCAATTTGCACAGTAATCCTTCCAATATGTAAACCATTGAAGATCTTCACCGGGCTTGCAGAAAAATTCAAGCTCCATCTGTTCAAATTCTCTTGTGCGGAATATGAAGTTACCGGGGGTAATTTCATTTCTGAACGATTTACCTACCTGCGCTATACCGAAGGGAAGCTTTTTTCTTGTCGTTCTTGCAACGTTTTTGAAGTTTACAAAAATACCTTGTGCCGTTTCGGGGCGAAGATAAAGCTCGGAAGTGCTGTCTTCCGTAACGCCCATAAAGGTTTTGAACATAAGGTTAAACTTTCTTACGTCGGTAAAATCACCGGATCCGCAATCAGGGCACGTTATGTGATTTTCCTTTATGTAATTTGCAAGCTCTTCATTAGACCATCCGCCAACGTTGATATCAAGATTGTTTGCAGCAGCATAATCTTCTATCAATTTATCTGCCCTATGGCGCGAACGGCATACGCGGCAATCCATCAGAGGGTCTGTAAATCCGCCAACGTGGCCGGAAGCAACCCATGTTTGGGGATTCATAAGTATTGCACTGTCAAGCCCTACGTTGTAGGGGGACATCTGAACAAACTTTTTCCACCAAGCTTTCTTTACGTTGTTTTTAAGCTCAACCCCCAAAGGGCCGTAGTCCCATGCGTTTGCAAGGCCGCCGTAGATTTCAGAACCCGAAAACACAAAGCCCCTGTTTTTGCAAAGCGCAACGATTTTTTCCATTGTCTTTTCATTATTTTTCATAATAAGACCTATCCTTTATGTTTAATAAATATTTTTTCACTTGTATGTTTCGAACATATTATGAACAGCAGAATACGTATATTTGAAGTAAACTACGCCATCCTCCTGAATATAACTGCCCGGTATTGAAAACGTTTTTACTGTAAATTTGCCGTAATTGCGAAGCATTGTTATTATATTGTTTTTATCGTATTCCGTAATATCCGTCTTCGCCTCAGCACTTTCCATTATTACCTTAAAGGCGCTTGTAAGCGCCGCCAAGCCATCGTCGCAGAATGAATTATCTGCAACCGTTTTAAAAAAGCTTATAGCGACCTCGCATTTTCTCGTATCCCCTTCCGGATAAAGGTCGTAACGTAACAGCTGCGTTGCCTGATCACCTTTAAGCTTACTGAAGCCCTTTTTAAGATCGATCGTAAACGGCGTACCGGGAAGAATCTCTTCTATCACATTTCCCTCTTCGTCGTATATGTAAATAATCTCGTCTGACGAGCCGGGTGTAATTATTCTTTCTTCTTCATTCACATAATACATATCGCACGGTACGTTGTATTCTATACCGGTAGGATACATGATATCAATAACCTTTTTAAAGGTATTAAACTGCATTTCAATACTGTAATCTATCGGCAAACTGATTATTGAAGTAACAAGTTGCCCAAAATAATCAATATCGGTGCTTTCGTACGCACTTCCCAAGGTGGTTTTTACCCCGTGCGAGGTTACCATGGTGGATTTGGGCAATGCCGTGATAACGAAATGCCCTGCTTCCTTATTCACATGCACCACCAAAACGGTATCTGCCGAATAATGGCGGCCGTTGGCAACATAGTCTTCTGCGGTGGCATCCGGCGAAATATTTACGCGGTAATCATCAAAAACAGTAGGCTGATAATCAGACCCAACCAAAAGAAGCGTAAACGATTCCCCCTGTACGTCAACCGCAGGTGCATTATCTTCCTTCGGCGGTGTATCAACGCTTGGAACAGTTTGTTGAGGATAGCTTGTGTCATTAGTTTCTCCGCTTTGTTGATCAAAGCCCTCTGTCATATCCTTCAACATAGGTGTAACCGTAACGCCTATTATCCCAAAAATCAATATTGAAATTGCAAATGCAATGGCAAAACTCTTTATGGAAGGTAACATCTTTCTCCTCCGTATAACATTAGGTCTCACTATTATATTATATTTTACGAATTATTGCAATAAGTAATTTCGCCAATTTTTTTAATTTAATTTTAACAAAAAGGGATATATGATACGAAATATAACGTGCGCGCGTTTCTTTACAATTTTTTAATCATTTTTCAAGCAATTATGATATACTGAAATCTGTATATTTATAACAAAAACGTTTAACGGAAGGGATATCCAAGTGAAAACATTTCAAAAGCTTACTTGTTTCATTCTGTGCATTATATCAGTATTTACACTTGTTGCTTGTGTCGGTGAAAGCAGCGGTCCTGTACTTTGGAAGGTAATGGGCGAAAACGGCGAGGTAATGTATCTTTTCGGGTCTATACATGTAGGAATAGAAGAAATGTACCCATTAGACGGGCGCATAACCGCCGCTTTCGATGAATGTGACTATCTTGCGGTGGAATACGACATTGTTGCCGAAGAAGAAGCTTCAAAAAATTGGTCGCAAGAGCAACAGATGGATTACATCCGCCCCTTTGTATATACCGATGGAACGAGCATTAAAGACCATATAGATGAATACACTTACGAGCTTGCAAAGGAATTTTTGCAAAAAAACGATGCATATTACGACAATATGGATTATATGAAGCCTGCTTACTGGTTCAGCGTGATATCGGGGATAACAGTTGATAACTCACGTGTTTCGACAGATTACGGGGTGGATAGATATTTGATAAAAAAAGCCTACGAAAACGGCAAAACGGTGCTTGAAGTTGAATCAAGCAGCTTTCAAAGCGATCTTATGCTTTCATTTGATGATAAGCTTTACGATGATATGATATATCAAAGCGTTATATCTGCCGACGGCGCTGATATCCAATACGCATATATGGTAGATGTATGGATGCGCGGCAGAGATGATATTTTGGCGTATATGAATTATAACTCAAGCAGCGAAGAAGGACTTTTTTCATTTGCGGAAAACGAATCGTACGCGCAAATGTACGAAGAATATAACAAATCAATGCTTTACGACCGAAACGAAGACATGACAAAGGTTGCAGATGAATATCTTAAATCCGGCAAAAAAGTTTTTTTCGTGGTTGGTGCCGGTCACATATGCGGAGAGGACGGCATTGCCCAAGCGCTTAAACAAATGGGCTATTCCGTAGAAAAGGTTTCATAATGGATAAATTCAAGAATATTATAAAGGATATCACACTTGAAAAAGTACTGATGCGATTTTTTACCGCATTTTTTATAGCGTGCAGTATAAATCTTTTAACAGCCGGGGCAAATGGGAAAAATTCGTTTATGTACAACTCGATAGAGTTTTTGCAGAATTCTAATTTTGCCCTTCACATAATTTTGATCGGTTGTCTATTTATCGTACTTAACGCATTATTTACCCTTTTGCTTCACGCCGACGGTATTGAACGGATATTGTTATTCGTTTCTTATTTCATATATGCAATACAGTGTGTATCTTCCGACGAAGATATGTGGCTTGCATTAGGTGCGGTACTTGTTCTTTTTGCAATTTGCAAATACAGCTTTTCCAATGGTACAAGTATTCCCGTGCCGTTTCCAAAACATGCAATGATCACCGTTGCCGTTCTTTGCGGCGTATTCTTTTCGCTTTTCGTGGGAATACAAACCTCATGCAGGTTTTTAACACAATCAACCCCTTGCTTTGACTTCGGTATTTTTTCGCAGATGTATTACTACATGAAGGAAACCCTTCTGCCGATGACCACGTGCGAACGGTCTGAGCTGCTTTCGCATTTTGATATACACGTTTCACCGATATACTATCTTTTTTTGCCGATATTCGCCATATTTCCGCACCCGATAACGCTTCAGGTGTGCCAGGCAATTTTATTGGCAAGCGGGTTGATTCCGCTGATACTTATTTGCAGAAGGCTTTCACTTTCCTATAAAGCGTGTGCGGCATTTGCCATATGCTATACGTTTTTCCCAACGGTTGCGGGTGGTTGCTATTACGACCTGCACGAAAATAAATTTTTACTTCCCTTGCTTCTCTGGTTGTTCTATTTTATAGAAAAAAACAAGTGGTGGGGCATACTGACTTTTGCGGGATTGACGTTGCTCGTAAAAGAAGATGCACCCGTTTACGTGGCCTTCGTCGCGGTATATCTGCTGATATGTAAAAAAGACCTTTTAAAAGGCGGCGTTCTTTTAGCCGCTTCGCTTGTATATTTTGCAGGGGTGATATATTATCTGGAAACCTTCGGGTATTCGGGTATTATGACTTACAGATACAATAACTTTATTTACGAAGATGGCGGCGGTCTTATATCCGTAATAAAAGCAGTTATTTTAAGCCCCGCAAAGGTTATATCGGAGATATTTGAACCGGGTGAAGACATTGCAGGCTCAAAAATAGTATTTATGATACAGACGCTTGTTCCATTGTGTTTTCTGCCGTTTATAACAAAAAAATATACGCGCTTTATCCTTCTCGGACCGTATATTTTGGTAAATCTTATGCCTGATTACGTATATCAGCATAGTATATATTTCCAATACACATACGGTTCCGTTGCGTTTTTATTCTATCTTTCGTTGTTAAACTTTTCAGAGCTTTCAAGTTCATTCAAGCGTGCAGTCGGAGTATGTGCGGCGGCCTCTTCTATGATCTTCTTTTCCGGCACGATCGCCCAAAAACCGAATTATTTCAACAACTACAAGATAAATTATGAAAATCATAACTACGTTAACAAAGTTCTTTCTTCCATTCCGGAGGATGCGTCGGTTTCCGCAAGCACGTTTTATGTAACGGGTGCATCGCAAAGGAAAGAAATATACAGTATGGATGATAACAACTACGCTTCTGACCCGATTCATACAGAGTATATCGTTCTTGATTTACGCTATACATCGAACAGAAGGATATATGAAGTCCAATACAAAGAAAACGAAAATTATACTTTAGTAGCATTCCGCGACCAATGGATAGCTGTGTTGCAATGTAACGATTGCAGCGAGGGTAAGTGCAATGGCTAATATTTTCAGTAAATTATTTGCCCCAAAAGAAAACACGTATCGCTTCAAGCTGCAGATGGCAGAAAAAATATGTACGCACCCGCTTAAATATATAACAATGCCTACCGAAAACGGCGACGTAATTATCGGCAAAGGGGGAATATGCTGGCTGAAAGACGGAATTTTTTCAGTTACTTCAAGTGAAAAAGTGCTTTTCAGAACCGAAATAGATAATTTAAAAGCATACGAGCTTATGTCATTAGAGGGTGCAGTATGCGAAGGGCCCGACAAAGAACACGGCGGTGAATACCGCACGGTAACAGTTTTTTATAAATATTACAGAAAATAAATACAACAAGGAGATATGTATAATGAAATTAGGCGTTCTTACAAATCTTTACGGAAATAAACCTATACAAGAAGTTATTCCGTATCTTGCATCATTGGGTGTACAAGCAGTAGAGCTTGGTTGCGGCGGATACCCCGGAAATGCACATTGCAACCCCGAAAAGCTGCTGAATGATGAAAAAGCGTACGAAGAATTTATTGACCTTTTGAACAAATATAACATGACGGTTTCTGCACTTTCTTGTCACGGAAACCCCGTACACCCGAATAAAGATATTGCAGATAAATTCCATGCAGATTTTGAAAAAACCGTTTTATTGGCTGAAAAAATGGGCATTGACACCGTTATAACTTTTTCCGGTTGCCCCGGCGACCACGACGGTGCAAAATATCCCAACTGGGTAACCTGCCCTTGGCCTGAGGATTTTTTAGCAATACTTGATTACCAGTGGAACGACGTTCTTATTCCCTATTGGAAAAAAACAGCAGAATTCTGCAAAGCACACAACGTAACGAAGATCGCGTTTGAAATGCACCCCGGTTTTTGCGTTTATAATACCGAAACCCTGCTTAAGCTGCGTAGTGCAGTCGGCGACTGCATCGGTGCAAACTTTGACCCTTCGCATTTGATATGGCAAGGTATGGATATTTGCGAAGCAATTAAAATGCTTAAAGGCTGCATATATCATTTTCACGCCAAGGATACGCGCATTGATGCAGGAAATACGGCAAGAATAGGTGTACTTGATACAAAGCATTACGGTGACGAATTAAATCGCGCTTGGGTATTCCGTGCTATCGGTTACGGTCACGATATGACGTATTGGAGAGATATTATTTCCATGCTTCGCCTTTGCGGATACGACCACGTTATTTCTATCGAGCATGAAGACAGCTTGATGACGGTAGATGAAGGGCTTGAAAAAGCAGTAGAATTTTTAAAGCAGGCTATAATTTCTTCCCCTAAGCCCGGAACAATGTCTTGGGCATAATAAAAACATCATCATCTGAGCGGCCAATGTTAAATTATCGAGTATTCTTCCGTTCAGCAATTCCAAATAGGTTTCAAGCTTTTTTCTACTAATCACATGTATCCTCTTCACTATAGAACTATTTTATCGCAAGTTTCGCCTTTGTAATACAAAGGCGAAGGACAAAGCCCATCCCCCCTATTTTTTATAGGGCAGGGGTTTACTTGCGCCGCCTTGTTGGCTTAAATCTTATGTTACGGCGGGAGCAAGCCCCCGCCCTACGTTGCCCACCATTATAACACAAATCGGCAGAGAAGACAAGTTCTCTGCCGAAATTTTCGTGCTGCTAATTCTCTGCTAAAAATGCAAAGAGAACCAGCCGTTTTTTTATATTATTTTTCTTTTGCTTTTTGTAAAAATGCTTGCAAATGTGGGCTTTTGGGATCTACGAACACTTCAGACGGGGGTCCCTCTTCCTCTATCACGCCGTTTGACATAAATATCACCTTATCGGCAACGCCGCGCGCAAACTCCATCTCGTGTGTTACAACTATCATGGTCGTATCGTTTGATTTCAAGCCTCTTATAACCTTAAGCACTTCGCCCGTAAGCTCTGGGTCAAGTGCAGAGGTTGGCTCGTCAAAACAAAGTATCTTAGGCGTCATTGCAAGCGCTCTCGCTATTGCTACGCGTTGGCTTTGCCCACCCGAAAGCTGGCACGGATATGAATCTTTCTTTTCAGAAAGCCCCACCCTTTCAAGCAAAGCAAGTGCATTTTCTTCTATCTGCGCTATTTTTTGGGCTTTATATTGCCTTGCTTTTATCCCTTTAAGGCCAAGACTTTTAATCTCATCCTTCAGCGCAAGCTCGGGCGCGAGGGTAATATTGCGGAATACCGTATATTGAGGAAATAAATTGAAGGATTGAAAAACCAACCCAAAGTTCAACCTATTCGAACGAATCTCCCCATCGGACATATTTTTCTTTTCTTCGCCGTTTATAAGCGTCTTTCCGTCAACCGTTATCGTACCTTTATCGGGGGTTTCCAAAAAGTTAAGACAACGCAGCAACGTAGTTTTTCCGCTTCCTGACGAGCCGATTATAGCAAGAACCTCGCCCTTTTCAAGAGTAAAGGAAATATCTTTCAACACTTGAAAATCGCCAAAGCTTTTTTCTATATTCTTTACTTCAAGTATTGCCATATTAACTCCTGAATTTATCAAACTTTCTTTCGATTCTGCCAAACATTACCGTAAGGATAATGTTAAACACAAGGTAAAAAGCACCTGTGTAGAACAAAGGCCATATGATAAACTCGGTTTTCAATACTTGTTCTGCGCAGAAAAAGATCTCTATTACGGATATCGTTCTTGCCAGTGCCGTATCCTTCACAAGTGTTATCGTTTCGTTGCTTATCGGCGCTAAAATATTCTTTATAACCTGCAAAAGCACTACTTTAAAAAACACCTGCGATTTAGTCATTCCAAGAACTTGACCGGCCTCGTACTGACCTTTCGGTATATTTTCTATCCCGCCGCGGTATATCTCTGCAAAATAGCAGGAATAATTAAGTACAAATCCCACCAGCGCACCAAAGAAATACGCAAGGGAAACGTCGCCGTTAAACATCGGCCATCTTGTAATAGGATAACCAAATGCAAGGCCCGGCAGATATACGACGATCATAAGCTGCAAAAGCAGCGGCGTGCCGCGGATAACGTACACGAAGCCCTTTACCAACCATTTAAGCGGTTTAAACTTGCACATAGTACCAAGCGACAGTATAAGCCCCAAGGGAAGAGAAAGTGCAAGCGTTAAGATAAACAACAGCAGCGTCGTGCCGAATCCGTCAAGCAACAGAAGTGTTATGTTCCAAAAACTCATCAGTTCGCCAATCCGAAAAAATTATTTTTTAAGAGCTTCCTCGTAAAGATCTACAACATCATATTTTTCAGCGATCTTCTTCAATTCGCCGTTGTCAACGAGTTCTTTTATAATATCGTTTACCTTTGCTGTCATATCGGAACCAACGCGGAAACCGATAGCGTACAATTCGTCTGCAAGCTTGATATCTTCAACGATCATAAGATCTGCATAGTCGCCTTGACCAACAGAAGCTTTTGCCATTGTATAGTCAATAACTACCGCATCATAGTTACCTGCATTCAAGCCGAGAAGTGCGGCTGCCTGGTCTTTAGAAGCTGTGTAAGAGGATGTTTTAAGGCTTTCATCTGATTTTACAGCAGTTTCACCTGCAGAACCGCCTTCGGCAGATGTAAGTGCGGAAGAAAGACTTGCTGTTGTAGTATATTTTTCAGCATCCGCTTTGTTAATAACAACGCATTGTTTGTTAACGAGGTAGGAATTTGTAAAGTCCATATTAGCTTTACGTTCTTCTGTTACGGTAAGACCGTTCCATATACAGTCAATATCGCCTGCTTTAAGTGTTGTTTCTTTTGTTTCCCAGTCTATGATCTGGAAATCAGGTTCAACGCCAAGCTTTGCACAAACCGCTTTTGCAAAATCAGTATCAAAGCCTGTAAGTGTTTTGCCATCTGCTTCATAGTAGTTCATAGGATCGTATATAGTAATACCAATAACAAGCTTGCCGCTTTCCTTTACGGTATCAAGATCACCCTTTTTACCGCATGCGCTGAACATGCCGAGGCACAGGGTAAGAGCCAAGAGTAATGAAAAGATTTTTTTCATTGTTTTTTACCTCACTTTTAAAATTATACGGATAGTATAGCCTAAAAGATAGATTTTGTCAAGTGAAATTTTAGCGAATTAAAGCAAAAAAGAAAAAAAGTAATAAAATTTCCTATTAAACAGTTAAGAGTACATAATATAAAGTTTATAATTTACCGCTTATTTATTGACAAAACAATGTATTTCGTGCTAAAATAACCGAAAATACATACGTAAGGAACAGTTCAATGAACATACGTGAATATATCTGCAGCTCTTCCGAAGAGTATCCTCTTGACAGGATCGTTACAGACGGCGGCATGTGTGCCATATTCAGAAGCATTTGCTGTATCGGTGACAGTCTGTCATCCGGAGAATTTGAAGCAGTAAACACCAATAGTAAAAAATCGTACCACGATATGTTTGATTATTCGTGGGGGCAGTATATCGCCCGTTCAACAGGGGCGAAGGTGCTTAATTTTTCCCGCGGCGGAATGACGGCACAAGAATATTGCGAAACATTTGCACAAGAAAACGGATTTTGGAGTAAAGATCTTCTTTGTCAAGCGTATATAATTGCGCTTGGCGTAAACGACCTGTTGAATCCAAGCACCCCGGTGGGCTCTGTCAGCGACGTTGATCTTGACGATTACAATAATAATACGAAAAACTTTGCCGGATATTACGCAAAGATAATACAACGTATAAAGTCAATGCAGCCGAATGCGAAATTCTTCTTAATGACGATGTTAAGCGGGAAGGACCGCGTTGCAGAATCCACAAGAACGGCACATGCGAAATTTTTATACAATCTGGCAGATATGTTTGATAACACCTATGTTATTGATCTTTACAAATACGGGCCTGAACAAACAGACGAATATATTCAGCGTTACATGATGGGCGGCCATTTATCTGCCGCCGGATACCTTTTAACCGCGCGCATGGTAGAAAGCTATATTGACTATATAATACGCCACAATCCGCAGGATTTTAAGGAAGTGCCTTTTATCGGCACGGGGTTATCATTTTATCACCCCGAATCCATAGATAAGAAGGCAGATATCGAATCTTACTACAAAGAAATAAAATCAACAATTCCGATAGTAAAGCACGTACCTGAATTTGATCCTGTTTCCCCGTATAATATCAAAGCAGTTACCGTATCAGGTGCAGATTATAAAGGCAACAAAACAAAATTCTTTGCATATATGGGATTTCCCGAAAACGCGGATGAAAACACTCCCGGCATTGTGCTTATACACGGCGGCGGAGGACACGCATATTTGCAATGGGCCGAAATGTGGGTACAACGAGGATATTCCGTAATAGTTCCCGACACGGTAGGTCATTTCCCGATGAAAAACACCGAATCACCTGAAAGTATTATTTGGCATCACGGTATCTACGGCATTTTCTGTGAAGACGGTTACGTTGCCCCGCCGAATAACGACGATATGATAAATTCACACTGCAAGCCGTTTGAAGAACGCTGGATGACGCATATTACCGCACAATGCATGTTATCGTATTCTGCACTTATTCAAAGCGGAAAATCAAGTCAAAGCAAAACAGGAATTTCAGGTATTTCCTGGGGCGGCGTTGCTGTAAGTATCGCGTTGGGATTTGACGATAGATTTGCATTTGCAATTCCCGTATATGGATCCGGATATCTTAACGAAGCGTTATCGTGGATGAAGGATAAATTCGCACATCCGCAAACGCACAGATACTTTTTGGCACAAGACCGTTTTGACAGGGTTAACATACCGATAATGTGGCTGTGTTGGAATGACGATTTTTGTTTTTCAATAAATTCCAATTCAAAAAGCTATTATCAAACGGTAAAAAATAACGAAAAAACGGTTATTTCGATAGTTAACGGTATGTTTCACTCGCACGAATTTGCATGGCAACGGTGCGAAAGCATGGAATTTGCAGACAGTATAGTAAAAGGCGCAAAGCAGTTGCCGCGCTTTACCTCTTTGCCCGACGGCACGTCGTGCGATTGCGTTTGCAAATACGATGGAAAGCTTTGTGCAACGTTATATTACATAAAAGATGAATTTACATACTCAAGCCATGTAAAATACGGTATGTGCAATACCTTTTTAGATCCAGATTGGATGTACGCCCCGATTGATTGTTCAAACGGGGTAATAAACGGCACGCTTCCGCAGGATGCCAAATATTATTATATCGAAGTTCAAAATGAAAACGGCGTAGTAATATCAACGCCGCTTATATCAAGAAAAACGGAGGAACAATAAAATGCTTACAGATATCGAAATTGCTCAAAACACAAAAATGAAGCCGATAAAAGAAATCGCCGATTCTTTGGGTATCACAGATGAAGAGCTTATTCCTTACGGCAGATACAAAGCCAAGATAGACGACGGATTTGAAAAACGCATGGCTAACAAGCCAAACGGTAAGCTTATCCTTGTAACCGCTATCAACCCGACCCCTGCAGGTGAAGGAAAAACCACTACCACCATAGGCCTTGGTCAGGCAATGGCGAAGCTTGGTCTTGATTCAATAATTGCTTTAAGAGAGCCTTCACTCGGCCCTGTATTTGGTGTAAAAGGCGGTGCGGCCGGCGGCGGATATTCACAGGTACTTCCCATGGAAGACATAAATCTGCACTTTACGGGCGATTTTCATGCAATTACCTCTGCAAACAATTTGCTTTGCGCAATGATCGACAATCATATTCAACAAGGCAACGAATTACGAATCGATCAAAGACGCGTTCTTTTCCAAAGGGTTCTTGATATGAATGACAGAGCGCTTCGCAACATCATAATCGGGCTTGGCGCAAAAGCCGACGGTGTACCAAGACAAGACAAATTCAGTATCACCGTGGCAAGCGAGGTTATGGCAGTTCTTTGTTTGTCAAGCGATATTGAAGACCTTAAAAGACGTTTGGGTAATATACTTGTTGCCTACACTTACGACAACAAGCCGATATATGCAAAGGATATAGGCGCAAACGGCGCAATGGCGGCACTTTTGAAGGACGCTCTTAAACCCAACCTTGTTCAAACTACCGAAAACACACCTGCAATTATACACGGCGGTCCTTTTGCAAATATTGCGCACGGATGCAACTCCGTTAGGGCAACAAAGCTTGCTTTGAAGCTTGCAGACTACGCAATTACCGAAGCGGGCTTCGGCGCAGACCTCGGGGCTGAAAAATTCCTTGATATTAAATGCAGAATTGCAGGTCTTGCACCTAAATGTATCGTTCTTGTTGCTACTGTCAGGGCTTTGAAATATAACGGCGGTGTTCCCAAGGCAGAGCTTGCAAACGAAAACTTACAAGCACTGAAAAAAGGTTCTTGCAATCTTGAGGCGCACATCGAAAACCTTTCAAAATACGGTGTTCCCGTTGTTGTTGCCATCAACCGTTTCCACACCGACACAGACAGCGAGCTTCAATTACTTGAACAGATATGCCGCGAAAAAGGTGCTTCGTTTGCTTTATCCGAAGTTTTTGCAAAGGGCGGCGATGGCGGTATAGAGCTTGCAAAGGCAGTAGTTGAAGCATGCGACAAGCCCTCTGAATTCAAGCCTATATACGAAAGCAATATTTCCATAAAAGAAAAAATAGAAACTCTTGCACGTGAAATATACGGTGCAAAGGGCGTGAAATACGACGATAAGGCGTTGCGCGATATTGATAATATACTTGCAGCCGATCCGGAATACGCGAATTATCCTATATGCGTTGCAAAAACACAGTATTCACTTTCCGACAATCCCGCGCTTTTAGGAAGGCCGAAAGATTTTGATCTTAACGTGCGCGAGGTTAAGGTTTCTGCCGGTGCCGGCTTTATCGTAGTTCTTACCGGTGCGATAATGACTATGCCGGGTCTTCCCAAAAAGCCCGCCGCATTGAATATCGACGTAGATGCTGAAGGAAATATAACGGGGTTATTTTAATGATTGAGGTTTTCGTTTCATCATCGCTTGAACACACGGAAAAAATAGGCGCTGAATTTGCTAAAACCCTCAAGGGTGACGAATTTATTGCCATGTATGGTGATCTTGGGGCGGGAAAAACTGCTTTTGTGCGCGGCATGGCATCACAAATATGCCCAAACTGCCGCGTAAGCAGTCCTTCTTACACATTGATCAACGAATACGTCGGCGGAAAATTTCCCCTTTATCACTTCGATGTTTACAGAATAACAAACGATGACGAGCTTTATTCAACAGGATTTTACGATTATCCAGGCAAGGGCATCTGCGTGTGCGAATGGTGCGAAAATATTCCATACGCAATACCGCAAGATGCGATCGTCGTAAGGATTGAATACGCAGGGGAAAACGAAAGAAAAATTACGTTAGAAAGAAAATAGTATGATAATTTTGGCACTTGATACCACGGCAGTTACCGCAACTGCCGCCTTATGTGACGGAAAAACAAGGCTTGGCGAATTTACCGTAACAACAACACTTCACCACAGCGAAACAATGCTTCCGATGATACAGAATCTTCTTGATTGTTGCGGTTATACCATCAAAGATGTGCAAATGATAGCCGCATCGGTAGGGCCGGGATCTTTCACTGGGGTAAGAATAGGGGCGTCGGTATTGCTTGGCCTTGCATTTGGAAAAAATATACCGTGTGTCGGCGTATCATCTTTGCAGGCGCTTTCTTACAACATGCAAGGCTTGGGCGGTGAATTTATTGCCTGCCCTGTTATGGATGCAAGAAGGGGGCAATTATACAACGCATTATTCCGCCATGATAATGGAAATATTACCCGTATATGTGATGATAGGGTAATTATGGACTACGAATTAAAAGAAGAACTTGCAAAATTCAACGTTCCCGTATATTTGATAGGCGATGGTGCACAGATAGCAAAAAATGCTTTTGGCAATGCACTTCTTCCGCCTGCACAAATTGCACTTCAAAGCGCATATTCCGTAGCACAAGCCGCGCTTTTAAAATATGAAAGCACTGAAGATAAAAGTGTTTTCACCGATATTGGATTTAAACCGTTTTACCTTCGTTCCCCACAGGCGGAAAGGGAAAGAAACGGCTTGAAATAAATCAATTGAAATATTTTTTTAGGAGAAAAGAAATGAGTAAAAAAGTTTTGGCACTTGCTTGCGATCACGGCGGCTACGAATTAAAAAAAGCCGCAAAGCAACATCTTATATCAAAAGGCATCGAGGTTATTGATTTTGGCTGCAACGGCGAAAGCGTTAACTATCCCGACTATGCAGTTAAGCTGTGCAAAAGCATTCAATCAGGTGAATGCTACAGAGGAATTCTTTTCTGCGGAACAGGTATAGGAATGAGCATGGCAGCAAACAAACACAAGGGCATCCGTGCTGCCGTATGTTCTGACACGTTTTCTGCAAGAATGACAAGAATGCACAACGATGCAAACGTGCTTTGCCTTGGTGGAAGAGTAGTTGGTGCAGGTCTTGCACTTGACATGATAGATCTTTTTATTAACACAGAATTTGAAGGCGGCAGACACCAAACGCGCGTTGATATGTTGGCCGACATAGAAAATGACTGATAGAATATTAGGCGTAGATCTCGGCGACAAGCGCACCGGCATTGCTGTAAGCGACGAAACGGGTATGCTTGCCGTAGGCGTTTGCCTTATAAAAGAAGACTATATCGTTTATATAGCTGATGAAACCGCAAAAAAAGCCGCTGAATACGACGTATGCCGAATAGTTGTCGGCAATCCCGTAAACATGAACGGAACGTACGGCCCGAGAAGCGAAAAGGCGCGCCAATTCGCAACTCTTTTAGAAGAAAAGACTTCCCTTCCCGTTGTTCTTTTTGACGAACGGCTTACAACGGTTTCTGCGCATCAATACATGAATATGACAAATACAAGGGGAAAAAAGCGGAAAGAAACGATAGACGTTCTTTCCGCACAGATAATTCTTCAAAATTATTTGGATTATTTAAAAAATAAAGCAAAAGATTAGTTTTTGCCGCTGTCTGCCGCAGGTTGTGTATTTTCACACGCAGGCGCTTGTTCAACCTTTGGGGCGGGGCTTACAACCTTAGTCATTCTGCTGTAAACGCCGGGGTGGGAATCTTCAATGATTTTCGCCCCTGCAAATTTTTCATAAAAAGGTATTGCACTTCTTGCCGCCCAGCCTATTATGGCGTAGCCGTAGCCCAATTCGCGCATAGAATGGAAGCATTTAAGCATCAAAAGCCTTCCTATACCTTTTTTTCTGAAATCAGCATTAACACCGGTAGGTCCGAAATATCCCTTTGCCGTTGCATCGTACGCGGCAAAGCCTATAACCTGCTGATCCTTTACGGCTATATATATCGTGTGCGGATTATTGGCAAATGCCGCCTCGCACTCGCTTGCCCAGCCTTCGGTAAAAGTTTCTTTTATAAATTTGATTATTTTGTGTTTATCGGGGGAAAGAGCCTTAACAACGTAAATTCCCTGTTCTTTCAAAGAAGCTTCAAGTTCGGGACAATCCTCTACGTTATACAATTTTACAAGCATATCAGCCATGGCAAAAAAAATCCTTTCAAACAATGTTTGGATTTATTATATCACATCAAAATATTTTTTTCAACAGTATTTTAGGAAAGAGGTTAAATTTTGAAAACTTTTTTCAGCATTCCGCCATCCTCTTCAAACAGTTATTTGTTACTGATAATCGGGTTTGACAAATATTATGCCAGAATGTTGGAATTAGAGGGGGAAGAGCTTGGCATAAGGTGCGTAAGGATAGATTCCTTCACCGGGCTTCATTCGATAGATTCTGCCATAGAACCGTTCGAAAGCTTTGTTGCTGCGGTAAATTTTGATATTTTAAACGCAATACACGATTCTGACCTTTTATTGGAATTTTTGCGTTTGCGTTGTTTAAAAACAGCGTTTATCTGCACAAAAAAGGCATTCGGCGGGGCATTTTCTTTTATATCAGAAAATTCAGATAAAATGCGTGTTTTCAGAAAGCCTTTTCCTATTACGGAGCTTTTAACATTTATTTTTACAGACAGTACAGTTTTAACTTCCACGCAAGTAAAAGATAATTTCGATACGTTACAGATAAAGCTTTCAGATAATCCGCACAGTGCAAGCTATAACGGGAATATTATATATTTTACCCCAAAAGAATTTAAAACGCTTGTATTTCTTATAATGAATCAGGGAAAACCCGTTTCAAGGGATGAAATATTTTCTTCCGTTTGGAAAAAAGAAAAATCGTCTGCCAACACGGTAGATGTATATATAAGGCATTTGCGAAAAAAATTTGAAACCCTTTTTGATTTTCCGATTATAAAAACCGTACGGGAAAAGGGGTACGCCGTAAATCAAAACGTTAAATGGAATTTCTGAAATATAAAACACCGCAGAATTGATTCTGCGGTATTTTTGTTATCTGTTATTATTCTTGCATCCGCAAGAACGGTCTTTTTGTTGTATTCCGGGTGGTGAAAATTCATTCACGGGGAATTCCATCGCGCGGAAAACAGAGCATGGGTCATCACTTTCTATATATTCACACTCTTTTTCGGGAACGGAGTATTCCGTTGCGCTTATAAGATACTGTTCGGGGCGTTCAATTCTTGTTACGGAAAAGAATCCGATAGAAACTGCAAGTATTCTCTCGCCCGGATCTGTAAGATCACCCGATATTCTGCCGCAAACACCGCGCGGTATTTCGTTGGCAGAGCAACAGCAGCAGCAACAGTTATTCTGCCGTTCCAAAATTCTCGTTGTTAATATTACGGGGTCTGCAAGTTCAACTACCGCAACGGGCAAGTTGCTTGATGCGCATCCTTCGGCAAGATCGGGAACGGTGCAGAAGGTATCCTCATCGGGATTGCTTCTGAATATGGATACGTTGCCTTCACTGCCAAAAAGAACAACCTTTTTATCGCATACCGCAATACCTTCTATAATCTGACGGTTAGACATACATACGCAGCATTCAAACGTCATTCTTACGTAAATACGTATATCAACCTGATAAAATCCCCTATTAAAGGGAACTGGGTTTACGTTTATATTGGTAGCGGCGATGGTTGCAGAACACGTACGAACGTTATTCGAATGCTCTACAACGTCACGGCCGTAATCAGTCAAAAAAACTGCAACGTCTTCAAAGCAGTCCTTGTCGCGGCAACTGTCAAGTATTCTGTATGTGTCGATATAAGCCAAATCACGGGAAGATCCTATCCCGCCCGTGCAGCAATTATTTCTGTTATCTGACATAGGGTTTTCGTCCTTTCACGTTATTTAGTTGAGACGGGATAAACTACCCCACTCACTACATGATATGACTTGCCCGACAGATTGACACAAAATAATTCTTTATTTTCTCGCCCTGCTTATAATTGCGTACAATGCAAACGCCAATGCAAATACACCGCAAGCGCCTGCTACAATAAATAATGCTGTATTATTATCTGAACCGCCATCTTCGTTAGCTTCATATTCAACAGTAAAAGATGCGGCATCTAACTTGTAGTTTCTGTTAGATGAAACTATATTTTCAAACAAAAGAACAACTTTTTTGCCGTCGTTTTCTACCTTCGAATTTATATCATACGCCAAAAAAACTTCATCGTTTTCAAGAACGCCTACGGCCTTTATCTTTTCGGAAGCCCCATACGTTCCGTCTGAATACGGTATCGGGGATATACCGTCACCGTTGACGCTTATTACCATCGGAGAAACTGATATATTAACGGTTGAAATAAGCGGTGAGGTATGCCCTTGGCTTTCATAATAAAGAACTAATCTTTCGGTATTTACCTGTACGGCACGAGGTGCAATATTTAACGTATTTTTTCCGTTTTTAATATCAAATTTTCCGATAAGATCGTTTTCGCACACGCGGTTTTTATAAATGTAAAGCTGCATTAAAGAATCACTTGGTTGTGAATCAACGTTTACGTCAAACGTAAAGCTTTCGCCGTATCGGCATGATATCGGCTGTACGGAAAATGACACCTCGCAGCTTTCGCGTTCTTCATATTCATAGGCATTTGCGGTTATTTGCGGTGTAGAAAACGGAACGTTATAATATTTTTCCGTATTTTCCTTATGCGTTTGGGAAAATTTTGATACAACGTCACCGTAAGGTGCTTCTGTATCTGCGCCTATCAGAAAATATTCGTAAGATTCGATGTGATCGCCGTTTTCATTTTCAAAATTATCCCACGTTGGATCGACCGCATACCACTTTTCATCAAGCATTACCGCACACCACATATGTGCAGAGGTTTCTTCCTTTCCATTTGAAGTAACAACAGAATCACCGGCGATCAGCACGCATGGAACGCCTGATCTATCGCACAGTATTTTAAACGCTTTGGCAAATCCCTCGCAAACAGGGCCCTGCTCTTCATTATTTTCGCTTAAAAAAGCAGATGAAGCACACCAAGCACTTTGCGGTGCTTGATCTTCATTGCCTGATTTTACATATGAATTATACTTGTTATTTTCCAACAGATAGTTGTAAAAAAACTTCAATTTATAATATGGGGAAGTATATTTTTCCCCTTCCTGCAATATCGACGATATCTTTTTTTCTACGGCTTCTATATCTTCTTTTACTTCTTCTTTATTGGTATATTCATTCGTAAAATACGACTTTGATTTATCCTTTTTTTCGAAAACGCCTTTTACAACTGTATTTTTTCCGTTTTCGTTTTCAGAAGTGCTGAAAGAAAAATAAAAATCATCAAACGAAACCCAAAATATCTGCGGTGTATCAAGCTTGAATGCAGAAATAGCATTTTGCACTTCGCCTTCTACATTTTCTGCCGAAGTATTATCAGGAAAAACCACAACTACCTCTTTATTGCCGCTTTTCATTTTTTCTGTACTGTCGGCAAGTGACTCGTATATGTACTTTGCAGTTTTTGAAAGACCGTCTTTATATTCAGTTTTAAAATCTGTTGATGCAGAAGAATACATCTGCATAGACAAACACATAACAATTGAAGATAATATACATAAAAAACGCTTTATCATTTTTTTAATTTAGCCTCCTGAAATCTGTATTGTACCTCTAATATTATGGCTTCCGGTACTGCTTTTGCCAATTTGCGCAATACTTTCATAGAAAAAGCAGGAACTGTAACGGATTTTTTTGAAAAAATTGCTTTTATTGCTTCTTCTGCGCATTTTTCCGCACTTATTCCCTTTGCGGGCTTTACTGCACCTGCCGTGCTGATAAACGGTGTATTTACCGCCCCGGGGCATAAAAGTAAAACGCGTATCGGCTTTTTTCTTTTTTTAAGCTCGTAATCTACCGCGCGGCTATACGCATACACATACGCTTTCGTTGCGGCATACGTTGCCATAAGCGGTTCGGGGGTAAATGCTGCGGCTGAACATACGTTAAGTATTACACCGTGCTTCATATTACAAGCAAGAAACTTTGTTATTAACTGCAAGGCAACGATGTTTAAGTTTATTGATGCTTCATCATTTTCGTCGCTTATTTCATCAAAGCTTCCTATATTGCCAACGCCGGCACTGTTTACCGCAACGGTAATATTTTTGTTTTTGATAAATTCAAGCAAAGAATTTCTTTCGTATTCATCGGTTAATTCGCATAAATACGGTATCATACCGTATTGGTGCTTCAATTTTTCAAGCACTTTGCCGTTTCTGCCGCAGGCGATAACACAAAAGCCCTTTTGGGATAGCTTTATAGCAATTTCTTTGCCAATTCCCGATGTTGCGCCCGTTACAAGTGCATATTTTGTATTTCTTGTAGTTTTCATATTTATAGGCTGTCGGCGTACGAGGTTGCCATTTCATCACAAATTTCGTTATATTTATGGCCGTTATGCCCTTTTATCCATATATATTCCATTTCGTGAATATCGGAAAGAGAAATAAGCTCGTCCCACAGCTCGGGATTTAATGCAGGCTTTCCATCAGACTTTTTCCACCCTTTTTTCTTCCAGCTTTTTGCCCAACCGAGTTTAAGCCCGTCTATCACGTATTTGGAATCGGAACAAAGTATCACTTTACACGGATATTTTAAAAGCTTCAATGCTTCGATAACGGCAGTAAGCTCCATCCTGTTATTAGTTGTTTCTTTTTCGCCGCCGCTTATTCGTTTTTCCACCTCGCCATATACCAAAACAGCGCCCCAGCCGCCCTTACCCGGGTTGCCTCTGCACGCACCGTCGGTATATATGTTTACAGTTTTCATGTAGCTTCACATCCTAATCAAAGCGCGGTTATCTTTAAAGATAACCGCACATTTTTTATTTTTTCTTAATAACCATTTTAATACATTCAAGCGTTTCGTCGCTTATATCGTGCTCTATCTTGCAGGCATCTGCAGAGGCGGTTTCGGCACTTACGCCTATACTTTGCAAAAACTCTGTAAGAACACCGTGCCTTTCGTATATTTTTTTGGCAAGCGATTCGCCCGCATTTGTCAACGTTATAAAACCGTCTTCATCTATGCAGATATAACCGCTTTCGCGTAACAAATTAACTGCACGGCTGATGCTGGGTTTAGAATATCCCGTATAATTAACTATATCGATAGAACGCAAGCTTCCCTGCTTTTCACGCAGGATAAGTATGCTTTCAAGATACATTTCGCCTGATTCGTGTATTCCCACTTTTTACCTCTTTTATCAGCTTAAAAAGCCTTCTATTATCGTTTGCTGTGCTTCTTCTTCAGTCATACCAAGGGTTCGAAGCTTCAATATCTGTTCCCCTGCGATTTTGCCTATTGCAGCTTCGTGGATAAGCGAGGCATCACCGTTTCTTGCGCACAGCTCGGGTGTGGCATCAACAATACCGTTTTCAGATATTATCGCATCACATTCGGTATGGCCCGTACACGGCGCGTTTCCTATAATAACCGAACGGTAGCTTTGGTAAGAATCATCCTTTGCAACAGAACGGGAAATTATATCCACGCCGCTTCCTTCGCCGTTCATTTCAACCTTAAAATCGGTTTTGGCCTTTTGCTTTTGATTCGTAAGAAGCCTTTCCCTTACGAAAAGCTTTGCACCCTTTTGTAATACGGCTGTGGTTAATCTATCAGAAAGATCAACCCCGCCTATCTGCGCCGTATCCATTTCCATAAATGAATCTTCATCCATAATAATTTCGGTTACAGGGTCTATGCTGCGTATGCCTGCACCCTTTCCCGTACCGATATGTTTTTCTATATATTTAACCCTGCTGCCCTTGCCAAGAATAAATCTGTGTATTCCGTTGTGGCGCGCAGGCTCGCCCGTTTCGGTATGAACACCGCACCCTGCAACGATCGTAATATCAGCGTTTTCGCCAACGAAGAAATCGTTATATACAAGATCGTCAATATTGCCGTGTGTAACGCAAGCGGGGATAGAAACAGTTTCGCCCACAGTACCGGGGCGCACCTTTATTACAAGACCGGGATTATCATCCTTGTTTTCTATTATTATATTTTCGCTGCTTTGCCTGCCTGCACAAGTGCCGTCAACACGAATGTTGAATGCGCCCTTATATTCACCGTTGAAATCTGATATTTGGGAAAGCAGTTCTTTCGTTATATCGTTCATTGAAACAATTCCTCCTGCTTTTTGCAAGGTAATACAGCGTTTTTACTGCCGAATAAAGAATCTTCCATCTCTTCCGGTGTGCCTGTTTGTGTAACCTTTCCGGATGCAACCACAACGATGCTGTCAGCAATACGCAATATTTTTTCCTGGTGTGATATGATTATCAACGTTCCCTTAAGATTTCGGCGTATCTGTTCAAAGGTTTTGATAAGGTTGGTAAAGCTCCAAAGGTCGATGCCGGCCTCAGGCTCATCAAAAATGGATAACTTTTTATGGCGCGCAAGAACGGTTGCAATTTCTATACGCTTTATCTCACCGCCTGAAAGCGTTGCATTTACTTCCCTTTCGGTATATTCCCTCGCGCATAAGCCAACGCGGCTCAATACGTCGCATATTGCACTTTCCGACATTTTTCCGCCGTGCGACAATTCAATAAGGCGGCGTACGGTTATCCCTTTAAAGCGTACGGGCTGTTGAAAAGCAAAGCTAACGCCGAGATTTGCCCTTTCTGTAACGTCAAGATCGGTAATATCCTGCCCATCAAGATATATTCTGCCTGAAGATGGCTTTTCAATTCCCGCTATTATTTTTGCAAGCGTGGTTTTACCGCCGCCGTTAGGGCCTGTAATAACAGTTAACCCATTATCGGGCACGGTAAGAGAAAGATCACTTAATATCGGAATACCGTTTGGTGTATTCCACGAGATATTTTCAAGTTTTAACATATATATACTTCCTTTACGAGGATATAAGACTAATTTTCTTATTATTGTACACCACAATTATTAACACAGTATGTCCGCACATGCTTAATGACGAAAAAAGTTTTATTTTACCGCTGTGCTTCTCAAACGCAGAGAATTCGTAACAACAAAAATAGACGACACACTCATTGCTAATGATGCTACTGCCGGCGAAAGCGTGAACCCAAACACGGAAAATGCCCCTGCAGCCATAGGTATGCAGATAACGTTGTAAAACAACGCCCAAAAAAGGTTTTGCTTTATTATTCTGAATGTTTTTTTAGAAATATCGATCGAGGCAAGCACACCGAGAAGATCGTTTTGCGCAAGTACAACGTCTGCGCTTGTAATTGCTACGTCTGTACCTGCACCGATTGCCATACCAACATCTGCCGCGGTAAGCGCAGGCGAATCGTTTATTCCGTCGCCAACCATCAGAACTGTTTTTCCTTCTTCTTGAAGTTTTTCTATCATGCGCTGCTTATCGTCAGGCATAAGGTTATAAAACGCACCGTTCGCCCCCACTTCGGAAGCTACGGCATTTGCCGCGCCTTGTCCGTCGCCGGTAAGAATATAAACCGAAATATTTTTATTTTGCATACCCGAAATTGCCATTTCAGAGCTTTCCCGTATTTCATCTGCACAGGCAATAAGGCCTAAAAGCTTGCCGTTTTCTGCAAAAAACACCGATGTTTTTCCCATATTTTCAAGCTTTGTAACCGTTTTTTCGAACGCTTCTATATCAACGCCGTTTTCTTTCATAAGCGCTTTATTTCCGCCTATTACGGATTTATTGCTTATTTCGGCGCGAACACCTCTGCCGGGGATATTTTCGAAAGCCTCTGCTTGAAGCCCTTGTATCTGTGCACCGTATTTTACAATGGCGCTTGAAATGGGGTGCGTACTCATTTTTTCTACCGCTACGGCAAAGCTTATCAATTTTTCTTCCGCAATACCGTCGGCGCATATAACGTCGGTTACGCGCGGCGTGCCCTTCGTAACGGTTCCGGTTTTATCAAGACAAACGGCGTTGCATTTATGAAGCACCTCTAAAACTGCCGCCGATTTAATTAAAATACCCGATTTTGCACAAGAACCTACCGCAACTGTAACGGCAAGCGGCGTTGCCAAGCCCAATGCACATGGGCAAGATATTACCAGCACGGAAACAGAATGTATCAAAGCATCATTTATTCCGCTTATCAACAGCCATATTACAAAAGTTATCACGCTGACGCACACGACGCACGGAACGAATATTTTGGCCGCTTTATCCGCAAGGCGTGCTATCGGTGCTTTTGATGCGGCGGCACTTTCCACAAGTGCCACTATTTTTGAAAATGCAGTATCTTCACCCGTTTTGGTAGTTTGTACGTATATTGCACCCGAAATATTTACAGTAGAAGCGCACACCTCATCCCCTGCTTTTTTACCGACGGGCATGCTTTCACCCGTTAATGCAGATTCGTCAATTTCGGTTCTGCCTTCTGCTATTATACCGTCAACAGGAATATTTTCGCCCGGGCGCACCACTACTATCTCGCCCACGGCAACCTCTTCAGGCTGTACGGAATATTCCTCTGTGCCGCGTATAACGTTTGCTTTTTTAGGCTTCAATTCGTATAAAGATGCCAAGGCAGAGTTTGTTTTTCTTCTGCTTTTCCCCTCCAGCATTCTTCCCGTTGAAACAAACGTAAGTATCATTGCCGAAGAATCGAAATAAACACCGTTAGGAATATAATCGTGCGTAAACATAAGCACCGTACATACCGTACTGTATATGAACGACGCCAAGCATCCCAAGGAAACAAGCGTATCCATATTAGACGCGCCGTGTATAACGCCGCCCACGCCTTTTATAAATATTCTGCCGTTGATAATTAACACGGGTAACGCCAGTATCATTTGCAAAACGGCATTATTGGCAGGATTTGCTGAATGCGATACGATATTCGGCAGCGGCAATCCTATCATATGACCCATGCATACGTACATAAGCATTAGTGTAAGAATCGCAGAAACGATCAAACTTTCAAGTGATTTATCGTTTTCCTTTTCGGTCTTGTCAACAGAAGGCTTGTATCCCGCTTTTTTTACAGCTTTCAATATTAAGGCATCGGTTGCGGGTGCATCATATTCACATATAAGATACCTGCCTGCAAGATTTACATTTGCAACCCTTACCCCATCAACCGACAAGGCTGCCCTTTCAACAGCGGAAGAGCATCTTACGCAGCTCATCCCGTTGACTATAAACTTTTTCTTCATAAGAATAACTTCCTTTTCAAAAATTTTTCTGTTCTTAATCAAATGTATATTGATTTTTATGTTTTTTGTGTATATAATAACTCAAGACCGTTATATCATGGAGATATTATATGAGATCTAAAAAATATTTAATCTGCATATTGCTTGCAGTATCGTTGCTTTTGCAATCGTGCGGTATAATAATCATTAACGAAAAAGATGGGGGTACAACCTCTTCTTCGGAATCTACAAATGCAGACAAAAGCACCGATGCAGAGGAAGATCCACCAAAATTAACTTCTACTGCATTAAAGGAAAAAGCGTTGAAAAAATTGGATAAGATCCCGTCTTATTCCTTTGAGAACGAAACCGTAACTATATTCACCACAGATGACACGTTTTTCTACGGCGACGGCAAAGAAACAGTTCTTAATTCAGACAGGGTGGAAAGAATAAAGCTCTTGGAAAAGAAATTCTCTCTTTCCACGCGTACGGTTATAACCGATAAAGAAAATGCACATAAAAAGATAGCCGCAGCACACAAATCAGGCACACCCGTTGGGCATATTTATGCTTTACCGGCAGACGTTACCGTTACGCTGATTGCAGACGGATACTTGAAATCACTTCGCGAATCTGCATACTTTAACGAAAACGACACTTGCTTTAATTCTTCCGTAAACGCTTTTACACTTGGGCACGATATTTTTGCAGTATCGGGCGACGGTTGCTTTGAGCCGGATAAGATATACGCCCTTTATTATAACAAAGCCAAGCTTGATTCTTTGAATCTTACACCAATAAGCACCCTTGTTTCATCTGACGAATGGACGTTTGATAAGTACGTGGAGTACAAAGCCGCTGCAGAAGCAAGCGGATACGAAAAAACTATATCCGCCACAACGGCAAGCATTCCTTTTGAAGAAATGGTATTGCTTACATCGGGCTTTAAATTTTCCGATAATATTGCTGATAAACCAATAAGGTTAAACAGCTTTTCGAAAGATTTTGCCGATTTTTGCACATCGGCAAAGAAATTTATAAACGGCGGTTCGCCGGTTAAATCTGAAATCGGTGATTTTACATCAGGAAACGTTATGTTTTTTACAGACGTTATAGCAAATACCGAAAAATATACTTCAATGTCAGATACGTGGAGTATCGCGCCGCACCCAAAATACAGCGCCGATGCCGAATACGCATCTTATATTTCGATGGATGCGGTTTTACTGTCGATGCCATCGACAACCGAAAGCACAGAGGGTATCGGTGCGTTTATAACGGCACTGAACACATCATCCGAAGGGCACGTGATCACCAGATATATAGAGCAAAATATGAATTATATCGTAAGAGATAACGGTGCTTTAAACGGGTTAGGTATTGCAATAAACAACGTTAATTACGATTTTGCATATATTTTCTCTACTTCGTTTGATAATCTGAACAAATACACAGTAGAGGCGTACAAGCAGATAATAGCAAATGAATTGACATATCAAGAATACGTTGACGCGTACCAAACAACGACCGAAGAGTATTTCGATAAATTCTTCCCCGTAAAGTACTATTAAGAAAGGGTTTTTATAGCCCTTTCAACGGCGGTTTTTGCATTGCCCCAAGGCTCGTCCGCGTAGCGGTAATCAAACTTTTTGCAAAACCACGAAACATCATCATACAAGCTGTCTATATACGCTTTTTCGATTGAAGATACGGCAGAATAAAAGTCGTTTTGCTTATTTTTCGGCAATTTGAACATTCCCGTTTGCAAAAGCAATTTATAATGGTTAAGGCAGAAATACGGCATTTGGGCGAATTTTTTTGCAAATTCTTCCTGCGTATTCCATAAAAATACGATCGTTTCTGCCATTTTAGTTAAATGAAAATCAACCTTTTGGCAAATATAACAGCTTGAATTGTGCTGTTCAAGAGGCTTAACAGACGCTTCGCACTTGTTTTTGGGAGAAAACAGCCCGTCCTTTGGAAATATTGATTTTCGAACCTCGTCAATATGGCTTTCCATCATAAGTGCCAATCCAAGCTTGTTTTTCATCGAAAACATCATATCAAAATGCTTTCGGCAAAATCCTTCTCTATTTGTTTTTATGCGTATATCAGGCTCCATCATTGAAGCGCCGAGGATAAGATTCAATTCATCATTTTCAAGCTTTTCATAAAGCATACACAACGGGCACGTACAAGCACATTCGTTTATTATTTTATCAACCGCCTCGGTGACGGGTATAGTATATATTTGTTCTTGCATATCTTACCTCCGATAATCAACGTGCTGAATATTTTACAATAATATTATTAATTTTTCAATAGGTTTTCTATGTCTATATTAAATTTAAACATTCCCGAAATATCGCAAAAATGCGAAAACGGGGTAAATTACATAACATTCAAACGCCCCGATCATTTCGACATATACAAAATATTCGAATGCGGGCAAACGTTTTGTTTTCTTCCCGATGAAGACGGTATATCAGGCGTTGTAGGCGGAAGATTCATCAAATTCGTTCAATCCGAAAACGACGTTAAGGTTTACGGATGTAATTCGGAGGATTATTACACATTTTTAGCAGATTATCTTTCGCTTGACGTTGATTATAAACAAGTCGATGCCGATATTTTTTCCAACTTCCCTAAAGACGGGGTAATAAATTCCTGTGCGGAAGTTTCAAACGGTATAAGAATATTAAACCAGCCTTTTTGGGAAACGCTTTGCGCTTTTATCATATCCCAAAACAACAACATTCCGCGCATACGCAAGCTGATATTTGCCATAAGCGAGCAATGCGGTGATAAAATATCATGCTTTGATGGAAAGGACCGATACGCTTTTCCCTCGGCAGAACAGCTTTTATCGTGTAAAGAGGATGGATTACGCGCGCTGAAAACAGGCTTTCGTGCAGGATATCTTATCAGCGCGGCAGAACACTGCAAAGCGGGCTTTTTCGACGATATTCTTTCCCTTCCATATGCCGAAGCCAAAAATAAGCTGCTAAGCGTTAAGGGCGTTGGGGAAAAAGTGGCTAACTGCGTTTTGCTGTTTTCTTGCAGACAATATCAGGCTTTCCCTGTTGACGTATGGATAAAACGCGTAATAGATAAGTATTACGGCGGCAATCTTAACACGGATTTTCTCGGAAAGTACGCAGGTATAGCACAGCAATATCTGTTTTACAACGAAAGATACATAATATCGCAAAAAGAAAGAGAAAAGTCATGATAATTCAACCTAAAGAAACTACAATTGCATATCGCTGCCCCGATTGCGGAAGCGCCATAAAAAGTGTAGTTGGCGTATTTGCTTTAAACGCAGAAAGAATATCTTTAAAATGCCCGTGCGGCAACAGCGAAATGACTATACGTTATTCAAAAGACGGTAAAATACGCATCAGCGTACCTTGCTTTATTTGCCGTACAGACCATACGTACACGATAAATTCAAACGTACTGTTTTCCGACGATATGTTTTACCTGCATTGCATGTATTCAGGCATAAATATATGCTTTATAGGGAAAGAAGACAAAGTTGCCGAGCAGATAGATAAAACACTTGACGAATTGGCAGTAATGCTTGACACATCAGCCGAGGACCTTTTTGGGCAAATAGAAACGCCGCCTTCAGGAATACCTGATGTTTCTGAATTGCCGGGTATAGTAACAGTTATTAAAGAGCTTGCCGCCGACGGAAAAATACTGTGCGATTGCCCGCCTTCAAACGGGGGCGAATTATTATACGATCCGCAAGATCTTTTAATGGTAACCGGAATATACGAAAACAACTGTAACGGCGCATTTCATCTTATTTGCGACGAGGATACCATGGTTCTTGAATGTACCGAATGCGGCGGAAAATATGTTTTCGATAAGGATACCACGGCTGAATCATTTGCACAAGTAACAAAGTTAGAACTAAAATAAGGTAGCACAAATTTTCAATTCCGCATATTATATTAACGGAGGGGCAAAAACCCTACCATATAATTATACGGAGGAATATATGAACTGCCTGTGCAATCTTTTTAACGACGACAGCTTCTGCTGGGTTATCGTAATTGCCCTTGTTATCATCCTTTGCTGCTGTCATTAACGATAAGCGGGATACACGCAACGCGTGTATCCCTTTTATATTTTTGCCAAAATACCAAATATTTCGATTTTTACAAAATGCACTTGTAATAGCAAAAAAAGTGTGCTATCATTATCTAAGATAATTTGCGGCATATGGTTTTGAAAATCTTTTTTCCGCTTAATTTACAGTAATCAAAAATATAAGGATATATTATGGCACTTGAACATAACGAAAAAATTAAATGTAAAAACTGCCCCTGCGAATACGACATAACAGTTTACGAATCGGTAAACGGCGCATTTGACCCACAGGCAGAAGAAAAGCTTTTAAAAGGCGAGCTTTTTACACACATCTGCCCTGAATGCGGGTGCGTGGCTTCAATTTCTTATCCGATGTTATATCACAATATGGATCATAAGCTGCTGATACACCTTTGCCCACCCGGCGAAGATGTAGAACAATGCATCCGTAATATAAAAGACGCACAAACGGAAATAGACCGTAAGTTTCCCGAAAAACGCGTAGAAAAGCCGTACATTTTCCGTGTAGTGCCGGACGAAAACGTTCTTCGCGAAAAGGTTGCTATACTTTCAGCAGGGCTTGACGACAGAATAATAGAAATGCTTAAGTTGTTTTTTGCATCAACGTTCAAAATGCAAAATCCCAACGCAGCAAACGCTGTGGAAATGCTGTTTTTCAAGGGTGTTCGCGGCGAATACGCTTTTCAGATATTTCTTGACGACGGCACTAATCTCGTAACGGAAATACCCAAACACTTTTACACGCTTTTTGCAGAAAAATATACAGATATCTGCAACAAGCTTTCATCCGATAACTACGTTGTAAACGGCGATTTTGCGATTGCCGTAATGAATTCAAAATAAGAAAATGAATAATAAAGAACAAAACGCTATTTTAAGCATTCCGCATAGTGACAACGGCAATGCAAAACAACTTCTTTCCGCCGAAGCAGCCGAATATATTCTTGCATACAGAGAACTACGGCTGAAGTACGTTTGCGCATTAAAAGAAATCAAAACAAAATTCGAAGTATTAAATACAGAATTTCGCGTTTCAAACGCACGAAATCCAATAAGCAGCATAACAGCGAGAATCAAAACAACATCCGGTATTATAGACAAGCTGCACAGAAAAAATCTTGATGTGTCGATTGCCAATATGGAAAAAAATATTCAAGATATTGCAGGCATACGCGTTATATGCTCGTATATCGACGATATTTATCTGCTTGCAAACGCTTTAAAAAATCAAGCAGATATAACCGTTATTACAGAGAAAGATTATATTAAAAATCCAAAACCAAACGGTTACAGAAGCTTACATCTTATCGTAAGCGTACCCGTGTTTTTTTCGGATAAGACGGAGAATATATGTGTAGAGATACAAATACGTACCATAGCGATGGATTTTTGGGCAAGTTTAGAGCATCAAATGAAGTACAAGCAGTCTATTCCGAATGCAGAAGCAATAAACGCCCGCCTTGCAAAATGTGCAGAAGTCATTTGCAAAACAGACGAAGAAATGCTTGATATAAGAAAAACCATTGAAGCAACTGACCAAAACACTTCAGAGGAAGAGCTGTTAAAAAGAAAAATGAAAAATATCGACGCCCCGTTTGAAGAATGGTAATTTAAAACGGCTTGATTGGGCGCGCATTTCAAAACGTAATTTGAAACGCGCCTTTTCAAGCCGTTTTTTATTTAATACATTCAAGCAATTTACGGTAAGCGTCCGTCAGCATCATTTTAGATGTAAAAACGCTTGACGATCCCGCAACAAACATATCCGCCCCGGCTTGGCGCATCAAAACAGAATTTTCGAAGCTTACGTTACCGTCAACCTCGATGTGCATATTTTCAAACCCCTCTGCAATACACATATCCTTCATTTTTTGAATTCTGTCAATAGCACCTTCAACAAGCTTTTGCCCTGCATACCCGGGAAAAACCGTCATAACCAAAACACCGAAAAGCTTTTTTAAATACGGTTTAACAACGGAAATATCCGTATCGGGATTTATTGCAAGAATGGGGTTCGCCCCCTTTGAAATTATATATTCAATGCATTTATCGGCATTTCCCGTTGACTCGTAATGAAAGCTTACGCAATCGCCCGATTTTATATCAAACCGTTCAAGCTTTAATTCGGGCTGTGTTATCATAAGATGTATGTCCTGATGTATTTTTGTAAAAGAATGCAGATTTTTAATATAATCAGTACCGAGTGTATAGTTGGGAACGAATACCCCATCCATAATATCGATATGTAAAAAGTCTGCATGGCATTTTTCAAGCTCTGAAATACTTTTTGCCAAATTAAACATATCAGCACACATTAAAGAAGGGCATATCATCGCCTTCATATGTCGCATTTCCCCCTTTGGATAATTATGACAGTCCCCTCTTCTATCATTTCAAGTGCTTTAAGCATATACGCCTCGGGGATTACAACACACCCCGCAGATGAAGTAGCACCTTTGGAAGGAACGTGCAGAAAAATTGCAGAGCCCTTGCCGGGTACGGCAGGTGATACGTTATAATTTATCATAGCAGCATACTTATACGATTCGGTATATTTTATTAAATGCTCGTATTGCCCTCTTTTAAGCCATTCACTGCTTTTTTCACTTCCCTTTACGTGCAAATTATACGTTTCCGATTCGCTATCGCCATCCCAATAATCGTCATCTGTAATCACAGTATATGGTACTTTCATATCACAATCAGGGTATGTGTTTCCAAAGCATTCGCCTATTTCATATATTCCCTCAGGCGTTCTTCCATCGCCCTCGTATTTGTCGCAAGAAGGATATATACCGCCGCGGCCTATAAAGCCGTCTGTTTCAAAGCGAAGCTTGTATTCACCGTTTTCAAGCGCAAATGCATAAAATTTACACCCGGTTGCACCTGTACCCACACACAGAAATGCAGTTTTTGCATTTTTAAGATCTAATCCATTTATATTCAAAACTCTACCTCCGAAATTTACTTTTCTAATTGTATCTGTATTTTTTGCCCATATCACTCATTGGGTGTAAAATTATCGTTAATTTCATTACAAAATCGCCGTTAATCCATATTATATAAAAAATTTAATAAATGAACGTAGATATATTTAACAAATAGTGATATCATATTAAGTTGGTAAAAGTGATGTTTTCATCAGAAAGGAATCTTATATGAACCGTAAAAAAAGATTTTTATCATCTGCAATTTGCGCACTTATGATACTTTCTTCCTGTACAACACAGTCAAATTCAGGAAAAGATACGACAGTACAATACGATTCTTCAAATATTACAACATCACAAAACAGCTCTTCAACAGAAGAATCGCTTTACGTTAATGCTGATTTTTCTTTGGGCGGCGGGTACTATTCCGAAAAGCAGATTATAACTGTTTCTTTGCCGGAAAACGCCCCCTCAGGTGCATTTATGACGTACACCGTTGATGGAAACGTTCCCAAAAGCACTGATAAAAAGCACACCTCATCGTTTGAGGTTACGGTTTTAAACGATAGTTCATGCGATATTATAAGGGTTGCATGCTTTGACAAAAACGGCAAAAACATCGGAAGGGTAAAAACAAACACGTATATCAAAAGCGGCAGTAAAAAAACAGACGCGCCTTACGTAGTTTCAATAGTTACCGACAACGATAATTTATACGGCGAAAAAGGAATAATCACCAACTACCTTAATTCCGGCAAGGATTGGGAAAGGGTGTGCCACGTTGAGATTTTTGATAAAAACGGTGAAGAAGTTATCTCGCAAGATGCAGGCTTAAGGATCTTCGGCGGATCCTCCCGTTCTTCTGCTTTTAAATCCTTCCGCCTCGTTGCGCGCCGCGACGGCTATTACGACGAAATGCTGTATAACGGCAACGGCTCGTTTGATTACGGGTTTTTCGATGGCAGAACCGTTGAAGTTGGCGAAACCGCAGGGCAAAAGCTGCAAAGATTTGACAGATTGGTTTTAAGAAACGGTGGTAACGACTCGTTTTTGAACAGCACCAACCCGGAAAACATAACGAACAACCGCGATGCTGCGGCAAATCTCTTTGCCATGAAATACGCACCAAAGGTTGCAAGCCAGGCCTCCTGCTTCGTTACGTTGTTTCTTAACGGCGAATATTACGGCCTGCTTGACATGAAGGAAGATATAGATGAAGACTACGTTTCCAATATGTACGGCATTGCCGACAAGGAAAACGTAACCGTCGTAAAGTCCGAGCTTGATACAAGCCGCGGATGCACGCTTGATCACGGGGATGAGGTTCAATGCGGAAGATTTTGCGGCGCGTGGTTCTACTATGAAGTAGATTCAGGCTCACAAGAAGCGTTGGATAATTATATTGATATGTGCAAACGTGCAATAACCTGCACAGAAGACAAATACGAAGAAGTCTTTACAGAGGTTTCTTCGAAAATAGATCTTGAAAATTTCATTCAATACACAGCTTTAAACATGTTCATATGTAACACCGACTGGGCGCACAACAACCTTAAGCTTTGGTGCTACACAGGTGAAAATACCGTCGCTGACACGTATGCAGACGGCAAATGGCGTTTTGCCATGCGCGACTGCGATTTTGCTTTCGGCAGATATGAATCGCAATATCTGCTGCCCGAATTATATACAAAGGCTGATATGGATACCTTCAACTTCGTGCTTGCAAACTATTACAGCGGCGAATACGTTTATACAGAAAACTATGCAGATCCGTTGTATTTAAAGGGTTTATTGGCATTCTGTCTTAAAAACGATTCTTTCCGCGCCGATTTCGTAAAGTATTGCGAACTTCTTGCATCAAACGAAGCAGAATCATATTTAAAAGACATTTTTGAAATGCATTCAGACGTGCTGAACCCCTTGGTTTCAGATCATCTCGACAGATGGCGCGGCAATATAGAATCTTCTTATTCGCTTCGCACCTGGAAAAAGCAGATGTTGAAATTAAACGATTGGGCAACTAAAAGGCCTACATATTTCCTTGCGCATATGAATGCAGCGCTTGAATACTTTAATTAAAATTATTTTATATAAAGAGGTAATAACTATGGAAAGACTTACGGGAACAGTTTCGAGAGGTATCAGAACGCCTATCATCAGACAGGGTGATGATATCGCGGATATAGTTGCGCAAAGCGTACTTGATGCTTCAAAGGCAGAAGGATTTCCCTTGCGTGATATGGATGTTATCGCAGTTACAGAAGCAGTTGTTGCACGTGCACAGGGCAACTATGCAACCGTAGAACAAATCGCGGAAGATGTAAAAACAAAATTCCCCGACGGGCACATCGGCCTTATTTTTCCTATACTTTCAAGAAACCGTTTTGCAATATGCTTAAAGGGTATTGCAATGGGTGTAAAAAAGATCACCCTTATGTTAAGCTACCCCGCCGACGAAGTGGGTAACCACTTATTCGACGATGATCTGTTAGATGAAAAAGGGGTTGACCCTTGGAAAGACGTTCTTACGGAAGAAAAGTATAGAGAGCTTTTCGGATACGTTAAACACACCTTCACAGGCGTTGACTATGTAGAATATTATAAAAACCTTATTCAAGAATGCGGCTGCGAAGCGGAAATAATACTTGCCAACGATTGCAGGGCTATACTTCCCTATGCAAAGAACGTTTTAGCCTGCGATATTCACTCTCGCGCAAGAACAAAGCGCAGACTTATAAAAGCGGGTGCTGAAAGCGTTTTCTGCCTTGATGAAATACTTACCGCCCCTGTTAACAATAGCGGCTACAACGAAAATTACGGCTTGCTTGGATCAAATAAAGCAACGGAAGAGACTATCAAGCTTTTCCCCAGAGATTGTATGCCCGTTGTAGAAAAAATTCAAGCTAAAATAAAAGCTGCGACAGGTGTAAACGTAGAGGTAATGATATATGGCGACGGCGCATTTAAAGACCCTGTTGGCCATATTTGGGAATTGGCAGACCCCGTTGTTTCCCCTGCGCATACCGCAGGTCTTATCGGTCAACCTAATGAAGTTAAATTGAAATATCTTGCAGACAATGATTTTGCAGATCTTTCCGGCGATGCACTTAAAAAAGCAATATCCGATTATATAAAAAAGAAGGATTCAAACCTTGTAGGTCAAATGGTTTCCCAAGGAACGACCCCAAGAAGACTTACAGACCTTATCGGTTCACTTTGTGACTTAACATCAGGAAGCGGCGATAAAGGAACGCCCGTTGTCCTCGTTCAAGGCTATTTCGATAACTATACAAACTGATTATATTTATTTAACGGCGCGCTTGATAGACAAATCATGTGCGCCGATTTTATTTGCAAACGGCAAAAAATTATAGGATTTTTTAAATAAAAAAGCCCGTGTGTTTGAAACACACGGGCTTTATCGTAGAAATTTATACGATATCTATTAGTTGAACCAAGTGATATCGATTTCGTTATCAAGAGCTGCTTCTTCGTCGCAAGCGTTGTTACCGTTTACGCAAACA